>JANQFK010000056.1 GCA_028277885.1 Myxococcota bacterium
CGCGGGCGCAACGACGGCCCGCTCGACGAGATGCTGCAGCTCGCCCGCGACGCCGCGCGCGAGTTCGCCGAGAAGGAGATCGCGCCGCACGCCGAGCGCATCCACCGCAACGACGAGACGGTGCCCGAGGAGTTCATCGAGAAGATGAGCGAGCTGGGCTACTTCGGCCTGTCCATCCCCGAGGAATACGGCGGGGTCGAGATGGGCAACACCGCCATGATCATCACCACCGAGGAGCTGTCGCGCGCCTCGCTGGCCTCGGCGGGCTCGCTGATCACGCGGCCCGAGATCCTGGCCAAGGCGCTGCTCGCCGGCGGCACCGAGGAGCAGAAGCAGGAGTGGCTGCCGCGGATCGCCACCGGTGAGCTGATGGTGGGCATCAGCGTGACCGAGCCCGACATCGGCAGCGACGTGGCGGGCGTGAAGTCCCGCGCCGAGCCCGCCACGGTCGACGGCGTCGTGGGCTACCTGATCATCGGCCCCAAGTCCTGGTGCACGTTCGCGGGACGCGCCGACATCATGGCCGTGCTGCTGCGCACCGACCCCGACATGTCGAAGGGGAACCGCGGGCTGTCGCTGTTCATCGTGCCCAAGGAGGCCACGCGCGCCCACGAATTCGACTTCGAGCAGCCCGGCGGCGGGCGCATCGTGGGCAAGGCCGATGCCACGCCCGGCTACCGCGGCATGCATTCCTACACCGTCAACTTCGAGAACTACTTCGTGCCGGCGAAGAACCTGGTCGGCGAAGCGGGCGGCGTGAACAAGGGCTTCTACCTGCAGATGGGCGGCTTCGCGGCCGGCCGCCTGCAGACCGGCGGGCGTGCCTGCGGCGTGGCGCAGGCCGCGCTCGAGGCGGCCGCCACCTACGTGGTCGACCGCACGCAGTTCGGCGTGCCGCTGGTCGACTTCGAGCTCACCCAGTACACGCTCGGCATGATGGCTGCGAAGGTGGCCGCCGCGCGCGCCATCACCTACGCGGCCGCCGCCGCCATGGACGAGGACGAGCGCGCGGCCGCGCCCTACGCGGCCCAGGCCAAGCTGCTCGCCTGCGACGTGGCCGTCGAGGTCACCCAGCAGGGCCAGCTGCTGCACGGCGGCTGGGGCTACGCCGAGGAGTACCCGATCAGCCGCTACGTGGTCGACGCCCAGGTGCTGCCGATCTTCGAGGGCGTGAAGCCGATCCTCGAGCTCAAGGTGGTGGCGCGCAACCTGCTCGCCAATTAACTGGGGCGGCTGGGGCAACGGGAACGACCGGGACGGCTCCGTGAGCTTCCTCCTCGTCACCAACGACGACGGGGTGGACTCCCCGGCCCTGGTGCCCTTCGTCGAGGCCCTCTCGGAGCTGGTCCCCGTGCGCGCCGTGGTGCCGGACCGCGAGCGCAGCTGGATCGGCAAGGCCATCACCCGCCAGGACGAGCTGCGCGTCGACCGCGTGGTGCGCGACGGCGTGGAGATCCACACCGTCACGGGCTTCCCGGCGGACTGCACCCAGCTCGGCGTCCACTCGCTCTTCGACGAGAAGCCCACCATGGTGCTCTCGGGCATCAACGTGGGCTTCAACCACGGCCTCGCCTTCCTGCTCTCGAGCGGCACCGTGGGCGGCGCCTCCGAGGGCTGGATCGCGGGGCTCCCTGCCCTCGCCTTCTCGGCGGGCGACCTGCGCGACCACGCGAGCTTCGCGAAGCGCGCCTGGTCGAGGGACGAGTCGGGGGAGCTGTGGGCCCGGGCCGCGGCGCTGTGCGCCGAGATCGTGGGCGACGTGCTCGCCGGCGGCTTCCCGCCCGAGGCCGACGTCATCTCGGTGAACTTCCCCCACCAGGCGGATCGCGACACGCGCCGGGTCGTGACGCGCGTGGCCAAGGTGGGCTACGAGGACCTCTTCGAGGAGCGCGGCCCGGGCCGCTACGCCCACGCCTTCCGCGGCGGCTTCCGCCCGGGCGTGGCTCTCGAGGGAACCGACGTGGAGGCCTCGGAGCACGGCTGGGTCTCGATCACGCCGCTCCGCCTGGCCCACGCCGCGAGCCTCCCCGAGGCCGCGCGGCGGCGCCTGGAGCGTCACTCGGGATAGAACTCGACGTCCACCGTCATGCCGCTGCGCAGGCGCGGCTCGGCGACGAGCTCGAGCTCCACCTCCACCACCTTCTCGAAGAGGCGCTGCCGGGGGTCGTCGGAGCGCAGTCGTTTGCGCCCCACGGCCAGACCGACGCGGTGGACGCGGCCGGGGAAGCGCGCAGCGGGGTGCGCCGACGTCGTGACGATGGCGAACTGTCCGGGCCGCACCGTGCCGATGTCCGTCTCCGGCACCTCGGCGGTGACCTTGAGCCGCGAGAGGTCGGCGATGCGGAACACGGGGTCCGGCCCGCCGCCCACGTGGACGCTCTCGCCCACCTCCTTGTACCTCCAGATCAGGGTTCCGGTGAAGGGCGCACGCAGGGTGGCGTGGGCGAGCAGGGCCCGGGCCTCCTCGAGCTCGGCGGAGCGGGTGCGCCAGGTCCACTCGGCTCGCTCGAGCTCGGCCGCCGAGAGGATGCCGCGAGCGTCGAGCGCGCGGCGCCGCTCGAGCTCGCGCCGCGCCTCGCCGGCGCGCGCCTCGGCGCCGCGCAGGCGCCCGCGCAGCTCGCGGTCGTCGAGACGCACCACCGCGACGCCCCTCTCGACGCGCTCGGCGAGCTCGGCCTCGAAGGAGCGGATGCTCCCGCGCATCTTCGAGCCGACGTCCGCCTCGCGCCAGCCCTCGACCCGCCCCGTGGCGACCACGCGGCGCGGCGCGCTCGCCGTGGCGCCCTGCTCCGCCGTCCCGCTCGCGGCGGGCGACGGGGGGCCCGCCTCGCAGCCCAGCGCCAGGCTAAGCAGCAGCGCCGGGACGATCCTCGAAGCCGCCGAGAACGCCATCTTCCATCCAGAGGCAGTGGTCCATCGCCTCGCTCACACGGCGGTCGTGGGTCACCACCACCGCCGCCGCCCCCGTCCCGCGGACGTGGGCACGGATCAGCTCGACGACCCGGCGACCGTTGGCCGAGTCGAGGTTTCCCGTGGGCTCGTCGGCGAGGAGCAGCACCGGGCCGGGAGCCAGGGCCCGCGCCAGGGCCACGCGCTGCTGCTCGCCGCCGCTCAGGTCGCGGGGGAGGGCCCCGCCACGGGGGCCGAGGCCGAAGCGCTCGAGCACGCCGGCCGCGCGGCGGCGTCCCTCGGGAGCGGCCACGCCGGCGAGGTGGAGGCCGAGCTCCACGTTCTCGGCGGCGCTGAGCGCCCCCATCAGGTTGAAGCGCTGGAACACGAAGCCCACCTGGCGCCGGCGCAGCTCGCAGCGCGCGCGTTGCGAGAGGTCCGCGAGGCGGCGTCCGGCGATGGCGACCTCGCCGCGGTCGGGCTCGAGCAGCCCGCCCATGATCGAGAGCAGCGTCGACTTGCCGCTCCCCGAGGGCCCCATGATGCAGACCGCCTCGCCGGCGTGGAGCTCCAGCGAGACGCCGCGTACGGCGCCTACCGCCCGCGCCCCGGTCCCGAAGGTGCGGCAGACCGCCGTGAGGGAGAGCGTCGGCGCCCGCGCGGTCACAGCCGGAACACCATCGCGGGCTCGAGGGTCCGGACCCGACGGATGGAGCCCAGCGCGGCGAGCACGCAGGCCCCCAGCGCGATGCCGGCTGCGATCGCGACGAGACCGGGCCCGAGCAACGCCTCCAGCCCCTGGGCGCGGATCCCGCGCACCACCACCGCCCCGATCAGGGCACCGGGCACGCAGCCAGCCGCGCCCGCGATCAGCGCCTGGCGCACCACGATGCTCGTGAGGTCCGCGTCCGTGGCTCCCATCGCCTTCAGCGTCCCGTACTCGGGGAGATGCTCGCTCGTGGCCGCGTAGAGGGTCTGACTCACGATGACCGCGCCCACGCAGACGGCGAGCATCGACGTGAGCAGGAAGCCGATCCCCATGCCGGTCTCGAACATCCAGTAGCGGCGCGTGCGCTCGCGGAATGCCTGGCGGGCGTAGACGTCGAGGTGGGGCAGCCGGCCGCGCAGCGCATCGAGGGCGGCCTCGAGGGAAGCATCGGGAGCGAGGCCCGCCACCACGTAGACGGTCTCGTCGGCGCCGATGGTTCCCGTGATCTCGCGAGCGGTGTCGAGGGAGGCGAACACGAACGGGATCGTGGTGAACGAGGTGATGCCGTGGGTGACGGCCGCGATCCGCACGCGGCGCCGGCCGATCTCGCGGTGGTCTCCGAGCGAGAAGTGCCCCAGCTTTCCCCGGGAGGTCGCGTCCAGTGCGACGCGTCCGGGGACGGCGAGGTCGCGCGCATCCCCGGCGACCACGTTCCACGGGGCTCCGACCCGGGACTGGAGGTCGAAGCCGATCACCTCGAGACGCTGGACGCCGCCGTCGGGATGCCGCAGCTGGGTCCAGCCGGTCACCAGCTCCCGGGCCCAATCGATGCCCGGGGTGCTGCGCACGACGTCGAGGCTGCGCCGCGGGATCGGCTGGCCCCACTGGAAGTTCCCGGTGTTGCGTCCGGTGATCCAGACGTCGCCGGGGCTGCGGTCGATCACCTGGGTGGCGTTTGCGGCGAGCCCCGTGAAGAGCCCGAGCTGGACCAGGACGAGCGCCAGGGCGAAGGCCACGCCGAGGGCGCTGGTGGCGAAACGACGCCGGTCGAGGAGAACGTTGCGGCGCGCGAGTCGCGACCACATGCCTCAGCGAGCCTGGATCCCGTGGTAGACGATGTCCTCGAACACCGGGAGGATCTCTTCGTAGGGATGCTGCGTCTGCTGGAACAGCGCGTTCCCCGTGGTGAAGATCACGAAGGCGAATCGCTCGGGATCGATGTCGCGCATGCAGCCCTCACGGATCCCGTCCCGCACGACATCGGCCATGAGGGCGACGGTCTCGCGCAGGACCTCGTCCCGCAGCTCGTCGAGGAGCGGAGGAAAGATGATCTCCGTGTCCCGGGTCAGGAGCGAGACCAGCAGCGAGCTCTCCCGGGCGTGCTCGACGCTGGCCGGCCCGAGGCGCAGCAGGCGCTCGATCGGCGTACCGGGCTCGTCGAAGGCGCGCCGGGCGCGGTCGAGCCAGAGCCGATTCACCGATCGCATCACCTCGCGAAAGATCGCCTCCTTGCTCTCGAAGTGGCGGTACACGGTGCCCGCGGAGATCCCCGCGTCCCGGGCAATCTCGGCCACGCCGGTGCGGCGGTAGCCGAAGCTCTGGAAGCGCTTCTGGGCGGCCTCGAGCACGCGGCCGCGGACCTTGGATTCGGCAGGGCTCTGCATGAAATGAATGATCTCATCAATCGTTCATTTCGTTCAATCGGAAAATTATCCATGAATCCCGGATAGTTATCGATTCGGCGGTCTCACATCGCCCCTTGGAGCTTCCGGGCTCCGGGGAAATACGGGGTTCCAAACCGACCCACGACGGGGGTATAAGAGCGCCCCTGTGCCGCTTCTGGCACGTGGGAGGGCTCGCCGTGACGGACAGCGGCCATACCGCCTGGATCCTGGCCTCCTCGGCCCTGGTGCTCTTCATGACCATCCCGGGCCTCGCGCTCTTCTACGGCGGCCTGGTCCGCGTGAAGAACGTGCTCTCGGTGCTGATGCAGTGCCTGGCCCTCACCTCGGCCATCACCCTGGTGTGGCTGGTGTGCGGCTACAGCCTGGCCTTCGACACCACGGGCATGGTGGAGGGCACCACCAACCTCCACTCCTTCGTCGGGAGCTTCCAGAAGAGCTTCATGCGGGGCGTGGACGCGAGCGTCGCCTCGGGCTCGATCCCCGAGATCCTGTTCTTCATGTTCCAGATGACCTTCGCGATCATCACGCCGGCGCTGATCGTCGGCGCCTTCGCGGAGCGCATGCGCTTCTCCGCCATGCTGCTCTTCTCGGTGGTGTGGCTGCTCGTCGTCTACGTGCCCATCTGCCACATGACCTGGAGCGGCGCGGGCTCCTTCTTCGGCGATCGCGGGGTGTTCGACTTCGCCGGCGGCATCGTGGTGCACATCACCGCCGGCGTGGCGGCCCTGGTGGCGTGCATCGTGATCGGGCCGCGCAGGGGCTACCGCAAGACCGCCATGCCGCCCCACAACATGACCATGACCGCCACGGGCACCGCGATGCTCTGGGTGGGCTGGTTCGGCTTCAACGGCGGCAGCGCCCTGGCCGCCGACGGCGGCGCCGCCATGGCGATCGTGGTGACCCAGATCTCGGCCTCGGCGGCGGCGTTCACCTGGATGAGCATCGAGTGGGTGAAGAACGGCAAGCCCAGCGTCCTGGGCCTCGCCACCGGCGCCATCGCGGGGCTCGCCGCGGTGACGCCCGCCTCGGGCTTCATCGGGCCCGTGGGCGGCCTGCTGATCGGGCTGGTGGCCGGCGTGGTGTGCTGGTGGGCCTCGGCGGTCGTGAAGATGCAGCTCGGCTACGACGACTCCCTGGACGTCTTCGGGGTGCACGGCGTGGGCGGCTTCGTCGGCACCGTGCTGGTGGGCGTGCTGGCCGCGGAGAGCTTCCAGGGCAACCAGGGCGACCTGGCCATCGGCAGCCAGCTCGCCACCCAGCTGCTCGCGGCCGGGATCACCATCGTCTACACCGCCGCGGCGACCTGGGTCCTCCTCAAGCTCGTGGCGCTCGTGGTACCGTTGCGGGTGGCGGACGAGGAGGAGACCCAGGGTCTCGACACCGTGCTCCACGCCGAGGTCGGCTACGACCTCTGAGGAGATCCCGATGCGACTGATCGAAGCCATCATCAAGCCCTTCAAGCTCGACGACGTGCGCGAGGCGCTGAACGAGATCGGCGTCTCGGGCCTCACGGTGAGCGAGGTGAAGGGCTTCGGGCGTCAGAAGGGCCACACCGAGATCTACCGCGGCGCGGAGTACGTGGTCGACTTCCTCCCGAAGGTGAAGCTCGAGGTCGCCGTGAAGGACGACATGGCCGACGCCGTCGTCGAGGCCATCCGCAGCAAGGCCAGCAGCAACGAGATCGGGGACGGAAAGATCTTCGTGCGCGAGCTGCTCGACGCCATCCGGATCCGCACCGGAGAGCACGGGGACGACGCGGTCTGAGCCCTCCCGGCCCGAGTCCTTCGAAGCGGCCCGGCCGGCTCTGGTGGCAGGACGGCGTCGTCTACCAGATCTACCCGCGCTCCTTCCGGGACGCGAGCGGCGACGGGGTGGGGGACCTCGAGGGCATCCGCGCGGGCCTCGACCACCTGGCCTGGCTCGGCGTGGACGCCGTGTGGCTCTCGCCCATCCAGCCTTCGCCCATGGCGGACTTCGGCTACGACGTGGCGGACTACTGCGACGTGGACCCGCTCTTCGGCAGCCTGGCGGACTTCGACCGCCTCGTGGCCGACGCCCACGCCAGGGGCATCCGGGTGATCCTCGACTGGGTGCCCGCCCACACCTCGGTGGAGCACCCCTGGTTCCGCGACTCCCGGGCGCACCGCGACTCGCCGAAGCGCGACTGGTACGTGTGGCGCGACGCCCGGGCCGGCGCCGACGGCGAGCGGCTCCCGCCCAACAACTGGCTCTCGGTCTTCGGCGGCCCGGCCTGGGAGTGGGACGAGGGCTCGGGCCAGCACTACCTGCACTCCCACCTCGTCGAGCAGCCCGACCTGAACTGGCGCAGCCCGGAGGTGGTGAAGGCCCAGCACGACGTGCTGCGCTTCTGGATGCAGCGCGGGGTGGACGGCTTCCGCATCGACGTGATCCACAAGATCGCGAAGGACCCCGAGCTGCGCGACAACCCCGCGATCCCGGGCCGCGAGGGCCACGGCTACGGCGGCCAGCGACACCTCCACGACGAGAACCATCCCGACGTGCACGCGATGCTGCGCGGCATCCGCAGCGTGCTGGACGAGCATCCCGAGCGCATGAGCGTGGGCGAGGTCTACATCCTCGACCCCGAGGTGGCGGCCACCTACTACGGCGACGGCGACGAGCTCCACCTGGCCTTCAACTTCTCCTTCCTCCACGCGCCCTGGGAGGCCGCGGCCTTCCGCCGCGAGGTGGAGCGCTTCGAGGCCGCGCTGCCGGCCGGCGCCTGGCCCGACCTGGTGCTCTCGAACCACGACGTGGCGCGGCACGCCACCCGCTACGACCATCCCGAGCGCGGCGAGGCCCGGGCGCGGCTGGCGGCGCTGCTGCTCCTCGGCCTGCGCGGGACGCCCTTCCTCTACTACGGCGAGGAGATCGGCCTGCGCAACGTGCCGGTGCCCGTGGACCGGCTCCAGGACCCGCTCGCCTGGACCCTGCACCCCAACGTGGCGCGGGATCCGGAGCGCACGCCGCTTCCCTGGGAGCCCGGCCCGGGCCACGGCTTCACCACCGGTGACCCCTGGCTGCCCTTCGGCGACGACGCCGGCGTGCGCAACGTGGCCGCCCAGCGCGCCGACCGCGCCTCGCTGCTCTGGCTCTACAAGGACCTCCTCGCACTGCGCCGCGCCGAGCCGGCCCTGCACCGCGGGGACCATGCGAGCCTCGCGGCGCCGGAGTCCGTCTTCGCCTGGGAGCGACGCTGCGAGGCCGGTCGGGCCGTGGTGGCGCTCAACTTCGGCGAGGCCGCGGTGGAGGTCCCCCTCGCCGACGCAGCGGTCCGGGGCGGCCTCCACACGCGCCCCGGCGCCAGGCTGCCCGAGCGCGCCGACCGCCTCGCGCTGGGGCCCGACGAGGGCGCGGTCCTGCTGCTGACCTGAGGGGCGGCGGGCCTCAAAGGCGGCACGCGGCGCTCCGATGAGCAGGCATGCGCCTCGCCCGCCGAGCCAATCCCCTGGCTGCCGTCGGCGCCGTCGCCATGGCGCTGGCCCTCGGGGCCGGCTTCGGGTCCTGCGGAGACGAGCCCGCGGACCCCCTCTGGCTGATGGCTTTGTGCTTCGGCGTGCCCTTCGTGGTGGTGGGCGGGCTCGGGCTGTGGGGCTTCACGCGGCGCATCGCCGAGGCCCGGGTGGTGCCGGTGCAGCCCATCGAGACCTTCGCGCCCCGCTACCGGCGCGGGCTGCTGCTGCTGCGCCTGCGCGACCCGCACTTCGACGAGGCGGCCTTCCTCGCCCGGGCGCGGGAGGCCTGGGTGACGCTACTCGAGGCGCGCACCCGCCACGACCTCGGCCCGGCCCGGGTGTGCGTCTCGGACGGGGTCCACGAGCGCCTCGCCCTCCAGGTGCGTGCCGAGGTCGCGCGCCGCCGCCGCACCGAGCTCGAGCGCGTCGAGATCGAGGACATGCGCCTCGTCGAGGCGGTCTCCGACCGCCACTTCGACGGGCTCGGCGTGTTCGTGCGCACGCGGCTGCGCGGCCACCCCGTGGCGCTCCCCGACGAGAAGCCGCTCCGCGCCCAGGGCTTCGACCGCGCCCGCAACGAGTGCCTCACCTTCCTGCGCGTGCGCGGCGGCGGCGCGCCGCCCGCCCCCGCGGACCGCTGCCCCAACTGCGGCGCCGGCATCCGCATCACCGCCGCCACCTACTGCCCGAGCTGCCAGGGCATCCTGCGGCGGGGCGAGCACGACTGGGTGCTGGCCGAGATCGCCGACCGCATCGACTGGGTGCCGTCGGGCCAGCGCGAGGTGCCGGGCCTCGACGCCCTGGTGGCGCAGGACCCGGGCTTCAGCCGCCAGCACCTCGAGGACCGGGTGGCGGTGATCTTCTGGCGCCTCGCGCTGGCCGATCACCTGGGCAGCGCCGAGCCCCTGCGCCGCGTCGCCGACGAGGGGTTCTGCGCGCGCTTCCAGGCCGACGCCGAGGCCGGCGACGCGGACTGGGCGGAGCGCAGCATCGGCGAGGTCTCGACCCTGGCCTGGCTGCCCGGCGAGGACCGGGAGCGCCTGCTGGTCGAGGTGCGCTGGCTGGCCGTCCGCCTCGGCCCCGACGTCGCGCGGCCCGGCCGCGTGCTGCGCGAGCGCCGCCCGCTGCGCCACCTGCTCGTGCTGGGACGCCGGCCCGGCGCGCGCACCCGCCTCGACTTCGCCCTCGCCTCGACCCACTGCCCCGGCTGCGGCGCGCCCGAGCGCGAGGGCGACCTCGCCGGCTGCCCCTTCTGCGGCGCCGTGCCGAGCGAGGACTGGGTGCTGCTCGAGCGGCTGGCCCGCCACGAGGTCGCCGCGGAGCGCTGGCTGCGCGCCGCGCAGGAGGCCGCGCCGCCGCCCGAGGACCCCGCCGAGGCCGCCCTCGAGGACCCCGACACCGCGAGCGCGATCGCGATCTGGGTGGCGTCGAGCACGTCCGGGGAGGGCCCGGGCGCTCGCGGCGCGCTGATCGCGCGGCTCGCCGCGCGCGCCGGCCTGCCGGTCGAGCTGCTCGAGGCCGTCGAGGACCTGGACACCAGCGAGGCCCGGCCCGGAAGCTCCACCGAGGCCGGCCACTGGCTCCGGGCCGTGGCGGACGTGCTCCTCGAGGGCGACGACCCGCCGGCCGCGCGCGAGCGCCTGCTCGCCGAGGTCGCGCGCCGCGGCGCGCGCCTGGGCTTCTACCCGGCGCGTCGCACCCTGCGCCGCCGCGCGCGGCGCGCCCGGGCCGGCTAGCTGCGATTCCGCTTCGCGGAATCCTTCGCGTCGTCGGCTGACCCTCTCGGGTCAGCCTCCTAGCTGAGCGAGCCCTCTGGGCTCGCTTTGCGGCGGACGCCGACCCATCCTGGGTCGGCCTCCTAGGGCGTCCCCGGACGCCCCAGGGACCCGCACGGCCGCGAGCGCCAGCGCAGCTCGGGCGCGGCGGGCTGCCAGCCCGGCCCCGCGCGCCGCGCCGCGTAGGCGCGCGCGCGGCCCGTGGCGTCCTCGATGCGGTGGAGCTCGCTCGCCGGGAAGTGGCGGCACACCACGCTGCCGAGCCTGGCGTCCTCCTCGAGGCCCGCGCTCCAGAGCCAGAGCTCCTCCTCGGGCGCGGCGCCCGGCGCCAGCGAGCCCACCCCCGTGTAGGCGAACACGGGCACCGGCTCGGGCGGCACGTGACGCGCGATGGGGCGGACCTGGAGCCACGCCAGGTCGAAGGGCGGGCCGTGCTCGAGGAAGGTCGCGCCGCCCGCGGGCGGCGCGCTCGCGAGCGCGCGCAGCGCGAGCCCGCTCGACGAGGGAATCAGGATGCGCGGGTTCACGACGTCGAAGAGGAAGAGGCCGCCGGCGGCGACGGCGGCGGCCGTCGCCCAGGCGAGGACGGCGGCGCGCGCGCGGGGCGCGAGCCCCGCGCGCAGCGTCTCGAAGCCGAGCGCCGCGAGCAGCGCCAGGGGCACCGGCATCGCGAACATGCGCGTGAGGGTCGCGCGATCGTAGCTGGAGGAGAGGCCCGGCAGCAGCGCGACGCCGAGCCACACGACGAGCAGGCCGAGCTGCGGGCGGCGCCGCGCCACGCGCAGCGCCGCCGCGAGGCCCACGGCCGCGAGGCCCGCGCCGAGGGGGTCGAAGGCGGCGTCGCCCCACAGGCGCAGCGAGGTGCGCGTGGCCGCGAAGGGAGCCAGCAGCGCGGCCACGGGCACGTCGAGGGTGCCGCCGCGCCCGGCCTCGTTGAGCGCCTCGGCGCCGAAGGGCGAGTGGCGCCCCAGGATGATGGGCTCGAGCTCGAACCAGTGGCCGCTGCCCCGCGCGTAGGCGACGCGCATCTGCTCGAGGGTCTCGAGGTCGGGGATCGCCGGCACGAGCGCCGCCGCCCCGCTCGCGAGCGGGACCGCGAGGGCGAGCCACGGAAGCCGCGGCCCGCGCAGCCAGGAGCCGAGGGCGCCCAGGCCCGCCAGCGCGGCCAGCGGAAGCGTCGAGGGATGGGTCGCGGCCACGCCCGCCAGCGCGCCGAGCCCGGCCAGCGCCACCAGGGAGCGGCGCTCGTGGAAGCGCAGCAGCAGCGCGGCGAGGGTCACCGCGAAGAAGCAGCCGAGGAAGAGCGGCGACGGGTTGAGCGGCATCGCCAGCACGAAGGGCGCGCCCAGGAAGGCCGCGAGGGCGATGGGCGCGGCCGCCGGCGCGACGAGGCGCGCCGCGAGCCACGCGACGCCCGCGCCGAGCACGGCCAGCCAGCCCAGGTGCACGAGCTGCACGGCGGGGAAGCTCGGCGCGAGCCCCGGGCCGAAGGCGGCCACGCTCTGGGGCAGCAGGTGGAGCGCGGTGATGCCCGGCAGCAGGCCGCCGGAGACCAGGTTGAGCTCGCCCGCCGCCGCGCTCTCGAGCATCTGCATGCCGAACCAGGTGTCCACCGCGTGGGCGGGGCGCAGGGAGCCCCGTGCGTCGGCGCCGCGCCAGGCCAGCCAGACCGCGATGGGGACCGCGAAGGCGAGGATCGGCCCGACCCTTCGCGGCGGCGCCTCGCGGCGATCCGCGCCGCCCTTCGTGCCGAGGGCGAGCACCGCCGCCGGCAGGGCGAACGCCGCCACGTAGGCGAGCTGGGCGCCGCGCCCGAGCCCGTCCACGAAGGGCGCACAGGCGGCGTGGAGCAGCGCGAGCGCCGCCGCCGCGGGGAGCGCGCCGGCGCGCAGCGGCCGGGCCGGCCCCGGCCGCGCCGCCACGAGGTCCGGCTCACCGACCCGTGCCGCGCGGCGCACCGCCGCGGCGCAGGACGCCGCGAGCAGCGCCGCAGCGAGCAGGCCGCCGAGGCGCGCCGCCACCCAGCCCGTCGGGATCCCCGGGTAGAGCCGCGCCAGCAGGCCGGCGCCCTCGGGCAGGCGCTCGAGCATCACCGGCCCGGGCGGGTGGAGCAGCGGCAGCGCGTACGCGAGGAGGCCTACCCCTGCGAGGCCCATGGGCAGGGCGGGCGGCGTCTCAGCCCCCCTTCTCGAAGCAGGTGAAGTCGATCAGGAAGGTGGCGACCAGCAGCAGCTGCTTCAGCTCCGGGTCGAGGCCCGGGTCCTCGAACTCCACCCCGAAGGTGTCGGCCTGGGTGAAGGCCTCCTTCAGCATGCCGCCCCACTGCTTGCGGATCGCGCCGATCTTGCGGTCGTCCCGGCGCAGCTCGAAGGTCCAGATCTTGAGCAGCGGGCTGTGGATCGTCACCACCTCGCGCCCGTAGGAGTCCGAGACCGTGAACTTGCGGTGCAGCAGCGAGAAGCGCCGCTCGATGGCGCCGATCTTCTTGCCGCCCCACTCCACCTCCATGGCGTAGAAGTAGAGCCGGAACTTCTTGTCGCCCCGCCCGAGCTGGCGCCCCTCGGAGTCGAGCAGGTGGAGCGTGGTGGGGCGCGCCGCACGCAGGAAGGAGCGCATCAGGAAGCGCCCGATGCCGCCCCCCTCCTCGGCGGCGAGGCCGATGGGCGTGCCGTCGTCGGCGAGGATCTCGTAGCGGTTGCGGGTCTCGAAGTCGGTGAGGACCTCGCCCCACTCCTTCACCTGCCGCACGCCGAAGCGGCTGCCGCTGGCGAGCCTCTCCTCCACCGCGCTCCTCCCGAGGGGCGGGAGCGTACCGGTTCGGCCCGCCGCCTCCAACGCGCGACGGCCCCGGGCTCGCGCCCAGGGCCGCCTTCGCGGGGCCTCTCCTGGGGACGTCAGCCCGTCGGGCGCCGCCCGCCCCGCCAGCCGAGGCCGGCGAGGCCCAGGCCCACGAGCAGCAGGGTGGTCGGCTCGGGAATCGCGATCGTGAACGAGTCGCCCGTGATCATGTTCCAGCCGCCGAGCTCGAAGAGGTCGGCGAAGAGCGACGGCGAGTTGAACAGGTTGCCGCGCTCCTCCAGCACCCGGCCGAGACCGATCTCGCCGATGTCGAGGCTCAGCCCGAAGGCCTCGATGGCGAAGGCCGCCTGGAGCAGGTCGATGGTGAAGACGCCGTCCACGCCGAGCGAGGTGGCGTTGGCGAACAGCGCCTCGATGAAGAACTTCGGCGTGACCTGTACCGGGGTGTCGTTCTGCAGCGCGATGCGCGGCAGCGACGAGAAGGGCGAGCTCAGCACCGTGGTGGACCCCACGCCCTCCACGTCCACCGGGCTGCTGAAGGTGAGCTCGACCATCAGCTCCGGACGCAGGGTAAAGTCCTGGACGATGTCGATGGTGGGGCCGAGCTCGATGTCCACGAGGTCGTAGCCCACGTTGAGCGGGCCGGCGCTCACCGAGGTGCCGAGGATGGGCGGCAGCCCCGCGGCGTTCAGCACCAGGCCGTCGAGGTCCACCCGCAGGTCCAGGAAGTCCGAGGAGTCGCCGGCCTCGAGGGTGCCCTGGGGCGTGATGCTGTTCGAGACCGCGTTCACGTCGGGGACGTGCACGGTGACGTTCCCGAAGTTGAGCAGCGGGTTGCTCGGTGGGATCTCGATGGGCGAGCCGAACTGGAACAGCGCCGGGTCGGCGAGGCCCAGGATCTTGATCTCGCCGGGGCTGCCCGGGTCGTTGAAGGAGACGAGCGGGACGTCCTGGCGCGGGAAGCCGATGGTGGTGCTGCCGCTCGAGCAGCCGAAGCCGAGGAAGCAGCCCGTGCCGCCCAGGGTGGCCTGGGCGCCGAAGACCGCCTCGGCGAAGCCCGCGGCCTCGCTCAGGTTCGTGGTGAGGTTCTGTGGGCCGGAGAAGCTCTGGCTCGGCGCCAGGCTGAAGAACTCGCCGGGGTTCACCTGGGCGGGCACCTGGAGATCGGCGCGGTACGAGACCGTGGCGTCGACGGATCCGCCGTCGATCCTCGCCCCGAAGTCGAAGCCCGCGATCCCCGTGGTGCTCGCCGACGCGACGCCGCCCGTGCGCGTGTCGATGCGGATCCCGGTTCCGGGCAGGCAGCCGCTCGAGATGGGCACGCAGGGCACGTCGGTGACGCCGCCGATGATGCCGCCGATCTCGGCCGTGGGTGAGTTCCACGGGCTGCCGAGGAAGATCTCCTCGTCGAGCCCGAAGCCCGGCCCGGGTCCCCACATGTTCTGGTCCTGGGTCGAGAAGGACAGGTCGTAGCCGACCGCCCCGGCCGGGAGGGGCAACAGGGCGAACGTGGCGACGATGCAAATTAGACGGACGTGGGACGCACGAGTGGCGTTCATCGGACCCCCTCCCCGGGAAGGAACGAACTCTGTTCAGGGAAGTGACCCGTTCGCGTGTCGCGTGGCAGTGAATCGCCGCTGGCGGGAAGGCGCTACTCGTCGTCGGCGTAGCGCGCGGCGAGCTCCTCGTAGGCGGGGAAGCCCACCAGATCCCGCAGCTCCTCGAAGCCGAGGCGGCGCTCGGGGTGCTCGTTCCGGCGCAGCGCGTCGAGCGCCTCGCTCATGGCGCGGGCCGCGACGGAGAGCAGGGTGAGCGGGTAGGCGGCGATCTTGAAGCCGAGGGCCTCGAGACGGGCGTGGGGCAGCAGCGGCGTGTCGCCGTCCTCGACGAGGTTGGCGAGCAGCGGCGCGCGCACCTCCTTGCCCACGCGCTCGAGCTCGGCCTCGCTGCGCGGCGCCTCCACGAAGACCAGGTCGGCGCCGAGGTCCGCGAAGGCCCGGGCGCGCCACAGCGCCTCGTCGAGGCCGTCGGTGGCCCGCGCGTCGGTGCGCGCCAGCACGAGGGGCCCGGCGCCCTCGTCGCGCACGTCCACCGCCGCGCGCACCCGGGCCGTCGCCTCGGCGCGGCCCACCACCTGCTTGCCGCGGGTGTGGCCGCAGCGCTTGGGCGCCAGCTGGTCCTCGATCATCGCGCAGGCGAAGCCCGCCTGGGCGTAGCCGGCGAGGGTGCGGCGCACGTTCACCGGGTTGCCGTAGCCGGTGTCGGCGTCGCCGATCACCGGGATCGAGACGGCGGCGCACAGGTCGCGGCCCTGGTCGCGCATCTCCGCGTAGGAGATCAGGCCCGTGTCCGGGAGGGCCAGGCGCGCCGCCGAGACCGCGAAGCCGCTCATGAAGGTGAGCCGGAAGCCGGCGCGCTCGACCAGCCGCGCCGACAGCGCGTCGAAGCAGCAGGGCATGGGCTCGAGGCCCGGCTCGGCGAGGACCGCGCGCAGGGCCTCGATGCGATCGGCGGGAGGGGCGGACGGGCTCATCGCGGGCCGGAGGGTACCCCAGGCGGGCTCTCACCTCGCGCCGGCGTCCGGCCGATGAGGGCCCCATGGCGGGTCGCGCGCTCCTCATGGCACTCCTCGTGCCCTACGTGCTGTGGCTGGTGTTCGCCTACGAGTACCACTTCCTCGACGGCGTGAACCTGCTCTTCCACGAGGCCGGCCACGTGTTCTTCGGGCTCTTCGGCCGCACCCTCCACTTCCTGGGCGGGACCCTCGGCCAGCTGTTCTTCCCGGTGGCGGCCGCCTTCCACTTCCTCACCCAGGGCCGACGCTTCGACGCGCTCGTCTGCGGCATCTGGCTCTGCGAGAGCCTGATGTACGCCGCCGAGTACATCGCCGACGCGCAGAGGCAGGTGCTGCCGCTGGTGGGCGGCCACATCCACGACTGGAACTGGCTGCTGCGCCGCTGGGGGATGCTGGACCACGCCGAGGGGCTCGGCGGCGCGCTCCACTTCCTGGCCAGCCTGGGCGCCCTGGCGGCGCTCGGGCTCGCGGCCCGGGAGGTGTGGCTCGAGCGCATGGAGCAGACCGAGGCGCGCGCCGCGCTTCGTTGACGCTCCTCCGGGGCGTTCTACCCTCGGGACGCCCGAACCGAGGAGCCTCCATGTCCGGCCGCCACCTGCGCTTCGGCGCCTTCATCGCGCCCTTCCACCCCGTGAACGAGAACCCCGCCCGGGCCTTCGAGCGGGACTTCGAGCTCGTCGAGTGGATGGACCAGCTCGGCTACGACGAGGCCTGGATCGGCGAGCACCACTCGGGCGGCTACGAGCTCATCGCCTCGCCCGAGGTCTTCATCGCCGGCGCCGCCGAGCGCACCCGGAGCATCCGGCTCGGCACCGGCGTCTCCTCCCTCCCCTACCACCACCCCTTCATGCTCGCCGACCGCATCATGCAGCTCGACTACCAGACCCGCGGCCGGGTGATGTTCGGGGTCGGGCCCGGGGCGCTGCCCTCGGACGCCTTCGCCATGGGGATCGAGCCGGCGCGGCAGCGCGAGATGATGGACGAGGCCATCACGGTGCTGGTGCCGCTGCTCAAGGGCGAGCCCGTCACCGCGAAGACCGACTGGTTCACGCTCAACGAGGCCCAGCTCCAGCTCCGGCCCTACACGCGCCCCCACGTCGAGATCTGCGTGGCCTCCCAGGTGTCTCCGGCCGGCGCCCGCGCGGCGGGCAAGCACGGCCTCGGGCTCCTCTCCATCGGCGCCACCAGCACCGGCGGCTTCAACGCGCTCGCCACCAACTGGCAGATCTGCGAGGACCGCGCCAAGGACTTCGACCAGACCGTGCAGCGCAGCCAGTGGCGGCTGGTGGGCCCCATGCACGTCGCCGAGACGCGCGAGCAGGCCATCGAGGACGTGCGCTTCGGCCTCGAGCAGTGGCTCTACTACTTCCGCGAGGTGGCGGCCCTGCCCCTGGCGCCGGCGGGGAGCTTCGAGGGCGCCGTGGAGGCGCTCACCAGCTCGGGCCTCGCCGTGATCGGCGACCCCGACGACGCCGCCGCCCAGCTCGAGCGCCTCGAGGCCCAGTCCGGCGGCTTCGGCGCCTTCCTCTTCATGGCCCACAACTGGGCGGACTGGGCCCAGACCCGGCGCAGCTACGAGCTCTTCGCCCGCTACGTGATGCCGCGCTTCCAGGACCTGAACGCAGGGCGCGAGGCCAGCATGAAGTGGGCCAGCTCGAACCGCGCCACCTTCATGGGCGCCTACGGCAACGCGGTGAACGCCGAGGTGCAGAAGCACCTCGCCGACGTGAAGGCGCGGGCCGAGCGCCAGGCTTCCGAGGGCGGCTCCGAGGAGCCCGGCCAGTGAGCCGCCGCGGGCCGGTCGAGGGCTGGCCCCTCGTCGGCGGGGTGAGCCTCGCCCTGGCGGCGCTCACCGCCGCCATCCTGGTGGGCGCCGGCACCGGCGAGGACGGCCTGCGCATGCTGATCCGCGCCACCGCGCGCACCTCGGTGGCGCTCTTCGCGCTGGCCTTCGCGGCATCCAGCCTGCGCCGGCTGTGGCGGAGCGACGCCACGGCCTGGCTGCTGCGCAACCGGCGCCAGCTCGGCGTCTCCTTCGCGGTCTCCCACTTCGTCCACCTGGTCGCCATCGTCGTGACGGCGCGGGCCCACCCCGAGTTCCGCGCCTCGATCCCGTGGATCACGATCGTGTTCGGGAGCCTCGCCTACGTGTTCGTGGCGGCCATGGCCGCCACCTCCTTCGACCGCACGGCGGCCTGGCTCGGCCGCCGGCGCTGGGCCCTGCTCCACGGCGTGGGCGGCTGGTTCCTCTGGATCCTCTTCGCCCAGAGCTACCTGCCTCGGGCCGTCGCATCGCCAGCCCACCTGCCCGTGGCCGCGCTCGTGCTGGCGGTGCTCGGCGTGCGGATCGCCGCGCGGGTGCAGGGGCGACGGGCGGCGCGCACCGCCCAGGCGGCGTAGGCGTGGCGCGGCTGCGAGCCGTGCTGGCGGCGCTCGCCATCGCGAGCCTTGGCACGCCCGCCCTGGCGACGAGCGAGCGCACCGTCGTGGTGCTGGTCTTCGACGGCGCCGCCCCGGCGATGCTCGAGGGCAACCACACCCCGGCCTTCGCGCGCATGCGCACCGAGGGCGCCTTCAGCCACGGCCTCGAACCCGCCTTCCCCACCATCTCGCTCATCAACGGCTTCACGCTCTCGACGGGGTGCTGGCCCGCCCGGCACGGCATCGTGACCAACAAGTTCCTCGACCCCGAGCGCGGCCTCTACGACCACAGCGGGGACGCCGACTGGCTGCTCGGCTGCGAGGGCCTCCACGAGGCGGCCGAGCGCCAGGACGTTCGCACCGCCGCCCTCGGCTGGTACGGCCACAGCTCCGAGACCCGCGGCCCGCTGGCGAGCGTCGTCTCGGAGACCGACTTCGAGGACCCCGAGGCCGACGCGCGCCGCGCCGACGAGGTGGTGGAGCAGATCGGCCGCCGGGGCCCGGACCGGCCCCGGCTGATCCTCGGGTACTTCACCGGCCCGGACATGCAGGCGCACCTGACGGGCATCGAGTCCGAGGAGACGCGGGCCCGGGTCACGCTGATGGACTCGCTGGTGGGGCGGGTGATGGACGCCATCGAGGGCTCGGGCCGACCCACCACGCTGCTGGTCACCACCGACCACGGCATGCGCGAGGTCTCCCACATCGTGAACGTGCGGCGCCTGCTGCACTGGCACGACATCGACGCCCAGCCGGTCTCCACGGGCACCACGTCCTTCCTCTACTTCGAGGACGCCGCCGAGGCGGCCCGCGCCCGCGAGGCGCTCGGCGGCTACGACGAGTTCGAGGTGCTGCGCGGCGACGCACTCCCCGCCTACGCGCGCCTGGGTAGCAACGGGCGCGTCCCGGACCTCATCCTCTCCGCCGAGCCGCCCTACTTCATCGAGGACACCGAGCTGTGGCCGGGCTGGCTGCGCTGGCTGGGACGCTGGGGCCCGCGCTTCGTCTGGGCGCGCCCCTTCCTGAAGGCCACCCACGGCTACCCGCCCCACTACGAGGGCATGGCGGGGGTGTTCTACGCCTGGGGCGACGGCATCGCGCCGGCCCGCGAGCTGCCGCACCTGCGCGCCGTCGACCTGCACCCCACGGTCGCGCACCTGCTCGGCATCGAGCCCGGGCGCCCCGTGGACGGGAGCATCGCCGAGGGGCTCCTCGCCGTCTCGACGGCCCGCTAGGCGATCAGCCGCCCCAGAAGAGCGGCCCGTGCAGCAGCCGCGTGCCGATCGTCACCAGCACGCCGAGCACGAGGGACATGGGCCGCAGCTCGCGCAGCCCGCGCAGCGTCTCGCCGCCGGTGAAGGGCAGGAAGGGCGTCGCCGCGTGCCAGGCCCGGTAGGCCTCGCCCTGGGTGGAGAGCTTGCGCCGGTCCTGGTGGGCGCAGCCGATCAGGACGAACAGCGGGAAGCCCGCGAAGAAGGCCACGTCCGACGCGAACCCGTTCCAGGGCAGGTGCACCAGACCGAACAGCCCGAAGCCCATCAGCAGCGGGTGGCGGGTGATGCGGTGGATGCCGCGCACCGTCGTGTCCCGCCCGACCAGGGAGCCCGGGTTCGGCTCCACCAGCCCGCCCACGACCAGCACGAAGGCCGCCCCCATCGGCACGTAGAGGATCCAGCGCAGCACCGGCCCGATCGACAACGACCAGAGCAGCGGCCCGTCGTGGCGGTTGTCCAGGTAGATCGACACCAGCGGCACGAAGACCGCGAGGGACACCACCGAGTAGAGCCCCATGAAGGCGCGCTCCCCCAGCGCGCCCACCAGCCGCGGCCGCCAGCGCAGGCTCGACGGCACCATGTGGGTGGCGGCGAAGACGACCCAGAGCAGCACGATGAGGCCCGTGGCTTGCATCGCGCCAGTGTAGCCCCGTGCGAGCGGCGCCGGCCTGTGGCCAAATACCCCTTTTGCGCCCCGCGCTGTGAAGCACTTCACCCCGCTCGGGGCGGGTCGGGGAGTAGGATGCGCCGGATCGGTGGAGCCCGCGGTAGCATCGCTCCAGAAACCTTCGCTTGGGAGAAGCCCGGGATGGCCAAGGAGTTCGAGCTCACCGACGCGATGCGGTCCCGCATCGGCGACCAGTCGCCGCCCTGGACCCACGAGGTCACCACCACCAGCGTGCGCGCCTTCGCCCGGGGCGTCGGCTACACGGATCCCGTCTACTTCGATCCCGAAGCCGCGCGCAAGGCCGGCTACCCCGACCTCCCCGCCCCGCCCACCTACCTGGGCACCCCGGTCTTCATCCCCGGCGTGTGCAGCGACACCTTCAGCGGCCCCGTCGAGGGCCGCCCCACCGTCGACCACGGCCTCAAGGGCCTGCTCGACGGCGGCACCGAGACCGAGTACCACGGCCGCATCTGCGCCGGCGACCGCCTCGAGGTGGTGACCCGCCTCGCCGACCTGACGGTCCGCGAGAGCCGGAGCCTCGGCAAGATGCTCATCGTCACCCAGGAGACCACCTACACCAACCAGCACGGCGAGCGCGTCGCCACCCAGCGCTCCCAGGTCATCCACTACTAGGGCGGGGAGACGGAGACGAGGCCATGACGATCCAGTGGGACCAGATCCAGGAGGGCGACGAGCTCCCCGAGCTGCACAAGAAGCCCGGCGTCAGCCAGCTCGTCAAGTACGCGGCCGGCTCCGGCGACTTCAACCCCCTCCACCACGACTACGCCTTCCCCCAGGCCCAGCAGATCGGCTCGATCATCGTCCACGGCCGCTTCAAGTACGCGTCCCTCGGCCAGCTCGTCTCCGACTGGCTCGGCCACGGCGGCCGGATCCGGAAGATCGCGTGCCAGTACCGCGGAATGGACATGCCGGACCAGGAGATGGTGTGCGGCGGCAGGGTGACGCGGAAGTGGGAGGAGGAAGGCGCGAGGCTGGTGGAGCTGGAGCTGTGGACGCGGAACGCGGAGGGGAAGAACACGACGCCGGGAGCTGCGATCCTGGCCCTTGCGCGATAGGACGCCTAGTCGCTCGGACTCGGTGGAAGGATGACCATGGCAGACAACGTCGGTGCGCGACTCTCGACGGACACCGCGTACATCAAGGACCTAACGAGGGACATTCGAAAGGGTGAGATCAAGATACCCAAGTTTCAGCGCCCCTTCGTCTGGAAGAGCGAGCAAGCTCTCGACCTATTGGACAGCATCTCCCGCAGCTATCCAGCGGGAAGCCTCCTCCTCTGGAGAACGCATGACAAGCTCGTTGCCGAACGAAACATCGGAGATTTCCGACTGCCTGAGACGGACGATCTATCGCCCACCGACTACGTGCTCGACGGACAGCAACGCCTAACCGTAATCTTCGCTTCCTTTGGCGCCGCGCCGCAGGAGGAGGGATTCGCAGCAGCGTACGACCTCCAGGATGAATGCTTCGTCGAGCTCCCACAGGACGCCCCTCTGCACATTTTCCCCTTGCGGTACACGTTCGATACGCCGCGCCTCCTTGACTACCGCTCGGCCCTCAACGCGCATGCCGAGAAGACAGAGCTCCAAGCGCGACTAGACGGCCTCATCGATGCGATCACCGGATACAAGCTACCGGTGGTCACACTCAAGGAGCTTACGGTCGACGAGGTGTGTCCGATTTTCGAACGCATCAACAGCTCAGGAACGCGACTATCCACCTACGACCTGATGGTGGCTGCCACTTGGTCTGAGGAGTTTGACCTCAACGATGAGGCGACTGCGATCGCAGAAAGCCTAGCGCCGAAAGGGTTCGAGGACATCGAAGGCGATACGATCCTCAAGTGCATGTCTGGCGTCCACAATGAGAGCATCAAGAAGAAGGACGTCCTCGACCTGCGGCGGCTAGCTCGAACGGACCTCGACTCGCTTTCCGCGCGTACTCGCGAGGCACTCCTCAAGTCGGTGGACGCCTTGACAACCGAGTTCGGCATCTATTCTTGGGACTTTCTCCCGTACGAGGCACTCATTGTCATCACTTCGGCAGTCTTCTCCGGCGAGGGCACCTTGTCAGCGGAAGCGGTAACGCGTCTGCGGCAGTGGTTCTGGCGTTCTGCTTTCTCTCAACACTATCGCGGCGCCTCGGAGAGCTTTGTATCCAAGGATATCGCGAGCGTGCGGGGGTTTGTCGCCGGCGCGGACGGAGACGCGTCCGACTTCGGCGAAATGCCCTCCGCAGACGTGATTGCCCGCACGGCTTTTCGCAGCAACAACTCGCGCTCGAGAGCTGTTGTGCTCGCCCTCGCCTCTCAGAATCCAAGGAACCTGACGAATGGCGCTGCCATTGACGTCGCCGAGGCATTGTCAAGTTTCAACAAGAAGCAGTTCCATCATGTATACCCCAAAGCGCATCTCAGACGCGTCAACTCGCCCGGGGAGCACAACTCGCTCGCCAACATATGCATGCTGGCGGCTTCGGAGAACCAGAAGATCAGCGACACGGATCCGACGGCCTACCTTCCGCAGTGCATAGGGACCCTGGGACCGGACGCGTCGGCCGTCTTCGTATCAAACCTGTTGCCTCGGCCTGATGAGTTCGAGTACGGATCGGCGACCTACCAGGACTTCCTCGCAGTGCGAGCAGCCAAGATTCATGAGCTTGCCGTCAGGCTCTGCAACGGAGAAGCCGTGTGATCCACAGGACACCCTGACCCGCGTGGATGCGATACGCGAGGAGATCAGCAGCCGGCACGCCGGCACGCCGGCACGCCGGCGCCCCCCGCGGTGGCGGAGCCCTTCCCGGCGGTTCGCGAGCAACTGGAGGAGCTGACCGAAGGGTCGCATCCTCGAGCCATGCGGTCTGCATTCCCGTTGCGTGACGCACTGCTAGCTCTGGCGCTCGCCACCCTCGGCGCCCTCGGGTGCGGCCCCTGGGGCATCGTCCCGGGCGGCCCGCTCCTGGGCTCCGCCCGGCCCCTGCCCGCGGACGCGTCGTTCACCGAGGAGCATGCGCTCGTCGCCATCGAGACGCGCTCGGGCTGGCTGCGCCACTCGGTGACGGTCCTGTGCATGGCTGCAGAGGGGCGCCTCTACGTGATGGCGCGTCACGCGCCGGGCAAGCGCTGGGTGCAGAACATGGTCGCCGACCCGCGCGTGCGGCTCGAGATCGGCGGCGAGCTCTACGACGGCCGCGCGGTGCGCGTGGACCTGGACCCCGCCGAGGCGGACCGCGTCGCCGACGCGTTCCTGCGCAAGTACGTGGGGGTGGCGGTCGAGCGCGCGCGCTGGCTGCCTGGCCCGCCTGCAGAGGGGGACACGCGCGCGGAGCTCTGGGCATTCCGGATCGACCCGCCGGGAGACGCGTCGTGAGGCGACTGGTTTCCGGGGTGGTAGTGCTAGCACTCGTCGCAGGCGGCGCCTTCGCGTGGATCCGCCTGTTCGCCCAGGGCCCCGTCGGCCCGCTCCCGGGCGGCCACCTCCGAGGCGAGGTCGCCGCGCCGCCTCCGAGCTGGGACTTCGCGAGCCGCCAGCCCTACCTCCTCGTCGAGAGCGAGGCCTGGACCCTGCCCTACTCCGTGAGCGTCTGGTTCCAGGTGCACGAGGGGCGGCTCACCATCCTGCTGCCCAGCTTCTTCGGCGACGGCCTCAAGCGGCGGCTCGACGACGACCCGCGCCTGCGGGTCGCGATGGACGGGAAGGTCTACGAGCGGACCGCCGTCGAGGTGACGGACCCCGAGACGGTCGGCGCCATGCTGGCGCCGGTGATCCGCCGGCAGTTCGCCATCGAGATCGAGGGCGAGGCGCGGCCCGTCGGGAAGATGGCGGAGCTGTGGGCGTATCGACTCGACGATCCCTCCTGAGACGGAGGGTTGGCGGCCAACCTCCGGGACGCCCCGGAAGTCCTTGCACCGGCATCGAGGCGTGGTTCAGGATGGCGGCACCTACGGGGGTAAGGAGGCAACCTTGTCCTACCGAGCGGCCCTTCTTCTCCTCCCCGCGATCGTTGCCGCGACACCGGCGACCGCCTTCGCCCAGTCGGAGAATCCCACCTGGCACTTCGGCGCGCGGATCCGCGAAACGGAGTCAGGGCTGATCGGGAGGACGGACCTCGCTGTCGGGAACAGGATCCGGGGCTCGATCAGCTTCTACGGAGTTCCGCGCTGGACGCTCGGCGGCCCCCCGGGCAACTGGCGATACGAAGGAGCGGGCCGGCTCCGGATGGAGGTGCCGGACCCCGAATGGCCGGGGTGCATTCCGGTACTCGGAGGAGGTCCGCCCGTATCGCGGGTCGACAGCGAGGGCACGGTCACGCTCGACATCTGGGATGCTGAGCTCGCCGACCTGCGGGGCGACTACTTCCAGCTCGACTTCGTTCCGACCCCAGGGCGCGTGCTCGGCGGCAATCTCGTTGCCGGAGACCTCAGACTGTCTGCGAGCGGCGACGAGAGCTCGGATCCCCTCGCCGTCGTGCCGGTGGCGGCCGACGAGGTCGTGGCGATTCCCGACCTTCGCAAGTTCGAGGAGCGCTCGATCGGAGTGGACATCCGGGTCGACCCGCCCGACCACTTCTTTGCTTCCTGGGGGTGGTTGCGACACCTCGGCACGAGACCGGCGCCGGTACAGCCGTTTTACCACTGCACCCTCAGGGGGCTGACTCTCGGGCTATGGGGGTTCTGGGAGCGCTGAGACGGGGGCTCGGAGAGCGGAGCTAGGCGGACTTCTTCTTCCCGCCGCCCGAGAGCGCCTTCTGCACGCGGTGCTTGAGGCGCCGCGCCAGGGGCGGGAGCTTCTCGTCGCGCTGCTTGAGCAGGAAGGAGTCGAGGCCGCCGTGCTTGGTCACGGTGCGCAGGGCGCGGGTGGTGACGCGCAGCGGCACCTCGCGCTTGAGCGCGTCGGAGTGCAGGGTGACGCGCTGAAGGTTGGCGTTGAAGCGGCGGTTGGTCTTGCGGTTGGAGTGCGAGACGTTGTGGCCGCTCTGGCTGCTGGTGCCGGTGAGCTCACAGGCGCGGGGCATGGGCGGGCTCCCTACTTCTTCTTGCCGTAGCGCTTGCGGAAGCGATCCACCCGGCCCTCGCTGTCGAGCTCGCGGGCCTGGCCGGTCCAGAAGGGATGGCTCGCCGAGGAGATCTCGAGCTTGATCACCGGAACCTGCTCGCCGTCGATCTCGCGGCTCTCGTTCGAGGTGAGGGTGGAGCGCGAGAGCCACTCCTCGCCCGTGGCGGAGTCCACGAACAGGACCTTGTGGTAGTCGGGGTGGATGTCGGCCTTCACCGCGCGCCCTACCAGCTGGACTTGCGGACGCCCGGCAGCTCGCCGCGCAGCCCCATGTCGCGCAGCATGATCCGCGAGACGCCGAACTTGCGGTAGACGGCCCGCGCGCGGCCGGTGACCCGGCAGCGGCGCGTGAGGCGCGTGGGGCAGGAGTTCCGCGGCAGCTTCGCGAAGGCGGCCTGGATCTCCTCCTTCTCCTCCACGGAGACGTTGGCGTCGTTCAGGCGCCTGCGCAGCTCGGCTCGCTTCGCGGCGTGCTTCTTGATGAGGCCCGCGCGGCGCTCGTCGCGGAGCTTCTGGGAGAGCTTGGGCATGGTCACCTCGGGGGGCTCGGGGGCCCTGGGAAGCGCGGAAGCTACAGAGGGGGCCCCGGGGTCGCAAGGCGCGGGAGGCCTCCAAAGGGCGGACCCCCTGGGGGAGCCCCGGCTCTCGAAGCGGGGTTCCACCGGGCGCCCGGCGGTGGGATCATGCCGGGGGCGGGCCTCTGCGGCCCGCGCACGATGGGAGGGGATCCGATGCGACGCACCACCCTTCGGCTCGGCCTGACGGCCGCCGCCGCCCTGCTCCTCGCCTGCCAGGCCGGCGACTCGACCGGGGCCCCGGGCACGGCCGCCTCGGAGCTCGAGCCGCGCAGGCCCGTGCTCCACGACGACATCGGCGACCTCCACCACCCGATCACCACCTCGTCGCCCCAGGCCCAGGCCTACTTCGACCAGGGTCTGCTGCTCACCTTCGGCTTCAACCACGAGGCGGCGGTGGACTCCTTCCAGGAGGCGGCGCGCCTCGATCCCGACTGCGCGATGTGCTTCTGGGGCGTCGCCCTCGCGCTCGGCCCGAACATCAACGCGCCCATGGGGGCCGAGGCCGGGCGCGCCGCCTTCGCGGCGATCCAGGAGGCCCGGCAGCGCGCGGCGGGCGCGAGCGCGGCCGAGCAGGCCTACATCGAGGCGCTCGCCACGCGCTACGCCGCGGACCCGCCGGCGCAGCGCGCCGCCCTCGACCGCGCCTACGCGGAGGCGATGCGCGCGCTCACCCGGGCCCATCCCGACGACCTCGACGCCGCGACCCTCGCCGCCGAGGCCATGATGGACCTGATGCCCTGGGACTACTGGACGCCCGACGGCAAGCCGCGGGAGTACACCCAGGAGGTGGTGGACACCCTCGACGCCGTGCTGCGGCGGGACCCTGACCACCCGGGCGCCAACCACTACCTGATCC
>JANQFK010000064.1 GCA_028277885.1 Myxococcota bacterium
ACCTGCTGCTGACCGCCGCCGTGCTGGGCTTCGCCGCGCTGCTGGTGGTGCTCGTCGGGCGCGGCCCGGGCAGCCCCGCCCCCTCCGCCCGCGAGCCGGCGGGCGTGCGCACCGACGAGGTCTCGCCCCTCGCGGAGGCGCGCCCCCCGGAGCCGGGCACCCCCGAGGCGGCGCAGCCGGGGCCCGACCCCGCCGGGCCGGGCCCCTCCGGGACCGACGCCCCGCCCGATCCCGCCGGGAGCGGAGCGCCGCCCTTCCCCGCACCGGCTCCGGCGGCCGCAGCCGGTCCCGGCGAGGAGGCTGGGACGGCCGAGGTCCCGGCGGACGGAGAGCTGCGGATCGCCGGTCGCGTGCTCGACTCCGCGGGCAACCCCCTCGCCGGGATCGAGATCGAGGCCAGCCGGGTCGACGCCACGGGCCGCGACACCCGCACCACGAGCCGTCGCGACGGCCGCTACGTCCTGGAGGGCCTGGGTGCCGGGAACTACCGGCTCACCAGCCGCGAGACCGCGAGCCACCCGCTGCGGAGCATCCTGGCCCGCGCCGGCACCGAGGGGGTGGACTTCGTGCTCGGCGAGCGTCGCACGCTGCGCATCCACGGCGTGGTCAGCGACGAGCGGGGGGACCCGGTGGCGGCGGTGCGCGTGGAGCCCCTCGGACACGCCACGGCCCGCGTCGAGACCGGCGCCGACGGGCGCTACGAGCTGCGCTTCGACGCCGCCCACGCCACCAACCTGCTGCTGGTCCGCTTCCACGCGGACGGCTACGAGACCCACGAGGACCGCATCCGCCTGGATACGGAGCTCTCCGCCGAGGGCCTGCGGCGCGACGTCGAGCTCACCCCGGCCGAGGGGCGCTTCGCGCTGACCGGGCGCGTGCGGGTCACGCGCGGCGAGGTGCCCGTCGGGCTGAACGTCTACCTGCGCTCCAACCGGCTGCGGGCGAACCTCCAGGGCGCCACCGACGCCGACGGCGACTTCCGCATCGAGGACGTGCGTGCCGGCGACGACTGGCGGCTCAGCGTCCGCCCGGGCAGCGGCTACAACGACTTCCTGCTGGGCCCCCTCTCCCTCGACGCCGGCAGCGATCCCCTGGAGGTCGTGCTCGAGCCCGTCACCGCCGGCGTGGTCACGGGGCGCATGGTCGACCCCGACGGCCGACCCGTCCCGGACTTCCAGCTGTCGCTGTCGAGCACCGACGCCCGGATCCAGAGCACCCGCGTGGTCTCGGACCAGGGAGGGCACTTCCGCGCCGAGGACGTGCCCTCGGGTCCGCTGCGCTTCGAGACCCGGGCGGTGCCCTGGCTGCGGGTCTCGGGCGTGGAGCTCGAGGCCGGCGGACGCCTCGACCTCGACCTGGTGCTCGACGTGGGCGACCTCGGCCTCGACGGACGCGTGCTGACCGAGGACGGCCGCCCGGTCGCCGGGGCGGACGTGCGGCTCTCGTGGCTGAAGATCGAGGGGGGGATCCGCAGCTCGTCGTTCCGCCGGACCGTGACCGACGCCGAGGGCTTCTTCCGCTTCGCCCAGCTGGGCCGGGGCCCCCACCAGCTCGACGTGCGGGCTTCCGGCTTCGCGACGACGCGCGAGAGCCACGACGTGGGCCCGAGGACCCGCGACCTGGAGGTGCGGCTGCTGCCCGCGGAGTGAGGATCAACGCGATTGCTACCGCGGTCGCCGCGGGCGTAGAATGCGGTCGGGGGTTGGGGAGGGCCCAGGCATGACGGCTCGAGTCGCGATCGCGCTCCTCTTCGGCACCACCCTGGCCGGCACCACACTGGCTTTCGGCCCCGTCGGCTGCGGGACCGGGGGCGACGACGCCCCCAGCGTCGATGCCGCGCCGCCTCCCGCGGGCGGCTTCGCGGGCATGTGGGAGGTGAAGGGCCTCACCGAGGACGTGGCGCGCGGCGACACGCGCAGCATCGAGGGCACCGTGGTGATCTCCGAGAAGGACGGCCTCTACACCGCCAAGTCCGAGCTCGAGACCCAGTACCCCTCCGAGGGCGGCGCGATCGACACGGACGTGATCGGCACCGGGAGCGGGACGCGGAAGGGCAACGTGCTGGGGGGCACGGCCGAGACCCAGCTCGTGATCGGGACCGTCCCCGGCGTGCAGACGGAGTTCGCCTTCGTGCCGCGGACCGTGGGGCCCCGCATCCAGTCCACCTGGGACGCCCACTTCCGCCGGGACGGCACCCTGGTGGTGCAGCTCGAGAACGTGCCGCTGCCGGGCGAGGAGTACTCGCCCACGCGCACCACCCTCTACGGGACGCGCGCCGAGGCCGGCCCCTAGCCCGGCGGGTCCTCGGCCTCCTCCGCCTCGACGAAGCGGGTGCCCGGCTCCACCGGCCACTCGTGGAGGCAGTCGTCGCAGCGGAAGAACTCGGCGTGGGTCGACGCGGGGTCGAGGCGGCTCGCGGCGACGTCCACGGCGACGAAGCCCCAGGGCCGCCGCACCCCTCGCACGGGATAGGTGCACTCGACGACGTCGACCTGGAGCACCTCCTCCGATCGACACTGGGGACAGCTCATCGCTTCGAGCCAGCCGTCGATGGGGAACACGTTGCCCCGCGGGCTGCAGGTGGGCGGCTCCGCGGCCCGCGGAGTCCGCGGGCTTCGGTCGGGACGGGACATGGGAGGCCTTTCGTCGGGGGAGGGGGCACGGGGTTCGACACCGCTCCCGCCGGGATTGTTCGCGGCGCCCGGTGCGAGCGGCCAATCCCCCGGAATCGCTCGGGCTTCTGGCGCGTCCCCGAGGCCCGGCGGCGGGCGCCATTGGCCGCGCGGCGGGCGCGCCGATTGGCTCTGGTGGGGCCTCGCGGCGCGGGCTTTCCTGGTGGGGCCGCCTGCCTCGAGACGGGGTGGGGCCGGGCGAGATCGGGAGGTCGCCGTGAAGCTCTACAGTGGTCCGCTCAGCCTGTTCACCGCCAAGGTGCGCGTGGCCCTGCGCGAGAAGGGGCTCGACGCCGAGATCGTGAGCGTGCCCTTCAGCCGGGCCAAGGCGTACGAGCCCAAGCACCCCGAGGTGCTCCGCATCCATCCGCAGGGCCTGGTGCCCGTGCTCGTCGACGGCTCCACCGAGGTCTACGACTCCACGGTGATCCTCGAGTACCTGGAGGACGCCCATCCCGAGCCGCCCCTGTACCCGCGCGCGCCCGCCGCCCGCGCCCGCTGCCGCCAGCTCGAGTCCTTCGGCGACGAGGTGCTCTTCCCCGAGGTGTGGACGCTGATCCAGGAGGTCTTCTACCAGCCCGACGAGGCCCGGCGCGACGCCGCGCGCATCGCGGCCGCGCGTGCCGCCGTCGAGGCGCGCTACCGCGAGCTCGAGGGCTTCCTGGGTGAGGGCGAGCACTTCTGCGGAGACTTCGGCGTGGCCGACGTGGGCCTGTTCCTGACGGGCTTCTTCGCCGCCTCGCTCGGTGCCGGGATCCCGCCGGAGCGTGTGCGGCTGGGACGCTGGTTCGCGCGCTGCGGGGAGCGGCCGAGCCTGCGCGCCGAGGTGGCCGACATGAGCGCCCACGCGGCCAGCCTGTGAGCCGGCCCGTGCGGCGCGCTACTCGCCCTTGGTCTTGAGGGCCGCGTCGTTCTCGGCGATGAAGGCGTGGATCTCGTCCGCCATGTCGAGCACGCGGACCCACTGCTCCTTGTAGAGCGTCACGGGGAAGCGGCCCAGCCCGTAGAGCGAGACCGCCCCCTTCTGGCTGACCTTCAGGTTGAGCCCGCGGCTCGGCTTGGCCTTGAGCTCCTCGTTCTCCTTGCGCAGGCGCTCGAGCTCGGCCTTCAGGTCCTGATCCGATTCGTCGGGCGACATGCCGCACCTCCCCGGGTTCGAAGCGGCGGGAAGCTAGCGTGGGCGAGCCCCGCGGGCTCGCGTCGAGGCGGGCGGCGGGAGCCGGCAGCCGAGCCCGGCCAGCGCGGCCTCGGCCTGGGGCGCCCAGCCCCGGTTGGCCGCGGGGCTGGCGGGGCTCGGGTGGGGGATCCGGCCCACCGACGGGCCCCCGGCGAGGGCCTGCCGGGCGCGCTCCTCGGCGAAGCGCCCGATCCCCACCACGAGCCGCGGCTCCAGGGTCTCGACGGCACGCCGTAGCGCGCGGTCGCAGGGCCGGAACAGCGCGTCGCGCTCGGCGGCGGGCAGCTTGTCGGGCGTGCGGTTGCGGCCGGTCTCCTCCATGAAGACGAGCGGGCAGTAGTTCCACACGAAGAAGCGCGCGAAGAACCGCGCCGGCGTGCCGAAGCGCTCCCGCGCCCAGCCCCAGAGCCGCGCGCCGCTCACCTCGCTGCGGGTGCACGCGAAGCCCTCCACGGGCCGCCGCGGATGCTCGCGGGGCGGGCGGCGCACCGGCGCCTCGATGCCGAGCCACCCCTTCACGAGGGAGACCTCGCCGAAGGGGACGCCGGTCTGGACCATGCCGTAGGGGCCGGGGTTCATCCCGAGGAGCAGCACGCGGCCGGGCGCCGCGCCGAAGCGCTCGAGGTACGCGACCCAGGGCGCCCGCGCGTAGGCGAGGGGGTTGTAGACGTGGCTCACCGGCGGGCCGAAGCGGAGCCGGCGCAGGGAGCGGGTGAGGGCGTCGCTCGTCGCGACGAGTGCCTCCGCCCGGCCGGAGCTGCGCGTGGTGCGGTTGCCCATGGGCGAAGCAGGCTAGCGCGCGTCTCAGGCCTCGGCGGCGCGCTCGAGGCTCGCCGCACAGCCATCGCACAGGCCGTGGTCGAGGCTCGGCTGGCGGGCGGGCGGGAGCTCGCCGACGAGGGCGAGGGCCCGCTCGGCCTCCTGCCAGCCCTCCACCGGGTCCTCGATCCGCTTGCACATGCTGCACACGACCACGCGGCCCTCGCCGCGTCGCGCGCCGGGATGGACCCGTGCGACGGGGTCCCGCGACTCGGAGCGCAGCAGCCGCGAGCGGTGCTCGACGCGGCCGCGGTCGAGCAGGCGGAGCTCGAGCTCCATGAAGCGCCGCGCGTCGGGAGAGTCGCAGCGGAAGGGCAGCGTCCGCGCGCGCCCGTGCTCCCGGACCCGGTCGAGGAGCAGGCACCACAGGCGCTGGAGCGCGCCGCCGGCCAGGAACTCCGTGAGGGGACGGCCGAGCACCGCCTCGGGGCGCAGCTCCGGCGCACCGTTCTCCTCGGCGAACCGGCTCCACGCTCCCGCGACGGACTCGATGGCGTTGCGGGAATCCACGCAGTAGACGACGGAGGCGCTCATGGTCCTGCCGGCGCGAGACCGGGAGACCGTGACACAGCGTCGGCCCGTGGGCCAGCCGCGGGAGCCGCTGATACGCTCGGGACATGAACGGCACCGAGGTGGCGGAGGTGCTCGTCGTCCGCGCTGTGGAGGAATGGGACGCCGAGGCCGTCCTCCCCGAGGAGCGCATCGGCGCGCTGGAGGCAGCCGGCCCCTTCGACGAGACGCGCGGCTGGTTCGCGCGCCGGGCCGCCTGGCTCCTCGACCACGGGCTCGCGGGCTACCGCGGCGTGGGCCACCTGACCGAGGCCCTCTCCCTCCGCGCGGCGCCGGTGCTGGTCGCCAGCTTCGCGGTGGGCCTGCTCACCAACCAGCTCGGTCCGGGCGGCCGGATCCACGCCCTCTACAACCCCATCGCGGTCCTGATCGCGTGGAACCTGGCGGTGCTGGCCGCGTCGCTCCTGCCGTGGCCGCGGCCCCCCCGGCTTCCCGCGCGGCCGTCCGCGGCCGACGTCGCCGGCCGGCTCTCCCGTGCGGAGCGGCCCGAGCCCCCCGAGCCCCGTGTAGGCCTGCTCACGCGCTGGATCCTCTACCGGCTCTGGCCCGGCGTGTTCCTGCGCCTGGCGCGCGGCGCCCTCGACGCCGGCGAGCGGGCGCGGGGCTTCTCCGCCGTGGCGCGCCGCTTCTGGCGGCTCTGGATCACCCGCGCGCGGCCGGCGCTGGTCACCCAGCTGCGCCGCGCGCTGCACCTGGGCGCCGTGGGCGTCGTGGCGGGCGCGGTGGCAGGGATGCTCGTGCGCGGGCTCTTCCTCGAGTACCGGGTGGTGTGGCGCAGCACCTTCCTCCACGATCCCGACACGATCGCGGCGGGCCTGCGCGTGCTGCTGGGCCCCGCCGCGCTCCTCGCTGGCCAGCCCCTGCCCTCCGCCGCCGAGACGGCGGCCATGCTCGAGCCCGAGGGCGTGGGCGCGGCGCGCTGGATCGGGCTCTACGCGCTCTCCGCCGCGCTCTTCGTCGCCGTTCCCCGGGCGCTGCTGGCCTGGCGCTCCGGGTGGCGCCTCGCCCGCATCGGGCGCGAGGTGGATCTCGACCTCGGGGACGCGTACTTCGAGCGCATCCGCGCCGAGGCCCGGGCGGTGCACGTGGGCCGGGTCACCGAGCAGATCGAGAGCGACGTGCGCGCCGAGAGCCGGCGCTTCGCCGCCGACCTCGCGGAGTGGGTCTGCGCCCACCTGTACGACGCCCGCATCGCACCGCGGGTGGCCGAGTTCCGCGGCCGGGGCGGGAACCTCGCCGAGCTCGAGCAGCGCTTCCGCGAGGAGTGCGAGGGCTTCGCGCCGGAGCTCGAGGCGCACCTGCCCGAGGCGCGCGCGCGCTTCGAGCGGCAGCTCGCCGAGGCCGTCGAGGCCACCGTGGGGGTGCGGGCCGGCATCGCGACGGACCCGGCCGGCGCCCTCGCCCGCAAGCTCGGCTCGACGCCGGACGCGGCCGCCCAGGCGCTGAGCCGCTCCCTGGGCAACCAGCTCGCGGACGTGGTCGGGGCGGCGGTCTCCGCCGCCACGGCCGGGGTGGCGGGCACGGTCTCGGGCGGCTTCGGCAAGGCGCTCGGCACCGCCATCCTGGTGAAGCTGCTGGGCACCACGGGGCCCGTGGGCTTCGGCATCGGTGCCCTCGGCGGAGCCGGCGTGGCCGTCTCGGCCTGGTGGCTCGGCCGCGAGCGGGTCGCCGACCGCATGAAGGGCGTCTCGATGCCGGGCTGGCTCACCCGGGTCGCGCTCTCGGGCCGGCGCAGCCGACGCATGCTGCGCGAGGGACGCCGGCGCTGCGCGGCCGAGGTGGACGCCCTGGTGACCGGCGAGCTCGAGCCGCTGACGCCGCAGATCGCCGAGCAGATCTGGACCCGCGTGAAGCCCCTGCTGGGAGAGCTCCACCGGTCACCGAGCGAGCCGGAAGGCTCGCTCGGCTAGGAGGCCGACCCAGGATGGGTCGGCTTCCGCCGCAAAGCGAGCCCGGAGGGCTCGCTCCGCTAGGCTGCCCGCGTGGCGCCCGGCGAGCCCCAGCCCCTGCTGCTGCCCTTCGGCGACGTCGCGCCCCGGGTCGACCCCTCGGCCTGGATCGCGCCGGGCGCGACGCTGATCGGCGACGTCGTCGTCGGCCCGGACTCGAGCGTCTGGTACGGCTGCGTGCTGCGCGCCGACATCCATCGCGTCCGGATCGGCGCGCGCACCAACCTCCAGGACGTCGTGGTCGTGCACGTCACGAAGGACCGCTTCCCGACGGAGATCGGCGACGAGGTGACGGTGGGGCACCGCGCCGTGGTGCACGGCTGCCGCGTGGGCGACGGCGCCCTCGTCGGCATCGGGGCGCTGCTGCTCGACGGGGCCGAGATCGGCGAGGGCGCGCTGGTGGGAGCCGGCGCCGTGGTGACGCCGGGGACGCGGGTGCCGCCCCGGGCGCTGGTGCTCGGCACGCCGGCGCGGGTGGTGCGCCAGCTCGACGCGGCGGAGCTCGAGGTGCAGCGCGAGCGGACGCTCCGCTACGTGGAGACGGCGCGCGCCCACGCGAGGAGTCTCGGAACGCGGTAGAATGCGCGGTCCCGGGAGGGTCGCGATGGAGCTCTTCGCCGGTACCAGCGGGTACAGCTACAAGGAGTGGAAGGGAGCCTTCTACCCCGAGGACCTGCCCGCGGGCGAGATGCTGGGTTTCTACTCCGGGCAGCTGCCCGCGGTGGAGATCAACAACACCTTCTACCGGATGCCCAAGCGCAGCGTGCTCGAGTCCTGGGCCGCCCAGGTGCCCGAAGGCTTCCGGTTCTCCATCAAGGCCAGCCGGCGCATCACCCACTTCAAGCGCCTGAAGGAGGCCGACGAGGAGCTCGGCTTCCTGCTGGGGAACCTCGAGGTGCTGGGGCCCCGGCTGGGCGTCGTGCTCTTCCAGCTGCCGCCGAACCTGAAGAAGGACCTGCCGCGGCTCGAGGCGTTCGTCGCGCTGCTGCCCGACGGGCTGCCGGCGGCCTTCGAGTTCCGCCACGCCTCGTGGCTCGAGGACGGCGAGGCCGCCGCGTGCCTGGCCGAGCGCGGGCTCGCCCTGTGCAAGGCCGACACCGAGGACGAGCCCGCCGAGGGGCCTCTGGCGGGCGGCCCCCTCGGCTACCTGCGGCTGCGGCGCGCCGCCTACGACGACGCCGATCTGCTCGGCTTCGCCGAGCGCATCCGCACCGCCGGCTTCGAGCGCGCCTTCGTGTTCTTCAAGCACGAGGACGAGGGCGCCGGGCCGCGCCTGGCGCGGCGCTTCCTCGACCTGGCCGGCCGGGCCGAGGAGCGCCGGCGGCCCCAGCCCGTGCGCCGCGCCGCCCGGCGGGACCGCGAAGCGGGCTGACCCGGTGGGCGGGGCCCGCGAGCTTCGCTTCACAGCGGGCGCCGACGGACCCGAGGTCTCGGCGCTGCTCGAGCGGCCCGGCTCGGCGCGCTGGCTGCTGGTGCTGGCCCACGGCGCCGGCGCCGACATGCGTCACGCCTTCATGGAGGGCGCCGCGGCCGCCCTGGCGAGGGAGGCCGTCGCGACCCTGCGCTTCCAGTTCCCCTACACCGAGCGGGGCCGGCGTCGCCCCGACCCCCAGCCCCTGCTGCGCGCCTGCGTGCGCTCCGCCGTCGCGTGCGCGGAGCGCCACGCCGACGGCCTGCCGATCCTGGCCGGCGGCAAGTCCATGGGCGGCCGCATGACGTCGCTCTCGGCCGCCGAGTCGCCGCTGCCCGGGGTGCGCGGCATCGCGTTCTTCGGCTTCCCACTGCACCCGGCCGGCAAGGAGGAGAAGGCCGGGGAGCGCGCCGCCCACCTCTCCCAGGTGGACGTGCCGATGCTGTTCCTCCAGGGCAGCCGGGACCGCCTGGCCCGCCTCGAGCTGCTGGAGCCGGTCCGCCAGAAGCTCGGGGAGCGCGCCTCCCTCCACGTGGTGGACGAGGCGGACCACGGCTTCCACGTCCCGAAGCGCACCGGGCGCAGCGACGCCGACGTGCTGGCCGAGCTGGCGGACACCACGCGCAGCTGGGCGGAGGGTCTCCCGGGCTAGCCGAGCCCTTCGGGCTCGCCCTGCGGCGGAGGCCGGCCCTCAGGCGCGCTTGCGCGAGCGGCCGCGGCGCCCGGGCTCCACCTTGGCGGGCCCGGCCTTGGCGCGCTGCTTCCCGTCGTCGCCGTCGGCGAGGCTCTTCTTGAGCGCCGCCACGAGGTCGATGATCTGCTCGCGCTCCTCGCCCTGGGGCGCCATCACGACCTCCTCGCCGGCGACCTTGCGGTCCACCATCTCGAGCACGGCCTGGCGGTACTCGTCCTCGTACCTGGCGGGCTCGAAGCGGTCGTTGGTGAGCTGGTCGATCAGCTGCTGGGCGAGCTCGAGCTCGCCCTCCTTGATGGCGGCGTCGTCACCGCTGTCGATGTCGTCGAAGCTGCGCACCTCGTCGGCGTAGTAGAGGCCGTGGAGCATCAGCCCGTCGGCGGTCGGGCGGATCAGCACGAGCTGCTGCTTGCCCCGGGTCGAGAAGCGGCCGAGGGCCACGCGACCGGACTCCTCCATGGCGCGGCGCAGGAGCGCGTACGCCTTGTGGCCGCCCTTGTCGGGGCCGAGGAGCTGGGACTTCTCGAAGTAGACCGGGTCCACCTGCTGGATCGGGATGAACTCCTCGATCTCGATGGTCTTGTCCGACTTCTGCTCGAGGGCCTGGAGCTCCTCGTTGGTGAACACCACGTACTGGCCCCTCGCGTACTCGTAGCCCTTCACGGTCTCGTCCCGGGGCACGACCTCGCCACAGGTGCTGCACACGTACTGCTGCTTGATCCGCGACTTGTCCTTCTCGTGGAGCATGTTGAAGTGCACGCTCTGGGACTTCGAGGCCGCGTAGATCTTGGTCGGGATCGAGACGAGTCCGAAGGAGACGGTGGCGGAGGCGGTCGCGCGCGCCGGCATGGAGGACCCTTTCCAGGGGGCTGGCCAGGGGTGTGGCAACATACCACATCGGATCTCCATGGCCGATCTCAAGCGGTATCGAGACAAGCGCGATCCGGAGCGCACGCCCGAGCCCTACGGCGACGAGGCCTCGCCGCGGGCCCTGGCACCGGGCGCCCGCGCCGTCTTCGTGGTGCAGCAGCACGCGGCCCGGCGCATGCACTGGGACCTGCGCCTCGAGATCGACGGCGTGCTGGCGAGCTGGGCGGTGCCCCGCGGCCCCAGCCTCGACCCGGCGGAGAAGCGCCTCGCGGTGCGCACCGAGGACCACCCCCTCGAGTACGCGCGCTTCGAGGGGATCATCCCGGAGGGAAACTACGGCGCCGGCGCCATGATCGTGTGGGACGTCGGGGCCTGGCAGCCCGTGGGCGAGACCGCGCCACGCGACGGCCTCGAGGCCGGCAAGCTCGACCTGCGCCTCGAAGGCCACAAGCTGCGCGGCCGCTTCGCGCTGGTGCGCACGCGCGGCGAGGGCGGCCGCGACTGGCTGCTGATCTGCAAGGGCAAGGCGCCCGCCGACGCGCCCGAGCTGGTGGAGCGGGAGCCGGCCTCGGTGCTCTCGGGGCTCCGCGTGGAGGAGCTGCGCGACGGCGTCGCCCGCGACGCCGAGGTGGCCGAGGCGGCGACCCGGGCCGGCGCGCCGCGGCGCCGACTCGACGCGGCGCGCCTGCGGCCCATGCTCGCCGAGACCCGGGAGGAGCCCTTCTCGGATCCCGCCTGGCTCTACGAGCTCAAGTACGACGGCGTGCGGGTGCTGGCGGAGCGCTCGGGCGACGCGGTCCGGCTGCTCGCCCGCACCGGCGCGGAGCGCACGGCGACCTACCCCGAGGTGGCGCGCGCCCTCGCCCACCTGCCTCTCGGCGAGTTCGTGATCGACGGCGAGCTGCTGGTCCCGGACGGTGCCGGCGGCGGATCCTTCGAGCGCATCCAGCAGCGCTTCACCCAGACCGACCGTGCGCGCATCGCCCGGGGCGAGGTGGACAACCCCGTGGTGCTCCAGGCCTTCGACTGCCTCGGCGCGGCGGGCCACGACCTGCGGCGCCTCCCCCTCGCGGAGCGCAAGCGCATCCTCGCGCGCTTCGCCCCGCGCCTCGGCGTGGTGCGCTTCGCGGACCACGTGGAGGGCGACGGTGAGGCGCTGTTCCGGGCCGCGGAGCAGCACGGGCTCGAAGGGGTGATCGCGAAACGCGCGGACTCGCCCTACGAGGCGGGACGCCGCTCGGCGAAGTGGATCAAGGTGAAGGCGCCGCGGCACGGACACCTCGCCGTGGTCGGGGTGCTGCCGGGCAAGGGCTCGCGCGAGTCCCTGGGCTCCCTCGCCCTCGCCTGGCAGCGCGACGGCGAGCTCGTGCATGCCGGCAACGCCGGCTCGGGCCTCGACGATGCGGCCATCGAGGCGATCCTCGCCCGGGTCCCGGAGCTGCGCGTCGCGGAGCCGGCCTTCGCGGGAGCGCCGGAGCGACCCCCGCGCGGGACGCTCTGGCTGCGGCCGGTGCTGGTCTGCGAGGTCCGCTACACCGAGGTGACCGGCGCCGGCAGCCTGCGCCAGCCCGTCTTCCTCGGCCTCGCCGAGGACGTGGGCGTCGACGCGTGCCACGCGCCGGCGGCCCTGCAGGGCGCGTCCGCGTCCGCGTCCGCCCCGGAGCCGGCCGCCGCCGGCGACGGCACCGCGGCCGAGCCGCCGCGACTCGAGCTGACCCGGCTCGACAAGGTGTTCTGGCCCGTCGAGCGCTACACCAAGGGCGACCTGCTGGCCTGGTACGAGGCCGCGTGGCCCTTCCTCGCCCCCTACCTCGAGGACCGTCCGGTGGTGCTCACCCGCTACCCCGACGGCATCGAGGGCAAGCACTTCTACCAGAAGAACGCACCGGAGTTCACGCCGGCCTGGGTGCGGCGCGCGTCGATCGACGGCACCGACTACTTCCTGTGCAACGACCTCGAGACCCTGCTCTACGTGGTGAACTCCGGCGCGATCCCGCTCCACGTTTGGAGCGCCCGGGTCGGCGACCTCGAGCACCCCGACTGGCTGATCCTCGACCTGGATCCCAAGGAGGCGCCCTTCTCCCAGGTCGTGGCCGTGGCGCGCCACCTGCACGCCCTGCTCGAGGACCTCGGCGCCGCCCACTTCGCCAAGACCTCGGGGCAGGACGGCCTCCACGTGCTCCTGCCGCTGGCCGGGCGCCTCGACCACGGCGCCGCCAAGGCGCTCGGCGAGGCGGTGGCGCGCACGGTGTGCAGCGAGATCCCCGAGCTGGCCACCATCGCGCGGCCCCTCGCCGCCCGCGGGCGCAAGGTCTACGTCGACTACCTCCAGAACGGGCGCGGCAAGCTGATCGCGGCGCCGCTCTCGGTGCGCCCGCGCCCCGGCGCGCCGGTCTCGATGCCGCTCACCTGGGCGCAGGTGACGGCGCGCCTCGACCCGGGGCGCTGGACGGTGAAGACCGCGCTCCCGCGGCTGCGCCGCCACGGCGACCCCTTCCGGGGGGTGCTCGGCGAGGGCGTCGACGTGGCCGAGCTGCTGGAGGGCCTGACCCGGCGCCTCTCGGCCGCCGGCGCCTAGCAGGCCATCGGCTTCCGCCACCACGACGCGGGACCGAAGGCTCGCTGGGCCGCGTCCGGCGCGATAGGCTCGGGAGCGGGAGGAATCCCATGGCCGCCCTCTCGGTCCTCTCGGGCATCTCCTACGAGTCGGCGCCCGTGCCGGTGCGCGAGGACCTGCCCCAGGCGCATCGCGACGCCTGGGCGCACCTGGCCGCACCCGGGTCCTGGTGGACCGGCGCCGAGCGCGTGGCCCTGGCCGCCGAGGTGCGCGCCGCGGCGGACTGCTCGCTGTGCCGCGAGCGACGCGCGGCGCTCTCGCCGAACGCCGTCGCGGGAGAGCACGCGGAGGCCGGAGACCTCCCGGCCGCCGCGGTGGACGCCGCCCACCGCATCGCGACCGACGCGGGCCGCCTCACGAAGACCTGGTTCGAGAAGACCGTCGCGTCGGGCGTCTCCCCGGGCGCCTACGTGGAGATCGTCGGCATCGTGGTCACGGTGGTGAGCGTCGACGCCTTCTGCCGCGGCCTCGGCGTGCCGCCCCACCCGCTCCCCGAGCCGCGACCCGGTGCGCCCACCCGCTACGTGCCCGCGGGCCTGGTGGAGGGCGAGGCCTGGGTCGCCATGCTTCCCAACGGTCCGGCGCGCGGCGCCGAGGCGGACCTGTGGCCGGGCCGGCGCACCGCCAACGTGCTCCGCGCACTCTCCCAGGTGCCCGACGAGGTGCGCAACCTGCGCCGCCTGAGCGCCGCCCACTACCTGGAGCCCCACGAGATCGTGGACCCGGGCGCCGAGGGCCACCGCGCGCTGGACCGTCGCCAGATCGAGCTGGTGGCGGCGCGGGTCTCGGCACTGAACGAGTGCTTCTACTGAACGACCTCCCACGCACTGCTGCTCCGGGCGAGCGGCGAGCTCCAGGGCGACGCGGTCGACGTCGACGCCGTCACCGGAGACGCGGAGGCGGAGACCTCGGGCGTCGACCACGGCGAGGTGCTGGTGGCCCTCGCCGAGGCCCTGGTGGGGGACGACGACGACGCCCTTCACGCGGCCCGGGAGGCGGCGCTCGCCGCCCTCGGCCCCGAGGGCCTGGTGGACGCCGTGGCGGTGGCGTCGAACTTCCAGCGCATGGTGCGCATCGCCGACGGGACCGGGATCCCGCTGGACGGACCGCTGCGCGTGGTGAGCGAGGAGCTCCGCGACCAGCTCGGCCTCGAGCGCTTCGCCGCCTCCGCCAACACCCCGGCGTCGAGCGCGGCGTCGCGGCTGGCCGGGCGGCTGATCCGCCCCGTGGCGTTCCGGCTGATGCGCCTGGTGGGGCGCTCCCTCGACCGCGGGAGCCCGGGCCGCTAGTCACCGGCCGCGCACGTGGTCCACGAAGATCGGCGACGACCAGGCGCGGGGCTCGTGCTGCGCCAGGCAGTCGTCGCCGGGGTCGGTGCGGTAGTCGCCCCAGCACGGCTCGACGGAGACGCAGCGGCCCGCCTCGTCGCGGCGGCAGCGCAGGCCGTCGGCGTTGATCCCGGGCGCGGGCTCCTGGACCGCCCGGGCGTAGTAGACGGCGTCGCGCCCCGCCGCGGCGAACTCCGGGTCCTCGAACTCGAGGCTGCAGCCCGCCGGGTCCGGCACGCACGGGAAGCTGCGCCACGGGTCCTCGATCAGCGCCGCCAGGTCCTCGTCCACGCGGACCTGGGGCCGGATGCGCACGATCTCGATGCGCGTGATGCGGGCGCGCTCGTCCGAGGGATTGTGGCACTCGCCGCGGCACAGGCGCTCGAGCTCGGCGGGCGCGAGCGCCGCGCTGCTGCGCTCGGGACAGCCGGGCTCCTGCTCGAAGGCCCCGACGGCGCGCACCCGGAAGCGCGGCGCCTCGGAGAGGGCGACGTCGCTCCCCATGGGCACGGGACGCGGCGTGTTGAGCAGGTCGAACCAGAGCAGGATCCGCGGGCCGCTGGTGCCGTACACCTCCTTGCGCTCGAGGGCGTCCCAGATCGAGCCGCGGTCGCGCCCGGCGGCGTGCACGGCGACCAGCCCGCCGGTCACGAAGAAGGTGGCCTGGCGCTCGAACTCGACGAGCTGGAAGCCGGAGAGCGAGGTCGTCTCGAATTCGAAGGGCACGGAGCGGGGAGCCGGCTCCGCGCGGGACGCCGCGAGCCTGCGATACCAGGTCTCGTTCCGCGGGCCGCGCCGGTCGCTCATGGAGCCCCGGGCGACCTCCTTGTAGCCGGTGCCCGGCCGCGCGGTGTGGTTGTCGCTCGAGGCGATGAAGCCCATGCGGAAGCGCGAGGGGTCGGACTCGGGGTCCGCCACGGCGAGCACGTACTGGGCCGAGCCTCCCGGCCGGTAGTTGAAGGCGGGCAGGAAGCAGTCGCGGCACTGCCCCGCGTCGAGCCAGTCCTCGACCCGGCTCCCCGGCACGGTGTGGTGGCCCGGCACACCCGCCTCGGCGTGGTGGCGACGCGCCTCGGCGGCCCGGGCGTCGCACTCGGCGTCGGCCTCGCCGGCGGCGAGGCAGCGCTCGCGGATCAGCTCCCCGGCGCGCCAGCACGAGGGCTCGTAGAGCGGCCCGGGCTCCGGGCACGCCACGCTCCCGTCCCCGGCGATCTCGACGGCGCGGAAGTCGCGGTACTCCTCGGAGTTGCCGTGGCCCGAGAACACCTCGATCAGGGTCTGGCGGTCCGGGTCGTGCTGCTCCGCCGTGAGCTGCTTGCGCCAGGTGGAGCCCGGCGGCGTGTACATCCCCCAGCTGGTGCCGTGGGGGATCACCAGGGAGTCGAAGCCGAGGGCGTCGAGCCTCTCGAACAGCTCCCGGGGCGTCGCCGCCACCTCGATGCAGTCGTCCTCGAGGCCGGCGGCGAAGTCGCACTCGGGCACCGCCTGGAGCTCGCGGATGAAGCGGTCGAAGTCCAGGTAGGGGCGCGAGCGCGGGAAGTCGAGCAGCGCCGGCAGCAGCCGGGCCCGCAACGGCATCTCGCGCAGGGCCGTCACCGCGAGCCCGCCCGCCGCGATCGGCCGGTAGGGGATCTCGGCGTCCGTGGTGCCTCGCAGCACCACGTTCTTGTGGCCGTAGTGGTCGGCCGGGGTGCGGCCGACCTGGGTCCACTCCCAGCCCAGGAACGCGACCACGTCCGGGTCGTCGGGGTCGCCGGCCACGGCGTTGCACTGGCGGACCGACTCGATGGTCTCCTGCCAGCGACGCGGGGTGAGGGCCTCGGCGTGGTCGTTGATGGACCAGAAGTCGAGCTGGGAGCAGAAGCGCGCGAAGTCGCAGGCGTCGGCGGGCGGGTGGGCGCCCTCGCCCTGGACGAAGGGCAGGCTCCCCATGAAGGCGTCGGTGGAGAACGTGGTGTGGACGTGCAGGTCGCCGAACAGGATCTGCTTCTCCGGGTCCGAGCCCAGCGGAGCGCTCGCCGCCCGGGCGGCGGCGCGGGCCTGGATCCAGGCGTCGGGAAGCCGGGTCGCGGTGACCTCGCCCGGGCCGCGGTGCCGGCCGAGCCGTCCCGTCGCGGCGAGTCCGATCGCCAGCGCGACCCCCAAGAGGACGACCCCGCCGAGCCCGACCCACCGACCCATCGCGCTGCCCTCCTGCCTGGGCGCCCCAAGGTAGTCTACTCTCGCGGCCATGGGCGTGGACCGCCTCCTTGCGCGCATGCCGCGTCACGCGGGTGCGATCCTCGCCCTGGCGCTCGTCGCCACCGCGATCGCGATCGGCCAGATCGTGGACCTGCGCAGCGGCAGCCTGCGGCTCGAGGTGGACGCGTCGGCGGAGCGGCTGCTGCCCGAGGGCGACGCCTCCCGGGTCTTCTACGAGCGGATGCGCCGCGCCTTCGGGAGCGACGAGAGCCTGGTGGTGGCCGTGGTGGCCGAGGACGTGTTCACCACCGGCCACCTCGAGCGGATCGCGCGCATGACCGAGCGGCTCCAGGCCCTGGACGGCGTGCGGCGGGTGCTCTCGGTCGCCAACGCCGAGGACCTGCGCGAGGTGGAGGGCGACCTCGAGATCGCGCCCTTCTTCGACGTCGACGCGGTGCCCGAGGACGCCGCCTCCCTGGCGGAGCTGCGGCGGCGCGTGCTCTCCCACCCGATCTACGGCGGAAGCCTGGTCTCGGAGGACGGCCGCGCCGCCGCCGTGGTGGTCTCCTTCGGCGGCCTCAGCAACCGCGAGTACCTGCGCCTGGGGCTCGACGAGAAGATCAGCCGGATCGCCGAGGAGGAGCGCGGCGAGGCCGAGGTCTGGATCACCGGTGCGGCGCGGGTGCGCTCGGAGATGGCCCGCATCCTGCTGAGCGAGGCCTTCACCCTCTCCGCCCTCATCCTGGCCTGCCTGGGCGGCGTGCTGATGTTCGCCTTCCGGACGGTGCGCGGAGTGCTGCTCCCGCTCCTCACCATCGTGGTGGCGGTGGCGTGGACCGTGGGCACGACCCGCGCCCTGGGCCACACCCTGAACGCCGTCACCTCCCTGGTCCCGCCGCTCCTCACGGCACTCGGGCTCTCCTACTCGGTGCACGTGGTGGCGGAGTTCTACGAGTCCGTGCGCGCCGACCGGAACGCCGACGGCCGCGCCCTGGTGGGGAGCGCCATGTCCCGGGTGGCGCTGCCCGTGGTGCTGACCGGTCTCACCACCGGGGTGGGCTTCGCGTCGCTCTGCCTGAGCTCCGTGGCCGCGGTGCGCGAGTTCGGCATGATCTCCGTGCTCGGCGTGGTGTTCACGGTGCTGGCCTCGCTCTCGGTCACGCCCGCCACCCTGGCGCTGCTGCCCCGGCCGCGACGGCTTCCGCCCCTGGCCTCGGGCGCGGGCGCCGGGCGCTTCGAGCGCAGCGTCGAGCGTCTGGCGCGCTTCGACTTCCAGTTCCGGCGCACCATCTTCCTGGGAGCCGCCGGGATCTTCGCCCTGGCGGTGTTCGGCGCGAGCCACCTGCGCATGGGGACCCAGCAGCTCGCCCAGTTCCGCGAGGACGCCGAGGTGCGCGTCCACTTCGAGGCGGTGAACGAGAGCCTCGAGGGCGCGAACCCCTTCTACGTCGTCGTGGAGAGCGACGCCCCGGACGCCTTCCAGGACCCGCGCAACCTGCAGGCCCTCGACGAGCTCCAGACCTGGCTCGACGCCCAGCCCGAGATCGGCGGGACCACCTCCCTGGTCGACTACCTGAAGCTCATCCACGGCGCCTTCCGGGGCGAGGAGGCCGGCGCGGCGGGTCTGCCGGAGTCCCGGCGCCTGGTGAGCCAGCTGCTGCTGTTCGGCGCCGGCGACGACCTCGATCGCTTCGTCGACGCCCGCTACCAGACCACCAACGTCCAGGTCCGCTCCCAGGTGCTCGACTCCGAGGAGGTGAACGGGCTGGTCCAGCGCATCGAGGCGCGGCTGGCGGAGCTGCCGGGGCACCTCGTCGGCACCGTGACGGGCACCGCCGTGGTGCTGAACCGGGCCCTCGACTCGGTGATCCGCGGACAGACCCTGAGCCTGCTGGCCGCCATCGGCGTGATCTACGTGATCCTCTCGCTGATGTTCGTGTCGCTGCGCGTGGGGCTGCTCGCGCTGGTCCCCAACGTGCTGCCGGTGACGGTCTACTTCGGCGCGCTCGGCTTCACGGGCATCCGGCTCGACACGACCATGAGCCTGGTGGCCCCCATCGTGATCGGCATCGCGGTGGACGACACGATCCACTACTTCGCGCGCTTCATCCGCGAGGCCAAGCGCCTGGGAGAGGACCGCCGCGCCACGGTCTCGGCCCTGCGCAGCGTCGCCCGCCCGGTGAGCATCACCTCGGCGGCGCTGTGCCTGGGCTTCCTCACCCTCCACGCCAGCGAGCTGCGCACCCAGGGAGAGCTGGGCAGCATGGCGGCCCTGGCCCTCGCCTTCGCGTGGCTGACGGACCTGGTCCTCACCCCGGCGCTGTGCGCGCGCCTGCGGGTCGCGACCCTGTGGGACCTGGTCTCCGTCGACCTCGGTCGCGAGCCCCAGCGCTCCATTCCGCTCTTCGCCGGGCTGCGCGCCGCCCAGGCGCGCATCGTCGCCCTGATGGCGAGCGTGCTCGAGGTGCGCTCCGGCGAGCGGCTCTACCACGCCGGCGAGCCCGGCGAGGCCCTCTACGTGGTGATCGACGGCGGCCTGCGCACCTCCAGCGAGGCCCTCGGCGAGGACGCGCCCGGGCGGGACCCGGAGCACGGGCGGGGCGAGGTGCTGGGCGAGGTGGGCCTCTTCCATGCGAACCACACCGCCGACGTCGACGTGGTGCGCGACACGCGGCTGCTGCGGCTCACCGAGGACGACCTCGAGCGCCTCGGCCACCGCTACCCGCGCATCGCCGCGGTGGTGTTCCGCAACCTGAACGCGATCCTCGCCGGGCGCCTGGCCCGGGCCAGCGGCAACCCCGGGGCGGAGCGCAAGCCCGCCGTCCCGGCGACGGGCATCCGCGCCCGGCTCGAGCCCCGGGCCCGCGCCCTCCAGTCCGCCTTCTTCTGCGGCGCGGCGGCGCGCTACCGCGAGGCCCTGCACCGCCTCGAGGGAGAGATGGCGAGCACCGAGAGCCTGGCCGGCGCGGCGGGGCTCCCCGACCCGGGCGTGGTCAGCCGGCTGGCGGAGCTGGGCATCGACGCCGACACCCTGGCCGCCCTGACCCTGATCCCGCTGGTCGAGGTGGCCTGGGCGGACGGCCGCATGGACGAGGGCGAGCGCCGCGCCGTGCTCCACGACGCCGAGTCCGCGGGGCTCCCGGCCGGCAGCCCGGGCCACGGCATGCTGCGGGTCTGGCTCGAGCAGCGTCCCGACACCGAGCTGCTCGACACCTGGCGCGACTACGTGGGGGCCCTCAGCCGCGAGCTCAGCATCGAGAGCCGCCTGCGTCTGATGCAGCACATCGTGGGGCGCGCGCGCGCGGTGGCCGAGTCCGCGGGCGGGCTGCTCGGGCTGGCGTCGATCTCGCCCGCCGAGGAGAGCATGCTCGAGAGCCTCGAGGCGGCCTTCGGCACGGTCGCGACCTCGGAGTCGCTGCTGCGCCAGCGGCCCGGCGAGGCTCCGGCCTGAGCGCTCCGGCCTGAACGACCGGGGGGCGCGCGGCGTCGAACCCGGGCGCGGCCGACGGCGCGGGCGCGCCAGCCCGGTGCTTGGGCAGCCCCGCCCGCGCCGAGGGCAGGCCGGCCGGGCAGGTCGCCCGGAGGAGCCGGGAGCGGCCCGCTCCGGGCGCGAACCGGCACGCCCGCCCACGGCACGCACCTTGCTAGCCCGTCGGCTGCGAGCTTCGCGTCGGGCGTGGAGGTCGCCCGCGAAACGGGGGAGAGAGGAACGTGGACATGAACCATCCGCTGGTCGGACTGGAGGCCCGCGGCGTCTCGGCGCCGGTGGAGCTCTCGAAGCTCGGCGCCTCGCGCTGCCGCCTCGAGCCCGCCGACGCCGAGGGGCGCGCGCGGCTGCAGCTCGAGGGACGGCTTCCGCGGGGCTGGAGCGTGCGGCTCACCCGCGCCCTCGCCCGACGCGGCGTGAGCCTGATCTCCGGCCAGGCGAAGCGCCGCGACGAGGAGGCCTGGGTGGTGGGGCTGGAGCTGGCGCTGGGCCACGCCGACGGGCAGGGGCTCGACTTCCTCGAGCTGGCGCGCCGCGAGGAGGGCACGCCGCACCTCGGCGAGCCGCGCATCCTCGACTTCCAGCTCGTGGCCGAGCGCGAAGCGCTGCACCTCGAGGTGCACGCCTGGGACGCGGTCGGGCTCCTCGCCTCGGTGCTGGAGCGCGTGTGGGCGGCGGGCCTGCGCCCCGACGAGCTCTACCTCGAGACCGAGTCCGAGTGCGCGTTCCACTCCCTGGTGCTGAAGGACGAGCAGCGGAGGGCCCCGGGATCGCTGCACGAGCGCCTCCTCGCGCGCTCCCTGGCCCGCATGGTGCGCGAGCGCTGAGGCCGGGCCCCCGGTCGTTTCTGGTAGGCTGGCCGGGCGCCGGCCGCCGGCGCGACCGCGAGGGGCGATGGAGTCGAGACGCGATCCCAGTGAGCCGCGCCTGCGAGGCGCCGGGCCTTCGTGAGGATCGCCGTGGCGCTCGCCGCCGCCGCGCTCGGGGTGGCGCTCTACGCCGCCTGGGCGGCCCACCGCCTCGAGGCGAGGATCGCCGGCCTCGAGCTGGCCGCCGCGCCCGCCCCGGCCGGCTCCGCGGCCCGGCCCCCCGCGGCACCCTCCCCGCTCGATGCGCCGCCCGAGGCCGCGCCCGTCCCCACCCCCGAGAGCACGCTCCGCGAGCGCGCGGCCGGCGGGGCCCTGCGTCGGCCCCCGCCGGCGAGCCCCCTCGGCGAGGATGCGCGCGAGGCCTTCGTGCGGGCCCTGCTCGCGCAGCAGGTCGCGGAGAGCTTCCCCGACGAGCGCATGGACGAGGCGACCCGGGAGCAGGTGGTCGAGATCCTGACGCGGGTGCGCGCGCTGCGAAGCGTCCCCGCCGAGGCGGACGGCGCGTCGCCCGAGGAGCTGGCGGACGCCCTGCGCGACGCGGAGCTCGACCTGATCGAGCTCACCGGCATGGGGGTGGGAGAGCTGCTGGTCGAGCTCGAGGGGCCCGAGCGACGCGTGCTGCGCCCCCACGAGGCCCACGGCGTCGACGAGGGCGAGCTGCGCAAGCGCTTCGCCGACGAGCTCTCGCGCCGGCTCGGGGTGACCGAGCCCGGCAGCGTCGAGGTCTACGAAGACGGGGAGTGGCGCCCGCGGTGACCCGCGCCGCTCGCGGGCGCGTCGCCCACACGATCGTTCGGGGGGTCGTCCTGGGGGCCGTGCTGGGCGCGTCGGGGGTCGCCCTCGCCGTCGCCTCCCACGCAGAAGGCCCGGGAGGCGACCGGGGCCTCGAGCTCGCGAGCGTGGCCGGCACCCTGAACGGCGAGCCCGTCTCCCTCGCCGAGGTGGACGCCGCGCTGAAGGGCGAGATCCGGCGGGCCTGGCGCGAGTTCGCCGAGGTGACGGCCGAGGCCGCCCGGGCGCTGTGCGCGGAGCGCGCCGAGGCGCGGATCGCGGAGCGCGTGGGCGTCCCCGTGGCGCGCCTGCGCGGGGCGCTCTGGGAGGCCAGCGCCGGCCCCCGGGCGGCGCGCGACGCCACGGACCCGGACTCCGTCCACCGGCTGCGCATCCTCGGCTTCCGCCGGCAGCTGCGCGGGCTCTCCGAGGCCGAGATCGCCGGCCGCTTCGCGCTCCACTTCGACGCCGCGGCCGAGCCCGAAGGCGAGCCCGTGCTCCCGCCCCGGGTGGCCCGCTGCCTCGACGCCGACCTCGGCCGGGAGGAGGTCGAGGCCTACGCCGCCTTCCCGCTGTACCGCCGGCGGGCCGCGGTGGTGGCCACCGCCTGCCGCCAGTTCGAGATCGACCACTCGATCCCGCTGGTGGTGCGACGCGAGGCGCGACGCCGGGGAACGAGCGTCGAGGCGATGCTGGGCGCGGCCGAGGCCGAGGCGCGCCGGGAGCCCGACCCCGCGCGCATCGAGGCCATCGCCCGCCAGCAGTACGGCCACGTGGACGAGATCGCACGCACCAAGGTGCGGCTGGCCCTCGAGCTCGAGGCCCGGGCCCAGGCGCGCCTCGGCTTCCTCGAGGAGCTGCGCGACGCGACCCGCGGCGAGTGCGGGCTCGCGCGCCCCGCCGCGCCGAGCGTCGCGCCGAGGCCGCGGGCCGGCGGGCCCCGCGAGCCGCGAGGCGGGGGCCTGCCCGTGATCCACTTCGGCGCCTTCCGCTGCCGGCTGTGCCCCGACGCCTGGCGCGAGCATCGCGCCCTCGCCGAGCGCTGGGGGGAGCGGGTGCGGCTCGAGTTCCGCCACCACTTCCCGGACGCCTCCCGGGCCGCCTTCGAGGACGCGCTCGACGCCGAGTGCAGCGCCCGGCAGGGCCGGCTCGACGCCTACGCGACCTGGCGGACGGCCGGCGCGCCGGCGGACACCGGCCCGGCCCGGGCCCTCGGGCTCGACGCCGAGGGCTTCGCGCGCTGCCGGGCGGACCCGGCCACCGCGATCCGCGTGCTCGCGGACGTCGACGAGGCCCAGCGCCTGGGCTTTCGCGAGGCGCTGCCCTCCTGGGTGGTGGGGAGCCGGCCGCGGCGGGGCTTCCAGGGGGCCGGGACCCTCGACGGGAGCGTGACCTCGGAGCTCGCCGCGGCGGAGGCCCCACCCGACGCGCTGCGGTGATAGCATGGGGTGGCCCGCCCCGGGCCGGAGGTTCCCCATGCTCCCCACCCGCCACGCCATCCGCTGCAGCCGCCTCGCCCTCGCCCTCGTCGTCGCCGGGCTCCCGGGGCTCGCCCGCGAGGCCTCGGCCGAGAAGCCCGCCCGGCTCCAGCCGACCCGGATCCACAGCATCGGCGACAGCATCACCACCGCCTTCGACTCGAACTTCATCCTCGAGAACCCGAGCGAGTCGTGGGTGAACGGCTTCCACGGCTTCATCCAGGAGCTCCTCGGCCTGGAGGACGTGAACAGCCACAACCAGCGGGCCGACGCGGCCTTCGGCGTGGCGAGCAACGTGAACGGCGCGGCCAACGGCGCCGACATGGACGACGCCCTGGAGCAGGCCCAGGCCGCCCTCACCTCGGACCCCTACTACGTCACCATCGAGCTCGGCGGCAACGACGTGTGCAAGGACAGCCTGGCCGAGGTGACCCCGCCCCTCGACTACCTGCTCCAGTTCCTCGACGCCGCCATGGTGCTGGACCCGAAGCTGTTCGGCGGCAGCGGCGGCCTCGCCTCGGGCTCGACGGTCTACACCGCCTCGATCCCCGACGTGAAGCAGCTCTACGACGTGGGCAAGGACGAGTCGGGCCTGTTCGGGATCGACTGCGAGACCATCTGGCTCACCACCCTGATCGGCTTCCCCTGCGGCTCGATGCTCTCGCCCCTGGGCACCGAGCAGAGCCGGCTCGCCCTCCAGCAGGTGAACCTCGTCTACAACCTGCTGCTCGAGCTGGCGACCACGACCCTGAACGACCTCTCCGACGACGTCTACTGGGACTTCACCTGGGCGGTCTGGGACTACCCCATCCAGGGCAACGACATCTCGTCCATCGACTGCTTCCATCCCTCGAGCGACGGGCAGCGCGCCTTCAGCGAGGGCACCTGGGCCGACGGTCCCTTCTCGGCCTTCTAGCGGGCGGCCTTGTTCGAAGCGGCGGAGGTCGGCAGCGAGGTCCCGAAGGACGAGTACGAGGCGCAGCTCGACCAGCTGCGCATCGACCTCGTGAACGCCCAGTACGACCTGCAGCGCGCGGAGTTCCCGGTGCTGGTGATCCTGGTGGGCGACGACCGCCCCGGCGTGAGCGACGCCGTGAACCGCCTCAACGAGTGGATGGACGCGCGCTACGTCCGGACCCACGTGTTCGGGGAGCACACCGACGAGGAGCGCGGGCGGCCGCGCAACTGGCGCTACTGGCGGGCCCTGCCCGGCCGCGGCCAGCTGGCGGTCTACACCGGCGCCTGGGTGCTCGGGACCCTGGGCGAGCACCTGCGCGGCGACATCGACGACGCCGGCCTCGAGCGGCGCCTGCGCCACATGGAGCGCTTCGAACGCGCTCTCGCCGACGACGGCGCCCTGGTGGTGAAGCTGTGGATCCACCTGCCCAAGGACGAGTTCAAGAAGCGGGTCAAGAAGGCCCTCAAGGCCCAGAAGTCCGCCAAGAAGAACGGCTCCGCCGGCAAGCTCGACGAGCTCGACGTGCGGATCTACGAGCGTTACGACGAGATGGTCCCGCTGGCGGAGCGCGTCCTGCGCAGCACCAACAGCGGCGCGGCGTGGCGCATCGTGGAGGGCACCGACGCCCGCTTCCGGGACCTCACCGTGGCGCGCTCGATCCTCTCGGCGCTCCAGGCCCGGCTCTCCGACGAGGCCCCTCCGCCGGCCCCGGCGCCCGCGCCCGCCGGCCCCGAGGCGCCGAGCGTCCTGGCGGGCGTCGATCTCGAGGCGAGCCTGGCCCGTCCCCAGTACCGCAAGGAGCGCGACGCCCTCCAGGGGAGGCTGCGGCAGCTGAGCCGCGACGCGCGACGGCACGGCGTCTCGAGCGTGCTGGTCTTCGAGGGCTGGGACGCGGCGGGCAAGGGCGGCGTGATCCGACGCCTCACCCAGGCCATGGACGTCCAGGACTACCGCATCGTGCCGGTGGCGGCGCCCAGCGACGAGGAGCTGCGCCACCACTACCTGTGGCGCTTCTGGCGCCAGCTCCCGCGGGCCGGCCGCCTGCTCATCTTCGACCGGAGCTGGTACGGGCGCGTGCTGGTGGAGCGCGTCGAGGGCCTGACCGACGAGGCCGCCTGGCGCCGCGCCTACTCGGAGATCAACGACTTCGAGGAGCAGCTGATCGAGCACGGCATGCTGGTGGCCAAGTTCTGGCTGCACGTGGACCCCGAGGAGCAGCTGCGCCGCTTCGAGCTCCGCGAGCAGACGCCCTACAAGAAGTACAAGATCACCGCGGAGGACTACCGCAACCGCGCGCGCTGGGAGGACTACGAGAGCGCCGTGAGCGAGATGGTGGCCAACACCAGCACGGAGCTGGTGCCCTGGCGCCTGGTCTCCGCGAACGACAAGCGCCACGCCCGGGTGGAGGTGCTGCGCGCCGTCTGCGACGGGCTCGCCGAGCGGATCGGGGCCCGCGAGGGCGCCTGAGCCGCGGCCCCCGATCGGGCCTTCGGGCCCGCTTCCCGGCGGAGGTCGACCGGGGTCGGCCCCCTAGGCCCTGGGAACCGCCACCACCCCGAACCAGTAGGCGTAGATCTCCTGGAGCGCCTCGCGGTAGCGGTCGGCCTCGAGGGGCTTGATCAGGTAGCTGTTGCAGCCGAGCGCGTAGCACTCCGCCACGTCGGCGTTGCGCGCCGAGGTCGAGACCACCACCACGGGGATCTCCCGCAGGTCCGGGGTCGACTTGAGCCGGGCCAGCACCTCCTTGCCGGGCGTGCCGGGGAGGTTCAGGTCCAGCAGGATCAGGTCGGGCCGCCGGCCCGCCTCGGCGCCCGGGGCGGGCAGCAGGTGATCGAGGGCCTCCTTGCCGTCGGCCATCACCACCAGCTCCGCCAGGATGCCGTCGCGCTGGAGAGCGCGGCGCGTGAGCTCCTGATCGCCGGGGTCGTCCTCGATCAGCAGGATCCGCGCACGGCGGCCCGCGGCGGCACCCGGCTGGGTCACGCCGCGCACCCCGCACCGCGGCGCGGGCCTTCGGGGAAGGGGGACCTGGAGTCCATGTCGACCTCTTGCGGGCGCAGTCGGAAGTCTATCCCCCGTGCGAGCGGGTCGCCCGCCGTGCCCGGGCTCGGTTAGAGTCCGGCCGTGGCGGCTTCGGACTTCGAGCGCATACGCCGGGCCTGGGCGCCCACGGAGCCGGACCGCCTGATGGGGCGGGGCCACCCGGTGGGCGACTTCCTCGAGGCCCACGAGTGGCGCATCGAGGAGGAGCGCGAGGGCTACCTGCGCCTCCGGGTCCACCTCCCCGACTGCGTGAAGAACCCCCGCGGCGAGCTCTTCGGCGGCTTCACCCCCACCTACGTCGACCTGGTGGCCCTCCACACCGTCCGCGCGGGCAACCGCGGCCAGCCGGGACGCTGGCTCACCACGGCGGACATGCGGGTGGACTACTTCTCCCCGGTGCGCGCGGAGCGGTTCGCGATCGAGAGCGAGGTGTTGAACCGCAGCGGGCGCACCCACCACGTCCAGACCCGCTTCCTCGACGCCTCGGGCGAGCTCATGGCGCTGGCCATGACCACCATCATCGAGATGCGGGAGCCTCCTGGCCACACCTCTTGAGGCCATCGGGGCGGAGTCCGGAGGGGGGGGTGGGGCTCTCCGCTCCTCGCGCGCTTCGGGCCGTGCGGGGCGGGGCCCGTCTTGCTCGTCGCGATGCTGCCGGGTTCTCTGGGCTCCCGGGCCCTCGGTGGAGCCGCGGGTCGGCCGGGAGTGGCGGGGGCTCGGGGGAGTCGTCGCTCCGATCCCCACCCCCCCTCCGGCGCCCGGGGTTTTCCCGCACGGGCGTCACCTGCGGGCTCCTTGGACGCGGAGGGGGTGTCGATGCGGAGCGAAGGCTCGGAGGCGGCGCTCCTCGCCGCCGGGAGGCTGCGTCACTGCGGGCCCGGGAGTGGGGACGTCTTGCGTGCATCGCGGCGAGCAAGACGGTGCCTGGCCGCCGAGGCGCAAGAGGAGCGGAGCAGCGACACCCCCTCCGCGGCCCCGCCCCGACGGAAGCGAGAGACGCTACTCGAGCCCGACGATGCGCCCTTCGCGGAGGTCGAGGCCGAGGGCGAGGGGCTCGCGGGGGAGGCCGGGCATGCGCAGGATGTCGCCGGTGAGGACGACGAGGAAGCCCGCGCCGGCGTTGATCTGGATGCCGCGGACCGTCACCTCGAAGTCCTCGGGGCGGCCGCGCAGGCGAGGGTCGTCGGAGAGGGAGGCGGGGGTCTTGGCGATGCAGACCGGGAGGCCCGCGTGGCCCAGCCGCTCGACCTCGCGCAGGTCGCGCTTCGCCGCCCGGGTGAAGGCCACGCGGCTCGCGCCGTACATGCGGCGGGCCACGGCGAGGATCTTGTCCGGGACCGGCTCCTCGAGGGCGTAGAGCGGCTCGAAGGGGCTCGCGTGCTTCTCGGCGTGGGCCACCAGGGTGCGGGCGAGATCGAGGGCGCCCTCGCCGCCCCGGGCGTGGTGGTCCGTCACCGCGAAGGGCGTGCCGAGGCCCTCGCAGCAGCGCCGCACCACGGCGATCTCGTCGTCGCCGTCCTCGGCGAAGCGGTTCAGCGCCACCACGGGCACCTCGCCGAAGGCGTGGATGTTCTCGACGTGCTTCTCGAGGTTCGGCAGCCCGCGCTCCACCGCCTCGGGGTCGGGGCGGGCGAGGTCGCGGCGGTCCGCGCCGCCGTGGAGCTTGAGGGCGCGCACCGTCGCCACCAGCACCACCGCGGCGGGGTCGAGGCCCCTCCCGCGGCACTTGATGTCGAAGAACTTCTCGGCGCCGAGGTCGAAGCCGAAGCCCGCCTCGGTGATGGCCCAGTCCGCGAGGTGGAGCGCCATGCGCGTGGCGATCACGCTGTTGCAGCCGTGGGCGATGTTGGCGAAGGGGCCGCCGTGGACGATGGCGGGGGTTCCCTCGAGGGTCTGGACGAGGTTCGGCCACAGCGCGTCGCGCAGCAGCACCAGCATCGCGCCCGAGGCCCCGAGCATCTCGGCGGTCACGGGCTCGCCGCCGTAGCCGAAGGCGACCAGCAGGCGGTCGAGGCGCCGGCGCAGGTCGCCCTCGTCCTCGGACAGGCACAGCACCGCCATCACCTCCGAGGCGGCCGTGATGTCGAAGCCCGTCTCCCGGGGCACGCCCTGGCGGTGCCCGCCGAGGCCCACGATCACGTTGCGCAGGGCGCGGTCGTTCAGGTCGAGGACGCGCCGCCACACCACGCGACGCGGATCGATGCCGAGGGCGTTGCCGAAGTAGAGATGGTTGTCGAGCAGCGCGGCGAGCAGGTTGTGGGCGCTGGTGATGGCGTGGAAGTCGCCGGTGAAGTGGAGGTTGATGCGCTCCGTGGGGACGATCTGGCTGCGCCCGCCGCCGGTGGCGCCGCCCTTCATGCCGAGGGAGGGCCCGAGGGACGGCTCGCGCAGGGCCAGGCAGGCGGACTCCCCGAGGCGCGCCAGGGCCTGGGCGAGGCCGATGCTGGTGGTCGTCTTGCCCTCGCCGGCCGGGGTGGGGGTGATGGCCGAGACCAGCACCAGGCGCGGCGCGGCGCGGCGGGTGCGGGGGCGCGAGAGCAGCGCGGGGTCCAGCTTGGCCACGTCCTCGCCGTGGAGCCGGAGCGCCTCCGGAGGGAGGCCCAGCTCCGCGGCCACCTCGCGGATGGGCCGGGGCGTGACCGAGCGCGCGATCTCGAGGTCGGTGGTCACGCCGCGGCCGCCGCCGGCTTCGAGGCTGGGGCCGGGCGGCTCAGTACTCGCACTCGCCGACGAGGCGCCCCTGGTCGTCGCGCACGATGCGCATGCGCGTCATGCAGGCCATGCAGTAGATCCGGTCGCCGACGCGCAGCTCGCGGGCGGAGCGCACCACCACCTTGCATACGGGACACAGTACCTCGTTCGGAGCCAGCTCGTCGTCCGGCCCCTGCCAGCGGCGGTAGTACTTGCGGTACTTCCGCGGCACCTCGTCGAAGCCGCGGTCGTCGAGCTCGAAGCGGCGCCGGGGGCCCTCGTCCTGGGGTGCGGTGAGGGGATCGCCGGCGCTCATGCGAAGCCCAGGCGCTCCACGGCCTGCACGTAGCTGCGGGAGAGGTCGACGCGCTCGTCGGACGGCGTCCCCACCGAGGCCAGGGTCTCCTCGAAGCAGCCGAGCACCAGGGGATCGAGCTCGCGGCGCACCTCGCGCAGCCGCTCGCGCACGTCGCCGTTGCCCCGGAGGCGCCGGCCCAGCTCGTTCTCGCCGAACCCGATGTGCCGGCGCTCGTCCTTGATGATCCCCTCCAGGATCTCGCGGGTGCGCGGATCCGCGGTGCGGGCGTGGCGGTGGAAGACCGCGAACTCCATCGCCTCGAGGATCACGTTCTGGGCGAAGAGCGCCGCCTCCCAGTCCCGGCCGTGGACGAACTCGTGCAGGCGGATCTTGAAGCTCTTCAGCTTCGGGCTGGCCCGCCGGTCGATCTCCAGCTCGGGCTCCGCCACCCCCAGCTCGCGCAGCCGGTGCACGAGCACCTCCAGGTGGCGGCCCTCGTCCACGGTCTGGGTGGCGAGGAAGACCTTGGTGGCGCGGTTCGGCGCGATGGCGATCAGGCCGCCGGCGCCCTCCAGGGCCGCGGTCTCCCCCATGCAGTAGTTGCACAGCACCGTGATGAGCCGGTCGCGCTCGAGGGGCTCGAGGATGGCCTCGGGGGTGTCCGGCTGGTGGCCGTACTCGGTCCCCTCGAGGTAGCCCTCCACGGCGTCGAGCCAGAACTGGAAGGAACGGACGTGCTCCCGGAACGCCTCCGGGTCCATCTGGTGCAGGTCGGCTCCGCCTTCGGCCACGGGCCCGAACTCCCCTAGGGCTGGATCGGCGTCTGGTACTCGATGCCGATGCGCCCGAGGCGCAGCTTGAACTCCTTCAGGATGGTGTCGCCGAGCACGCCTTCCAGCTCCTCCGGCGTGGCCTGGCCGAGCTTCACGCCCTGCCACTCGCCGGGCTTCTCGCGCTTCACGCCCTCCTTCTCGAGGATCTGGTCCACCTCCTCGGGCGAGGGACCCTGGCGGAACGCGTCGCCGAAGGTGGCGAGCATGTAGTAGGACATCTCCTTCTGGAGCCGCTCGATGTCCGGCTTGCGGTCCGGGTTCTCCCGGACGAGGGAGCCGATGCGGTTCTCGCCGAAGCCCACGTGGCGGCGCTCGTCGGCGATGGTGCCCGAGAGGATGTGGGCGAACTTGGGGTTCGCGCTCTCGTTGGCGGCGTGGAGCATCTCGAAGACGCGGAACGCCATGCCCTCGAGGATCACGTTCTGCCCCACCACGCCGGCGACGAAGTCCTTCTTGTCCACCTTCTCGAGGAGCAGCTCGGCGAACTTCACCAGGTTCGGGTTCCCGTACTCCTTGAGGGTGCTCTCGAGCTCGGACTTCTTGACGCCGAGGTCGTGGAGCCGGTGGGTGAAGACCTCGACGTGGCGGGCCTCGTCGAGGGTCTGGGTGGCGAGGAAGCGCTTGCTCGCCTCGTCGGGGGCTGCGTTGATCAGCCCCGACGAGGCGGCAAGGGCGCATCGCTCTCCCAGCACGAGCTGGACCGTGCTGCGGATCGCCTGCTCGTGGAGCACTTCGTTCTGGAGGACGACCGGGGGCTCCTGCTCCCCTGGCTGGTGACCGTACTCGGTCCCCTCGAGGTAGCCCTGGGGTGCGGATTCGAGCCAGTACTGGATGTCGTAGCCCTTCAGGAAGTCGGTCACCGGGGAGTCCTCCACTGGGGGTTGCGCGACCCGGGTTTCGCAAGCCGCGTGCCATGCGTGCCGGGCGCGCAGGACGGGCGAGGCGACCGATCGGTCGGGTGGCTTGGGTCGGATCGCCACAGCTCCCCGGCCCGGCCGGGGCACGGCGGGGCATGCGGCCCACCGACGGAGGCGTCCCAGCCCGGGGCACGCCCGCCGGGCGAGCCCTTCGGGCTCCCGCCGTGGCGGCAGCCGACCATCTAGCCCAGGGCGGCGTCCACGAGGCGCTCCACCATGGCGCCGCCGAGCCAGGAGCCCAGCGGGATGGCGAGGTAGAGCAGGAAGCGGGTGAAGGTGGACGCGTCGAAGGGCCACTCGCGCACCGACTCGACGAAGCCGCGCCAGGCCAGCAGCTCCTGGAGCGACGGGCCGTCGCCACCGCCCTCGCGGGCGGCCGCGAGCGCGGCGCGGCGGGCGCGGATCGCCTCGTTGCAGGCGGCGATCTCTTCGCCCTTGGCCCGGCGGATCGCGGCATGGGCACCGCGCACGGGGAGCAGCAGGCCCGCGACGCCCAGCGCCACCGCCAGCGCGAAGCCGAAGGCGAACACCAGCGGCAGGCCGGGGCGCGTGCCCAGGTCCACGATCAGCAGCGAGAGGATCGCGAAGTTCCCCATGGCGAGCAGCGCGTTGCGCAGGCCGTGGCGCGTGAAGGGCGCCAGGGGCCCGAGGTCGAGCAGGTCCAGCGCGAGGTGCTCGCGACCCGCCTGGGCGAGGCGCGACGAGTCGGCCAGCACGGCGTGGAAGTTGCGCCCGAGGAGCCAGCCCACCATGGGGAGCATCACGCGGTGGATCGCGGGCTGCACGTGGATCCGGTCCCAATAGATCTGGTAGGCCGAGAGGCTGAAGTCCACGAGGAAGGGGATGGCGACCGCGACCGCGATGCCGATCCAGCCCGCACGGCGCAGGCTCGCGGCGGAGAAGCGCCCCGCGCTCGCCCGCAGCGCCTCGAACTCGGCGGGAGCGAGGCGCAGCACGGGCCGCAGCTCGTCCCAGGTGCGGCGCGCGCTGCGCACGGAGTGGATGTAGGCGGCGGGCAGGTAGCCGATCAGCAGGGCGAAGATCAGCGAGAAGCGGTACTCCTCGGCGCTGACGATCGTCTCCTCGCCGCGCAGGAAGGCCGGCAGCTCGCCGATGCCGAGCTCCACCGCGACCAGGATCCCGACGACGCCCGCCGCCACGGCCGCCCCCATCGCGAAGGGGGAGAGGGGGACGGCCTGGAAGAGGCGCTCGGACCAGGGCGCGGCGGGGCCGGGGACGGACGGGGCCTGGGCCATGGCGGAAGCGTATCACCGCGGTGGAGGGCACCGGGTTCGGGCCCGCGCCGGCTTCGGGAGGCGCTCCGGCTCGTTCCCGGCCCACCTGCGCTCCATTTGCAGGTGCGGGGCCGCGCTCGCCGGCGAGCCCGGGAACCGCCTCGCGAAGGCTGGTTTCTCTTGGCTCGGGGTGTTGCTGTTCCGCTACGATGGCGGGTGAGAGGTTGGACGCAGGAAGAGCTCATGATCGCGCGCCCGCCTTCTCACTTGCTTCCGGCGCTGGCTCTGTGCCTCGCCCTGTCGGCTCCCGCGGCCCCGTCCGTCGCCCAGCCCGCGACCCCGATCGACGGCGTCGACCTCTCGCTCCTGTGTGAGCCCCCGATCTCCACCTGTCGTCCGTCCTTCTCGACGGACGCCACGCGCCCCGACATCTGGCCGCCGGACGACTGCCCGGTCGGCTACTCGTGCGTGTGCGTCCCGAGCTGCCCGGAGTGCGACGACTGCGACGCCCAGGTCTGCGTGCGCGACCCGTCGCGCGAGTGCCGCACGGCCTGCGACTGCGAGCCCGGACTCGGCTGCTTCCAGGGCCAGTGCATCGCGGGCATCGCGCCGGTCTTCTGCTGCGAGTCCGACGTCTGCCCGGTGGGCGAGCAGTGCCAGTCGAAGGAGGGCCCGATGGGCGTGTGCGAGCCCGATCCGGCCTGCTTCGAGCGCCAGCAGAAGGCGAGCCGCGCCGTCTCCTACCTCGTCGAGCGCGCCAACAAGTGTCGCGTGGACTCGGACTGCGCGTTCATCTCCACCGACACCCAGTGCGGCGGCACCTGCGGCGCCTACGTGAACGAGGACCTCGCCGCACACGTGCGGCGCGCCATCGACTGGGTCGACCGCAAGGTCTGCGACGGCTACGTCGAGGACGGCTGCCCCTTCGCCACGCCGGGCTGCCTGGCCACGGTGGGACGCTGCGTGGAGGAGCGCTGCGAGGCCGTGCCGATCCTGCCGGGCCCGCCGCCGCGGCCGCGCCCGATCCTCGAGGAGAGCGTGAGCTCGGGAGCCATCCAGCACCTGGAGGCCACGCCCTAGGAAGCGCAGCGCCCGTCGATCAACCCGCCAGGGATGGGCGCATGGCGCGCCTCGCGGTGCGGGCCGCGGGGCGCGCCCCTGCGCGCTAGGGTGGAGGCGTGAAGAGCTTCCGCAAGACGCTCACCTTCGAGGTCCCCGAGCGCATGGGCTTCGTGAACGTCACCCCGGAGGTGGAGGCCGCGCTCGAGGAGAGCGGCGTGCGCGAGGGCCTGTGCCTGGTGAACGCCATGCACATCACCGCGAGCGTGTTCATCAACGACGACGAGCCCGGGCTCCACGAGGACTACCGGCGCTGGCTCGAGTGGCTGGCCCCCTTCGACGCCAGCCCCGAGCGCTACCACCACAACCGGACCGGCGAGGACAACGGCGACGCCCACCACAAGCGCCAGGTGATGGGGCGCGAGGTGGTGGTCGCGGTCACCGAGGGCCGGCTCGACTTCGGGCCCTGGGAGCAGATCTTCTACGGCGAGTTCGACGGCCGCCGGCCCAAGCGCGCGCTGATCAAGATCATCGGGGAGTAGCGCCGGGGGGCAGCAGCTCGGCGAGCAGGCGCAGCACGTTCTCGCCCATGACGAGCCGGATCTCCTCCTCGGCGAGGCCCTCGGCGAGCAGGGCGTCGGTGACGAGGGCGAGCCCGCCCACGTCGAAGGGCGCGTGGATGGTGCCGTCGAAGTCCGAGCCCAGGGCGACGTGGGCGGCGCCCACGGCGTCGCGCACGTGGCGGATGCTGCGCGCGATGCCGGCCGGGGTGGCGTCGCAGACGGCGCCGTCCCAGAAGCCGATGCCGATCACGCCCCCGGCGGCCGCGATGGCGCGGACGTGGGCGTCGCCGAGGTTGCGCGGGCCCGGGCAGACGGCCTGCACGCCGGTGTGCGAGACCAACACGGGCCGGGTGGCGAGGGCCAGCACGTCGTCGATGGTGCGCGGCGACGCGTGGGCCAGGTCCACCGCGATGCCGAGCTCCTCCATGCGCCGGATCACCCGGCGCCCCAGCTCGGTGAGGCCGCCCTTCTCGACGCCCGCCGAGGAGCCCGCCACCGCGTTGTCGAAGAAGTGGGTGGGGGCCATCATGCGGAAGCCGGCGTCGAAGAGGCGGTCGACGCCGGCGAGCTCCGCCTCGAGGGCGTGGCTGCCCTCGAGGGCGAGGAGCGCGCCCACGGGTCCGGCCGCGTCCTTCCGCGCGGCGAGCAGGCGCTCGAGATCCTCGCGGCTGCGGATCGGCACGAGCCCGCCCTCGGAGCGCCGCGCCGCCCGGTCGAGCTTCTCGGCCTGGTGGATCGCGCGCGCGCGCAGGCTGCCCCAGGTGGACAGCGGCCAGCGCTGGACCATCACCAGCGCGGTGATGCGGTCCGAGTCGCCGGGGGTGCGCTCGTAGTTCTGGCCCCGGGGCGACTTGGTCACGACGCCGAACACCTGGAGGGCGACGTTGCCCTCCCGGAGGCGCGGCAGGTCCACGTGGCCCCGCCCGCTGCGCCGCAGCAGGTCGCGGCTCCAGAGCAGGCTGTCGGCGTGGAGGTCCGCGACGCGCAGCCCGGCGTGGAGGCGCAGCGCCGCCTCGGAGGGGCCGCTGGCGGGAGGCGGGGCCACGGAGTTCTGCTGCGCGTCCAGCCAGGGCGGGAGCACGACCCCGGCGGCCACCACCCCGACCGCCAGCACGATCCCCAGGGCCAGCCCGATGCGCCGCAGCCACACGGCCCCACGGTAGGCCAGCGAGGGGGCCGGCTGCCGAGTATTGAAATCGAACGCGGTTTGATCTTCAATCGGGGTGAAATTGCCTCAGGGAGAGAGCATGAGGACCCCCATCCACCGGCTCGCCGGCCTGGCCTGGATGGCGCCGCTGTGTGCCTGCGTGGCGGCCCCCCTCCAGGTCACCGCCGAGTCGCCCGCCCAGCCCGTCCCCGCCACCCGCGCCCCGGTCGAGCTCGTCAGCATCGAGATCCTCTACACCGTCGAGCCCGGCGACCACCTCTCGGGCATCGCGGCGCGCTACGGGGTGCCGGTGCGCCAGCTCGTGGAGGACAACGAGATCCGGGACCCCGACCGGATCCGCATGGGGAGCGAGATCGTGGTGCGGCTCGAGGTGCCCGACCCCGCGGTCGCGCCGGACCGGGCCGGCGAGGACACGCCGCGCCGGCCCGTCGCCCGCTCCGAGACGACGCGGCTGCTCTCCTACGCCCGGCAGCAGCTGCGGGAGGCGCGCTACGCCGAGGCCCGCTCGGCCGCGGAGCGGGCCCTCGTGGCGCTGGGGGCCGCCGAGGACGCGAGGGCGCGCAGCCAGCGCGCGCACCTCGAGATCGTCGCCGGGACCGCGGAGCTGGCCCAGGACCGCGAGACCGCCGCGCTGCACTGCTTCGCGCGCGCCCTCGAGGCCGACCCCGAGCTGCGGCCCGACCCCGCCACCACGTCGCCCAAGGTGATGCGCTTCTTCGAGCTCGCCCGGGCGCGCCAGGCGGTGGCCGCGGGCCCCTGACGGAGCGGGGCCGGCACCGGAGAGCGGGCGGAAGCGGGCGGCTCAGGCCCGCGGCGGATCGGTGGCGGCCTTGCGCAGCCGCTCGAACTCCTCGTCCACCGCGACCACCAGCTCGTGGAGGTCCGGCAGGGCGTCCCAGTCGGCGTTGAACCCCCAGTAGAGGTTCCCGTCGTAGCTGAACAGCGCGATGCCGAGCGCCTGGTTGGCCGCCAGGGGCACCAGCGGATAGATCTCGAGCATGCGCGCACCGAGCAGGTAGGCGGGCCGGTTCGGCCCGGGGATGTTGGTCACCACCACGTTGAAGGAGCGCTGCCAGGTGGCCAGGCGCGCGAAGAACAGCCACAGCGAGCTGAGGGCGCGGTCCCCGATGTCCTCGAGGAGCTCGATGCCGACGCGCTGGCGCGAGCGCTTCAGCTGCCGCGTGGTCTCGGCCACCTTCGCGAGGCGCGCACGCGGGTCCGGCTCCGTGACCGGGAGCTCGGCGAGGAGCATGGCGACGCGGTTGCCCGCCTCGCCGTGCTGGGAGGGCGCGCGCAGGCTCACCGGCACCTGGGCGCGGAAGCGCAGCCCCTGGGACGGGACGCCGCGGCTGGCCAGCAGGCGGCCGATGGCGCCCGCCGCCGTGGCGAGCACCACGTCGTTGAGGGTTCCCTCGAGCCCCGTGCGAATCTCCTTCACGGCGGGGATCGGGAGCCCCGTCCAGTCGAAGCGGCGGTGGGGGCCGATGTCGGGGTTGAGCGGCGTCGACGAGGTGGGCTGCATGCCCGCGCCGAGGATCTCGCCCACCCCGAGCGCCGCCTCCTGGAGCATCCCGAGGGTCTCCCACGGCTGGGTGAGGGCGCGCCCGGCGGTGCGCAGCACCGAGAGCGGGAAGGAGGCGCGGTGCAGCACCTCGTCCCCCAGCAGGCGCGCGTCGCTCGGCGCGGGCCGCGGGTACCAGGCGCGCGGCGGCTCGACGGTGGGGTCCGGGTCCAGGCGCATCATGCGCGCCAGCAGGTCCATTCCCGAGACGCCGTCCACCATGCAGTGGTGCGCCTTCACGACGAGGGCGAAGCGGTCGCCCTCCACCCCCTCCACCACCCACATCTCCCAGAGCGGCTTCCCGCGGTCGAGCTTCTGGGAGAGGATGCGTCCCGCCAACCGCTTCAGGAGCCGCTCGTCGCCGGGCTTCGGCAGGCTGGTGTGGCGCACGTGGTAGTGGAGGTTGAAGCGCTCGTCGTCCACCCAGACCGGGTGGGCGAACAGGGGCACCCAGGCCAGGCGCTGGCGGAAGCGCGGGGTGGCCTGGAGCGAGGACTCGACGGCCGTGCGGATGCGGTCGATGTCGAGGGTTCCGTCGGCTCGGGTGAGGGGCGCGGCCTCGAACAGCGCCACGGCGGCCACGTGCATGTGGACGTTCTCGGCCTCGATGTCGAGGAAGGTGAGATCGAGGGCCGAGAGCCGGTCGTAGTGGGAGTAGGACAAGGCGCGCCTCACCCGGCAGGGGCCGCCACGGTAGCACCGCCGGGCCGGGGAAGGCCTCCCCGGGGGCGGTCTGCCGCAGCGCCGGCCACCCGCCCGGTGGCAGCGGAGCCGGCCCTGTCCTACATCGGGCGGGTTCCACGAGCCGCCGGAGGCCCCCGATGAACGTGAAGATCTCGGACCTGATGGTGTCCCACGTCGTCACCACCACCCCCCACACCACCGTCGGCCACGTGAAGGGCATGATGCGCAACAACGACGTGCGCGTGATCCCCGTGGTCGGCCCCGAGGACGAGCCCGTCGGCGTCGTCTCGGCCTCGGACCTGCTGGAGGACCTCTCCGACGAGACGGCGGTCCGCCAGGTGATGACCGAGAAGGTCTACACCGTGCCGCAGTACGACGACGTCCACGTCGCCGCGCGCGTGATGCGCAACCACCGCATCCACCACGTGCTCGTCACCCACGAGGGCAAGCTGGTCGGCATCCTCAGCAGCTTCGACCTGCTGCGCCTCGTCGAGGACCACCGCTTCGTGATGAAGAACCCGCCCACCCAGTCGAAGAAGAAGCAGAAGCGGCAGTAGCGCTCAGCCCAGGAAGGGCTCGATCAGCGCATGGGCGTCCACCCGCGCCCGGATCCGGGCGCACAGCAGGAACGACCCCACCAGCTTGCGGTGCAGGAAGACGGTCTCGGGAGGCGGCGCGTGGAGGAAGCCGCGTCGGAACATCAGGTCGAGACCGAGATCCCGCGCGCGGCCCACCAGGTCCGAGGCGGCGAAGTCGTAGACGCCGCGGTGGCGCAGGGGCTCGCACACCAGCAGGATCAGGTCGACCACCCCCTCCACGCGGTCCCTGCGCTCGTCGGCGCGCACGTAGCCGATCTCCACGGCGCCGTCCCGGACGCGCTTGCGGTCGCCGTCGATCACCCCCCGGCAGATCCGCGCGTAGCGCTCCGTCAGGTCCTCGTCGAACTCCCGCGCCGAGCCGAAGTCGAACAGCAGGATGCGGTCGTCGATGGGGTCGATGCGGTAGTTCGCGAAGTTCGGGTCCGTCTGCATGAAGCGGAACTCGAAGAGCTCGCGGAACACCAGCCGCTCGAGCACCTGCCCCACGGCGTCGCGGCGCTGCTGGAACACGCCCTCGCCGCCGAGGTCCTCGATGGGGTCGCCGTCGAGCCGGTCCATGGCGAGGATGCGCCGGGTGGTGAGGTCGTCGTGGACCCGGGGCACCACCAGGGCGGGCTCGTCGGCCACCAGGGCGGCGTAGCGGCGCAGGCTGCGCGCCTCCTCGAGGTAGTCGGCCTCCTGCCGCAGCTGGCGCTTCGCCTCGGCGACGATGCCCGAGACGTCGAGATCCACGGGCAGCAGCTTCGCCAGGCGCAGCAGGGAGGCGACGTTGTCGACGTCGCTGTCGATGCTGCGCGCCACGCCCGGGTACTGGATCTTGAGCGCGAGCTCGCGACCGTCCGCCGCCACGGCGGCGTGCACCTGGCCGATGGACGCCGAGGCCAGGGGCTCGAGGTCGAGCTCCTGGAAGCGGGCCTCCCAGCCCTTGCCGTACGCGCGGCCCAGCGCCCGGCGCACCTGGCTGGCCGGCATGGTGTCGGCGGCGTCGCGCAGCACCGCCAGGGCCTCGGCGAACTCCGCGGGCAGCACGTCGGCGGTCTCGAGGGAGAGCAGCTGCCCGAGCTTCATGGCGGCGCCGCGCATGCGCGAGAGGCGTCGCGCCAGCTTGCCCGCGTTCGCCGCCGAGAGCAGGGCGGAGACCCCCTCGGCCGGGCTCGTGCCCACCAGCCGCCGGGCTCCCTCGGCGAGGCTGCCCGCGGCCAGCTCGCCGGCCAGCAGGCCGAAGCGCGCCAGCCGCTCGAGCCGGCCCGCCGGCACCCGGGAGGAGCGTCGCGGACGCTCGTCGCTCATGCCGCCAAGGTACCCGACCCAGGGAGGTCCCCATGACCCCGGCCGATGAACGCCTGGCACGGGCCGAGAAGCCGGCCCAGGACGCGCTGCGGCTCCATCCCTTCTACCGGGGCAAGGTCCAGACCGCGCTCAAGTGCCCGGTGCGCGGGCTCGACGACTTCGCGGTCTGGTACACGCCGGGCGTGGCCGCCCCCTGCCGGGAGATCCAGCAGGACCCGGAGCGCGTGTGGCAGCACACCAACCGGGCCAACAGCGTGGCGATCGTCTCCGACGGCAGCCGTGTGCTGGGCCTCGGCGACATCGGTCCCGAGGCGGGGCTCCCGGTGATGGAGGGCAAGGCGCTGCTCTTCAAGTACCTCGGGGGCGTCGACGCGGTGCCGCTGTGCGTCCGCAGCGAGGACCCGGAGGCGCTGGTCCGGACCGTCAAGGCCCTCGAGCCGAGCTTCGGCGGCGTGAACCTCGAGGACATCGCCCAGCCGGGCTGCTTCCGGGTGCTCGAGGCCCTGCGCGACGCCCTCGACGTCCCGGTGTGGCACGACGACCAGCAGGGCACCGCGACCGTGGCCCTGGCGGGGCTGCGCAACGCCCTGGCCCTGGTCGGCAAGCCGCTCGAGTCGGCTCGCATCACCCTGGTGGGGCTCGGCGCCGCCAACGTGCCCACCTACCGGCTGCTGCTGGCGAGCGGCGTGGACCCGCGCGCCATCGTGGCCTGCGACTCGCGAGGGGTGCTCCACCCCGGCCGCGCGGACGTCGAGGCCCGGCAGGACGCGTTCCCGGACAAGTGGCGCGTCTGCTCCGAGAGCAACGGGGACGGCCGGGTGGGCGGCATCGCCGAGGCGCTGCGCGGCGCCGATGCCTGCATCGCGTTCTCGGCCCGAGGCCCGGGCACCATCCGGCCCGAGTGGGTGCGCGGGATGGCGCGGGACGCCATCGTGTTCGCCTGCGCGAACCCGGTGCCCGAGATCTGGCCCTGGGAGGCCCGCGAAGCCGGCGCGCGCATCGTCGCCACCGGGCGCAGCGACTTCCCCAACCAGATCAACAACTCCCTGGGCTTCCCCGGCATCTTCCGCGGCGCCCTCGACGTGCGCGCGCGGAGCATCAGCGACGGCATGGCGCTCGCCGCCGCCGCGGAGCTGGCGGAGTTCGCCCGGGCCCGGGGCATCGACGAGGAGAGCCTGGTGCCCCGCATGGACGAGTGGGAGGTGTTCGTGCGGGAGGCGGTGGCGACGGCCCGCCAGGCTCGCGCAGAGGGCCTCGCCCGGGTGGAGCGGAGCGACGCCGAGCTCGAGGCCGGGGCCCGGGAGCGGATCCGGGACGCGCGGCGCCACGCCGCGCTGCTGGTCGAGGCGGGGCTGATCCCGGAGCCACCCGGCTAGGACCCATCTCGGAGATCCTCCCGGCGCGCGTCTTCGAACCGCGGACTGCGTCGCTCTCCCGCGGCGCAGCCACGGCTACGCCTCGGTCGAGCGCCTTGCCCACGGTCCGAACCCGCACACCGGGCTCGGTCCGGATTTCCGAGATGGGCCCTCGCGGTCCATTAACCTATCCCCCGGCAAAGCCGGGGGAATTCGGAAGGTGAGCCGCTCAAAGCGGACTGAACGGGGCCGCTGCGCGGCCCCTTGCGCCCCCTGAAGG
>JANQFK010000084.1 GCA_028277885.1 Myxococcota bacterium
GTCGCAGCGCCGAGCTCCTGACGATCTGCAGCTGGTGCAAGTGCGTCCGGCTGCCCGGCGAGGAGGCGGGAGAGCCGCGGCCGGAGCAGTGGGTGGAGATCGAGGACGCGGTCCGGCGCCTCGAGCTGTTCTCGGCCCGCCGCCTGCCCCAGCTCAGCCACGGGCTGTGCGACGCCTGCGACACGAAGATCCGCGGCGGAGACTGAGTGCGGAGCCTCAGCCCTCCGCCGGGCGCCGGGGCGCCTGGAGGAGCCACAGGCTCGCGACGCCGAGCCCCAGGGCGCCGAGCCCCCCGTAGAGGTAGGGGGCGTCGATGCCGCGGGCATCCAGCAGCCAGCCCGCCGCCACGTTCGAGAGCACGCCGCCGAGGCTCACCCCCATCATGGTGACGAGGCCCTGGCCGCTCGAGCGCAGCCGCTCGGGAACCACGGACTCGACGTAGAGCTGGATGCCCACGATGATGCCCGCCACCGAGACGCCGTGCAGCAGCTGGAGGGCGAAGATCACGCGCAGGTCGTCCACCAGGGCGCACAGCGTCCAGCGGATGCCGTCGGCCAGCACACCGACGCACACCAGGCCGCGCGCGCCGATGCGCGCCACGAAGGCGCCGGAGAACAGCACGAGCGGGATCTCGACCAGCAGCATCGGGATCCACATGCGGCCCACGGTGCCGAGGTCACCGCCCCGTGCCTCGACGAAGAGCGGGAAGAACTGGATCGGCCCCTGGACGAGGAAGAAGGACGCGAAGGCGACGAAGACGATGCGCCGGTAGGGACCGTGGCGCAGCAGGCGCCCGGTATCGCCGCGTCGGGAGCGCAGGCCGAGCGCACCGCCGCGCGGAAGACGCCAGGCCACGGCGGCGCCGGCCAGGCTCAGGAGCGAGGCGACGAAGAAGATCACGCCGAGCCCGGGCTCCGAGGGTCCGCCGTCGGTGCGCAGCCAGCCGAGCCCGCCCTGGAGCGCGTCCATGCTCCAGGGCACCACCAGCACCAGCGCCAGGAAGCCGACCGTTCCCCACACCCGGACGCGACCGAAGTGCCGCGACGCGCCGGCGCCCAGCGCCGCCATGCTGACCGCGCTCGCCATGGGGATCACCGCCGTGGCGAAGAGCGCCGCGAGGGCGACGCACAGGAGCAGCGGGACGAACCCGCCCGCGAAGGGAACCAGCGCATAGGCGATCCCGGCGCCGGCGGCGATCACGGCCAGCACGTGGCCGCGCGCGCCGGTGCGATCCGAGACCAGGCCCCACAAGGGCTGGGCCAGCATCCCGATCAGCGGGCGCATGGCCAGGACCAGGCCCAGCTGGACGCCCGCGAGGCCGAGGTTCTCACCGAAGTAGAGGCTCTGGAACGGGAAGATCGCGCCCAGGCCGGCCAGGTAGACGAACCAGAAGACGGCCAGCGTGGGGGTGGCGGACACCCGCCGAGGATGACAAGGCGCCGGTGGAGCGCCATCCTCGTCGCCGTGATCGCGCGCAGCCAGACCGAGTGGGATCGCATCCGCGAGCGCGGGAAGCCCTGGTTCCTGTTCTCCCGGGGCGTGCTCGGCCGCGGCATCCCGATGGCGCTGATCTGCGCGGTGGGGATCGAGGTCTACGTGGGTGGCCGGTTCCCCGACGCGCTGTTGGAGGCGCCCTTCCTCGGGCGCCTCGCCCTGGCCCTGGCGGTCTTCTCGGTGGGCGGCCTGCTGAACGCCCAGATGCAGTGGAAGCTCCACGAGAAGCGCTTCGGGACGGCTTCCTGACCGCAGCCGCGGAGCCCGCGCTCTCGGACCTCGAGTGGATGCAGCGCCAGGTGCGCGCGCTCTTCGTCCACGACGCCGACGGCCGCATCACCGCGACCCGGGACGGCGAGCCACCCCCGCGGCTGTTCCTGGGGCTCACGCGCCACGGCAACCTGTGGCGCTTCCGCGCGGACCTCGACCCCGAGCGCGTCCGGCGGCTGGCGCGGCTCGCCGCCGCGGAGCCCGCCCCGACGCAGCTCGATGCGCTCCCCGAGCGCCACGCCGCCTGGGTCGCCCAGCTCGCCGCCGACGCGCCGCTCGAGGCGACCTTCCACGGCGCCGCGTTCCGCTTCCCGGAGACGGTCCCCGACCTCGAGGGCGCGGAGGAGCTCGCGCCCGGGGACCGGGATCGCATCGCCGAGGAGTTTCCCGAGCTCGCGGCGCGTCTCTCCGGGTGCCTGCCGTGCTTCGTGTGCACCGAGGGCGGGCGCGTCGTGTCGGCCTGCTGGTCGGCGGCGCGCCGCTCCCCCGCCATCGAGGCGGGCGTCGCCACCCTGCCGGGCTTCCGGGGGCGCGGCCTCGCCACCCGCGCGACGGCGACCTGGGCGCGCAGCGTGCGCGCCCGCGGCGAGGCCCCGCTCTACAGCACCGCGCTCTCGAACCGCGCCGCGCTGGGCGTGGCGCGCCGGCTCGGCCTCATCCGCTACGGAACCGATCTTCACATGCGCTGACGCGCTCGAGCACGGCGTCCACCAGACCCGGGTGCACGCCGAGGGGCTCGCTCACCCGGACCCGCACGCCGGCGTGCCGCTCCGCCGCGGCCGCCGCCAGGCGCGGGATGTCCTCGCGGCTGTGTCGGCCGGGACCGAGGAAGTACGGGTGCACCACCACCTCCTCGGCGCCGGCGGCCACGCAGGCGTCGATGGCCTGGTCGAGGCTCGGCTCGGCCAGCTCCATGTGGGCGATGCGCACGACGCGCTCGGGCACGCGCTCGCGCAGGCGCTCCGCCACGGCCTCGAGCTGGGCGTTCGCCTCGGCGACCCGGCTGCCGTGGTCCACCAGCACGATGGCGCGCTTCACGGGCGGCGCTCAGGCCCGCGCCAGCTCGCCGAGGAGCTCCCGGGTGCGGCGCAGCGTGGCGGCGGGCTCGGGGCCGTAGGGGAGCGGGACCGCCTGGAAGTCGGTGGCGCCGGCGGAGGCCAGGCGCGCGATCGCCTGCTCGATCTGCTTCGCGTCGCCGGCCAGCACGAGGTCGCCGGGCGACGCCAGGCCCTCGAGCTCCAGCATGGCGCGGTAGGAGGGCAGCGTCCCGTACATGGCGAGCTGCTTCGACGCCTTCTCCCGGGCGCCGGCGGGGTCGTCGGTGAGCACCACGGGCAGGCCGGCCACGACCCGCGGCGCCGGGCGCCCCGCCTCCTCGGCGGCGGCGCGCACGCCGGGCGCGACGTGCTCGCCGAGGGTCCGCGGGCCCACCATCCAGGTGATGGTGCCCTCGCACAGGCTCCCGGCGATGCGCCGCATCACCGGGCCGAGGGCGCCGATCAGGACGGGGAGCGAGTCCGCACCGGGCACGGCGAGGCTCGCGTTCACGTGGTAGGTCTCGCCCTGGAACTCGCAGCGCCCGGTGTCCACGAGCTGCTTCACCACCTGGACGTACTCGCGCACGTGGCGCGCAGGCTTCGCGTAGGAGAGGCCCAGCACGTCCTCGATCACCACCTTGTGGCTGGGGCCGAGGCCGCACACGAAGCGCCCGCCCGCCGCGGACTGGGTGGAGAGGGCCTGCTGGGCCATGTAGAAGGGGTGGCGCGAGTAGGTCGGCACCACCGCGGTGCCGAGCTCGATGCGCCGGGTCTCGAGGCCGGCGAGGGCGAGCAGCGTCATCGCGTCCATGGCGAACACGTTGGCGGTCCAGGCCGACTGGAAGCCCAGCTCCTCGGCCTCCCGGAAGCGGGCCAGCAGGCCGGCGAGGTCGTCGCGACCCTCGTCGTTGACCGTGATCCCGATGCCGAGGCCCTTCACGCCGACGCCACGCTCACCAGTAGCCCGCCGTGGCCGCAACGGGACCGAGCACGCGGGCCCGGCAGGCGAGCCGCTCCCGCGGGTCCACGCGGTTGCGTCGCTTCGCCTCGCGCTCCTCGCCCTGCTCGCCGGAGAGGGCGTCGCCACCGTCGAGGATCACCAGGCCGCAGCGTGCACACAGCGCGTCGCCGCCGCAGGCGCGGGCGACGGGCAGGCCCGCCGCGAGGGCGGCGTCGAGCAGCGTGGTGCCCTCGGCCACGTCGACCTGGCGGGGCGCGGCGTGTGCGGGCTCGAAGCGGATCGTGAAGCTCACCCTCGGAAGATTACGTGATACCCTCCGGCCATGCCCACGGCCGGCATCCTCATCATCGGCAACGAGATCCTGTCGGGAAAGGTCACCGACTCGAACTCGCCGTACCTGTGCCGCGAGCTCCGCGATCTCGGCGTCGAGACCGAGCGCATCCTCACCGTCCCCGACGTCGTCGAGGTGATCGCGAGCGAGGTGCGGACCATGAGCCGCGCCTACGACTTCGTCTTCACCTCGGGCGGCGTGGGCCCGACCCACGACGACCTCACCATGGAGGGCATCGCCCGGGGCTTCGAGGTGCCCCTCGAGGTGAACGAGTCGATCGTGGGGCGCATCTCGCGCGCCCTCGACCAGGAGCTGAACGAGAGCCAGCGCAAGATGGCCACCATCCCCAAGGGCGCCCGGCTCATCGACGCCGGCGACCTGTGGTTCCCGGTCGTGCTGCTCGAGAACGTCTACATCTTCCCGGGCATCCCCGAGCTGCTGATGAAGAAGTTCGAGTCGATCCGCTCGCGCTTCCAGGGCGTGCCCTTCCTGCTGAAGCGCGTCTTCGTGAAGCGCCGCGAGAGCGACATCGCCGAGTCCCTGAACGAGCTGCTCCAGGAGTTCCCGGAGCTGATGCTGGGCTCCTACCCCAAGGTCGGGGAGGAGTCCTTCCACGTGCTCCTCACCCTCGAGTCCCGGGACGCCGGCTACCTCCAGCGCGCACTCGACTCGCTCCTCGAGCGGCTGCCCGGGGACGCGATCCACAGGGTGGAGTAGCTGGACCGCACCGGCGTCGAAGGGCTCGCCTGGTGGCTGGCGTGGGTGCACCCCGCCTGGATGACCGTCTCCCTGGCCCTGGCGCTCCTCACCCTGCGCGCCGGCCTGCGCCTGCGCAGCGCGCGGCGCCTCGGCGTGCCGCGCAGCCGCGACGACCTGCGTCGCCACCTGCGCCTCGCGAAGCCCGCGGTGGCCATGCTCGTGCTGGGCTTCGCGGCGGGCCCGGTCTCGGCGGTGTGGCTGCGCGGCTGGGACGCCTTCCACACCGCCCACGCCTGGGTGGCGGCGGGCACCCTCGGCCTGTTCGTCGCCACCGCGGTGCTCGGCCGCCGCCTCGAGCAGGGACGCAGCCGCGCCGTCGACGCCCACGCCGCCCTCGCCCTCGTCGCCACCCTCGCCGCCGCCGCCGCCCTCGGCACCGGCTTCGTCCTGCTTCCGTAGAGGGGACGTTCCTTGAGAAACTTACTTTCGTCCCCAAGGGGCGAGTAAGTTAGTTTGTCAAGGAACGTCCCCGCCTAGCTGATCGCTTTCTGGCGGAGCCAGTGGTCGGCGAGGACGAGGCAGACCATGGCTTCCACCATGGGGACGGCGCGGGGGAGCACGCAGGGGTCGTGGCGGCCGCGGGCCTCCAGGGTCACGGCGCGGCCCTCGCGGTCCACGGTGTCCTGGGCCTGGGAGATGGTGGCGGTGGGCTTGAAGGCCACGCGCAGCTGGATGCTCTCGCCGTTGCTGATGCCGCCCTGGACGCCGCCCGAGCGGTTCGAGGCGGTGCGCGGCGCGCCGCCCTCGCCGGGCACGAAGGGGTCGTTGTGCTGGATGCCCGTGAGCCGGGTGCCGGCGAAGCCGCTGCCGATCTCGAAGCCCTTCGACGCCGGGAGCGACATCAGGCCGCGGGCCAGGTCCGCCTCGAGCTTGTCGAAGACGGGCTCGCCGAGGCCCGCCGGGACGCCGCGGGCCACGCACTCCACCACCCCGCCGAGGGAGTCGCCCCGCCGGCGCGCGGCGTCGATGCGCTCCTCCATCTCCCGGGCCGCGTCGGCGTCGGGGCAGCGCACGTCGTTGGCCTCCACGGCGGCGAGGGTCACGCTCTCGGCGTCCACCTTGGCGTCCACCTCGTGCACCTGCTGCACCCAGGCGATCACCTCCACCCCGGCCTCGAGGGCCAGGAGCTTGCGCGCGATGGCGGCGGCCGCCACGCGGCCGATGGTCTCCCGCGCGCTGGCGCGCCCGCCGCCCTGCCAGTTGCGGATGCCGTACTTCGCCTCGGTGGTGAAGTCGGCGTGGGAGGGACGGTAGACGTCCTTCATGTGCTCGTAGGCCTCGGGCCGTGCGTCCTGGTTGCGCACCAGGATCGCGATGGGGGACCCGATGGTGCGCCCCTCGAACAGCCCCGAGACGATCTCGGCCCGGTCCGCCTCCTGGCGCGGCGTGGTGAGTCGGCTCTGGCCGGGCCGGCGCCGGTCGAGGTCGCGCTGGATCTCGCCCACGTCGAGCTCGAGTCGCGGCGGGCAGCCGTCCACCACCACCCCCACGGCCCCGCCGTGGGACTCGCCGAAGGTGGTGACGCGGAAGAGCGTGCCGAAGCTGCTGGCCATGACGGGCTCAGGATAGGGTTCTCGCCCCTCCCCGCTAGGAGGCCTCTCGCTTGCGCCGCAGCAGCACGTAGGTGGCGCCGGGCCCGCCGTCAGCGGGCGGAGCGCTGGCGAACGCCATGATGAGGGCGCCGAGGGGCTGCTCGGCGAGCCACCCCACGAGCGAGGGCTTGAGCACCGGGCCGGCCTCGGAGTGGAGCCCGCGGCCGTGCACCACCCGCACGCAGCGGAAGCCCTCGGAGTGGGCCTCGCGCAGTGCGGCGCGCAGCGCGTAGCGGGCGTCGCGCAGGTCGAGGCCGTGGAGGTCGATCTCGCCCTCGGGCTCGATCTCGCCGCGCTCGAGGCGCCGCAGGTGGGCGCGGTCGATGCCCGGCGCGAGGCCCGCGATGCGCTCGCCCTCCTCGCCCAGCGCGAAGCGGACCGGCGGGCCGGCGCGGCTCACGCGCCCTCCGCCGCTCCGGCGCCGCGGTCGGCGATCAGCGACAGCGCCTTCCGGGTGACCGCGCTCTGGGGCAGCTCGCGCAGCGCGTCGGGCGCGAGCCAGCGGTGCGCGTCGAAGACGCGCCGGCGCACGCGGCCCGCCGGCGCCTCGGCCCGGAACACGTGGAGCTCGAGCCGGCGGTGGCTGAAGACGTGCTCCACGGCGCCGAGCCGGCGCGGCCGGTCGACGGCGAGACCCAGGCGCTCCTCGAGGGCGCGGCGCAGCCCGGCGGCGGGGCGCTCGTCGCGCGCGAGCTCCGCGCCCGGCAGGTCCCACAGCCCACCGAGCAGGCCCTCGGCGGGGCGGCGCACCGCGAGCGCGCGGCCGCGCCGCATCACCAGTGCGGCGACGGCCTGCATGGGCCGCGGGTCGGCGGTCCGGGACTTCACGGGCAGCGCCTCGGCGTCGCCCCGGGCGTGGGCGTCGCAGTGCCGCGCGACGGGGCAGTCTCCGCAGCGCGGCGCCCGCGGCGTGCACAGCGTGGCGCCCAGCTCCATCAGCGCCTGGTTCCAGTCGCCCGGCGACGCGCCCTGGACCAGCGCCTCGGCCTCCTCCCAGAGCCGCCTCGCCACCGCACTGCGGCGCACGTCCTCGCGGATCCCCAACAGGCGCGCGAACACCCGCGCCACGTTGCCGTCCACCACCGGCGCCGGGCGGTCGAAGGCGATGGAGGCCACGGCCCCGGCGGTGTAGCGGCCCACGCCGGGCAGCTCGCGCAGCGCGTCGCAGGTCTGGGGCAGCGCGCCGCCGTGCTCGTCCGAGACGACCCGCGCCGCGCGGTGCAGGTTGCGGGCGCGCGAGTAGTAGCCCAGGCCCGCCCACTCCCCGAGGACGTCGTCGAGGTCCGCGTCCGCCAGGGCGTCCACGTCGGGGAAGCGCTCGAGGAAGCGCTCGTAGTACGGGATCACGGTCTCGACCCGGGTCTGCTGGAGCATGGTCTCCGAGAGCCAGATCGCGTAGGGGTCCCGGGTGCGGCGCCAGGGCAGGTCCCGGCGTTGGCGCCGGTACCAGGCCAGCAGCGCGCGACGCAGCGCCGTGCGGCTCACAGCCGCACCGGGAGCCGGCGCTCCAGGCGGATGCCCGAGGGGCCCACCCGCGCCCGCACCGCCACCACCTCGACGCCGCCGGCCGCGGCCTCGCGCAGCGCCTCGCCGTAGTCCGGGTCGATGTCGTCCGCGGGCTCGACGCGCTCGCAGTCGCCGCGCTGCACCACGAAGAGCACCGCCGCGCGCTCGCCGGCGCGGCGCAGGTCGAGCAGGCGCTCGGCGTGCTTGCGGCCGCGGGTGGTCACGCTGTCGGGGAAGCGCGCCGTGCGCCCCTCGGCGAGGGTCACGCTCTTCACCTCGATCCAGAGCGGCGGCTTCGAGCGGTGCGAATCCAAGCGGAAGTCGATGCGCGAGCCGCCCGGGATCACCACCTCGCGGCGCAGCTCGCGGTAGCCGCGGAAGGGCGCGAGCACGCCGCTGCGCAGCACGCCCTCGGCGAAGGGGTTGGCGAGGGTGGTGTGCACCCCGACCCAGACCCGCCCGCTGCGGATCATCTCGAGGGTCTGGGGCAGCTTGCGGGCGGGGTTCGGGCTGGTGGAGCAGCGCACCGCCGCCCCCTCCCGCAGCAGGCCCCGCATGCTGCCCGGGTTCGCGCAGTGGACGGTCAGGGCGCGGCCGTCCGGCGTCTCCACGTCGGCGAAGAACCGCTTGTAGCGCCGCAGCAGGCGCCCGCGCAGGTCCGCCTGGACGGCGAGGTTCACGAGGCCGCGATTCACGAGCCCTTGGGAGGGAGGTGCACCTCGACGTGCTCGCGCACCCACTTCGGGTCCCACCACTCCTTCGGGTCCACGTAGACGCCGCTCACCAGGATCGCGAAGTGCAGGTGGTCGCCCCCGGCCAGGCCCGTGGTGCCGGAGAGGCCGAGGACGTCGCCCCGCGCCACCTCGGCCCCCTCGGAGACGTCGAGGCTCGAGAGGTGGGCGTAGAGCGAGGTGAGCCCGAGGCCGTGGTCGAGGATCACGCAGTTTCCGTAGATGCCGAGGTCGCCGGCGAACAGCACGCGCCCGGCGTTGCTGGCGGTGATCGAGTCGCGCGCCGTGGACGCGAGGTCGTAGCCGTAGTGGATCGCCTCGGAGATCTGGGCGTCCCGGAAGAAGTAGCGGCGGTGCTCGGCGAAGCGGCTGGTGACCGCGGAGTTGCGCAGCTGGCGGAAGGCGCCCTCCCACAGCCGGGTGGCGCCGCCGCGGGCCACCACCGCGCGCACCCGCTCCTCGTTCTCGGCCCGGATGCGGGTGTTGATGTCCTGGAACGCCGCCACCGGGTCGGCGGCGCCGATGCCGAGGGAGCCCGCGAGGCTCGGCACCTTGCCCTCGAGGAAGGACTCGCCGAGGTTGATGCGCACGTCCTCGAAGGAGCGCTCCTGCACGCGGGTGGCCCAGCGCGCGGTGGTGCGGTTGCCGGCGCGGTCCACCGCGACCACGTGGATGGGCGGGCTCTCCGACGCGTCCCGGGGCACGGCGAAGAGCGCGAAGCGGCGGCCGCTGGAGCCCTCGGGCGTGCCGGGATGGGCGAAGCCCGGGAAGAATGCGTCCCCCACCTCGACGCCGTCGCGCGCGACCGGCGCGTCGAGCTCGTAGGAGACGGCGGCCGCGCCGCCGCGGCGCACGTAGGTGAGGCCGCTCTCCACGAAGACCCGCGGCGGCGTGAGGTCGATCTCCACCGGCACGCTCACCCGGGTCACGTTGCCCGAGAGCCACTCGCGCCAGGACCAGTCCACGGCCTCGGCGTCGAGGAAGGCGTCGCCCTCGGGAAGCCCCAGGGCCTGGGGATCGATGGTGAGGCTGACGTCCTCGCGGGAGGGCTTGCGCACCGCCCCCGAGACCAGGCTGCCGGGGTGGAGGTCGTCCCGCAGCACCGCCTCGCCCGAGGCGTGGCGCAGCACGACGCGGACCTGGCGCAGCCCCGAGCGGTCGTCGGCGAAGCCGAGCTTCACCTCGGTTCCCTCGCGCCCCACGGCCAGGGCCTCGGGTGCGTCCACGCGGGGCGCCTCGCCCTCGCAGCGCCACCACACCAGGCTGCTCGCACCCACGGCGAGCAGCACGAAGAGCAGGACCGAGAGTCCCCGAACCGTCACGATCCCCCCACGCCCGCGGTCGGGCCCGTGGCCACCCCGTGGCCCGATTCCGGCTCCGATCCCGGCCCGAGCCGTGGGCCGCGACCCCGTCCGGGGGCCCCGATCCGGGCCCCGACGGCCACGGCGGCGGGAGTCTACCGGATTGACGGGGCCGCGCGTGTTGCCGATCCTCCGGCCGCGCGGAAGCCAGCCGCGCCGGAGGGGCCATGACACTGCGCCGCATCGTTCTGGTGCGACACGGCGAGACCGAGGGCGGATCGAGCGTCCGCTTCTACGGAAGCACGGACGTGGACCTCTCCGCCGAGGGGCGCGAGCAGATGCGCCTGGTCGCCGCGGCCCTCGGCGCCACCCCCTTCGACCGCGTGGTGGCGAGCCCACTGGCCCGCTCCTGGCGGGGCGCCGCGCTGGTGCGCCGGGACGGCTCGGTGCAGCTCGAGCCGGACTTCCGCGAGATCCACTTCGGCCGCTGGGAGGGCCTCACCCGCGAGGAGATCCAGGCCCAGGACCCGGTCCTCTACGAGGACTGGGTCTCCGGCGCCGACGGCTTCGAGTTCCCGGGCGGCGAGCGGCGCGCCGACTTCCGCGCCCGGGTGAAGGCGGGCACGGAGCGGCTGCTGGCGTCGCCGGCGCGCTCCGCCCTGCTGGTGGTCCACAAGGGCGTGATCCGCATCCTCACCGAGGAGCTGGCCGGCGAGAAGCTCGGCGACGACGAGCCCGCCCTGGGCGAGTGGGTGGAGCTGACGCGCAAGCCCGACGGCACCTGGTACCGCGGCCGACGCTCGAGCAACCCCGACGGCGTCGACGCCGACGTCTTCGCGCAGCGCTCCTCCTAGCGGCGCCCGGCCAGGAGGCCGACCCGGGATGGGGTCGGCCTCCGCCGCAAAGCGAGCCCGGAGGGCTCGCTCGGCTAGGCCGCCTCCTCCTCCAGCGCGCGCAGGGCGAGGCCACTCGCCACCGAGGTGAGCTCACCGCCGAAGCGCAGGCGCTCGGCCCCGAAGCGCTCCTCGAAGATGCGCCGCACCGCGGGCACGAAGGAGGAGCCCCCGGTGAGGAACACGCGGTCGACCTCGCCGGCCGCCACCCGCGAGGCCGCCAGCAGGCCGTCCACGCAGCCCGCGATGGCTTCGAGCTCCTCGCCGATCCAGCCCTCGAAGGCGGCGCGCGTGACGGGCTCCTCGATCGCGAGGTCCTCGTGCTCGAAGCGGAAGCGCGCCTCCTCGTGGCTCGAGAGCGCGCGCTTCACCGCCTCCACGGCGCGGAAGAGCAGGAAGCCGAGATCGCGGTCCACGAGGTGGAGGAGCGCCTCGATGCGCTCGGGCTCGAGGGCCTCGCGGCGCAGGTCGAGGAGCAGCTGGAGGGTCTTCGGGGACTTCAGGAAGGAGAGGTGGTGCCAGCGCTCCAGGTGGACGTAGATCCAGCTCGGAACGGGCAGCACGCGGTCGAAGAAGGAGCGGAACTCCGCGCCCCGACCCAGGCGCGGAGCCACCAGGTGCCGGACGATCTTGCCGTCGAAGGCGTCGCCCGCCACCGGCACCCCGGCGTTGCCGAGGATGCTCTCCACGCGGCGCCCGGGCTCCCGGAACGACGGCCCCACGCGCAGCAGGGAGAAGTCGCTGGTGCCGCCGCCGAAGTCGGCGATCAGGATGAGCTCGTCGCGATCGAGGGCGCTCTCGTAGTGGTAGGCGGCGCCCACGGGCTCGTACTCGAACACCACGTCGCGGAAGCCCGCGTTGTGGAGCGCGGCCCGCAGCCGCTCCAGGGCGAGCTGCTCGTCGGCGGCCTCGGCGGCGTTCACGAAGCGCACCGGGCGCCCCACCACCGCGCGCCGGATCGGCGCGCCGAGCCCGGCCTCGGCCTCCTCGCGCAGCGGCCGCAGCAGGTCGCCGATCAGCCCCTCGAGGCGCTGGGCGCGGCCGAAGATCCGGGTGCTCTGGAACAGCCGGCTCGCGAGGAACGACTTCAGCGACTGCACGAGCCGCCCGTTCTTCTCCTCGGACGCCAGGTAGCGCTCGATGGCGCCGGGGCCGGCGGAGGTGGTGAGCGGCGCCCGCCCGTCCTCGCCGCGGTCGAAGTAGAGCACCGAGCGGAAGGTCGGGGTGGGTCCCTGGTCCGAGGCGAAGCGCGCCAGCTCCGAGCCGCCGGCGGCGGGCGAGGGCTCGCGGCGCGCCCAGGCGAGCGCGCTGTTGGTGGTGCCGAAGTCGAGCCCGACGGCGGCGTCCATGGGCTCAGAGCGGCACCGCGCAGTGCAGGTCCCCGGGCGAGAGCACGCGCAGGGGCTCGCCGTGGCTGAAGCCACGCCCCTCGGCGCAGCGGCGCTCGGCGCGCTCGAGCAGCGCCTGGAGCCCGGTCAGGGCCGCGGGCTCGAACTGCGCCGCATAGGCGCCGACGGCGCGCCGCTTGCGCTCCCGGGTGGCCGACACGTCCCACACCGTGTTCGGCTCCGCGGTGAAGTAGAGCGCCACGCCCACCAGCTCGTGGGGCTCCCCGAGCGCCCAGTCGGCGTCCACCTCCGGGTCCGTGGCGAGGCGCGGGAAGCGGTGCAGCAGGGCGGCCTCGGTCACGGCGCGGCCGGTCTTCAGGTGGTCGCCGTGGGCCTCGGTGGGGAGCCAGGGATCCACGCTGAACAGGAAGTCGGGCCGCAGCATGCGCACGTGGCGGACCACCTCGCGGCGCAGCTCGTGCTGGCTCCAGTCGCCGGCGTCGGGGTAGTCGAGCCAGTAGTGGCCCGCGACGCCGATCGCCGCCCCGGCCACCTCCTGCTCGGCGCGCAGCCGCGCGCGGGCCTCGGCGTCGGGGAGCGAGGCGTCGAGCACGCCGACCAGGTCGTCGGTGACGGTCAGGTAGTGGATCTCCGCCCCCGCGTCGTGGAGCGCCGCCAGGGTCCCGCCCGCCGCGATGTCGTTGTCGTCGTAGTGGGGCTGGACGGCGAGGATGCGACGCGCCGTCGAGAGGTCCGGGGGCACGGCCGGCGCCCCGCCCTAGCGGGCGTCGCGGCTGCGGCGGATGCGGATCCCCGCGTAGTCGAGCACGCCGGCGATGGGCTTGGGCTTGCGCACGTGGATGGTGACGGCGTCCACGTCGAACTTCTCCAGCACCGCGTCGGCGATGCGCTGGCCCAGGGCCTCCACCAGCTTGTGCTCCTGGTTGCCCGCCACGTCCTCGGCGATGTCGAAGATGCGCTTGTAGTTGATGGTGTGGCGGATGCCGTCGCTGCGGCCCGCCTTCGCGAGGTCCCGCTCGACCTGGATGTCGAGGGTGACGGGGCGGCGCATGCGGCGCTCGGCGGCGGTGACGCCCAGCGCGGCGGGGATCTGGATGCCCTCGAGGAAGATCACGTCGGCGGTCGGCTCGGGCACGGGCCCCTCCGGGCGCGGGGCCGGCGAGGGTAGGGGAGCCCGGGCGCCGGTCGCCAGCGGCGCTCCCGCGCCGGCCGCGCCGCTTGACGGCGGGGCGCCGAGCATCGAAGCTCCGCGGGGTCCCCGGAGGTCCCGTGCCCCCCGAGTCGCCCTTCGAAGCCCTGCGCCACCGCGAGGCGGAGCACTTCCTGCCCGTGGTGCGGCGCCTGCCCGTGGCCCTGGTCGAGGGCCGCGGCTCCCGGGTGCGCGACGTGGACGGCCGCGAGTACGTGGACCTCACCTCGGGCTGGGGGGTCTGCTCCGTCGGGCACTGCCACCCCGCGCTGGTGGAAGCGATCCGCGAGCAGGCCGGCCGCCTGATGCAGACCACCAACCTCTTCTACACCCTCCCCCAGCTCGACCTGGTGGACCGGCTCGCCGAGCTCACGCCGCCGGAGATCACCCGCAGCTTCCTGCTGAGCTCCGGCACCGAGGCCATGGAGGGCGCCCTCAAGCTCGCCCACCGCGCCACGGGGCGGCGCAAGTTCGTCTCCACCCGCAACTCCTTCCACGGCCGCACCCTGGGCGCCCTCCAGGTGATCGGGCAGGCGAAGCACCGCGAGCCCTACGCGCCGCTGCTCCGTGAGCCCTGCGTGATCCCCTTCGACGACCTCGACGCCGCGCGCGACGCCGTGGACGGGGAGACCGCCGCCTTCGTGGTGGAGCCCGTGCAGGGGGAAGGCGGCGTCCACGTGCCCTCGCCCGGCTACCTGGCCGGGCTGCGGGAGATCTGCGACGCCGCCGGCGCGCTGCTGCTGCTCGACGAGATCCAGACCGGGATCGGCCGCACCGGACGCATGTTCGCCTGGCAGCACGAGGGCGTGGTGCCCGACGTGATGACCCTGGGCAAGGGCCTGGGCGGCGGCTTCCCGGTGGCGGCGTTCCTGTGCAGCGAGAAGGTGGCGGACACGGTCTCGCCGGGAGACCACGGCGGCACCTACGCGGGCAACCCGCTGGCGGCGGCGGCCTCGAACGCGGTGCTGCGCGTCGTGCTCGAGGAGAAGCTCGTGGAGCGGGCCGCGAGCCTCGGCGCGCGCGTCGAGCAGCGGCTGCGCGGCTTCGCCGAGCAGCATCCCGAGCTGGCGCGGGAGGTGCGCGGGCGCGGGCTCCTGCTCGGCCTCGAGCTGTGCGACGCCGAGCGCGCCGCCCAGCTGCCGACCCGCGCCATCGAGAAGGGCGTGCTGGTGAACGTCACCGCGGGCAACGTGATGCGGCTCTTCCCGGCGCTGAACGTTCCCGAGGACGACCTGTGGCCCGCCCTCGACGTGCTGCTCGACCTGATCCGCGACTGAGGCGCGCCGGCTCGCGAAGCTAGTAGTGGAAGACCGCGTCGATGGCGTCGAGCAGCTCGCTGCGCGCCTGGCGCCACTCGAGGTCGGCCTCGTCGCCGGCCCGGTAGGCCTTCGTGGCCTCGTAGAAGCGCTTCACCGGCGCCTTCAGCTCGGGCGTCGCGTAGTAGGTGGCGTTGCGGCGGCGCGTGCTCAGCTCGCGCAGCGCATCCTCCTCGGCCTCGGTGCCGAAGGCCTCGAGGGCGAAGTCGGCGGCGTCCACGAACGCCAGCGCGGCGGCGCGGGTGCGGTCGTTCAGGAACTCCCGGGCCAGGGGCGGGAGCGGCTCGGGCTCCTCGGTCTCCTCGTCGTCGGAGTCCTCGTAGCTCTGCCAGCGCGCCGCCCGCTCGCGGAAGCGCTCGAGCGGGTCCGGCGGCGCCCGCTCCGGCCGCGGCGCCGGCTCCGCATCCCGGACCGGCTCGAGCTGGACGGCCCGACGCGGCGGCGGGGCGGGCGGGGCAGGCGGGGGCTCCAGCCGCGGCGCCGGTACCTGGGCGTACCGGGGCGGGGCCGCCTCGGAGGGCGCGGCCTCCGGGGACGGACGCATCGCCAGCCAGACCCCGGAGCCGCCGACCGCCGCCCCCAGCACGGCCGAGGCCAGCAGGGGCAGGATCCCGCTCCGAGCGCCCGACGCTCCGCTCACATCGCCTCCCGACCGGCCCGAGGCCGGGCGAGCGAGGCTCGCCCAGGCCCGACGGGGGGGCAAGTCCGGAGTGCGCCGGCCGTGATACGGTCTCGGGGCTCCCACCGAACCGGAGGATCTCCGTGAACGACTCCATCGCTGCCGCCATCGCCGCCGCCTTCATCGCCCTCTCCGCCCAGTGCAGCTTCCCCTGGCAGGGCGCCGAGCCCTTCGCCGCCCAGCCCGACGTCGGCGAGGGCCTGGTGAACGTCTCGGCGGACCTGCTCGAGGTGCTCGAGAACGGCACCCTGCCCGGCTCCTGCGACGCCTACTGGGACGCGGTGGACGCCGGCACCGCCACCACGCGCATGCGCCTGCTGTGCGGCAAGGAGCTCTTCTTCTTCGGCAGCTTCGACATGCCGGGCATCCCCCAGACCCTGGCCCAGTACCTGGCGGACAACTACCCGGAGGTGGGCGAGGGCTTCTCGGCGCTGGGCATGATCCCGGACCCCACCCACCCCGACCGGCTGCCCCTCGGCCTGGTGCCCTCCGTCGAGCTGGCGCCCGGCATCCCCTCCCTCGCCTTCGGCTGCGCGAGCTGCCACTTCGGCCAGCTGCCCGACGGCCGCTACGCGGTGGGCGCGCCCAACCACGACTACGACTACGGCCAGCTGCTGGTCGTGAACACCATCTTCCCCTTCGAGGCGCTGCGCTTCGGCAACGACGGCTTCGCGCCCGAGGCCGTGGCCGCGGTGGCGTCGATGGTCGAGCGCTTCAACGCGGACCCGGCGGAGCCCCAGCGGCTGCTCGGGATCGTCTTCCCCCTGGCCAGCATCCCCGGCGGCGCGCCGCCCACCACGCCGGACCAGCACCGCGCCTGGGTGAGCTGGAAGCCCGGCACCCAGGACTTCCTGATGGCGCCGGCGCCCGAGGACGGCATCCACACCATCAGCAAGATCAGCCCGATCTGGGGCATCCCCGACGGCGCCGAGGTCGCGGCCGCCGGCATGCCCAACGCGCTGCTCGCCTGGACCGGCGTGGCCACCGACCTCCAGAACTTCGTCGAGGGCTTCGTCGCCGCCTTCGACGCCGACCTCGACACCTGGACGCCCGACCGCCTCGCGCCGCTGGCCGACTACGTCTACACCCTGCGCGCCCCGGAGAACCCGAACCCGCCGGACCCGGCCGCCGTCGCCGAGGGCGCGCGGCTCTTCGAGGAGGCGGGCTGCATCGCCTGCCACTACGGGCCGCGCGGCAGCGGCACCCGCTACTACGACTACGAGGAGATCGGGACCGACCCGGAGATGAAGTACTGGATGGACCCGGACCGCTCCGGCGACGACCCGGAGCTCACCTACGCGCTCAAGTCACCGCGGCTGGTGGGCATGTGGACCCAGAAGGTGTTCCTCCACAACGGCTCCGTGGACTCCCTCGAGGACCTCTTCTGCCTGAACGGCGACCGTCCCACCATCCCGCTCTCCGAGGCCCCCTACAGCGACGCCGGCCACGACTTCACCTGCAACGAGTCGCTCTCGGTGGCGGACCGGGAGAACCTGATCGCGTTCCTGCTGTCGCACTGAGGGCGCTGCCGGCTCGTCTTCGAAGTTGAGCAGCAGGAAGATTCCGAGGAGGATCCCGAAGCCCTTCGCCCAGCGCCTCATGGTGGATTTCGCCGCCTGAAGGATGGGGCGCGCGAGTGCAGGGCCCGCCGACTGCCAGGGGCCCAAGCGCCTGGCGCCGCTGGCGGCAAGCTACCACGGATCGGGCCGGTCGGGGGCGGCGGCGGCGTCTGGAGCGAATGCGACCGCTGCTCAGCGGGCCGGCAGGCAGGGCTCGAGGCGCACCAACACGGCCGACTCTGCGGCCTGCATCGGGTCGGGATCCCCTCCGAAGAGGAAGCCCAGCAGCCGGGCTCCGTAGAGCGGGGTGTCGTACTTCTCCATGAAGAGGGAGAAGAGCTCCATTCGGACCTTCGCGTCCTCCACGAACACCGGCCTCCGGCACTGCGCCCGCCCGCCCCGCACGAGCTGGGCCGTCTCCTCGGCACGGAGACGCTCGACCCAGCGGGCCTCGGAGGGGTCCATCTTCCCGATCCAGGGATCGCCGTCGTGGTCGACGACCCAGAGCCGGGCGAGGAGCTCGCCCCCCGAGGTGCGGAGCACGACGACCTCGCCGGACTCGATGAGCAGGAACGCGGCGCCCAGCACCGCGATCCCACCGAGCAGCAGGGCGACGGCCACCGGGGTCGCCGGCACCCTCCGGAAGAGGGCGAATGGGACCCCGCCCGCGGCGAGGCAGATGGCGAAGAGCGCTTCCCAGAACCTCATCTCGCTTCCGCGGTGCGACCGACCTGGCGCTCGGCGGCCGGGCCGCCGCCCTGGTGACCCGGAGCGGCCGGGCGCATCGCCAGACGCTACCACCAGGAGCCGGATCGCGCCGTGCCCCGATCCGCCGCAGCGCCTGGCCCGGGAGCTCTAGAGGCGAAGCTCGAGGGCGACGTTGCAGCGGGCGTAGCGGTCGTCTTGCGGGCACGCCCTCTCGACGAACCCGAACGCACGATACAGATGCAGGGCGGTCTCGAGCACGGTGTTGGATACGATGGAGAGCTCCTCGGCACCCAGCCTGCGGGCACCCGCGATGACCTCGCCCAGGAGGCGCCGGCCGACCCCGCGACCGCGGACGTCCTTCCGAACGGCCATCTTCGAGACCTCGAACCTTCCGGGCGCCTCGTAGACGAGAGCGCAGACTCCGAGCACGCCTTCCGGGGACTCGGCAACGAAGATTGCCCCACCCGGACGCAGGATGGAGGCCTCCGGGTCGAGGAGCTGGCGACGATCGAGATCCTCGACCTCGAAGTACTCCTCGATCCATGCGAGATTGAGGTCTCGAAACGCTTCGGCGTGACGCGGCTCGTACGCCACGATGCGGAGCTCACCCGATTCAGGCATCGTTCTCGTCCTCCAAGAGCCGAGACCCGACGTGAACCGCTGCGTTGGGCTCGAATCCGGCAACCTGCTCCAGGCTTCCGACGGTGGCCTCGATCGGCTCCGGCTCGTGGGAAACCCTACACGCGATCGGGGTACCACGTCGGGGAAAGACGAAGCGCAGCGTGCAATGGAAGTTCACGATCCGCCCCGGAGCCCGGCGAATCGTGGAGCGAACGTCTCCACAGGAGCAGCCACCGAAGATCATCGTTCCGCCTGCCAGGATATCACCAGACCCGCAGCGGGAGCGGCATCCGCTGCAAGCGTCGGATTGGGCGGCAGACCTAGGATCTCGGCTCGGAGAGGCGGACCAGATAGCCGTCCGGGTCCGCAACGAGGAGCTGACGCACCGCCCGCCTCCCGGCGCCGACGCGGTAGGACCGTTCGTGAACCTCGAGAAGGCAGGGGTAGCCGCGATCCTTGAGTCTCGAATCGATTGCGTCGACGTCGGGCACCTGAATCTCGAGGTTCATGCCCCTGCCGAAGGGCTTCTCGAGATCCGCGGTTCGCCACTGGCCGCCCGAGAGCTCCTCGGCCGTGGCACGGCGTAGGGAGGGAGCCTGTTCGAGCATGAGGTGTGCGGCGCCGAGGCTGAGCGCAGCGAACCTCTCCTCCGGCCGGTCGTACTCGACGCGGAATCCCAGGGCGCCGACGTAGAAGTCGAGGCTGGCGCCCAGATCGGAGACGTAGAGCTCGGGAACGAGTGCGGGCCTGGTCATGGCTCACCGAGCTGCCGCCCGACGGACCGGCGCTCCGCGGCGGGCCTGCCGACGCGCCAAACGGTACCACGGCTCGACCGCGGCGAGACGTACCCTTCCGCTGCAGGGCCCGGTCAGGCGGCGACGGGAGCTGGCGCGCGGGCGAACCATCGGCGACCGAGCCGACCCGCGACGAGCGCGATGGGCAGGATGGAGGCGAGATACCAGAGGTGGTACCAGGCAGGGTACTCCTCCCAGACGTGGCCGGGGTAGAGGTGAGGCGGAATGGAGAACGCAAGGATCGCGAGACCTGCGAACCACGAGAGTCGCTCGTCCCGGGCAACGAGGGCGGCGGTTGCGCTCGTCGCGGCGATGACCCCCGAGAACACCACCAGTCGAACGAGGAGCATCGGGAGGGTATAGGCCCGGTCCGGGTACGCCGCGTCGTAGGCGGGCCAGACCTCGCGGAGCAGCGCCATCGAGCCGCCGAGGGTGAGGTACCAGGCAGCCGTTCCCGCGGCGATGGCGACGGCGGCTCGGACGGCAGTGGTCAGATTCAGTCGACCGGTACCCACTCGCTGCCCCTATCGGACCTTGCGATCAGGGACCCGGGCCGCCGCCGTGGCGGCCCGAAGCGCCCAGCTGCATGGCCAGACGCTACCACCAGGACCTGGAGCGCGCCGTGCCCGGGCCGCTGCAGCGCCTGGCCGGACGGCGGGCCTCACTTGGCAACCTCCGGAAAGAATTGGGCAACGTCGAAGTTCGCGATGCTCCGGGCGAGGCCTGCTGGACTCACACCCGAATCGTTCTCCCGGTTGGGGTCGGCCCCGTGCTCGAGGAGGAGTCGAATCAGACGGCCCTCACCGCGAGACTCGAAGGTGGCACGCCAGAGGGGCGTATTCCCGTCGCTGTCCCTTGGATCCACCGTTGCGCTCGCGTCGAGCAGGAGGCGGACCATCTCAGCCGAGCCGGATTGCGCGGCGAAATGGAGAGCCGACCATCCGCCCGGGTCCTGGAAGTCCACGTCCGCGCCGGCTGCGATGAGAATCCTGGCGGCTTCCAACTTCGAGTCGATCGCCGCAGCGATGAGTGGCGTGCGACCGTCCGGATCGAGAACGTCGGGCGTTCCGGAGAGCTGCCGGACGCGCTCGAGATCGTCCTTCCAGATCGCGACGACGATTGCGGGATACTCGGACATGCTTCTGCCGCCCAACGGGCCTAGCGCCAGGCGGCCGGGCCGCCGCCGTGGTGGCCCGGAGAGCCCAGGTGCATGGCCAGACGCTACCACCCGAATTTGGAGCGCGCAGTGCCCGGTCCGCGGCAGCGCCTCGTTGGGCGGCACACCTAGCTTCTCAGAACGGAATCGACATTCTGGGGGTCTGAAAGGATCAGTTTTACGAGCTCCCCGCGTTGGAGCATCCAGTTCCTATGGCCGAGATCCCGCCGTATCGAGCGAATCAGGTCGTCGAATCGAAGAAGGGTATCAACGCCTCCGTCCTTGCTCGGGGTTCGAAACTTCGACCAAGCGCCGATCACACCTGGTGACCCCCAGAGCATCAGATTCTTGGTGAATGAGGTGTAGAACTGAACCAATTCTGGGTCCGCGTTCGGATCCTCGGGAACTGCGCGTTCGCGGTGCCTGTGGAGAAACTGAATCATTTGGGTAAGGAACTCGTTGTAGAGCTCGACCTTGTTCGGACGGTGGGCTTCGGCGATCTCGCGAGATTTACTTCGCTGTTGACCAATGACGTAGGCGAGCACTCCCGCGAGAAGGGGTCCAGAGGTGGCGATGATCGCGGCCGCGATCTGGGATTCTTGGGAGAGGACCCAAGCGACACCAGCCTGGATTCCGAGCATCGCGAGCCAACCAATGCCCACGAGAGCAGCGGCTAGGACTACAAGAATGAGGATCGGTGCAACGAACTTCTTCATCTGCCCACTTGCGCGTGACGCCTAACGGACCTGGCGCCCAGCGGCCGGGCCGCCACCGTGGTGGCCCGAAGCGCCCAGGCACATGGCCAAACGCTACCACCCGAGTTTGGAGCGCGCTGTGCCCGGTCCGCTGCAGCGCCTAGTTACGCGGCGCCCTCTTCCAGCTGCGCTAGAAGCCTCTTGGCCAAGCGCGCGGGGCCCAGGCGATGGTGGTTGTTGTGGTCTGCCGCTTCCTTGCACGCCTCGTGGAGAGCGCGGACCTCCCAGGGGAATGACTCTCCTATCGACTCCCCGAGCTTGACGATCTCGTCTCCTGATTGGAGAAAGCTCTCGATATGTCGGCCGAGGCGCTCAGTTGTGCGATCGCCGAACTCCCAGAAACGGGGGCTGATGAAGAACTCCGGGTTGCTTCCAGCCGCTACCGGCTTCAGAGCGTGCGCCAAGTCCTTCCGAAACTGCTCTCGAAGCTCGCCGAATCGGGCAAGAAGACTTTCTCGTCGGGACACGGTGTGACGCCTAACGGACTGGGCGCTCAGCTGCGGACAACAGCGCCGCCGAAGGTCGCTGAGCCACCCAAGATTGACGCCAGAAGGCTACCAAGCCTCGGTTGAAACACGCTGTTGGCCGTCAGCTGCAGCGCCTTGTTAGGCCGCGGATAGGTCCGGTCCGGGTTCATGCTTTACAGAAGTCCGGGGACATCCTTTACACGGGGGATGCCCTGGATGGA
>JANQFK010000077.1 GCA_028277885.1 Myxococcota bacterium
GATCTGGTTCTGGGTCGCGACGGTCATCACCATCGCGATGCTCCACATCGTGAACAACCTGGAGATGCCCGTCTCCTGGCTCAAGTCCTACTCGCTCTACGCCGGGGTCCACGACGCCAACATCCAGTGGTGGTACGGCCACAACGCGGTGGGCTTCCTGCTCACCACCCCGATCCTGGGCCTGATGTACTACTTCCTGCCCAAGACCATCGACCGGCCCATCTACAGCCACCGGCTCTCGATCCTGCACTTCTGGTCGCTGATCTTCATCTACATCTGGGCCGGGCCCCACCACCTGATCTACTCGCCGCTGCCCGACTGGGCCCAGACCTTCGGCACCGCCTTCTCGGTGATGCTGATCCTGCCCTCCTGGGGCGGCATGATCAACGGGCTGCTCACCATGCGCGGGGCCTGGGACCGGGTGCGCACGGACCCCTTCCTGAAGATGTTCGTCGTGGGGCTCACCTTCTACGGCATGAGCACCTTCGAAGGCCCGATGATGGCCGTGAAGACGGTGAACTCGCTCTCGCACTTCACCAACTGGACCATCGGCCACGTGCACTCGGGCGCCCTCGGATGGGTGGCGCTCACGTGCTTCGCGACGCTCTACTACATGATCCCGCGGCTCTGGCACACCCAGCTCTACAGCATGCGCCTGGCCGAGGTGCACTTCTGGGTCGCCACCCTCGGCCTGATCCTCTACGTCACCCCGATGTGGATCTCGGGCGTCACCCAGGGCCTGATGTGGCGCGCGGTGAACCCCGACGGGAGCCTCGCCTACAGCTTCATCGAGACGGTCTCGGCGATCCGCATCTACGACGTCGTCCGTGCCGGGGGAGGGGCGGTCTTCCTCTCGGGCGCGTTCATCATGTTCTACAACGTGCTGATGACGATCCGGCAGGGAAGCAGCGCGGTCCCGGCTCCGGCACCGCCGGTGTCCGCCGCGCCCGTCGCCGCGGGAGGCAAGTGAGATGGCGTACGAGTGGCACAAGCCCCTGGAGGGCAAGTGGATCACCTTCTCGGTGCTGACCTTCCTCGCGGTGATCGTGGGAGGCATCGCGCTGGTGATCCCGCCGTTCTTCCTCCAGGGCACCATCGAGCCCATCGAGGGGATGCGGCCCTACAGCGCCCTCGAGGTCGAGGGTCGGGACATCTACATCCGCGAGGGCTGCAACACCTGCCACAGCCAGCAGGTGCGGCCCCTCAAGTCCGAGACGGACCGCTACGGGCCCTTCTCCGTGGCCGGCGAGAGCGTCTACGACCGGCCCTTCCTGTGGGGCTCGCGGCGCACCGGCCCGGACCTGCACCGGGTGGGGGGCAAGTACCCGGACTCCTGGCACTGGCTCCACTTCGAGAACCCGCGCAACATCGAGCCGCGCTCGAACATGCCGGACTTCGCGTTCCTGCTGAACCGCGAGCTCGACACCTCGCTCACGCGACGGCGCCTCGAGGTGCTGCGCACCCTCGGCCACCCGTACTCCGACGCCGAGGTCGAGGGCGCCGTGGAGGACGCCATGGCCCAGGCGGCCACCATCGCGGCCTCGCTGCGCAAGGACGGGATCAGCCTCGACGAGGTGCAGGCCCGCAGCGAGGGGGTGGCGATCATCGCCTACCTGCAGTCCCTGGGCCGCCACCGCCAGGCCCCGCCCGTCGCCACCGCCGGCACCGCATCGGCGCCGGCGGGGGGCCGCTGATGGAGGACTGGAGCTCGCTCTACAAGTTCGCGCGGCTCGCCGCGCTGGCCGCCGCGCTGGTGGGCATCGCGGTCTGGCTGTTCCGCCCGTCTCAGAAGGAGCGGCTCGAGGCGCCCGCCCGCCGCATGCTCGAGGAGGACGAAGGGTGACGACGGATCCGCACGAGATCGCCGAGTATCCCCGGCCCGAGGGCCCGCTGAAGGACGGCATCGCGGAGGAGGACAACAAGATCCCGCTGTGGTTCAACGTGACCTTCATCGGGACCATCGTCTTCTCGTTGATCTACATCCCGTACTACATCTTCGGGGGCTGGTCCTCGGCCGGGCAGTGGTCCGCCGAGGTCGAGCGCGCCGAGGCCGTCTACGCCGAGGTGCGCAGGGCCATGCCCACCGAGAACCCCTACCGTGGGGACGCCGCCGCCATCGCGGCCGGCCAGGATCTGTGGGTGACCACCTGCGCGGCCTGCCACAAGCCCGACGGGAGCGGCCTGGTCGGCCCGAGCCTGGTGGATCCCTACTGGAAGTACGGGCGCACCGACGAGGCCCTGTTCGAGACGCTCACCGAGGGTCGCCCCCTGGGCATGCCGCCCTGGGGCCCGACCCTCGGCACCGAGAAGATCTGGAAGGTGCTCGCCTACATGGAGACCCTGCCCCAGAGCGACGAGGCCGGAGTGGGAGCGCCCGAGGGCTGGACGCCCGGGAGCTGAGAACGCGTGCTGAGAGCCAGACCGGTTCGCGGGACGTTCCGGAGCCTGCGCTGGTGGGCCAACTGGATCCTGATCGGCGTCCTCTTCGCGATCCCCTGGATCCGCATCGGGGGCGAGCACCTGATCCTGCTCGACATCCCGGCGCGGAAGTTCCACGTCTTCGGCCTGGTGATCTTCCCCCAGGAGCTGTTCTTCCTGTGGCTGCTGGTGATCGGCGCCGCGCTGGCGCTGTTCTTCTTCACGGCGCTGTTCGGCCGCCTGTGGTGCGGCTGGGCCTGTCCCCAGACCGTCTTCACGGACCTGTTCGCCGCCGTCGCGCGGCGCATCCAGGGCTGGAAGGGAAGCCGCCCGCCGAAGCGGGTGGCGGCCTGGCGCAAGGTCGCCACCCACGGCGTCTGGATCGCGCTCTCCCTGGCGATCGGCTTCCACCTGGTGGGCTACTTCCACTCGCCCTACGACCTGGTCGAGCAGGCCGTGGTGAACGGGCGCCTCTACCCCACGGCCCTCGGCTTCCTCCTCGTCACCGCCGGGCTCGCCTACTTCGACTTCGTGTTCCTGAAGCAGACCTTCTGCAAGTACCTGTGCCCCTACGCCCGCTTCCAGGGCGTGCTCATGGACCGCGACAGCCTCGTTGTGGGCTACGACGCCCGGCGCGGCGAGCCCCGGGGCAAGCGGGGCAAGGCCGAGGGCGACTGCGTCGACTGCGGCCTGTGCGTGGCCGTGTGCCCGACGGACATCGACATCCGCGAGGGCCTGCAGCTCGAGTGCATCGCCTGCACGCAGTGCATCGACGCCTGCAACGGCGTGATGGCGAAGCTCGGTCGCGCTCCGGACCTGATCGCCTATCGCTCCCTGGTGGGCCTGGAGCGGGAGCGCGAGATCCGCATCCTGCGCCCGCGGGTGCTGGCCTACGGGGCCATGCTGGCGGCGGTGGTGGTGGGCTTCGTGGCCCTCGTCGGGGCGCGCGAGCCCATGGACCTGCACGTGGCCCGCAACCGCAGCGCCCTCTCGGCGACCCTCGCCGACGGACGGGTGGGGAACTCCTTCACGCTCCACATCCAGAACCGCGACCGCGAGGCGCACCGGTTCCGGATCCGCCTGGCCGAGGAGGGCTACGACCTGCTGGCCGGCGTGAACCCCATCACCGTGGAGGCGACCAGCGCCGTCGAGACGAGCGTCTTCGTGGTCGCCCAGGGCGCCGGGGAGGGCGCCGCCGCTCCTCCCGCCACGCCCGAGATCCAGTTCATCCTGGAGCGCGAGGACGACGCCGAGCGGCGCATCGTTCGCAGGACGCGCTTCCTCAGCATGGGAGTCACCGGTGGACGCTGAACGACGCATCGAGCCCTGGCCCCTGGCCGTGGGCGGCCTGCTCGCGATGATGATCGGGGCCTGCCTGCTCTTCTGGAACATCGCCGCGACGAACCCGGACCCCGAGGTGGTGGACGACGCCTACCTCGCCGGCCTGCGCCTCAACCAGGAGCTGCGCGCCCGGCAGCGCGCCGCGGACCTGGGCTACGAGCTCTCCCTGGGCACCCGGGCCGAGGATGGAGGCGTGCGGGTGGAGGTCGCGGTGCGCGACGCCGGGGGCGGACGACCCGCCGTGGACTCGGTCGTGGTTCGCCGGGAGCGCCCGGCCGAGGGTGGCTTCGATGCGGACTTCGCCCTCGAGCCCGAGGGCGAAGCCTTCGCGGGCTGGGTGCCCCTGCCGCGGCCCGGCCGCTGGCGCCTGATCGCCACGGCGGCGGTGGGCGAGGAGCGCGTGCAGCGCGTCTTCGCCCTGGGAGGCGCCCGGTGAGCGCCGCCGTGGAGACCGGGCTGTTCCTCGACGGGCTCCGCTGCGCCGGCTGCGTGCACCGGGTGGAGGAGACCCTGCGCGAGGCGCCCGGGGTGGTGGAGGCCGCGGTCAACTACACGACGGCCCGCGCCCTGGTGCGCTTCGACCCCGGCTCCACCGACGCCGAGCGGATCGTCGCCGCCGTCGCGGCCCTGGGCTACGAGGCCACGCCCTACGACCCGGCGAGCCTCGATCGGCCCGCCGCTCTCGAGGCCCGCCAGGCCCTGGTGCGGCTGCTGGTGGCCGCCTTCCTGGCCGGCAACGTGATGGTGGTGGCCGGCGCGCTCTACATCGGCGCCTACGAGGGCATCGCGGCGGAGACGCGCACCGCCCTGCGCTGGCTCGCCGTGGCCCTGTCGCTGCCGGCCGTCAGCTGGTGCGCGCTGCCCTTCTGGCGCGGCGCCATCTCGGGGCTGCGCCGTGGCGCGATCCCCATGGACGTGCCCGTGGTGCTGGGCACCAGCGTCGCCTTCCTGGCGAGCGTGGCCGCGACCCGCGCGGGCAGCGACGAGGTGTTCGTGGACTCCGCGGCCATGATCGTGTTCCTGGTGCTGCTGGGCCGCACCCTCGAGCGCCGCGCGCGGGCGCGCGCGGCGGGGGCGGTGGACCGGCTCGCCGCCATGCAGCCGCCGACGGCGCTGCGCCGCCGGGGCGACGCCTTCGAGGAGGTCCCCGCCGAGGCCCTGGTGCGCGGCGACCGGGTGCGGGTGCCCGCCGGCCAGAGCGTGCCCGCCGACGGCCGCGTGATCCACGGGGAGACGGAGCTCGACGAGTCCCTGCTCACGGGGGAGTCCCTGGCCGTGCTGCGCCGCGAGGGCGACGCCGTCACGGGCGGCACGCGCAACCTGCTGGGCGAGATCGAGATCGAGGTGACCCAGCCCGTCGCCGGCGGCACCCTGGCGCGCATGGCCGCGCTCCTCGAGCGCGCCCAGGCGGAGCGCCCGCGGATCCAGCGCCTGGCGGACCGCGTGGCCGCCGTGTTCGCTCCCACGGTGGTCGTGATCGCGGCCGGGACGGCGGCGCTCGGGGCGGCCCTCGGCCAGGCGCCCCTCGAGATCGCCCTCACGGCGGCGGCGGTGCTGATCGTGGCCTGCCCCTGCGCGCTCGGCCTCGCGACGCCGGCGGCGGTGACCGCCGCCATCGGCCGCGCCGCCTCCCTGGGGATCCTGGTGAAGCGCGGCGACGCACTGGAGCGCTGCGCGACGGTGGACGCCGTGGTGCTCGACAAGACCGGGACGCTCTCCGAGGGACGCCTCGCCGTCGAGCACGTGGTTGCCGCCGAGGGCGACGAGGCGGACCGGGTGCTGGCGCTCGCGGCGGCCGCCGAAGGCGCGTCCATCCACCCCATCGCGGCCGCCATCCGCCGCGCCCTCGAGGCGCGCGGCCTCGCGGCCGGCGAGCGCAAGCCCCGGCGCACGCTCCCGGGCCGGGGCGTCGAGGCGGGGGAGGGCGACTCGCGGCTGCGCGTCGGGGCCCTCGCCTGGCTCGAGGAGGAGGACGTGCACGTCGGCCACGGCCTGCGCGAGCGGGCCAAGCAGGTGGCCGAGAGCGGGCTCTCGCTGGCGTGGGTGTCCGAGGGCTCCGAGGCGCTGGGCTTCGTCGCGCTCTCGGACCCGCCGCGCCCCGACGCCGCCGAGGCGGTCTCGCGGGTGGGCGCTCTCGGCCTCGACGTCGAGCTGCTGAGCGGCGACCAGCCCGGGGCCGTGGCCCTGGCGGCCGGGCGCGCCGGGGTGGCGACGTTCCGCGCGGCCGTCGGCCCGGAGGCGAAGGTGGAGCGCGTGGGGGCCCTGCGCGGCGCCGGACGCCGCGTGCTCGTCGCCGGCGACGGCATCAACGACGCCGCCGCCCTGGCGGCGGGGGACGTGGGCGTCGCCATGGCGGGAGGCTCCGACGTGGCGCTGCACGCCGCCGACGCGGTCGTCCGGGCGCCGCGCCTCGGCGCCGTGGCCGACCTGCTGGAGCTCTCCCGCAGCGCGCTGCGCCGGATCCGCGAGAACCTCGCCCTGGCCCTCGCCTACAACGTGCTCGCGATCCCGCTGGCGGCGAGCGGCGTGCTGGGCCCGCTGGGCGCCGCCCTCGCCATGAGCCTCTCCTCGGTGGTGGTCACCGGCAACGCGATCCGGCTGCTGCGCTGGAGGCCCCGCACGTGAGCTTCCTGTGGGTCACGATCCCGGTCTCGCTGCTGGTCGCCGTCTCGCTGCTGGCGCTGGTGATCCACGCGGTGCGCAGCGGTGCCTTCGACGACTGGGAGGGCCCGGCCCAGCGCCTGGTCCACGACGCCGACGACGTCCCGGAGCTGCCCCGGCCCCACACCGGAGACTCCGCGCCGGACGCCGACTAGCGACCCAGGATGGGTCGGCTCCCGCCGCCGAGCGAGCCCGGAGGGCTCGCTCGGCCAGCCGAGATTCCGCTTCGCGGAATCTCTCGCGTCGTCGGCTGACCCTCTCGGGTCAGCCTCCTAGCTCCGCAGGAGCTGCCAGGCGGCGCGCAGCAGGTCGGCCTCGGTGACGACGCCGAGCATGCGGTCGCCGTCGGGCGACGGCTCGACCACCGGGAGGAACCCGCTCTGGAGGGCGCACAGTCGTGCCGCCGCCTGGGAGAGCGGGGCCCCGGGCGCGACCCGGTCGGCCGGCGGGACCATCACCTCGCCCACGCGCCGCGCGGCGGCGGAGGTCGACTCCCGGGCCGCATCCATCAGCCCGTTCACGACGTCGCGGTGCTGGGCGAGTCCGAGGAGGTGGCCGTCCGAGAGCACCGGCAGGCTGCGCACGCGAGCCATGCGCATCTTCTGCTCGGCGTCGGGGAGCGGGTCCTGAGGCGAGAGGGCGATGAAGTGGCGGCGCATCAGGTCGGCCACGGTACGAAGCGCACCCGCTCGCGGGGACTCGGGCATCATCCGACTCCAGTCGGGCTTCGGGCATGCACCCACCGTGCCACCCGGGCGCGCCGCTTTCAGCGCGCCCCCGGCGCCGCTGGAGCTCCCGAGGCCATCCGGCTCGCACCCGCCTTCGCGCCGGATGTGCCATCCGGCCCCAGCGGGTCCCTTCGCCCCAGAGACTAGACCGGATTCAGCCTCTTGCGCAGGCGGTCCATCTCGAGCGCCATCTCGCCGAGCTTGCGCTCGAGCTCCCGGATGCGCTCGTAGGCGGGCATCGACCGGTGCCCCAGGGCCTCCTGGCCCGCCTCGACGAAGCGCCGGGTCCAGCGCTCGGCCTCGGCGGTGCTGATCCCGACGTCGCCGGCGACGTGCTCGATGGACTCGTCGCGGCGCAGGATCCGGAGGACCACGGCGCTGCGACGCTCGGCCGTCCACGCCTCCGCGGCCCCGGGGTCCGACGTGTCCTCCATCGAAGGGCTCCTCGACGCGGCGGGCGCGGCGGCCTTCACGAACCGGGCTTCGCGCGCCGAGGGGGCGCCTCTTCGACGCCGAGCTCCCGGAGCATGCGGGTGAGGTTGGAGCGGTGGAGCCCGAGCCGCCGGGCCGCCTGGGCCCGGTTGCCCTCCGCCTCGCTCAGCGCGCTGCGGAGCAGCTCGATCTTGAAGCTGCGCACCGCGTCGGCGTAGCTGCCGGGAAGGCCGGGGGCGCGACGCACGAGGCGGGGCGACAGGTCCCCGGGCTCCACCCGGGAGCCCGGCTCGAGGGCGACGTAGAGCCGCTCGATCTCGTTCTCGAGCTCGCGGACGTTGCCCGGGAAGTCGTGGTCGCAGAGCCGGCCCAGGGCCTCCGGCGACAGCACCAGGGGGTCGACCCGGAGCCGCCGGGCCACGGCGCCGAGCACGTGGTCCGCGAGCAGCGGCACGTCTCCGGAGCGCTCGCGCAGGGGAGGGATGCGGATGCGCACGACGTCGAGGCGGTAGAGCAGGTCGCTGCGGAAGCGGCCGTCGGCCGCGGCCTCCTCGAGGTCCACGGGGCTCGCGGCCACCACCCGGGGGCGCGCCCGGCGCACGCGGGTCTCGCCCAGGCGGCGGAACTCGCCCAGCTCGAGGAAGCGCAGCAGCGCGCTCTGCAGCGAGCGGGGCATGTCGGCGACCTCGTCGAGGAAGAGCGTCCCGCCGTCGGCCGCCTCCACCAGCCCGCGGCGAGCCACCGAGGCGCCGGTGAACGCGCCGCGCGCGTGGCCGAAGAGCTCGCTCTCGAGCAGCGTCTCCGAGAACAGCCCGCAGTTCACCGCGACGAAGGCGCCCTGGGCGGCATCGCTGCCGTGGTGCAGCGCTCGCGCCAGCAGCTCCTTGCCGGTCCCGGTCTCGCCCTGGACGAGCACGGGAAGGTCGCTGCGCGCCGCACGGCGCACGGCTTCCCTGACCTCGCGAGCACCCGTGGAACGACCCAGGAACCGCTCGAGCCCCCGGGTGTCGTCCACCTCCGCCCGCAGTCGCGAGTTCTCGCGATGCAGCTTCCGGTTCGCGGCCACGAGCCGGTCGTTCTTGTGGCGCAGCAGCTCGATGCGCCGCAGGTCGCTCTCGCGCAGCCGCGACGTCTCCAGGCGCAGCAGGTCGAGAGCGGCGTCGCCCCGGCCGCTGATCGCGTCGAGCAGCACGTCCCGGCCGACCTCGAGCACCACGGCGTCGCCGTCGGCGCTGACGCTGGCGGTGCGCGGTCCGGCGTCGGCGAACGCCATCTCGCCCACCCACTCCCCGCTCTCGCGCACCGCGACGAGGCTCTCCTCGATCTCCCCGATGCGCTGACGGACCGCCAGGCGGCCCTCGAGCACGAGGAACAGCTCGCGGCCGCCGGCTCCCTCCTCGATCAGGCGCTCCTCGGGCTGGAGGGCGCGAACCCGACTGCGGCTGGCGAGGCGATCCAGCTCGCCGAGGGGCAGGTGGCGCAGGACGGGGGCCTGGCGCAGGCGGTCGAGCACGGCGAGGGAGTCGGGCTTCATGCTGTGAAAGTGATTACACCGTTGTTGAAACGATACGTCAAGAGCGGAATGTCGATCACCACCGTCTGGCCAAGTCCGCGAAAAAAGGTCATTTTGAGGAGCGTCCCCGAAGCCTTCGCACGGTACGGATTTTGCCCTACGCGCGTTCCGTGGCGAAGCGAGCGTCCGACCGGTTTGGATGGGGCCCCCGGGGTACGGCTGGGCTCCTCTCGGGCTGTCTGCTCGCCGGGAGCGTGCTCGCTCCGGGCCTGGGGCCCGGCGTCGCGCTGGCGCCGATCCCGCTGCTGGCCTGCGCGCTCCGGGGCCGGCCGGCGCGCGCCGCCCTCGAAGGCTGGCTGTGCGGGCTCGTCTTCTTCGGCGCGGGCTTCGCGTGGGTGCTCGGGGTCCGGGGCGACATCGCGGTCCCCGCCAGCGTCTACGCCACGGGGGTCGCGGTGCTGGCGGTCTTCGTCGCGCTGTTCGCGGCGGGGGTGTCCGCGCTCGCGCGCCGCCTCGGAGCCGCGGTCGCGCTGCTCGCGGCGCCCGGCCTGTGGGTGTCGCTGGAGTGGCTGCGCTCCCAGGGACCGCTCGGCGCGCCGTTCCTTTGGCTGGGCTCGGCCCTGGCCGACCATCCCCTGCTGATCCAGTGCGCGGACCTCGGTGGGGTGTTCGGTCTCTCGGCCTGGGTGGTCGCGATCGCCGCCGCGCTCGTCGCGGCCGGGACGCCGCGCTGGCGCCCGGCGCTCGCGTGCCTCGCGCCGCTGCTCGCTGCGCCCCTCGCCTACGGCGCGTGGTGGCTCGCCGCCCCGGGCCCCGACACCGCGGGCTCGGCGGAGGCGTTCCGGGTCGCGGCGGTCCAGCCGAACGTCGCCGAGGAGGACCGCTACGAGCCCGAGCACTTCGACGCGACCCTGCGGCGCCTCCTCGCGCTCAGCCGGGAGGCGGCCGGGGACGAGCCGGACCTGATCGTCTGGCCCGAGACCGCCTACGAGCGTCCGGTGCAACGGGGAGATCCGTTCCTCGGCGCCATCGCCAACGGCCTCGGACGGCCGCTGCTCACCGGGGTGCTGCGGATCCCCACGCCCGAGGGAGAGACCGTCCGGAACTCGGTCGTGCTGGCCCTGCCCGGTGGCGAGGCCCGCAGCGTCGCCGACAAGGTGCACCCCGTGCCCGTCTACGAGAGCGCCCCGCCGTCGCTGCTGGGCTTCCTGGACGCCTGGCCCGGGCGCACCGAGGCGGCGGCGGCCCCGGAGCCGGTCCCCATCCCCCGCCGAGGCGCGGATCCGCTGCCCGTGGGCGTGCTGATCTGCTTCGATGCCAGCCACACCGACGTCGCGCGCGGGCTGCGCCGTGCCGGGGCCCGCCTGCTGGTCGGGGTCTACAACGAGGCGCAGTCGTCCCGCTGGGTGGCGCGGCAGCACGAGCTCTTCGCCCGCCTGCGCGCCGTCGAGAACCGCACGCCGCTGGTGCGCGTCGCGAACACCGGCCGGAGCGCCTGGATCGACGCCCGGGGCCGCATCCTCGACGCGCTTCCGGCGGACGTCGCGGCCGCCGGAAGCGCCTCGCTGCGCCCCGCGCGCGGCCGCTCTCCCTACACGCTCTGGGGCGATGCTCCCGTGCTCGCCCTGGGGCTCGTCGTGCCCGCTGCCGTCCGGCTCCGGCCCCGGCCGCGGACGCGGAGCCGGCTCCCAATCGGGGAGCCGGCCTGACCCGGACGACCCACCAACCGAAGGAGAGATCCATGTCCCGAACGGTCCGATTCGCAGCGCTCCTCACCCTGGCCCTGCTGCTTCCCGTCGGCGCCGGCGCGGTGAACGGCAAGGCCAACCCGCCCCGGAGCCCGCAGGACGAGTCCAGTGAGGCGCTGCGCACGACGCCCCACACGAGCTACTACGGCGAGGCCATCGAGGGCCGCAGCTGGCGGGCGACCGCCGAGTCCGCGCTGCCCAGCCGGCTGCACCTGGTCGATGCCGAGGCCTTCATCCGCTACCGGCCGGTCCGCGAAGGCCTGCGCGACGCCGAGTGGGAGGTGCGGGTCCACGAGCTGCGGCGCAACCACGAGTCCATCGACGCCGTCTACGACATGGTGCTCGTGCTCCCGCTGCCCGAGGACGCGGCCGGGCGGGACGGCTTCGTGGCCCTCGACGACGGCATCACGCTCTACGAGGGCGACGCCGCCGATGCCGCACCGGTGATCTACGGGGGCCGCGAGGTGGTCCTGCGGCGCAACCTCGGCCTGGAGCGCAGCCTGCTGCCCGGCCTGGTCGGCGGCACGGCGAGCGAGGGGAGGCTCCCGAGCCTCGCGGGCAGCGGCTACCGCTACACCGCCTGGGACGCCGTCATCGCCCGGGACCCCGACCACGGCGCCGTGGTGCAGGGGTCGGCCAGCCTGCGCTATCAGGTGCCCGGAAGGATCCCGGGCCCCGATGCCGACGACGAGCGACTGGCCGCCTACGTGGTCACCTGGATTCCGACCCTCTCGGCCGAGATCGCGCCCTACGCGGTGCGCCTCGACGTGCGGGACTGAGCCCCGGTGAGCTCGCGCTGCCCCCGCTGCCCCGAGGCGGAACTCCCCGACGACAGCCGCTTCTGCTGCCTCTGCGGCCTGCGTCTCGGGACGGAAGCCCCCGCAGCGGGGGCGGCGCCGGATCCCTACACGCCCGAACACCTCGACTGGCTGTCGAGCAGCCCGAGGGAGGGCGAGCGCAAGAGGGTCGCGGTGCTGCTGGCCGACGTGGCCGGCTCGCTCTCCATGGCCCATTGCCTGGAGCCGGAGGACGTCCACGCGGTGATGGACGGCTTCTTCGCACTGGCCCTGGATGCCGTGCACGCCGAGCAGGGGACCATCAACCAGTTCCGGGGCGACGGCTTCATGGCGCTCTTCGGAGCGCCCCGGGCGCGCGGGCACGAGGCGCTGCGTGCGGTGCGCGCCGCGCTCTCGCTGCGCCAGGCCACCGAGGGCTACAGCCGCGCGGTGCGGGAGCGCTTCGGCGTGTCCTTCGTGGTGCGCACCGGCATCCACGCGGGCCTGGTCTGGGTGGGCCCCATCGGGAAGACCCTGCGGCTGGACTACACCGCCGAGGGCCCCACGGTGGGGCTCGCGGCTCGCCTCGAGGAGGCGGCCCAGCCCGGCGAGATCCTGGTCAGCGGCGAGGTGGCGGAGCGGGTGAAGGAGTACGTCGGCCTGCGCTGCCACGGCGAGTCGAGCTTGCGGGGCGTCCCCGAGCCCGTCGCGGTCCACGCGGTGACGGGCGCCGGCGAGGCCGAGACGCGCCTCGACGTGGAGCGCGCGCGGGGGCTCTCGCCCTTCGTGGGGCGCCGCCGCGAGCTCGAGGGGGTGGCGAGCCGGCTCGCCGCCGTCGGCCCGGGCCAGGCGCTGTGGCTCGAGGTCCGGGGCGAGGCCGGCTGCGGGAAGTCCCGGCTCGCCCTCGAGGTGCGGGAGCGCAGCGGCTGGCGCTGGCTCGAGGCGCGCTGCCGCGAGGCCGACGGGAGCCGTGCCTACGCGGCCTGGATCGACCTGCTCGGACGCTGGGGCCAGCAGGGAATCGGGGCCGAGGCGGCCGAGAAGCCCCTGCGCCTGGCGCGCGGCGAAGAGGGGGCGCGCTCCCCCGAGTCCGTGGCGGCCGCCATCCGTGACCTGATGGGGGAGTCCTTCGGCGCCGGGCCGGCGTCGATCCTGTTCGAGGACACCCAATGGATCGATCCTTCCTCGCGCCGCGTGCTCGAGCACCTGCTCCGCGCGCCGCCCGGGGGCGGTCTGCGGCTGCTCGCGACGAGCCGGGGCGAAGGCGGCGTCGCGTGGCCGGCGGACCTCCCCGTGCAGCGCGTCGACCTCGGGGCCCTCGACGAGGTCGCCAGCAGCGAGCTCGCCACCGGGCTGCTGGGCAGCCAGGCCTCCGAGGAGCCGCTGGTCGCCCTGGTGACCGAGCGCAGCGGCGGCAACCCGCTGTTCGTGGAGGAGCTCGCCCGGGCGCTGCGCGAGGGCCCGGAGCCCGTGCGCGAGGCGGCGCGCCTCGAGGTGGCGTGGAAGCGCTCGCCGGTCCGCATCCCCACCACCCTCGAGGAGGTGATCGAGGCGCGCATCGACGCCCTGCCGGAGCCCGCCAAGCGCCTGCTCCAGACCATCGCCGTCGTGGCGCGGCCCCTCGACGCGGAGCTCCTCGAGGCGATCGACTCCGAGGCGGGGCCCGAGCTGGGCTCGCTCCTCGATTCCCTGGTGCAGCGCGAGCTGCTGGTCCGGCTCTTCCAGGGCCTCGACTTCCGCCACGTGATGTTCCGCGACGTCGCGTATCGCCAGATCGTCCGGGACCGGCGCCAGCGCATCCACGGCCGCTGCGCTGCGGTGCTCGCCGCCCGGCCCGGCGCGCGGACCGCGGCGGCGGCATCGGAGATCGCGCTCCACTACGACCGGGCCGGCGAGCCGGCGCACGCCGTGCCGTACTTCGCCGAGGCCGGCCACGCCTACCTCGCCCTCACCGCCTCCGAGGAGGCGGTCGCCCACCTGCGGCGCGCCTGGGAGATCCTGACGAACCTCGATCCCGCGGACGCCTCGCTGCGCGTCGGGGTGGGGCTCGACCTCGCCAACGCGCTCAACAGCCTCGACCGCAGCGGGGAGGCGGCGGCGGTGCTCCACGCCCTCGCGCCCGCCGAGCTCGAAACCCAGGACCGGCTGCGCGTGGCGGTGGCCTGCATCTCGAGCGGCTGGGTGACCTACTCCGAGGCCGGCGACGTGGCGGCCGCACGGCGCTCCCTCGACCGCGGCATCGACCTCACCGACGAGTCGCCCGAAGGGCTGCGGATCCGGGCCACGGGGCACGCCTATCGGCTGCGGGTCGAGCACATGGACGGCGAGATCGAGCGCGCCGTGGCGAGCGCCCGCCGGGTGTCCGAGCTCGCGACGGCGGGCGGCGACCGCTTCGGCCTCGTGCTGGGCAAGAGCAACGAGGGCTGCATCCGCTGCGACGCCGGCGAGGTCGAGCGCGCCGCCTCCCTGTGCCGCGAGGCGGCCCGTCTCGCCGAGGACGCGCGGCACGAGCTCGGCATCGCGATCAGCCAGGGCTGGCTCGCCAAGGCGCTCTGCCACCGCGGCGAGGCCGGACCGGCGCTCTGCGCCGCGGACCGCGCCGGCCAGATCGGAGAGCGCCTGGGCCAGGTGGGGGTGCTGTTCCAGGCCGAGATCTGGCGCGGCGAGGTGCATCTGCTGCAGGGCGATCCGCGCAGCGCCGCGGAGGCCTTCGCGCGCCTCGCCGAGATCAACGACCGCTGGCCGACGACCCTCGACCAGGGCGCCCGGGGTGCCCTCGAGCTGGGCCGCTTCGACGAGGCCATCGAGCAGGCGGAGCGCTGCCTCGCCGCCGAGCCCCCGCGCCTGGTGCGCGCCCGCGCGCTCCGCACCCTCGGGCTCGCCATCGGCCTGTCCCGCCCCGCCGAGGCGGAGCGGGCCGAGGCGCTGCTCGGCCAGTCGCTCTCGCTCTGCGACGACCTGGGGCTGCGCCCCCTGGCGGCCCACGCCTGCGCGGGCCTCGGTGAGCTGTGGCTCGCCCGGGGCCGGGGAGAGCGGGCGGCCTACTACGGGGACCGGGCCGTGCGCGACTGGGAGGCCTGCGGCATGCCCGTCCACGCCCGGGCCGGCCGCCGGATGCTGGCCGGCGACTGATCCTCAGCGCTGGCGGACGGGGGCCGGCGCCGTCGGCTTGCGCCGGTACAGGGTGCGCACCGCGACGCCCAGGCGCCGCGCCGCCTGGGCCTTGTTGCCGCCGGAGAGCTCGACCACGCGCGCGATGTAGCGGTCGGCCAGCTCGCGCACCGTCAGCCCGGACTCGGCGGCGATCTCGAGCATGCGCTCGAGCTCGGCGTCGGCCTCGCTGGGCGAGGGCTGCTCGAAGGGGAGGTCCTCGGGCTGGATGAGCTCGCTGTCCGAGAGCACCAGGGCGCGCTCGATCACGTTCTCGAGCTCCCGGGCGTTGCCCTCCCAGCTGCGCCGGGTGAGCACGGCGAGCGCCGAAGGCGAGAGGCGTCGCGCGCGCCCGCCGGACTGCTTCTCGAGGAAGTGCTCCGCCAGCAGCGGGATGTCCTCGACACGCTCGCGCAGCGGGGGCACGTGGATCGGGATCACGTTCAGCCGGTAGAAGAGGTCGCGGCGGAAGCGGCCGGCGTCGATGCCCTGGCGCAGGTTGGCGTTGGTGGCGGACATGATGCGCGCGCGGATCGCGACGGAGCGCGTGCCGCCCACGGGCCGGGCCTCGCGCTGCTGGAGCACGCGCAGCAGCTTGCTCTGGAGGCCGAGGTCGAGGTCGCCGATCTCGTCCAGGAACAGGGTGCCGCGCCCGGCCTCCTCGAACAGGCCGCGCTTCGCGACGGCGGCACCGGTGAACGCGCCCCGCACGTGGCCGAACAGCTCGGTCTCGAGCAGCTCGCTGGGGATCGCGCTGCAGTTCACCGCGAGGAAGGGCTCGTTCGCGTTGGGCCCCGCCTGGTGGATGGCCCGGGCGATCACCTCCTTGCCGGTCCCACTCTCGCCGGTGATCAGCACGTTGCTGCGGCTGGCCGCGATCCGCTCGATGCGGGAGACGATGTCGCGCAAGGCCGGGCTCTCGCCGATCAGGCCCGCGAAGGAGCGCGAATCCCGCGCCATGTTGCGCAGGCTGCGGTTCTCGCGCTCGAGGGCACGGTGCTCGAGGGCGCGCTCGATCACCATGACCAGCTCTTCGCGGTTGAAGGGCTTGGTGACGTAGTCGAAGGCGCCGGCCCGCATGCCCTCGATCGCCGACTCGATGCTCGGGTAGGCGGTCACGAGGATGACCGGAGCGTCGGCGCAGGCGTCGCGCAGGGGGCCCAGGGCCTCGATGCCGCTGCGCTCGGGCAGGTTGATGTCGCACAGCACCACGTCGAAGACGTCGGCCTCGGCGGCGGCGATGCCCTCCTCGGCGCTCGCCGTGGTGGCCACCGAGAACCCCTGCTGGGTGAGCAGCGAGCGCAGAAGCGCTCGGATCTGCTCGTCGTCCTCGATGACGAGGCACTTCACCTGCTGGGCCATGGCACCGCCCTTCCGCCCCTCCCTGGGCACAAGAACACCCTCACCATAGCCTCACGATCGCACTACACGCATCCTGACAGGAAGTCAGTGTGTTTTGTCGGGAAGTCAGTCGATTTGGGCTGAAGTTCTGCGGGGGAATACCGAAATAGCGAAGCGTTCCATGTATATGGGAATCCGGCACGGGGATTGCTCTGGAAATCGACCCATTGGGTGAGAGGGTTCTCCCCGTCCGCTCCCCTCGCGGCGTGGGTACCCGGCTCTGGTAGGAAACACCGACCCCCATTCGAGGAATGTCATGACCAAGACGGTCGTACTGGCAGACGATCATCCCGCGCTCCGCGTGGGTCTCCAGCGCGTGCTCGAGGACACCGGGGAGTTCTCCGTGATCGGGGAGGCGGACAGCGCCGAGGGGCTCCTCGAGGTCACCCGGGACCGCAAGCCCGACCTCGTGGTGATGGACCTCCGCATCTCGGGAATCTGCGCCTTCGACACGATCGGCAAGATCCGCAGCGAGGTCCCCCAGGCCGCCGTCCTGGTCTTCTCGAGCTGGGACGACGCCAAGCACGTGCGCCGCGCCCTCAAGTCCGGTGCCGTGGGCTACCTGCTCAAGAACGGCGCCCTCGACGAGATCGTCCGGGCGATTCGCCTCACCGCGGACGGCCAATCGTACATCTCGCCCCAGCTGAGTGAGCACGTCGTGCACGCCATCCTCCAGGAGGACGAGACCGAGACCGCACTCGCCGGGCTGACCCAGCGCGAGCGCGAGGTGCTGCGCCTCGTCGCCGAGGGCTACTCGTCGCGCCAGATCGCCGAGGAGCTCGGCGTCTCTCCCAAGACCATCGAGACCCATCGAGCGCGCATGATGAGCAAGCTGGGGATCCACAAGAGCTCCAAGCTGGTCCGCTTCGCCATCGAGGCCGGCGTCCTGGAGGCGACCTCCTGAGTGCTTGCTAGGGGAGATTGGACCCCACGGTCCACCCCCGGGTCGGCTCGTTCGAGCGACCCGGACAGGATGTCAGTCCGGCCTGACAGATCTTCACCATCCCGCGGCGTGGAATGCAAGACGCCCCGCGGACCGAAGGGTCCGCGGGGCGTCGCGTTCCACGACCTGGAGCCGGCTCAGCGGCTTACCTTGACTCCCAGGGCGTCGAGGGTCGAGATCGTGAGCCCGCCCGTCGGCAGCCCCTTCGCCTTCTGGTACGCCCGGACCGCCGTCAGGGTCTGGCCGCCGAGCTGGCCGTCGATCGGGCCCGGGTTGTGGCCCGCCTCGCGCAGCGCCCGCTGCACCGACGAGATCAGCTCCGGCGAGGCGTTGGTCTCGCACAGCACCGAGCGCCACTCCATGCGCTCCTCGCTCGTCTTCACGCGCTTGGTCACGTCCGAGTACTGGGCGGGGATCTTGATCCGCTTCTCGCGCGGCTTCTCCGCGAGCTTCCGGACCCGCACGTTCTTGTACTGGGCGGGGATCGGGACGCGCTTGGTGGTGGCGGGCGTCTTCAGCACCCGCTTCTTCACCGTCTTGTACTGGGCCGGCACCTCGACCAGGCACATGATGTCGCCGGTGGCGTTGTCGACGCGCTCGATCGGGCCGCGACCGCGCTTCCACACGGTGTGGGCCGGCTTGACGAGCACCTTCTCCTCGACGAACTCGTACTTCGGCGGGACCTCGACGATCTTCTCCGAGGCCTCCTTCACCAGCACCTTCTCCTCGGCCCACTCGTAGCGGGCCGGGACGATCTCGATCTTCTCGCTGGCCTCGCGCTTCAGCACGCGCACCGTCTCGGTCTTGTAGTTCGCGGGCACCAGCACCCGGGCGTAGCACTGGCCCGGAGCCGCGTCGGGGAGGAGGTCGGCGCCGCTGCGCGGGGGCGCGGCGGCCACGTCCCGGCGGGTCCGCTCGAGGTCCCGGGAGAGCCGCTCGATGCGGTCCTGCTGGGAGCTCAGGGTCTTCTCCTTCTCGCGCAGGGCCCGCTCGAGCTCCGCCACCTGCTTCTGCTGCTGCTTGAGGGCCGTGTCCACGTCGCCCGTGGTCGGGGTGGTCGCCGTCGAGCAGGCGAGGGCGCCCGCGGCCAGCAGAGCCAGCGCGGCCCCCGTCATGCCTCGATACCGATTCCGCATTCTCGATCCTCCTGTCGGGACGGGACGGTCTCCCGTCGGCTACCCGCTCGCTCGGACGGGTGGTTGTCGGGTGGGTCGGCGTCGCGCGGGCGCGTGGAGCGCCGGTGGGGCGTCCCCCGGGCGGCCCGAACGTCGGCCGGCCCGCGTGCTGGGCCTCTCCTGGAGCGCTTCTCCTCCGCCGGCCCGAACCCGTCGCGGACCGGCAAACGCGAATCGCGAGGATCATATTCACCGTCGGTGGAAAATGACACCCCCCACGTTCCCGCGGGGGAGTGGGGGCTCGCGGCGCTACCCTCGTCGCCATGGCGGGCCCCTACGCGACGGATCGGGAGAGCCTCGAGCGGGTGGTCCAGGTGAGCTTCGTGCGCGCCGGCGGGCCGGGCGGACAGCACCGCAACAAGACCGAGACCGGCGTCCGACTGTTCCATCCGCCGAGCGGCATCACGCTCACGGCGTCGGAGCGGCGCAGCCAGGCCCAGAACCGCGAGATCGCCTTCCGCCGGCTGGCGGCGCGCCTGCGCGCGCGCAACCGGCGCCGGAAGGCGCGCATCCCCACCCGCAAGCCGCGGGCCGCCGAGGAGCGACGCCTGGAGGCCAAGCGGCAGCGCGCCCGCACCAAGCGCGAGCGCCGGCCGCCGCCGGAGTAGCCCGACGGGAGCCGGCGGGCGGGCGGCCAGGAGGCCGACCCAGGCTGGGTCGGCTCCTGCCGCTGGCGAGCCCGCAGGGCTCGCTCCGCTAGCTGGGATTCCGCTTCGCGGAATCTCTCGCGTCGTCGGCTGATCCTCTCGGGCCAGCCTCCTAGGCGCCGTTGCGGCGGCGCACGCCGCGGGGCTTGCGGCGGCGCAGCCGCATCGCCTTGCGGTGGCGCTTCTCGGCGCGCTCGATCAGCAGGTCGTGGCAGCTCCGGGTGCGGCCGGACACGGGCTGCCGCTGCACGTAGCTGCCGTCGGGCCGCATCTCCCAGGCCGAGCGCGAGTCGTCGAGCTGGGTGTCGAGGACGAAGCGCAGCTCCTTCTGGAGCTCCGGGGCCTCCACGGGCACCACGACCTCGATGCGGCTCTCGAGGTTGCGCTTCATGCAGTCCGCGGAGCCGATGAAGTACTCCGGCTCGCCTCCGTTGGCGAAGTGGAAGATGCGGGTGTGCTCGAGGAAGCGGCCCACGATGCTCACCACCTGGGCGCTGTCCGAGATGCCCGGCAGCCCCGGGCGCAGGCGGCAGGTGTCGCGCACGATCAGGTCCACCCGGACCCCGGCCCGCGAGGCGCGGTACAGGGCGCGCGTCACGTCGGCGTCCTCGAGGGCGTTCATCTTCATCTGGATGAGCCCCGGGCGCTCCTCCGAGTGCAGCCGGATCTCGCGCTCGATCTTGTCGAGCAGGGCGCGCTTCAGGACCGTGGGCGCGGGCAGCAGCTTCTCGTAGGAGCGGCGCGGCCGGTAGCCCGTGGTGAGGTAGTTGAACAGCTCGGTCAGGTCCCGGCCGATGGCGGCGTCGCTGGTCAGCAGGCCCAGGTCGGAGTAGATGCGCGCCGTGCCCGCGTGGTAGTTGCCCGTGCCGATGTGGGCGTAGCGACGCAGGCCGTCGTAGTCCTGGCGGACGATCAGCACCACCTTGCTGTGGGTCTTCACGCCGACGACGCCGTAGGTGACGTGGATGCCGGCCTCCTCCAGGCGGTTCGCCCAGCGGATGTTGGCCTCCTCGTCGAAGCGCGCCTTGAGCTCCACCACCACGGCGACCTGCTTGCCGTTCTGCGCGGCGTCGATCAGGTGCTGGAGCACCCGGGTATCCTCGGAGGTGCGGTAGAGCGTCATCTTGATGGCGCGCACCTTGGGGTCGGTGCTGGCGTCGCGCAGGAAGCGCTCCACCGAGGTGCCGAAGGACTCGTAGGGGTGCTGGAGCAGCAGCGGCCCGCGGTCGCGGATGACGTGGAAGACGTTGCGGTCGGTGGTCAGCTCGGCGTGGGTGACCGGGTGGTGCGGGGCGTCGCGCAGCTCGGGAACGTCGAGCTGCGCCAGGGGCATCAGGTCGCCCATGCCGAGCATCCCGTCCACCTCGAACACGTCTAGCTCCGGGTCGAGCCCGAACTCCGCGGCGAGCATGCCGCGGCGCTCGGGCGCCATGCCCTGGGCCACCACCAGCCGCACGATGGGGGCGAAGCGCCGCTCGCGCAGCTCCGTCTCGATCATGTCGAGCAGGTCGTCGGCCTGGTCCTCGTCGCTCTCCGTGTTGGCGTTCCGGGTGACCCGGAACACCTCGCAGGCCTCGATCTCCATGCCCGGGAAGAGCAGGTCGAGGTTGCTCGCCATCACGTCTTCCAGGGCGACGTAGAGGTGGCCCTCGCCGACGCGCAGCAGGCGCGGCACGCCCTCGCCCAGGGGCACCTTCACCCGGGCCAGGGAGGGGATCCCGTCCCGGCGGTCGCGCACCGTGACCAGCAGGTTGAGGGAGAGGTTCGAGACGAAGGGGAACGGGTGGGCCGGGTCCATGGCCTGGGGCGTCACCAGCGGGAAGATGTTCCGCAGGTAGTGCTCGCGCAGGCTGGCCTGGTGCTCCGGCGAGAGCTCGTGGTGGCGCGCCAGCACGATCCCCTGCTCGCGGAGCTGGATGCGGAGCTTGTCGTGGACCGCCAGGTTGCGCCCCAGGAACCGGCGCACCAGGTCGTTGCACTCCCGGATCTGCTGCTCCGGGGTGCGCCCGTCCACGGTCTTCTCCATCACGCCGGCGGCGAGCTGCTGCTTCAGGCCGCCGATGCGCTTCATGAAGAACTCGTCGAGGTTCGCGTTGGCGATGGCGAGGAACTTCACGCGCTCGAGCAGCGGGGTGCGCTCGTCCTCGGCCTCCTGGAGCACGCGCAGGTTGAAGGCCAGCCAGGTGAGCTCGCGGTTCAGGTAGAGGTCCGGGGAGCGCAGGTCCTCGGGGTCGGGGCGGTCGAGGGGATGGGCCGCGGGCAACGGGGGGGTCCGTGCCGCCTCGCGGGACGCGTCGGAGGCACGCGAGCCCTCGTGGATTGCGCTCTCAGCCGTCATTCGGGGGTCCGAGGACGACAGTCTGCCAGACCGACGCCGGGAGCACCACGCGCCCGGCGGGGAGCGCTAGAAGATGCTGCTGCCCGAGGTGGCGTCGCAGGGCCCGACGGTCTCGACCAGGGTCGGGGTCAGGGTGAAGGAGTCCCAGACGCCGCTGGCCTGGCAGCCGAGGGCGCCGGGCACGCCGGCGTTCAGCGGATCCTGCTTCACGTAGCCCCACAGGTTGATCGTGCCGTCCTGGTCCAGGTCCGAGGCGCCCTCGGCGGTGAAGGCGTTGGAGGGGATGCCCGCGCCGCCGTTCACCACGACGGCGTACTGGAAGCGGATCACCCCCTCGGGCGCCCAGCCGATGGTGTCGAACCCCACCGAGCCGGGCCACGGCACCGGGTCCGTGGGCAGCGCGGCCGGAGTGGGCAGCGCGGCCACGTAGGAGCCGAACTCGACGAAGTAGCCCTCCTCGATGGTGCGGATCGAGGCGATGTTGGAGCGGCCCTCGGCGGACTGGCTGCGGTACTGCATGCGGCGGTAGCTGGGCACCGCGACGCTGGCCAGGGTTCCCACGATGGCGACGGTGATCATCAGCTCGATGAGGGAGAAGCCGGCGCGCCTCCGGCGGCGGATGGCGTTCATGGCGTTCTCTCCTCTCGGACCGGCCCGGGGAACGGGAAGGCCGTTGCGTCTCGAGGGGTCGGTGAAAGCACGAGGCGTGCCACCTCCCGTGTCGCACGTCACGGAAGCGCAGGCGGTCGCGCAACCGGCCGCCGGGGGGGAGCCTGCGGGTCGCGGGCCGGGCGAAGGGCCGCCGGCGCCGAGCGCCGCAGGAGCGCCCCGGGGTGACGAACTTTGCGCCTGCCAGTCACGAGACCGTCACCCGCAGCCCGGGTCGGGTCAGGCCGGGGAGACCTCAAGCACGCTCCAGCCCTCGCCCAGCTCGGCGAGCGCCTGCCTGCGCGCCGCGTCCTCGCCCGACGCGTTCACCAGCAGGCTGCGCGAGCGCGGGCCCGCGACCTGCTTCACCCGCACCCGGAAGGTCGCCTCGGGTCGCGAGGGCTCCTCCTGGGCGCGGCGCGTCTCGCGCGAGGCGCTCATCTCGCCGGACAGCAGGCGGAAGTACTCCTCGGGCGCGCTGGCGATGCGCAGCCCGATCCCGCCGGTCGCCACCGAGGCCAGCCGACGCGGAACCAGGCGCTTGCGCGCCACCTGGGCGTCGAGCTCGAGCGCGTCCCCGTCGCCGTCGCGCAGGGTGAGGCGCACGGGCGTCCCCGGACCGGGCGTGGCGTCGGTCTGGACGAAGAGCCCGCGCGGAGAGACGTCGAGCACGATCCCGCGGTGGCGGCGCCCCTCGGCCTCGATCTCGCAGATCACGCGCCGCTTCTGGCGCGAGCCCTGGCGTCGCTCCACGTGGACCTCCGCGAACGAGTCGCAGAGAGCCCCATCGGCGCGCGGGCCGCGGCCCTGAAACGCACCACCCGTGCGGGACCGGCAGCTCCGGTCCGCCCAGGCCGGGCTCACGACCTCCGGGTCAGGAGGTCAGGAGGTGACGCGGCGGCGCAGGACCCAGAAGACGAGGGTCGCGCCCGCGGCGAACAGCAGCAGCGCGCCGGGCTCGGGGATCGAGGGTCCGATGGTCTGCTCGGTCTGCTCCACCGACGCGGCATCGAGCATCGCGAGAGCCGGGGCTGCCGCGAGCACCAGTAGAGTCAGCATCGAGATGGCAAAGGCACGCATTGCGTTCAGTCCCGTTCTCATTTCACCCCCCGCAGGACGGCTCTTCGCCGCCTCTTCGACCCGGATCATACTACCCGGTGCCGCCTCGTGTAAATGCCTGATCGGCTCCGAAATACCCAGAGATGCTCCAGAATCGACGCGCGAAGGGCTGGGGCTATTCGGGTCCCCGGGCGCCTCGAGGTCGGGCCTCCCGGTCCTCTCCCCGAGGGGCCTGCCGCCACCGCTCCAGCTCCGTCCGCAGTCGTTCGGGCGTGTTCAGCGCGGGGTCCTCGATGACCCGCTCCGTGAGGTGGCGCAGGGCCGCGCCGACCTCGGGGCCGGGCCCGCAGCCCAGCCACTCCATCAGCAGGCGCCCGTCCACCGCGAGCTGGCGCCGCCCGAGGGCCACGCCGCCGTCGGCGAGGGCCCGGGCCACGGCCGTCTCGACCTCGCGCAGGCGCGCCCGGGCCTCGTCCCGCTCGGCGGGGGGCAGCCCGCCCGCGCCGAGCTCGGCCTCGCGGAGCCGCACCGCGGCCGCCACCCGCTCGGCCCCGGCGCGCGCCAGCAGGCGCCGGGCCGCCACGCCCGAGCCGGGGCGCACCCGCTCCTCCAGCGGGTGCAGGGCCAGGATCTGCTCCACGGCCCGGGTGCGGGTGCGGCCGAAGCGGAGCCGGGCCAGGATGGCCGCCGCGCGGGTGCCGCGCAGCCAGCCGGCGAGGCGTAGCTCGAGCTCGCGGGGCAGGGCGGCCACCACCGCGGCGGCGTCCTCACCCACGCCCGGTGCGAGCCGCGCCTCGAGCCCGGTCCGGCGCAGCAGCGCCAGGCCGGCGTCGGCGCGCGGCCCCAGCAGCAGCCGCGCCAGCTCGTCGCGGATGCGCTCGCCCGCCACGCGCGCGAGCGGCCCGGCCTGCTCCGCCATGGCCTCCTCGAGGGCGGCGTCGGGATCGAGGGGCAGGGTGGAGGTGAAGCGCGCCGCGCGCAGCGCGCGCACGGGGTCCTCGGCGAGGCGCTCCGCCGCCGAGCCCACGGCGCGCAGCCGGCCCGCGGCGAGGTCGGCGAGGCCGCCGCACGGGTCGACGATGCGCCCGTCGCGCGGATCGAGGGCGACGGCGTTGACGGTGAAGTCGCGCCGCCGGAGGTCGCCCTCGAGGCCTCCTTCGCCGCGATAGCGGGTCACGTCGATCGGACCGTCGGGCGTCGGCACCATGACGGTCCCGTGCCGGATCCCGATGGGCACGGCGCGGGGGAAGAGCGCCAGCACCTCCTCGGGCGCGGCGTCGGTGGCGACGTCGAAGTCGTGCACCGGGGTGCCGGCGTGCAGCGCGCGCACGCACCCCCCCACGAGGAAGGCCTCGCGGCGCTCGGCCCGCAGGCGCTCCACGAGCCCGGCCACGGAGCGCGGGATGGCGAGGGGCTCCGCGGGCTCGGCCTGCATCGCGTCAGTGTACCGGGCGGCCGCCTTGGGAAGGGGGTCGGCGAGCGAAGCGACCGGGGGCGGGAGGGACCCGGGCGCGCAGGCGCGATACACCACCGGCATGGCCGTTCTGCGCTTCCGCACGCCCGGGCTGCCGCTCCCGGTGGAGGCGCTCCTGGCGCGGGTGCTGCCCGCCGCGGACGCCCGGGAGCGCGCCCGGCTGCTCGGGGCCGGCGCGCTGGGGACCGCCCGGGTCTCGGGCACGGACTGGCGGCCGGGCGACGTGCTGCGCGACCCCGCGCGGCGGCTCGCACCGGGGACGCCCTGCCGCCTCGCCGTCGCCCACGCTCCCGCCCTCGAGGCGGCCCTCTCGGACGTCTGGCAGGTGCTCGCGCCGGGCCTGCCCTGGCGCGCGGGCGAGCTGCCGGGCGGCGTCGGCTTCGTGCGGGTCGAGGAGCGCGCCGGGATCGCGCGCTACCGCGTGGAGGGAGGCTCCGGCCCGCTCTCGGGCGCCGCCGTCGCCGAGGCGCTGGCCGCGGCCGGCGCGCCGCCCCTTGGCGACCTCGAGCGCGGCGGGGTGGCGATCGAGGCGGGCCTGCAGGTGCACCCCGGCGAGAAGCTCCCTCCCGGCGCCTGGCCCGCCGAGCCGGTCTTCGCGCCGGACCTCGAGACCGGCGACCCACGCGCCGGGCTCGCGGTCTCCGCCGCCACCGGCAAGGCGCTCGCACGCGGCCACCCCTGGGTCGTGCGGGACCCGGAGACCGGCGACGTCGACCGCTTCCGTCCCGGCGCGCTGGTCCGGGTCCGGGCGAGCGGGGCCGGGGCGGACCGGGAGCTTCGCGTGCGGGTCGAGTCCGGGAGCCCCGGCGAGCCCGTGGCGGCGCGCGTCTGGGCGCGCGGCGACGCGAGGCGCGAGAGCGTCGAGGACCGGGTGGTGGCGGCGCTCGGCCGCCGCGCCGCGCTGCGCCGCTCCCCCTCGGACCCCCACGGCAGCGACGCCTTCCGGCTGATCCACGGCGAGGCCGACGGGCTCCCCGGCCTCGCACTGGACCGGCTCGGCCCGCTGCTGCGCGCGCTGGTCTCGGCGCGCTGCGCGGAGCCGCTGGTCGAGCGCGCCCTCGACTGCGCCCGGGCCGTGCTGCGCGACGAGCTCGGCACGGATCCGCCCACGCTCGTCGTCACCCGGCTGCGCCGCCCGCCGCGCGGTCGGCTCGAGGGCGTGCGGCTCGCGCGCGGCCCGGCGCCCGCGCTCGACGCCCGGGGCGGGCTCTTCGTGCGCGAGCGCGGCCTGCGCTTCGCCGTGGATCCGGGGCTGCTCACACCCGAGCGGCCGCGCCCCGGCACGGGCCTGTTCCTCGACCAGCGCGAGAACCGAGCGCGGGTCGCCGCCCGGGTGGCCTGGCGGGCCGGGCGCGGCGGGCCGGGCGGGCGCTACCTCAACCTGTTCGCCCACACCGGAGCCTTCAGCGTGGCGCTGCTCGCGGCGGGCGCCTCGGAGGTCGTGAGCGTGGACCTCTCGGCCGCCTACCTGCGCTGGCTGGAGCGCAACCTCGAGGCGAACGGGCTCGCGGGCGAGGGCCACCGGGCCGTGCGCTCCGACGGCCGGCGCCATCTCGAGGGGCTCGATCCGGCGGACCCCGCCGCGCGCTTCGACGGCATCGTGCTGGACCCGCCCACCGCGGCGGCGGCCGGGCGACGCTTCTGGAGCGTGCGGGGCGAGCTCGAGACCCTCGCCGTCCGCGCCCTCGCCCAGCTCGCGCCGGGCGGATGGCTGCTGCTCTCCCGCAACGACCGTCGCGCCGCGAAGGTCGGCGAGGCGTGGCCCGAGGAGCTGACGCGGCGCGCCCGCGTCCCCCTCGCGCGCATCGAGCCGGCGCCGCCGGGGCCGGACTTCCCGCGCCGGCGCGGGTTCCCGGAAGGCGAGCCCTTCCGTGCCTGGCTGCTGTCCCGCGCCTGACGACGCTGGTATCTTCCGTCCCTCCGAACACACGCATTCGACGCGACCATTCGACGCGAAGGGAGAGCGGCGCCATGGCGGACGGCCAGGAGATCGACTTCGAGAGCGGCGGGGATCGGGTGGGGGCCTACCTGAGCCTGCCGGCCGCGGGCCGTGGGCCCGCCGTGATCGTGATCCAGGAGTGGTGGGGCCTCGTGCCGCACATCCGCGACGTCTGCGACCGCTTCGCCCGCGAGGGCTTCGTCGCGCTGGCGCCGGACCTCTACCGGGGAGAGTCCACCCAGGACCCGGACGAGGCGGGGCGGCTGATGATGGACCTCGAGATCCCGCGGGCCGCCCGGGACCTCGACGGCGCGGTGCAGGCGCTCCTCGGCCACGACGCCGTGGACGGCGCCAAGCTGGGGACCGTCGGCTTCTGCATGGGCGGACAGCTCGCCCTCTACGCCGCCACCCGCAACCCGCGCATCGGCGCCGTGGCCGACTTCTACGGCGTGCACCCCAACGTCACCCTCGACCTGTCGAGCCTCGAGGCGCCGGTGCTCGGCATCTTCGCCGAGCGCGACGGCTTCGTGACCCCCGAGGCGGCGGGCAAGCTCGAGGCGGACCTGAAGGGCGCCGGCGTGCGCACCGACTTCCACGTCTTCCCGGGCGTCGACCACGCCTTCTTCAACGACACCCGGCCCGACGTGTTCGACGCCGGGGCCGCCGCCCAGGCCTGGTCGAAGACCCTCGCGTTCTTCCGTGCGGAGCTCGCTTGAGCCCGAGGCGTGCCGCGCGCGAGGGCTGGCGGCTGCTCCTGCCGGGCCCGCTGCGCGGGCTCGTGGACGAGCTCGAGGAGCGCGCCTCGCGGGTCCCGACCGAGCTGAACGAGTACGGGGTCGACCCCTTCGGCGCCGATCCCGACTACACCCGCAAGGTGCTGCTGCCCGCGGCGATCCTGTACCGGTACTGGCTGCGGGTCGAGACCCGGGGCATCGAGAAGGTGCCGCCGGGACGCCTGCTGCTGATCGGCAACCACGCCGGCAACACCTTCGCCTGGGACGGCGCGATGCTCGGCATGGCGATGCTGCTCGAGGGCGAGCCGCCGCGCATGATCCGGGGCATGGCGGAGTACTACCTGCCCCAGATCCCCTTCTTCACGGTGCTGATGCATCGCTCGGGCTCGGTGGTGGGCACGCCGGAGAACTGCGTGCAGCTCCTCGACCGGGGAGAGGCGGTGATGGTCTTCCCCGAAGGCCAGCGCGGGTTCGTGAAGACCTGGCCCCACCGCTACGAGCTCCAGCGCTTCGGTCTCGGCTTCATGCGCCTCGCCCTCGAGACCGACACGCCCATCGTGCCCGTCGGCATCGTGGGCAGCGAGGAGCAGTCCCCGGCCTTCGCCAACCTGCGCTGGCTCGGCGGGCTCGTCGGGTCCCCCGCCTTCCCCATCACGCCGACCTTCCCCTGGCTCGGCCTGGCCGGCTTCCTGCCCCTGCCCGTCAAGTTCCGCATCCACTTCGGCGACCCCCTGCGCTTTGAGGGCGACCCGAGCGAGGACGACGCCACCATCGAGAAGAAGGTGGAGACGGTGAAGGACCGCATCCGCGAGCTCGTCTCCGACGGCCTCTCCGAGCGCCGCACCTGGTTCTGGTAGAGGGGACGTTCCTTGAGAATCTCAGTTTCTCGACCCGCGGGGACGTAAGTTGGTTTCTCGAGGAACGTCCCCCCTCGCCCCCTAGCGCTCGTCGGGGAGGAGGGCGCGGAAGAGGGGGACGAGGTCGGGGCCCTGGCGGATGGTGTGGCCGCCGTCGACGCCGATGCACTGGCCCGTCACCCAGCCGGCCTCGTCGGAGAGCAGGAACGCCACCGCGGGTCCCACGTCCTGGGGCGCACCGATCTTCGACACCGGCATCAGGCGCAGGTACTCGGCGCGCGCATCCTCGTTGCCGGTGAGCGCCGCGGTGAGGTCCGTCTCCACCAGGCTCGGCATCACGGCGTTCACGCGGATGCCGTGCTCGCCGAGGTCGTCGGCGCTGCAGCGGGTGAGCATGTTGAGCCCCGCCTTGGAGGCGCAGTAGGCGTCCATCCAGCGGTGGGTGAGGGCGCCCGCGATGGAGCTCACGTTCACGATGCTCCCGCCCCCCGCGCGCTTGAAGGCCCGGGCCTCGGCGCGCAGGCAGCGGAACACCCCCACGAGGTTGGTGTCGAGCACGTCGCTGAACTGCTCCGAGGTGCTGTTGAGCACGCTGCCGATGCTGCCGATGCCGGCGGCGTTCACGGCGAGGTCGAAGCGGGCGCCGCGCTCCGCCGCGAAGGCGCCGGCGGCCTCCACGGCAGCCTCCACCGAGGCGTCGTCCCGTACGTCGCACACCGCCGTGCCGGCACGCTCGCCGAGCCGCTTGGCGGCGGCGCCCAGCACCTCGGGGCGACGCCCCGCCAGCACCACCGCGCCGCCGCCGGCGTGGATGGCGCGCGCGCAGGCGAGACCGATGCCGGTGCCGCCCCCGGTCACGAAGGCGACGCGTCCCTCGAAGCTGGCCATGGAGTCCTCCGCCGCGAGGCGCGGAGTGTACCCCGATGGCGCGCTGCTAGAAGACCTCGGGCTCCACGGGGCGCGCGATGTCCACCGCGATCACCAGGCCGCGACGGGCCTCGTGGGTGAGGCGCACGTGCAGCAGCGCCTCGCCGGGAAGCTCGCACAGCAGCGCGAGGGGCCGGGCCGCCTCGCAGGGCTCCGCGACGTAGCGCTCGGGGACGTGGGCCCGCTCGAGCAGGAAGCCCGCGATCGCCTCGGTGTCCTCCCCGGTCAGCTGCCGGTAGCGGATCTGCTGCTCCCCGCCGTGCCAGGTGCACAGCGGCGCGGCGCCCGCGCGGAAGTGGATCCGGCTGGCGCCCGAGGTGATGCCCAGGCGGATCGCCTGGAACAGCGTGCTCTCGTCGATCGGTTCGAGATTGGCTTCCACGGCCGACTCCCCAGGGAGGGCTGCCGCGAGGCAGCCCCTCCTGGGGCGTCGTATCGGCCGGGCGGGGTGGGGCCCTTGAGCGGGACCCCCCCCTGGGGGGCGCGAAGCCGGCGCAGGGCTCAGGTGCGGCGCGTGGCCTTCTTGCGCGTCGGCCGCGGGCGGACCGCCTTCTCGAGCCGCGCGAGCAGTCGCTGGGCGTCCCGCCGGTAGGGGGCGCCGAGTCGCTGCCACGCCCGCTCGCCTCCCGCCTCGAAGCGACCGAGCTGGCGGCTGGCGTCGCGCAGCAGCCGCGCCGCCTGGCGACGCATGGGGGCGCTGGCGCGCTCCACGTCCTTCTCGAGTCGGTTCAGCGCGGACTGGACCTGCTTCTGGTACCCGCGAAGCGTCTTCGGCAGCTCGCTCTCGAGCTTCCCGATGCGCTTGCGCAGCTGACGCCGCGCCGCGCTCGCGCGCCGGGTCACGCTGCGCCGTACCGACGGACGGGCCTTGCGGCTCGCCTTCTTCCGCGGGGTCGTCCGCTTGCGCGGCGCCTTCTTGCGGGCCGCGGTCTTCTTCCGGGCGGCCTTCTTTCGCGTCGTCTTCTTGCGCGCCGGCGCGCGCGTGGCCTTCTTCCGGGTCGTCTTCTTGCGAGCCGTGGTCTTTCGGCGTGCGGTCATCGGCAGTCCTCCTTGGAGCCCCGCTCCCGGGGCCGCAGTCCTGGTGCCGCCTTCGGAGCCGCAGACGCGGTCCGTCCCTCACGGGCGCCGGTAGGATACGACTTTCGCCGTCCGCGTCGAAGCAGCGCGGGCGCCGTCGTGCACCCCACGAGCGGGGAGGAGCGCGATGGCGAGGTGGGGAGATCCGCCACGCTGCGCAGCGGAGCTCGCGGCGGGCTACCGGCCCCGCTCCTCGGCGAGCCGCCGGCGCGCGCTCGCCCGCATCGCGAGCTCCTCGACGCGCTGCCCGGGGTCGGGCTCGAGCCGGGAGAGCTCGTCGAGCAGGGCCAGGGCCTCGCTCCGCCGCTCGGGGGCGAGGTCGAGCAGGGTGAAGGCGAGCAGCAGACGGTTGCCGGCGAAGTCGGGCGCGATGGCGAGCGCGCGGTCGAGCTCCGGCAGGGCACGATCGCGATCCACCCAGCCCGTGTAGAAGGGGATTCGCGGCAGGCTCGCGTGGAGCTGCGCCAGCAGGCGGTGGGCGCCGCCGTCCTCGAGGCCCGGCTCGAGCGCCACCACCCGCTCGGCGTAGCGCCGCAGCCGGTCGATCACGCCCGCCCGCACCGCCGCCACGATTCCGGTCTCCCGCGCCCAGGAGGCCCAGCCGATGGCGGCCCACAGGTGGATGCGGGCCAGGTCGGGGTGGAGCGACGCGGCGAAGGCGTCTCCCACGCGGGCCGGATCCTCGCGCCGCCAGGCCGGGCCGCCGCGCGCCGCGCGGTCGAGGGAGTCGAAGGCGCGCTCCGATGCCACGCGGGCCCGCTCGAAGAAGGCCTGCGCCTCCTCGGCGTCGCGGCTCGCGAACTCGCCCGCGAAGTGCAGGGCGCGCAGCAGTCGCCAGTGCGCGCCCAGGGAGTCGGGCGCCGCCGCCTGGGCGGCCTCGTAGGCCTCGAGGGCCCTCGCGATGGGGCCGGGCCGGGCGACCCCGCCGGCGTCGGCGCCCGCGGCGCGCTGCCGCCAGGCGGCGTCGCCCCGGGCCAGGGCCGCGAGGTCGGCGCGCGCGGCGCCCGGGAGGAGGCTCGCGAGGGCCAGCCATCCCGCGGCGACCACGAAGCGCATCCGGAGCGTAGCTGCGCGAGCCCTCCGGGCTCGCTTTGCGGCGTAGGCCGACCCATCCTCGGTCGACCTCCTCGCTGCGATTCCGCTTCGCGGAATCCTTCGCGTCGTCGGCTGACCCTCTCGGGTCGGCCTCCTAGGAGGCGACGGGGCGCGCATCGGCGTCTGCGCCGGTCGGTGCGCGCTCGAGCCAGGCCGAAGCGGCCACCAGCGCGGGCATCGCGGCGCCCCAGGCGAGCGCCACCGCGGCGAGGCCGGCGCCCTCGGCCACGCCGAGGGCGCCGAGCCGCTCGCCCGCCGCGTGGGCGAGGGCGCCACCGGCGGCTCCGGCCAGTGCGCCGAGAGCGGGCCGACCGCGCAGCCAGCCGAAGGCCACGGGCAGCGTGGGAGCGAAGGCGGCCCACAGCGCGAGGATCCAGAGCGGGCTGGCTCCCAGCCGGAGCGGGTCGCCCGCGTAGCGCAGCCAGCCGCCGCCCACGAGCACCGCGTCCAGCGCGAGCCCGGTCGCGACGGCGGCGGCGGAGAGGGCGAGGACGCGGCCTCGCTCCGTCGCCGACGGCAGGGCGGTGATGCACAGCGCCAGGAAGGCCGCGCAGGCGAGCGCTCCGGGCCACGAGAGCCCCGAGGCACCGCCGAGGGCGCAGCACAGCCACACGAACTGGAACCCGATCTGCTGAGCGAGGATCTTCTTCATGGGGCCGGATTCGCCGGGCGCCGGGGCCCGGATGCAGGCCGCCGGCTCCCGGAGCGCCCAGGCCGCCGGCTGCATCCGATCCGAGCGGGTCACCGAAGCCATCATCATGGGCCCCTCCCGACCGCTGCCGATCCTAGCCCTCGCCGGTCTCGCGCTGCTGCTGGGCGCCGGCTGCGCCACCTCCGTCTCCGGCGTCCGGCCGCGCGGCTTCCCGGCCGACGCGCTCCCGCTCGATCTCGCGCGCTTCATGGGCGACTGGTTCGTGGTGGCCCACATCCCCACCCCCACCGAGGCCGAGGCCCACGAGGCCGTCGAGAGCTACGCGCTCCGCGAGGACGGGAGCATCGACGTCCGCTTCCGCTTCTGCGAGGGGTCCCTCGACGGCGAGGTGCGCGAGCTGCGCATGGACGGCTGGGTGCACGATCCCGCCACCAACGCCGAGTGGCGGGTGCGGCCCCTCTGGCCGCTGCGCCTCGCCTACCAGATCCGGGAGCTCGACCCGGAATACCGCGAGACCGTGATCACCCATCCCTCGGGCCGCTACGCCTGGGTGATGGCGCGCCGCCCCGAGCTCCGCGAGGCGCGCCTCGCCGAGATCACCGACCGACTGGCCGCGCTCGGCTTCGAGACCGAGCGCATGCGACGCGTGCCCCACGCCGACGGCGCCTGCCGCGCCGGCGCGTGACCCGAGGAGGATCCCATGCCCCGAAGCCCCCGATGCCTGGCCGCCGCGCTGGTCGCCCTGGCCTGGACGCTCGCGACCCCCTCCCTCGCCTCGACGGCTCGCGTGCAGGGCGTCTCCTTCGCGGAGCGCGTCGAGGTGGCCGCCGCCGAGCGCCTCGCCCTCTGCGCCGCGGAGCTGCTGCGCTACAAGCGCGTCTTCCGCGGCTACGTGGCGGCGCTCTACCTCGAGGACTGCGACCGGCGCAGCGAGCCCCTCGCCGACGTGGCGAGGCGCCTCGAGCTCTCGTACTTCTGGGCGATCCCGGGAGATCGCTTCGGACCCGTCGCCGAGGCGGTGATCGAGGCCAGCCTGCCGCCCGCGGAGCTGGCGCCCCTGCGAGAGCGTCTGGCCACGCTCCACGCCGCCTACCGCGACGTCGAGCCGGGCGACCGCTACGCGCTCACCTACGTCCCGGGCCGGGGCACCGAGCTCTCGCTGAACGGCTCGCCCCTCGTGACCGTCCCCGGCGCCGACTTCGCCCGCGCCTACTTCGGCATCTGGCTGGGCGAGCAGCCCGTGAACCGCGGCCTGCGGGATCGCCTGCTCACCGCCCCCGCGCGGGTGCGCACCGCCCGTGCCCCTGGACCGGAAACCCGGGAGTAGATAGTGATCTCGGGTACGCCATGCCGGACCACATCCTCGAGCGGATCGCCGCGGGAGACCGCGAGGCGGTCCAGGCGTGCCTGGACTGCTACGGCGGCCTCGTGTGGAGCCTCGCCCGCCGCATGCTCGCGGACACGAACGACGCCGAGGACGCCGTCCAGGAGATCTTCATGGAGATCTGGCGCCACGCGGACCGCTTCGACGCGGCGAAGGGGTCCGAGGTGACCTTCGTCGCCACCCTGGCCCGGCGGCGGCTGATCGACCGCCGGCGCTCGCTGCACCGCGCGCCGGGCCTCGAGTCCATCGAGGCGCGCCAGGAGGCCGGGAGCGAGCCCGCGGACCCCGCGGTCGGCACCGGTCGGCTGCACGCCATGCTCGACCTGGCCCGGGTGCGGCGGGCGCTCGAGGCGCTCCGCCCCGAGCAGCGCAGCGTGGTCGAGCTCTGCGTCGTGGAGGGGCTCTCCCACAGCCAGGCGGCGGAGCGCACCGGCCTGCCCCTCGGCACCGTGAAGAGCCACGCCCGCCGCGGCCTGCTGCGCCTGCGCGAGCTCCTGGAGGAGCCCGCCGCGGCCCAGGCGGGGGTGCCGGCATGAACGAGCGACTGCACGAGCTGCTGGCCGACGAGGCCACGGTGGGTCTCGATGCCTCGGAGCAGGCCGAGCTCGAGGCGCTGCTGGCCCGGCACCCCGACGCCGACCGGGACGCCCTCGCGCGCGTCGCCGCGGAGGTCGCCCTCTCGGGCCTGCCGGACGTGCCGACGCAGCTGCCGCCCGCCCTGCGCGGCCGCCTCGAGGCCGACGCCGCGAGCTTCTTCGCCGCCGCGTCTCCCGAGAGCACGTCGGCGCGTCCCTCGGCGCGGGGCGCGGCCCCGCCGCCGCGGCGGCGCTGGCTCGCCGGCGCGGGCTGGCTGGCCGCCGCCGCCGGCTGGCTGCTCGTGGTGTTCCTCGCCTGGCCGCAGGCGGAGGGCCCGACCCTCGCCCAGCAGGCCCGGCGGCTCGCCGAGGCGCCGGGCAGCGTGCGCGTCGCCTGGACGGCGGGCGGAGACGCGACCGGGAGCGCGGTCCGCGGCGACGTGGTGTGGAGCGACGCGCGGCAGGAGGGCTACATGCGCTTCGAAGGCCTGGTCGCCAACGACCCGACCCGCGAGCAGTACCAGCTCTGGATCTTCGACGCGTCGCGCGAAGCGGCCCATCCCGTGGACGGCGGCGTGTTCGACGTGGCGGAAGGCGGCGAGGTGATCGTCCCGATCCGCGCCCACCTGCCCGTCGACCGCGCCACCCTCTTCGCCGTCACCGTGGAGCGACCCGGCGGCGTGGTCGTCTCGAGCCGCGAGCGCATCGCCGTGCTGGCCTCGGTGGAGGAGGCCGAGGGATGAGCGCCTACCTCTCCATGCTCGCCACCCTCCTCGTCGCAGCGGTGGTGGCCTGGGCCGGGAGCCAGGGGGGCGAGACCGTCGCCGGCATTCCCGTCTTCGCGCTCTGTGCGGGCCTCGCCTTCGTGATCAACTGGCTGGCCTTCGTGCCCTCCTACCGCGCCCAGACCGAGCGCTACTACGATCTCGTCGGGAGCCTGACCTACCTCTCGGTCACGGGCACCGCCGTCGCGCTCAGCGGTGCGCCCGACGCCCGCGCACTGCTGCTCGCCGGCCTCGTCGTGGTCTGGGCCTCGCGCCTCGGCTCCTTCCTGTTCCGGCGCATCCTGCGCGCCGGACGCGACCCCCGCTTCGACACCCTCAAGACCGACGCGGCCCGCTTCCTGCTGGCGTGGACGATGCAGGGGCTGTGGGTCTTCCTGACGCTCTCGTGCGCGCTGGCGGCGATCACCGCCGCCGCGAGCGTGCCCCTCGGCCTGCCCGCCGCCCTCGGCCTGGCCGTGTGGCTCGGTGGCTTCGCCATCGAGGTGGTCTCGGACCGGCAGAAGCAGGCCTTCCGCAACGACCCGGGCAATCGCGGACGCTTCATCCAGACCGGCCTCTGGGCCTGGTCGCGCCACCCGAACTACTTCGGCGAGATCGTGCTCTGGATCGGCGTGGCGCTGATCGCGCTGCCGGCGCTCTCCGGCTGGCAGCACGTGGGGCTCGTCTCACCGGTCTTCGTCTATCTGCTCCTCACCCGCGTGAGCGGCGTCCCGCTGCTCGAGGCCCGCGCCGAGAAGGAGTGGGGGGACGATCCCGCCTGGCGCCGCTACGCCGAGCGCACGCCCGTGCTCTTCCCGCGCCCGCCCGTTGCCGGCTAGCGCCTCAGGTCGCCGACCAGCGCCCCGGGGCGCCGGCCGGGTGCATCCGATCGGGACTCGCGAGCGAAGCCGGGGAAGCGTGCCCTGGAGTCCCGAACCACCATGCGAATCCGATCCCTCGTCTGCCTCGTCTCCCTCGCCGGCCTGCTGGCCAGCGGCGCCTGGGCCGGCCACCACGAGAAGGCCCGCGCCGACATCGTCGACACCGCCGTCGCCGCCGGGAGCTTCGAGACCCTGGTCGCGGCCCTCACCGCGGCCGACCTGGTCGACACCCTGAAGGGCGACGGTCCCTTCACGGTGTTCGCGCCCAACGACGCCGCCTTCGCCAAGATCCCGAAGGCCGATCTCGACGCGCTGCTCGCCGACAAGACGAAGCTCACCGCCGTGCTCACCTACCACGTGGTGCCCGGCAAGGTGAAGGCCGCCCAGGTGGCGGGCCTGAGCCAGGCGCGGACCGTCCAGGGCGGCTCGATCGACATCGACACCTCCCAGGGCGTGCGCGTGGACGGCGCCAACGTGGTGGCGACCGACATCGAGGCCAGCAACGGCGTGATCCACGTGATCGACACCGTGATCCTGCCCGAGCTCTAGCCGCGAGGCGCGCCCGCGGGCCGTCCGGCCCGCCGGCGCGTCTCAGGGCTCGGACCTGTAGCTCTCCACCCGTGCGATCTTGACCGACTCCCCGCCCGCGAACCGGTGGTTCGGAAGCAGCCCGTTCTGGATCGCCGTCCGGGCCGGATCCCAGGCGTTCCCCGTGCGCTCGCCCAGGCGCGCGAGGGTCTCGCCCCGGCGGGCCTGCACGACGCGCAGCCGCGTGGTGCGCACCGCGCGGGCCGCGCTCACGCTGAGCGGCCGGAAGCTTCGCGCGGTGCTGAGCATGCGGCCGCGGTAGCGGTCGGCGGAGAGGGCGGGGGAGACGCCCGTCACGCGCCAGGTCGCCTCGCGGAACGGGATGAAGGTGACGAGCGCCGCCAGCGAGCCGCCCCGCCCGCTGCCCTGGAGGCTCATGCGCCAGGCGGGGATCGAGCCGATCTGCACCGGCCCCGAGTCCTTCACGCGGACCGGCGCGTCCTGGCGGGTCTTCTCGACGAAGGCCTCTCCCGCGGCCCGCGGGTCGCCCGGCGGCAGGTCCGCCATCAGGTGGATCACGGCGTCGCCCCGGGGCGAGATCGCGCCCACCGCCCGGTTGGTGTTGGAGGTGCGCCAGCCGTCGGGGAAGCGGATCTGGAAGCCGAGGGCGGGGTGGACGAAGCGGCTGCCCTCGAAGACCCCGGCCTCGGGCCGCTCCCCCACCGCCACGCCGTCGATGCGGCGCAGGTGGGATGCCCGGGTGTCGCCCAGGGACGGGTCCCGCCGCCAGCGCAGCTCCCGCGCCCGGGCGGCGTTCACCGCGGCGCGCTCCCGCGACCCCGGGTGGGTGTCGAAGAACGAGCGCGGCCGCGAGCGCCCGGCGGAGAGGCGCTCGAGCTGGCCGAGGGTGTCGAGGAAGTCCGCCATGCCCTGGGGGTCGTAGCCCGCCGCCGCGGCCAGCCGCTGGCCGTTGCGGTCGGCGGTGCGCTCCATGTCGCGGCTGTAGGCGGCCAGGTTGGTGGCGCGGGTCCAGGGCGATGCCAGCGCGCCGCCGCGACGCGCGATCTCCTGCTGGGCGGCGGCGTGGCGCAGCGCCGCGTGGCTGATCTCGTGGCCGATCACGTTGGCGAGCTCGTCCTCGCTGTTCGCCGCCGTGAGCAGCCCGCGGGAGAGGAAGATGTAGCCGCCGGGCAGCGCGAAGGCGTTGGGCTCGGACTGGTCCACCACGCGGAACTGGTACGAGAAGCCGCGCCGCGGGACGCCGCGCAGGAGCTTGCGGCCGATTCCCTCGACGTAGGCGGTGAGGGCCGGGTCGTCGAGCACGCCGATCTCGGCCTCGACGTCCCGGGCCGTCTCCTTCCCGACGGCGGCGTCGTCGTAGGTGTCGATCAGCACCGTGCGCTTGGGGCGCTCGCCCGCCGACGCACCCCCGCCCGAGGCGCCCGAGCAGCCGCCGGCGGCGAGCAGCAGGCCGGCGGCGAGGGCGAAGGGGTGGGGGGCGGGCATGGAGCTCAGGGCAGCTCCGCGACCCAGGAGCCGTCGTTCAGCCAGCGGGCCTTGAACCGGGTGAGGAGCCCGGTGGTCTCCAGGGTGCTCAGGTAGTTGGTCACCAGGTTGAGGAGCAGCGGCGCGTTCGCGGGCAGCGCGATCCCGAGCGGCTCCACCGTGAAGGCGGTCGGGCTCGCCGTGAGCCCGGCGTCGGGGTTGCGCCAGACCGCCAGCAGGCAGATCTGCTGGTCGGCCACGAGGGCGTCGACCTCGCCGGCGATCAGCATCGCGACGGCGCTCTCGTAGTCCGCGGTGGCGACGAGCCGGGCGCGGGGCAGCACCGTCTGGACGAAGCGCTGGCTCGTCGATCCCTCGAGGGCGGCGAAGCGGTGCGCGGGCGAGTCGAGGGCGGCGGGATCCTGGGCCGAGGCGAGGGCCTCGGAGCGGCTCACCAGGGAGGTGCCCGACACCAGGTACGGGCCCGCGAAGGCGACCCGGGCGTTGCGCTCGGGCGTCATGGTGAGCCCGGAGATCACCAGGTCCACGCCGCCGGACTCGAGGGTCGGGAGCAGCTCCGCGAAGGGGCGCTCGACGAAGTGCAGCTCGAGCCCCATGGCCTCGGCGAGTGCGCGCACCAGGTCGATCTCGAGGCCGACGATCTCGCCGCCCCGGTCCTTCATGTTGAGGGGCGGCAGGTCGGCCGAGACGCCGACGCGCAGCTCGCCGCGCACGAGGATCTGCGCCAGGGCCCCCGTGGTCGGCGCCGCCGCGCTGCCCGACGAGGCGGACCGGCAGCCCGCCAGGACGAGCGCCGAGGCGAGGGCGAGGACGAGCAGGAAGGCCCGTCGCCCGGCGCTCCGCGACGCGTCCGCGCTCACGGGAGCTGCCGGACCCAGGAGGCGTCCTCGAACCACTTGGCCCGCAGGCGATCCAGGATGCCCGTGCCCTCGAGGCTCTTCAGGTAGTTCTCCACCAGGTTCACGAACAGCGGGTCGCCCGCCGGCAGCGCCACGCCGATGGGCTCGAAGGTGAAGGGGGCGGGGAGGGTGGAGAGCCCCTCCTCGCGCAGGGCCGAGACGACGCAGATCGGGTAGTCGGCGATCAGCCCGTCCACCTCGCCCGACAGCACCAGCTCGACCCCGGCGTTGTAGCTCTCGGTCACGACGAGCTTCGCGCGGGGCAGGGTCTTCTCCACGAAGGTCTGGCTCGTGGTGCCCGCGAGGGCCGCCAGGGTGAGGGTCGGCCGGTCGAGGTCGTCGGCCGAGCGGCTGCGCGCGAGGCGGTCGGAGCGCGTCAGCACCGCCTTGCCGGAGATGAAGTAGGGCCCCGCGAAGGCCACGGAGAGGTTGCGCTCGGGCGTCATGGTGACGCCCGACATCACGGCATCCACCTCGCCCGCCTCGAGGGCGGGGATCAGCTCCGCGAAGGGCTTGTTGACCGCGACGAGCTCGGCCCCCATGGCGCGCGCCAGGGCCTCGGCGAGGTCCGGCTCGAGGCCGATGTTGGAGCGGAAGCGGTCCTGCACGTTCAGGGGCGGATAGTCGCCCGCCATGCCCACCCGCAGCTGGCCGCTGCGCTGGATCCGGTCGATCACCGGCGAGCCGCTCGAGGCCCCCAGGTGGGTGCAGGCGCTCGCCAGGAGCAGGGCGACCGCCAGCAGGGCGACGGTCGGGCGGCTCGGCATGGGGTCCTCCGGAGGCTTCGGGGCGTTCGGGCGCGTTCGAAGCGGTGTGGGCGCGCCGCGCGGCGGTAGCTTAGCTTCAAAGCAGAGACGACTCCTCTCGTGGCGTGAGGTCGGCCTTGCTCCGTTGGCTGCGATCGGGCATGTGGTGGATCCCGCTCACCTTCGCGCTGCTGGTGGGCGGCGTCGGCGCCTACGCGTACCGGGCCCTCGAGGCCTCCACCCGGGCCCAGCTCGAGCGGGAGCTCGGCAGCATCCTCCAGGCCGACCTGAAGGCGCTCCGGATCTGGGTGGAGGGCCAGAAGGCCATCGTGCGGGCCGAGGCGAGCCGCCCGCTGCTGCTGCCCGCCGTGCTCGAGCTGCGGAGCCTGGCCGCCGCCGGTGGGGCCGAGGCCGAGCAGACCCGCGGGCGCGTCCTCGAGGCGGTGGAGATGCTGCTCGGGCCGGTGGTGCGGGAGCACGGCTACGGCAACTACGTCGTCCTCGACGAGAGCGCGCGGGTGCTCGCCGACTCGGACGGGCGGCTGTTGGGGCAGCGGCTCTCGGTGGACCGCTCGAGCCAGCAGCGCCTGCTCGCGGGCGAGGCGCTGTTCGTCCGCGCCGTGCGCGACGTGACGGGCGGCGACCCGGACGCCTTCGCGGCCCAGGGCACGCACTTCCACGGGGTCGCGCCGATCCGGGACGGCGCCGAGGTGGTGGGGGCGCTGGTCTTCCGCGTGCCGGCCTCGGGCGGGTTCAGCGAGATCCTCCAGGTCGCGCGCATGGGCCAGAGCGGCGAGACCTACGCGTTCGACGAGGACGGCCGGATGCTCTCCGAGAGCCGCTTCGCGGAGGAGCTCGTCGGACTCGGGGTGCTGCCCCGGGACGCCGGGGAGCGCAAGCTCGCGCGGATCGAGATCCGCGACCCCGGCGGCAATCTGGTCGAAGGTCACGTCCCCGAGCTGCCGCTCCGGGCGCGCCCGCTCACCCGGATGGCGGCCGACGCCGTGGCGGGCGGCAGCGGCAGCGACGTGACGGGCTACCGCGACTACCGCGGCGTCGAGGTGATCGGCGCCTGGACCTGGCTCCCCGAGCTGAGCCTGGGGGTCTCCACCGAGATCGACCGGGCCGAGGCCTACGCGGGCCTGGCCTCCCTGCGCTGGATCTTCGGGGCGCTGTGCGCCGTGCTGCTGCTGGGCGCCGCGGCGATGTTCGCCGACTCCTACCTGCTCGGTCGCCTGCAGAACCGCTTCGACCGCGCCCGCAAGCTCGGACGCTACGAGATCGTGGAGAAGATCGGGGAGGGCGGCATGGGCAAGGTGTACCGCGCGCGGCACGCCCTGCTGCGTCGGCCCACCGCGGTCAAGCTGCTCGACGCGGGGAGCGCGAGCGAGGAGGCGGTGCGCCGCTTCGAGCGCGAGGTGCAGTCCGCGAGCAGCCTCACCCACCCCAACACCATCGCGATCTTCGACTACGGCCGGACGCCCGAGGGCACGCTCTACTACGCCATGGAGTACCTCGAGGGCACCACGGTGGCGGAGCTGGTCGCCGCCGACGGCGCCCAGCCCGAGGCCCGGGTGGTGCACCTGATGCGCCAGGCCGCCGCCTCCCTGGCCGAGGCCCACTCCGTGGGCCTGGTGCACCGCGACCTCAAGCCGTCGAACGTGATGCTGTGCACGCGCGGCGGCATGCACGACTTCGTGAAGGTGCTCGACTTCGGCCTGGTCCGGGACCTGACGGGCGCGGACGCCGGCGCCGATCTCGCGCTCACCCGGGTGGAATCGCTGACCGGCACGCCGCTCTACCTCTCGCCCGAGGCCCTGGAGTCGCCCGAGCGGGTGGGTCCCTGGAGCGACGTCTACCAGCTCGGCGCCGTGGCCTACTACCTGCTCACCGGGCGCCACGTGTTCGTGGGCGAGAGCCTGGTCGAGGTGCTAAGCCAGCACCTCAACAAGACGCCGGCGCCGCCCTCCCAGATGCGCGGCGAGACGATCTCGGCGGACCTCGAGAAGCTCGTGCTCCAGTGCCTCGAGAAGGACCCGGATCGACGGCCCGGCAGCGGCGCCGAGCTGGAGGAGGCGCTGGCCGAGTGCCGCGTGGACGGCGCCTGGACGCCGCGCCAGGCCCGGGAGTGGTGGGCGGAGTACGCCCGGAGCCGCGCCCTGCACGGCACCGAGGACGGCGCCTCCATCGGCTCGTGCCCCTCGGGCTGGCAGGTCGACCTGACCGAGCGCGCCAGGACGCGGTCGGACTAGCGCAGCCATGGCCGGCCCCGGCCCCGGGCGGGCCGCACTCCTCGCCATCGCGACCGCGGGCGCGCTGGCGGGCCACGAGGTCGCCGGCCGGGCCGCGCGGGACGGCCTCTTCCTGTCGGAGCTCGCCGCCACGCAGCTCCCCGTCGCGATCCTGGCGTCGGCGGCGCTCGCCATCGCGAGCACCTTCGGCGTCTCGGCCTGGCTGCGGCGCAGTCGGCCCGAGCGCGTGGGCTCCGTCGGCCTGGTGCTCTCCGGGGCGCTCTTCGTCGCCACCGCCGCCCTGGTGCCCCGGCGCCCGCGCGCGGCCGCGATGCTGCTCTACCTGCACATGACCGGGATCGCCCCGGTCCTCGCCACGGCGTTCTGGTCCGTGGTGAACGAGCGCTTCGATCCGTGGGGCGCCAAGCGCGTGGTCTCGCGCATGGCCGCCGCCGCCGCGCTGGGCGGCGTGCTCGGCGGCCTCGGTGCGGAGCGCCTCGCCACCCACCTGGGGTTCCCGGCGCTGCTGGTGGGGCTCGGCGTGCTGAGCGCGCTGTGCGGGATCGGCGCGCTGGGCGTGGGCGCGCCGCCCAGCGCCGCTCCCGCCCCCCTCGACACGGTGGAGGAGACCTCGGGCCTGCGTCAGGTGTCGCGGCTGCCGCTGCTGCGGCGCATGGCGCTGCTGATGCTCGCGGTCGCGGTCGCCGAGACCCTGGTCGACTACGCGCTCAAGGTGGAGGCCGCGGCGGCCTACCGGGGGGGCGAGGCCCTGGTGCGCTTCTTCGCCGCCTTCTACGTGGCCTGCGGGCTCGTCGCCTTCGGGATCCAGGCCGCGGTGGGCAACCGCTTCCTGCGCCGCTTCGGCGTGGCCAGCGCGGTGGCGATGCTCCCGGCCAGCGTGGCGCTCACCGGCTCCGTCGCCGTCGCGGCCGGGAAGCTCTGGAGCTTCGCCCTGGCGCGGGGCGCCGAGACCGTGGCCTCGCTCTCCTTCTTCCGCTCGGGCTTCCAGCTGCTCTACACCCCGGTCCCGCCCGCGGTGAAGCGGCCCGCCAAGGCCTGGGTCGACGTCGCCTCGGGGAGCCTCGGCGAGATCCTCGGTGCGGCGGGGGTGCTGGCCGCCCTGGCGCTGCTGCCGGGCCTGTCGAGCGGCGCCGTGGCCTTCGTGGCGGTGCTCTGGTGCCTCGTCGCCCTCGCCATCGCGCGGGACGTCCATCGCGGCTACGTGCGGCAGCTCGCCCAGGGCCTGCGCACCGGCCGCATCGCGCTGAGCCTCGACGACGCGGTCGACGCCACGACCCACCGCACCCTGCTCGAGTCGCGCACCGCGCTGAACCGCGAGGCGCTCCTCGCCCAGGTGCGCGCCTTCGACGCCGAGGCGGACCGCGAGGCGCGCCATGCGGGGCCGGGCTCGGCTGCACGCGACGCCGCCGAGACCGCCGGGTCGGCGCCCGGGCCGGGCGACTCGCCCCTCGTCCGCTGGGTCTCGAGCCTCGACGCCCCCGACGCGGGGACGGCGCGGCGCCTGCTGCGGCGCGAGCTCGTCGCGGCTCCCCCCGCCCAGCAGCGGCGCATCGTCGGCCACGTGGTCCCGCTCCTGGGCGATCCCGCCGTCGCTGCGGAGGCCGAGGACTTCCTGCGCGCCCTCGCGCCCCGCGCCGTGGGCCAGCTCGCCGACGCACTGCTCGACCCCGACGAGCCCGCCAGCGTGCGCGTCGGGGTGGCGAGGGTGCTGGCCTCGGCGCCGGACGCCCGGGCCATGGACGGGCTCTGGCGAGGCCTCGCCAGCGCCGAGTTCGACGTGCGGCTCGCCTGCGCCCGCGCTGCCGCCCGGCTGGCGAGCCGCGACGCGGCCCTCGCGCCCTCGCGCGACGCCGTCCACGGCCGGGTCTCCCAGGAGCTCGCCGTGGACGAGGAGGCCTGGGCGCGCCAGGGGCGCAGGCCGCCGGGCGGCGGCGAGCGCTCGGTGCTGCTCGACCGCCACGCCCTCCAGTCGGTGAGCCGCAGCCTCGAGCACGTCTTCACCCTGCTGAGCCTCGCCTACCCCCGGGAGATGATGGCCTCGGCGCTGGCCGGCGTGAGCAGCGCCGAGCCCGCACTGCGCGGCACCGCGCTCGAGTACCTCGAGGTGGTCCTGCCGGCCTCCCTGTGTCGCGCGCTGCTCCCGCGCCTCGACGCCCCGGCGGCGCCGAGCACGCACCGCAGCCGCGAGGAGGTCTCCGAGACGCTGCTGCGGTCGTCCGCCTCGGTGGTGATCGACCGGGACCGGCTCGGCGGAGGGGACTGAGCCTCAGCGCGGCTCGTCCGCGAAGGGCTTCGCGTTCGCGGCGAGCATCGGGCGGAAGTGCGCGCGGTACGCCCAGGCCAGGAACCCGGTGAGCGCGACGAGCCACAGCGCCAGCCAGGTGCCCTCCCGCTCCATGGTCAGGTGGAAGCCCAGGATGTGGACCACCACCGGCGTGATCACGGCGAGGGCGAGTGGCACGAAGCGGCCGACGAGCAGCGCGACGCCGACGCCGACCTCGACGAGCTTGAGCAGCTCCCAGGCGTAGCCCGAGCCGAGGAGCGCCTCGAGGAAGAGCGTGGCGGGCTCGCCGTGCTCCGGGTAGGTGTCCTCGGGCAGGAAGCCGACCAGCCCGTCCAGCCCGAAGACCAGCAGGGGAAGCGCCAGCAGGACGCGGGCCACGACGACGCTGCGGGTCATGCTCGTCCTCCCCGCGACGCGCGGTCCGGGAGGCGTGAGGAGCCGGTCAGGAGCCGGCTTCGCGCGCCGTCGCTCCCGCGGCGGCGACGGGCGCCGGCCTCCTTCGCGCCGCGGCGCGGATGCGGAGCCTGCGGAAGAGCGACAGGCGGTCCACGAACAGCCGCCCCTCGAGGTGGTCCAGCTCGTGCTGGAGGCACACCGCCTCCATGCCGGAGAGCTCGCGCTCGATCGCGGCGCCGGCGGCGTCCCGTGCGCGGACGCGGACCTCGGTGGCGCGCACCACGTTGGCGACCACGCCCGGGACCGACAGGCAGCTCTCCTCCACGAGGCCCGGCGCCGAGCGCGACGAGATCTCGGGGTTGACGTAGACCTGGGGCGCCGCGGCGCCGCCCGAGAGATCCATCACCAGCACCCGGCGGCGGTCGTCGATCTGGGGCGCCGAGAGCCCGATGCCGCCGGTCGCGCGGAGGGTGTCGAGCAGGTCCTCCACCAGGCGCGAGAGGCTCTCGTCGAAGGCGTCGACGGGACGCGACCGCAGGCGCAGCCGCGGGTCCGGGTACTCCAGCACGTCGCGTCGGGCCATGAGGCCTCCTAGCTCGAGCCCGCGGCGGGGGTGCTCTCGTCGAAGCCGAGCCCCGTCGCGGGCCGCGCACCGGCCCCGACGGCCTCGGAGCGGGGCCGCAGCAGGGGCTGGGCGGCGACCACGGTGACCACCAGCAGCGCGAGCTCGATGGCGTAGACGGTGACGTAGCCGCTCGCCGCGCCCGGCAGGCCCAGCAGCCAGCTGCCCTCGCCCACGAGGGCGTTCACGACGTCGCGGATCGGCCCGCTGAGCGCCATGGCGACGCCCGCCGCCGTCGCCTGCACGGCCCCCCACGCTCCCAGTGCGAGCCCGGCCTGCTCCTTCGGCGCGCGGCTCATGGTGACGGTCAGGGTCCCGTGGCCGAAGACGGCGGCGCCGAAGCCCACGAGGAAGTTGCCGAGCAGGAACAGGCTGGGGAGCCCGAGAGGGGCGGCCCCGATGACCAGCGAGAACGCGGGCAGGCCCACCAGGGCGCCGTTTCGCGTCATGCGGTAGGGGTCGGCGCCGCGTCCGAGCACGTGGGCGGCGAACCCGAAGCCCACGAGGCCGCCGAAGGCGAGCAGGGCCGTCAGCTTCGTCGTCGTCGCGACGGTGAGCTGCAGCACCTGGCCTCCGAAGGGCTCGAGGAGCACGTCGGCCATCCCGAACGCCATGGTGCCGAGGCCCACGACGACCAGGCGGCGCACGGCGTGCCGCCCCTCGCAGAAGCGAGCCCAGGACTCGCCGAAGGTCGGGTCGGGCGCGGCCGGTGCCGCGCCCCGGGCGGGCCGGCGGGTCTCCTGCTTCCACATCGCCACCACGTTCAGCACGAGGGCCGCCACGGCACAGCTCTGGATCACCTGGACCAGGCGGCCCGGGGAGAAGTCCGTCAGTGCGACGCCGAAGACGAGCGCGCTCACGATCATGCCGAGGAGCAGCATCACGTACATCAGCCCGACCACGCGCGGGTGGCTCTCCGGCGGCGCGAGGTCCGTGGCCAGCGCGAGGCCGGCGGTCTGGACGACGTGGGAGCCCGCGCCGACCAGCAGGAACGCCAGCGCGGCGGCGGACTGGCCGATCCAGGCCGGCGCCGACGCGGACTGGCCCTGTCCGGCGAGGACCAGCAGTGCGAAGGGCATGATCGCGAAGCCGCCGAACTGCAGCAGGGTGCCGCGCCACAGGAAGGGGACGCGGCGCCAGCCGAGCTCGCAGCGGTGGGTGTCCGAGCGGTGGCCGATCATCGCGCGGAACGGCGCGAACACGAGGGGCAGGGCGACCATGACGGCGACGATGGTCGCCGCCACGCCGAGCTCGACGATCATCACGCGGTTCAGCGTTCCGACGAGCAGGACCATCGTCATGCCGACGGAGAGCTGGAACAGGGAGAGCCGGAGCAGCCGGCCCAGGGGCAGGTCGGGCGTCGCGACGTCGGCGAAGGGGAGGAAGCGCGGGCCGAGGGAGGCCCACGAATCCACCAGGCTCTGCCGGATCCGCCTCACGCCGGCCCCGGTGCCGAATTCACCGGAAGGCTCCGTTCGCGCCGCATCCGGCCCTCCGGCTCAGTCCCGCTTCCGCTTCTTCCCGCTGAGCACGCGGAGCCCGAAGAGCGACGAGAGCGGGGCGGGGTTCCGCGACAGCAGCGGCAGACCGAAGCTCGAGGTGCGGTCGCGCCGGAAGCCCGACAGCGTCTTGAGCCGCAGCAGGGAGGAGAGGGGCGTGGGGTTCCGGCTCAGCAGGGGCAGCCCCAGGCTCGAGTTGCGGCGGCGGTAGCGGACCAGCGTCTTCAGCCCCACCCGTGACGAGAGCGGGGCCGGGTTCCGGGAGAGCCGCGGCTCGCCCAGGCTGTAGCTGACGATCGAGAGGTCCGTCCTCGGCCTCTGCTCCGAGAGGACGGGGATCCCCAGGAAGTCGGAGAAGGGAGCCGGGTTGCGCCGCGACGGGGGCGGCAGCCGTTCCGTGTCGACGGGGCCGGCGTCGTCGAGGATCCGCGTCACCTGCTGACCGCACCCGAAGGGCGCCGAGACGGCCACCAACGAGCGGCCCTGCTGGAGGCTCGCGGCACACACCTTCGCCTGGCTGCCGGGCAGACGCTCGCGCTCGACGGCGAGCTGCACGGCGGCGGCTTCGCGGCCCGCCACCTCCGAGGGTGTGAGCACCATCGTGAAGGCGCCGAAGCCCTCCTGCTCGAGGCCTCGCGCGGCCTCCATCGCTTGCTGCTCCGACGGATAGATGCGTGCGATCGAGCTCATGGGCGCCCTCCCGAGCGGTTGGATCGGTTGGAAACGAGCGGTTGGAGACCGTTGGAAGCGGTCACAACCGGTTGGAGTCGAGCCGAGCCGGGCCGCGACGCTCCGATGGGGAGCGGGCGACCCGCTCGACGGAAGCCGCTCCCGCGAGGCGGTGGGACGACCTCGCGCCCCGCCCGACTCGCGGGAGCAGCCCTCGATGGACCCTCGCCGACGCGGCTACCCGCCCTGGATGAAGGCGGGGAACCAGGTCGTGTTGGTCAGCACCGAGAAGTGCACGATCAGCGAGATCAGTGCCACGCTTCCGAGGAACAGCGGCAAGCCGACGGTCGGCTTGACGACACACCAGATTCGTCCTTGGTTCATGATCGACTCCTCAGCCGCCCCAGGGCGTGTACACGTATGCGAGGAAGTGCGCGATCAAGGAGATCACGAAGAACACCCGAGCACCGTCGATGACGTGCTTGTGGAGCTCCTCGGACTCCCGGATCGTGAGACCGGTCGGCCAGATCCGGTCCGGATCGTCCAGGTCCGCCGTCTGCTTCGACGCGATCGGTTCGGCCATGTGCTTGTCTCCCCAAGAGCAGAGCCGCTCTGCCGCCGGCCCCGTTGCCCTCGTTCGACCCCATTTGCCGGTTGGCGTACGCCGGGAAGCCTTTTCCCGCGCGGCTATACGGTAGGGTGCTGCGGTTTCGAGTGTCAAGTAAAACTGTCATCTCTGAGTGTAAACGTTGATTTACGTAGGTCTGAAAACACGCCCTACGGCCGTCTCCGCGCGGCAGAGCCCAGGGAGCCGGCCCGCGCGGTCTCGGCCAGGCGTGGCCGGGTCCTCCAGGCTCGCCAGAAGCGCCCGCGCGGCGTCCCTGGGGAGCCGAGCCGTGCCCATCGGGCGCGCAGGCCCGTCGAGCTGGCCGTGCTCTCGACGGCGGAGCCGTGGGCCGACTCGCCGGTCAGATCTGGAATTCGATTCCCAGCAGCTCTTCGGAGAGCCGCCAGAGCCTCTCGCAGAGGGCCTTGTCGTGGGCCTTGGGCGGGAGAGCGCACAGGCCGGGCTCGCCGATCCGCTCGTTCTTGCCCGTCGGACCGATGAAGTCGCCCGCGTTCACGTCGGGGCCGAGCGCCGCGACGAGCAGCGATCTCGCGCCCTCCGCCGGCGTCGAGATGTCCATGAACCGGACGAGGATCGGCGCGAGCAGTCGAATCCAGATCGACATGTTGCGCGAGAGGTCCGTGTTGGAGGCTCCCGGGTGCGTCACCACGGCCTTCACGTTCTTCCCCGCCTTGGCGCAGCGATCCCTGAGCTCCATGGTGAAGAGGATGTTGGCGAGCTTGCTCTGCCCGTAGGCGAGCATGCCCGGCAGGCCCATGAAGTCCGGACCCTCGTCGTAGTTCCCCTCGAAGCTGAGGTTGTCGAAGAAGATGTCGGCCTCTTCCCACTTGCCTGCGAGGCTGGAGACGTTGACGATCCTCGTCTCGTGGGGCTGGTCGAGGCGCTCGAACAGCAGCTGCGTCAGCAGGAAGTGGCCCAGGTGGTTGGCGTCGAACTGCAGCTCGAGGCCGTTCCGGGTGATGGTGCGAGGCGGACCCATCACGCCCGCGTTGTTGACGAGCACGTCCAGGCGGTCGTGCTTCGTCTCGAGCTCCCGGGCGAAGCGCCGGATGCTCTCCCGGTCCACGAGGTCGAGGGGGAGGAAGGTCGCCTCCGCGTCGGGCACCCGGGCGCGGATCTCCCCGATCGCCTGCTCGGCCCTGTCCTGGCTGCGACACGCCAGGACCACGGCGCAGCCCTCCCTGGCCAGGCCGAGGCTGGTCTCGTAGCCGAGGCCCGTGTTGGCACCCGTCACCACCGCGCACTTCTTCGATTGCGAGCCCATGGGGTCCTCCTCGGCCGCATCGCCCGTGGGCGACCGCCTTCGTAGGATAGGGCACGAGGCTGGGCCCGGTGGCTCGTCCGCGGGAGCCGCTGCCCACCGATCGGCACTTGCCGAAGCGGACGCGGTGGCCCACCGGGGCGCGCATCACGCGTCGAGTGCGGTCCACGGTGGGCCCTGCCGGAGAGCGCCGAGAAGCCTCTGGCCTTCTCGGCGCCCGTTCGGGAACTCGTCGTCCCGGTCCCAGCGCCAGGCGGCGACCATCGCGAGGGCGAGGCCCCGACAGTCCTGCAGCAGTGCGGGGTCGACGTTCGGATAGCGGTCGCCGACCTCCACGGGCGCGTGCGCGAGGTCGAACTCGATGGGCCCCCGGCAGCACGTCTCGAGGTCGATGAAGAGCGGCCCAGCCTGCGTGTCGAGAAGGTTGCCCGGGTGCGGCTCGCCGTGGAGCAGCTGCTCGGCCGCGCCGCGGGCGCGGATCGTGCCCAGCAGGCGACGCAGCGTGTGGGTGAGGAGCTCGCGGTCCGCGCCGGCGAGGGCCGGAGTGCGGCCCCGACTCGAGACGAGGTGTCGCGCCTCGGCGACCCGGTCGGTGAAGTGCGGAGCCGTGACGTCGACCCTTCGCATGCCCGCATGCAAGCCGAGGAGCGCGTTCGCGTAGTCGGCTGGCGAGAGCTTCCGGGGTGCCCGTGGCCCGTGGTAGGTCCACAGCGTGACCGCGAAGCCATCCCGCCGATGGACGCCCGGCGCGACCCGGGGGTCGAGAGCACCCACGGGGCAGCCCTCGGACTCGGCCAGCTGTCGAGCCACCTCGACCTCGAGCTCCGGGACTCCACGCCCGGCGTGCGCGACGCGGGCGAGGACGTCGCAAGGGGAGAGGTGCACCGCCACCCGGTTCGAGTCGTGGACGACGGACGCGCCGTCCACCGGCAGGTTGCAGCCGGCGGCGATCGACGTCGCTGCAGCCACGGCACGCGAGACGTCGGATGCCTGCATCGGCTTCTGCTTCCTGCGGCGTCGGAGGCCTCGTCGAGGCTGGCCCCGCAGCGCACCGCGGCGTCGCTCGGCTCGTCGCCGTGTGGGCCCGGCCCCCGGCCCCCACGGCTACCGCACCCCAGCCGCCGTCCCGGTCACCTGCGCCTCGACCGCCGGCCGACTCTCCGTCCACGTCAGCACGGCGATCTGCGCGGAGTACAGCATCAGGAGCCCGGCCGCCATGGAGACCGGCAGCGTGCCGTTCGGGGGCAGGTCCCCGAGCGACGGCGCCGTCGCGAAGCTCGTCGCGATGCCGAAGCCGAAGATCAGCGCGCGGCCCGCCCAGGTGGTTCCGCTGCGTACCAGGCCGCTCTGCCGCTCCCGGTTCACCACCCAGCCGAGCACCACCGCGGCGAACACGGCCTCGAGGGCCACCGCCACGTACGGAGCCGAGTAGTAGAGCCCGAGCCCCAGGGGCTGCGTGTCGGGCCCGGCCACGAAGTGCGGGTAGCCCGAGAGCAGGTCGGCTGCGGCATGGGCCGCCACGAGGGCCGCGGCGATCCAGCCAGGGCGCCACTCACCGAAGACGGCCCGCCCTGCGAGCGCGGCCACCACCAGCCAGGGCAGCGTGGGCAGCAGGTCGTGGGTGACGATCAGCTCCAGGTGGGCCGGACCGGCGTGGGTGTGGACCGGCTCGAGCCCCAGGAAGGTCAGCCCGAACCAGGCGAGGTCGGGCAGCTGGGAGGCGGTGAGGAAGAAGGCGAGCTGCGCCGCCGACGGCGTCCTCTCGGGCAGGAGAGCCGTGGCGTAGTGTCCGGCAATCATGGCGACTCCATTTTGGAACCAGGTGGTATTTTAATATAGAATGGTGACACCACGGCCGTCAACGATTATTGGACTCACCGGAGCCGAAATGGCCGACGACAGCCCCAGGCGACCCCGAGGACGCCCCCCCAAGCGCGATCGCGCCGAGGTGGTGCGCGCGGCCATGCTGGCCTGGTGGGCCGAGGGCCCCGAGGGGCTCTCGCTCAACGAGGTCTGTCGCCACACCGGGCTCTCGAAGTCGAGCCTGTACCGGGAGTTCGGCGGCGAGGACGGCCTGATGGCCGCCGCTCTCGACGCCTACCGCACGCTCGTCGTGCTGCCGCTGCTGGCCCTGCTCGATGACGAGGCCGAGCCGGCCGACGTTCTGGATCGCCTGGTCGCCTTCACGAGCGAGGAGCGCCCCGTCCCGCCCGGCTGCCTCTTCACGCGACTGCGCCTGGCCCCGGGCTTCGTCGGGGATGCGACGGCCGCCCTGCTCGCGAGGGTGATCGACGAGCGCCTCGCCGCCTTCGAGCGCTGGCTCCGAGGCCTGCAGGCCCGCGGACGCCTCGCTGAAGGCCTCTCCGCCACCGAGGCCGCCCGCTACCTCGATGCGCAGCTCTCCCTCGTGCTGGTGAGGCTCGGCGCCGGGGACGACCGCGACGACGTGCGTCGGGACGCCGCGATGGCGCTGGGGGTGGTGCTCTCCGACTGAGCCGGGTGGACGGGGAGCGCGTTGTGGTCTGGCGGGGCGCTCACTCGAGCCCCGATCGATCGAGCTTCTCGTAGAGGTCCTCATTCCTGGCGTCGCGCTCGTCCGCGCCATCGCCAGACCAAGAACGCGGGGGTGCCGAGAGCGAGGACGGTGCCGTAGGCCAGGAAAGCGCGCGCGCTCTCCCACGCGGCGACGCGCCGCGCCTCGATGATCCCGACGTACAGGCGATCTCCCTCGATGTGCGCCACGGCTCCGTCGATGAGCCAGCCCCGAACGAGGAAGCGGTCCGGGCCCAGCGGCTCCACGTCGAGGGGAGGGAGAGCCGGGAAGCGACGCAAGACCGGCCGGTCTCCGTCCGCATCGATCTCGAGGTTGAAGAACGGGTTCAGGTACCAGAGGTCGTCGGAGAGCACGTCCACGAGGCGATAGGAGGCAGAAGGCGGGGCCGACTCCGCTGGAACAGCGAGCTCGCGTGCGGGCTCGGTCTCGCGCCGCCCGATGAGCTCCAGGGCGTCGGTGACGAAGCCGGTCGGCGCTTCGGCCGCGTTGCCACTGGAGAGGGCGATCGCCGCGACGCCGAGGCCGGGGTCGAGAGCCAGACGGGCACTGGCTCCAGGAATGCCGCCATCGTGCCACGCCAGGACCCGTCCCCCCCTCTCCCGCACCATGAACCCGAGTCCATAGCCCTCGTCGAGGGCCGGGTGCTGGCGGGCGTGGATACGCAGCATGTCCGCGACGCTGTCGCGACGCAGGATACGCCGACCGTCGAGCTCGCCGCCCCGCAGGAAGAGGAGCGAGAAGCGCGCCAGATCACCCGCCGTGGTGATCAGGCCGCCCGCGGGAACGAGTGGGGAAGTGTCCTTGCGTTCGACACGCCCACCGAGGGCGCCGAACAGGTCTCCGTATCCGATGGGGAGGCGCGACTCGAGCTCCCCGGGCGGTCGAAAGCTCGAGTCGTTCATGCCGAAGGGCTCGAAGAGGACGGTTCGGGCGTGCTCCGCAAAGGTCTGGCCGTCGGCGGCAGCCGCCAGATGGCCCAGCAGCGCGTAGCCCTGGTTGGAGTAGATGATCTTCTGGCCGGCGGGCCGCACCGTTCTGAGACGGTCCACGAGATAGCCGGCCAATGGGATCGGATCGCCGCCGGTTCCACGCACGGGCAGGCCCGCCGTGTGGGTGAGGAGCTGGCGAATCGTCGCCGCCACGGGCGTGCCCTTCCGATCCCGGATCCAACGCTCCGGGGACAGGTAGCGGTTGGCTTCCGCATCGAGCTCCAGCCTTCCCCGTTCCACCTGGCGCGCGACGAGCGTCGCGGTCACGAGCTTCGAGATCGAGGCAGCCTGGTACGAGGTCTCGGGGGTGGCCGCGATGCCGGCCTCCGGGTCGGCGTGGCCCGCGGCGGCCACCGCGGTGCGGCCCTCCGAGACCACCGCGACCGACAGGGAGGGCGCACCGTGTCGCGCGAGCCGCGCTTCGGCCAGGCTCCGGATCCGGTCTTCGAGGGGCGGGTTCCCGGCTGCGCCGGACGCACCGCTCGAGACGAGGAAGGCCAGAGGGATGACCGAGAGCAGGGCGGTTCGCGCCATGGGGCGACCTCCTGGCTCCGGTCCCCCGGGCGGAGCTTGCTTTCTTATACAATAATGTAAGTATTCATCAACAATAATGTCAGAAAAGCACGCACCGAAACCTCGAGGACGGCGCCGCCGCGGCGGCCGACGAGCCGCGGGGGAGACCCGGCAGGCGATTCTCGCCGCCGCGCGCAAGCGCCTTGCCGAGCACGGGCCCGAAGCCATCCGCCTGAAGCAGATCGCGCGCGACGTCGGGATCTCCCATCCCTCGATCCTTCATCACTTCGGAAGCCGTGACGGCCTCACCCAGGCCCTGGCTCAGGACGCCCAGGATCGGCTGAACGCGGGCGTGCTCGCGGCCCTGTCGGTCCGGGGCGACGAGACCACCATCGGGCCGCTCGTCCGGCACGTCTTCGAGACGCTCGGCGACTCCGGCCACGCTCGCCTGCTGGCATGGCGAGGTCTGGCACTGAGCGAGCCGCACCCCGAGGACTCGGAGCAGGAGATGCTCCGCAGCCTGACCGATGCGATCCACGTGCGGTGGGTGGAGCATGCGCGCGTGCGCCGGGAGCGCGTGCCGACACGGGAGGAGTCGGGATTCCTGCTCCGGCTCCTGGGCGCGACGCTGGTCGGCGACTCGATCGTTGGCCCCATCTTCGAGCTCCGCGCCGAGCTCGATGGTCAGCCTGATTCTCGTGCGCGGTTTCGGAGCTGGCTATCCGCGCTCGTCACGAGTCAATTCATGGGCGGTGAAGTCGGGGAGAGCGCCCGCGACGAAAGGATGGAGTAGCCCAGCCAGCCCGAACGCCTTTCCCACAGTCTGGCGGTTCGGAAGCCACGGATCGATTCCTGGACCGAGCAGGGCTCTGGTGGCTCACCTGCCGAAGGAGGCCGCCGATCCCATCGTAGGCGCTGCCGCCTTCCACGAAGCCGACCCCGAGGTGTGAAGAGGTCGCGGGGGAGCAGGCCGAAGCCAACCGACACCTCAGTGAGTGTCCGGAAGGCATCGGAATGCTCCATAACCCTTCCCCGGCTCTGCCTGGTCGTTCCTTCGCGATGCGCCTTCGGCGGATCAAGCTCCGGGAAGTCCGGCAGTCCAACAGTCGGGGACCGACTCGGCGCTGTTCGGGGGCAGGTCGCCGCTCATTCGATGTTCAACCGCTGCATCTTCTTGTAGAGCCCCTCCCGGGTGACGCCGAGGCGCCGCGCGGTCTCGGCCCGGCGGCCGCCGTGGCGCTCGAGGGCCCGGCGGATCAGCCAGGCCTCGATGCGGTCGAGGCTCTCGCGCAGGCTCTCGCCCTCGCGGGTGGCGGCGCGCACCGGCTCGACGGCGCCGCGCAGGCGCTCCGAGAGCAGCTCCGGGCCGATGGCCTCGCCCGGCTCGGCCAGCGCCAGGGCGCGCTGCACCTCGTTCTCGAGCTCGCGGACGTTGCCGGGCCACGGGTAGGAGAGCAGCAGGTGGGCGGCCTCGCGCGAGAACCGGCTGCCCGGGCGGCCCTCGCGCTCGCCGTGCAGTGCGAGGAAGTGATCGGCCAGGGGGATCACGTCCTCGGGCCGCTCGCGCAGGGGCGGCACCGCGATGGGGAAGACGGCGAGGCGGTAGTAGAGGTCCTCGCGGAAGTGGCCGTTCGAGACCTCGAAGCGCAGGTCGCGGTTGGTGGCCGCGATGACGCGCACGTCGACGCGCCGGGGGGAGGCGCAGCCCACGGGCCGCACCTCGCGCTCCTGGAGGGCGCGCAGCAGCTTGGCCTGGAGCGGGCCCGAGGTCTCGCCCACCTCGTCGAGGAACAGGCTCCCGCCGGAGGCCTCCTCGAACAGGCCCGGCTTGTCGCGCTCGGCGCCGGTGAAGGCGCCCCGCACGTGGCCGAACAGCTCGCTCTCGAGCAGGGTGTCGGGGAAGGCGGCGCAGTTGACCGCCACGAAGGGCTTCGTGGCGCGCGGGCTGCCCTCGTGGATGGCCCGCGCGAGCAGCTCCTTGCCCGTGCCCGTCGCTCCGGAGACCAGCACCGTGGCGCGCGAGCGCTGGGCGCGAGCCACCAGGGCGTAGACCGCGGCCATCGCCTTGCTGGAGCCCACGATGCCCACGATGCCGGCGCGGCCGGTCTCGGCGCCCGCACCCGGGCCGGGCTCGCCCGGCGCGGGCTCGCGGTCGAGGGCGAGCGACGCGAGCCGGCCGGTGACGGACTCGCCCGTCGTGAACACCGCCCCGGCGCCGGCATCCCGCAGCCGGCGGCGCAGGCGCGCGTCCGCGCCGTCGAGGCGCACGAGCAGCAGGGGCCGCGGGCCCCGCGCGCAGCGGCTCCCGCCCGCCAGCCGCCGCGTGCCGTCGAGGGTCTGCTCGGGGTCGTCCCCGTCGAGCAGCAGGGCATCGAAGCCGCCCAGGGGCAGGGCCAGGGCCTCGTCCACGTCGCGCACCCAGGCGAGGTCGAGGCTCGGCGAGTCCGCCACCCGCTCGCTCTCCCACCCCTGCGCCGCGCCGATCCAGAGCACCGATCGGATCCGCGCCATCACCTGTTCCGCTCCACCTCGGGCCGGGGAGCCTCCCGCGGTGCAAGGCACGTGCCCCGCCGCGGCCGGCGGCCCGCGCGGCGCCCGGGTGGTGCTGGTCCGAGGTGGTCGCGTTCGGCCGTCGCTGCGTCGGGCGGATCGCCGGCCGGGCGTCGGCTCAGCGGCGGCGGCGCAGGGCGAGGCCGGCGAGGGCGCCGCCGAGGAGCAGCGCGGTGCCGGGCTCGGGGACGAGGGTCACGCTCGTCACGAGGACGAGGTCGCCGGTGATGGGGCCGACGCCCGAGTAGTCGATCAGCGGAATCTCGTCGAGGGCGGGGTTCAGCAGCGAGGCGTTCCAGCGCTGGAGCCCCGCGATGGCGTCCACGACGTCCATGCCGTCACCGAGCACCTCGCCGAAGACCGTGAAGCCCCCGTTCTGGCCGTCGAGGAACGAGTTGTCGCCGAGGTTGAAGAACCACTGGCTGGTGGCGCTGTTCTCCGGGTCCGGGCCGCCGGAGAGCTTCGCCATGGCGATGGTGCCGCGCAGGTTCGAGATGCCCGGCTCGTTCATCACCGGGTCGAGCTCGGGGATCTCGGCGATGGCGTCGCCGTCGAGGAAGAAGCCGCCGCCCTGGATCACGAAGGGCGCGCCGAGCTGGGTGAGGGCGCTGCGGTGGACGATGGAGCCGTCGTAGTCGCCCGCGTTCATGTACTCGAGGAAGTTCGCCACGGTGAGCGGGGTGGCGTCCTCGAAGAGGTCGATGTCGAAGGTGCCGAGCAGCGTCTCCATGCGGACCACGGTGGCGCCGGCGGGCCCGGCGGCCAGGGTCGCGAGCAGCAGGGACGCGGCGAGGAGGGAGGCGGCGGTGCGGCGGGTCGGCTTCATCAGCGGCTCCGGTTCGGTGGATCCTTCGCGGAGCGGCCGCCGGGCGCATTCCGGGTGCAGCTCCGGAGGTGAGTGGCCGCCGGGCGCCGAAAATCGCGCGGTGGCGGGCGGGAGCGGCCGGCTGCGGGGGCGGCGGCCGGGCCGGTGGGGCCGGGGCCGTCCGCGGGGGGTGGGCTCAGCGGCAGGGGTTCCGCCAGGAGTCGGCCTGCCAGATCCGGCCCGCGATCCGGGTGGCCTCGCCCTCGCCCTCGATGGAGCACACCGAGACGATGTAGGGCGTCCCGGCGCAGTCGAAGGAGACGTGCTCGGGGGCCCCTCCCAGGACGAACCGCTCGTCGCCGACGTCGAGCGCGAGGCCAGCCGCGTAGCTCGCGAGGCTCAGTGCGAGGCGCCCGCCGAGGCGGCGCTCGACGACGCCGTGGCCCAGTGCGAAGTCCGGCTCCTCGAGGGCGGGGCAGGCCGTCCGGGAGGCGCCCCGGGGCGCCGCCGCCGCGACGGTGGCCGGGGCCTCGCGCTCCGAGGTCCGCAGCGGGGCCGGGGCCGGAGCGGCGGGCAGCGGTGCCGGAGCCGGGGAGGGGGCCGGCTCGGCCCGGGCGCGGGCCGGGGCGGCGGGCTGCGGGGCGCGGGCGGCGAGCTCGAGGTCGCGCACCTGGGCGGCGAGGCGGCGGTTCTCGGCCTGGAGCTGCTGGCGCGCCTGCTCGGCCCGGGACCTCTCGACGCCGAGCCGCTCCAGCTGCGTCTCGAGCTCGCGCTGGCGGGCCTCGCCGGCGCTCGCCTCGGCCTCCAGCTCCGCGACCCGGGCGACGAGGGCCGGGTCCGGGACGGGGACGGGCGGGCCCACGAACGCGGCGGGCTCGGGGGGCTCCGGGGCCGGCTCGGCGGCTGCGGGGGCCGGCGCCTCGGTCCGGGCCAGGGCCTGCTCGAGCTCCTGGATGCGCTCCTCGAGGGGGGCCTGGGCGTCGCTCAGCGCGGCCTCCAGGGCCGCGTTGCTCTCGCGCAGCTCGGCGTTGCCGCGCTCGGCCCGGGCCAGCTCCATGGAGACGAGCTGGTTGCGCAGCGTGGCGGCCGCGAAGCCCAGCACGGCGCCGCCCAGCGCGATGGCGCCCAGGATCGCGAGCTGGCTCCGCCAGTCGCGCTCCCCGAAGGGCCCTCGCCGATCCGCCCCCATCGCTGGCCTCCCGACGTTCTTGTCGGGTGTCCGGGCCTAGAACTGTCGCCAGAATTCGTGGAACCCGCCGCAGCCGAGCCCGTCGAGGGGGGAGGTGAGGTCGAGCACGCCGCCGAGGGGCACCTGGGCCTGGCCCTCGAAGCAGGTGTCCACGCGGCCGTCGAAGTCGTCGTCCTGGCACTGGCGCACGACGTCCTGGCCCGAGAGGTACTGCACCACGTCCGGCGTCCGGTCGCCGTTCGAGTCGATCTCCACCCGGGCCACGGCGCCGCCCTCGAACACCTGGCGCTGGTCGCCCCGGCCGTCGCCGTTCACGTCCACCAGGCCCTCGGTCACCACGCCGCCGGCGAGGCGGTAGCGCACGTCGAAGCGTCCGTTGCTGTCGGTGTCGCGGCACTGGCTGCGCACGCTGCCGTCGGCTTCGAGGAAGATCTTGGTGTCCGGGCGCCGCGTGCCGTTGCTCGTCATCTCCTGGATGAAGGCGGCGCCGCCCTTGAAGCGCGTCACCACCGTGGGCCGGCCCGCGCCCTTCTGGTCCTGGGCCTGGAGCACCACCTGGCCGCCCTCGAGGCGCGACCACATGTCGATCTTGCAGTCGCCGTTCTCGTCGAGGGACTGCTCCACGAGCTGCTCGCTGGCGTCGTAGCGCTCGGCCACGTCGAAGCAGCCGCGCTGCTTCGAGTCCTGGCGCATGCTGCGCATCTTGCCGCCCTTGAACTCGACGACGAGGTCCGGCTTGCCGTCGAAGTTGCGGTCCTCCTCGCGCTTGGCCACCGCGCCCGTGCCGTCGAGCTGGGTCCAGACGTCGGTCCTGCCGTCGGCGTTCGAGTCCACCTCCTGGCGCTGGGTGCCGCCGGGGCCCGCGGCGAACTTCTTCTCGAAGCTCCCGTCGAAGTCGTCGTCCTGGCGGGTCGAGGCGGGCTTGCCGTCGGCGTAGAGGACCACCACGTCGGCCTGGCCGTCGCCGTTGCGGTCGCGCTCGGTGCGCACCAGCGCGCCGGCCTCGTAGACGCTGGTGGTCTCGAGCCGCCCGTCGGCGTCCGAGTCCTCCTGGATGCGGCTCGGCTTCTCGTCGGGGCCGAAGAGGGTGACGACGTCGACGCGGCCGTCCTGGTCCCGGTCCTCGGTCTGGCGCTGCTTCACGCCGTCCTGGTACTCGACCCGCACGTCGGGGGTTCCGTCGCCGTCGAGGTCGCTCTCGGCGCCCGTCGGCTGGCCGCCCGCGTAGCGCGTCACCAGCTCGAAGCGTCCGTCGAAGTCCTGGTCCTGCTCCTCGCGGGCCTTCTCGCCGCCGGCGTAGACGCGGCGGAAGTCGGCCTTGCCGTCGGCGTTGGCGTCCACCTCCTCGCGGGTGGGCGTGCCGTCCGGCGCGTACCAGACGATCTGGTCGGGCTGGCCGTCGCCCTTGGTGTCGCGCTCCTCCCGGGCGCGCACGCCGTTCTCGAAGTGGATCGCCACGTCGAAGCGGCCGTCGCCGTTGGTGTCCTGGCGCTGGAGCGAGGGCTTGCCGTCGGCGAAGCTGGTCACCACGTCGGCCTTGCCGTCGCCGCGGGTGTCCTTCTCCTCGCGGGCCTTGCTGCCGTTCTCGAACACGACCTTCAGGTCGAAGTCCTTGCTGCCCGGGCTCACCATCTCCTCCGAGGCCACGGTGCCGTCGGCCGCGAGCAGGCCGCGTCGGTCCGGGCGCCCGTCGAAGTCGGTGTCCTCGCGGAACCGGGCGGGCCGGCCGTCCTCGAACTCGACGAAGCGGTCGGCCTTGCCGTCGGCGTTCTTGTCCTCCTCGAGGGAGACGGTGGTGCCCTGGCGGTCGTTGCTGCGCCAGGAGTCCACCTTGCCGTCGGCGTCGGTGTCCCGCAGCACCCGGGTCTCCTTGCCGGTCCCGAGGTCGAGGGTGACGAAGGTGTCGGGCTTGCCGTCGCCGCTGCGGTCCTGCTCCTGCTTCTCGAGGCGGCCCTCGGGGTCGTAGAAGTTCCAGAGGTCCGTGGCGCCGTTGCGGTCCTCGTCGAGCTCCACCCGGGCCAGGCGGCCCTCGGCCCAGTGCTCGATGCGCTCGTCGCTGCCGTCGCCGTCGGCATCGGTCCGGCGGCGCAGCACGGCGCCGCCGCTGTAGGTGACCTCGGTCTCGAAGCGTCCGTCGAAGTCGGCGTCGCGCTTCTCGGAGCGGAGCTGCTCGCCGCCCACCTCGTAGACGAAGATCGCGTCGACCTCGCCGTCGTGGTTGCGGTCCTCGCGCTGCTCGGCGCGCTCGTCGTTGCGGTAGGCGACGAGGGTGTCCTTGCTGCCGTCGCCGTTGGTGTCGGCCTCGCTGCGCAGCCTGCCCTCGGGGCCGTAGAAGGTCACGAGATCGAGGCGACCGTCCTTGTCGGTGTCCTCCTCCTCGCGGGCCTTCCGGCCGTCCTCGTAGCGGCGCAGCATGTCCGGGCGCCCGTCGTCGTCGGTGTCGAAGGTCTCGCGCTCGCGGCTGCCGTCGGCCAGGAAAATCACCTCGGCCTCGGGGTTCCCGTCGCCGTCCGAGTCCCGCACCTGCCGGCGCTCGCGACCCTTCTTGTAGGTGGAGACCGTGTCGAACTGGCCGTCGTCGTCGGTGTCGGCCTCGCGCCGCACGATCTCCTCGTTGCGGTAGAGGGTGATCGTGTCCGCCTTGCCGCTGCCGTTCGAGTCCTCCTCGACCCGCACCTTCACGCCGCGCTCGTAGCGGATGGTGACGTCGAAGCGCCCGTCGGCGTCCTGGTCCTGGAGCTCGAGGGACTTCCGGCCCTCGGCGTCGAACTCGGCGCGCAGGTTGGGCTTGCCGTCGCCGTCGGCGTCCTCCTCGATCACCGCGGGCTCGCCGTTGCGGTAGGTGACGAAGCGGTCCGGCTTGCCGTTCAGGTCGGCGTCCTCCTCCTTGCGGACGGGGACGCCGTTCTCGAAGGTGAGCACCGTGTCGGCGCGGCCGTCGAAGTCGTGGTCGTCGCGCTGCACCGTGGGCGTCCCGGCGGCGAACTCGATCCACTGGTCCACCTCGCCGTCGGCGTTGGTGTCGCGCTCCTGCTTGCTCGTCTTGCCGTCGGCGCCGAACCAGAGCCAGGCGTCGGTCTTGCCGTCGTGGTCCGTGTCGCGCTCGGCGCGGCTGGGGGCGCCCTTCTCGTAGTAGATGCGCTCGTCGTAGCTGCCGTCGCCGTTGGTGTCGGCACGCTTCTCCGAGAGCTGCTCCTCGTCGTCGTAGAGCAGCACCACCGGGCTGCGCTGGGCGAGGGCGGGCAGCGCGAGGACGGCGAGGAGGCCCAGGCCGGCCGCGGCGGCTCGCGGGATGGCGAGGGGAGGGCGGCGGCTAGTTCGTGCCAACGGGGTTGCGGAACGTGCCGATCAGCGGGTTGCCTGCCAGGCAGCGCACCCGGTCCGGCATGTGGTCGAAGGGAGAGGCGGAGCGCAGCGCCTCGACGGCGCTGTTGCCGAGCGCCGCGTCCGGCGCCGAGACGAGGCTCGAGCGCGTCACCGTGCCCGCGGCGTCCAGGGTGAGGCGCAGCCTCACCTCCTGGTTGGGGGAGACGCCCGAGGGCAGGATCCAGCGCGCGTAGGTGCGGCGGCGCACGCGCTCCATGTAGGCCTGCACCTCGGGGCGCGACTGGCACTCGTCGAAGGAGATGCCGCCGGGCCCGGTGCCGCTGCCGCCGCTGCCGCGCAGGTTGCCGTCGCCCACCGCCCAGTTCACCTCGGCGCGGGCCCCGGTCTTGGCGCCGTGGACGTCGCGGTCCGACGCGATGCCCTCGCGCACCGAGGAGCCCGAGCCCAGGGCCTTGGGGTCGGCGATCCCCACCGTGTTGCCCACGCTCGCCACCTGGCGCGGGCCGGCCTGGATGCCGCTCGGCGCCTGGATCTCGATGGGGCCGCGGATCTGGGGCGAGGCGGCGTCGATCTTCACCGGGTTGGCGGTGACCTGGATGTTGCTCTGGTAGGCGCGGGCGCGCTCCACCACCCGCGCGGCGCCCTTCACCTCGATGGGGGCCTGCACGGGGTTCAGGCTCTCCATGTCGAGCTTGCGGGCGGCCACCACCGGCGCCGCCTTCTGGACCACGGCGGGGCTCACCACCTGGGGCGCCACCGCCATGGGGGCCGGGTCGTAGACGCCGCGCGCCTCGGCCACCACGCGCGGGGCCGGGGCGGGCTCCTCCTTCGCGACGGTGTCCTCGATGCGCGTGATCTCGATGAGCTCCTCGATCTCCTCCACGGGCGCGAGCCACGCGGCGAGGAGCAGGGCCGCGACGAGCGCGGCGTGGACGAGCAGGGAGAGGCCACCCGAGAGCAGGCGCCCCCGACCCGCGGAGGGCTCCAGGATGTCGAGGCCGGGGAACTCCACGGGCTCGCCCGCGCCACCCGCCGCCATGGAGGCGCCCAGGCGCGCGTGGCGCATGGGGGTGTCGCGGTGGCGGCGGCGCCTGTAGATCGGCTCGCTCATCCGAGCTTCCGGTCCTCCTGGTCTCCTGCCTGTAAGCGTTCACCGCAAGCCCGGGGGCGGCTTCCGGATCCCCCCGGGACGACTCGCTTCCTTGGATGCGCGCCAGTAGGGGTCGTTCCTGGACCCGAGCCTGCCCAATCCTCCATCGGCGGACAGCGGCCGGGTGTAAAGCCCTCGTAAAGCCTTCGGATCCCCCCGTCCTGCAGGCCGTGCCCGGCGGCGACCGGCCTCCTGCAGGAGATCGGCAAGAAGACGGAAGCTCCCACGCAAGTATTCGACACCGCTGCGGTTTCTTCCGTTTCTCCGAGAAGGCTAAGAGAGGGTCCGGAGGGTGTCAACGCGATCGCGCGTCGAGCCGATGTCGTTTGAGCCGTCGGCCCGAGCCCGTTAGGCTTCGGAATTCCAGAGCCGGGCAGGGGGGAAACACGTGAGTTCGACCGAGCTACTCGAGCTTCTGCACATGGGGCGGCTGACGGTCTACCCGTTGGGCGTCCTGTCCGTGATGGTCCTGGCCCTCGCCCTGGAGCGCGTCTGGCGCTACCGCGGCCTCGAGAAGAAGACCCGGGCCTTGGCCCGCAAGCTCGTGGACGCGCTCTCCCACCGCGACCTGCCCACGGCGCGCGCGGTCTGCGCGGAGTCGAAGAACCCGCTCGCCCACGTCTTCGAGGACGGGCTGCGCTGGCGCAACATCGCCCTCGAGGACCTCCAGCAGGTGCTCGAGACCGGCCGCCACGAGACCGCCGCCGAGCTGCGCCGCGGGCTCTGGTTCATCGGCACCGTGGGCTCCCTGGCGCCCTACATCGGCCTGTTCGGCACCGTGGTGGGCATCATGCGCGCCTTCCGCGAGATCGCCGAGCAGGGCGACGCCGGCTTCGAGGTCGTGTCCGCCGGCATCGCCGAGGCGCTCATCGCCACCGCGGTCGGCCTGCTCGTCGCGATCCTGGCGCTCATGATCTACAACTGGCTCCAGGTCCGGATCGGCAGCATCTCCGCCACCTTCTCGCGCTCCACCGAGCGCTTCATCCAGGCCCTGCTCTACGTCGAGTCCGGCGCCGTGGCGGGTGGCGACGGCACCCGCGAGTCCGAGGAAGCCGATGGCCCTGTCCGTCAGTCCTGAGACGGAGGAGGCCGGCGAGGGCATCGTCGCGGAGATCAACATCACTCCGCTGACCGACGTGTTCCTCGTGCTCCTCATCATCTTCATGGTCACCTCGTCGGTGATCGCCAACACCGGCAAGAAGGTGGACCTGCCCGAGGCCGTGGAGCAGTCGAATACGCCGCCCAAGGCGGTGACGGTGACGCTCTCCCGGGAGGGCGAGGTGCAGGTGAACGACCAGTTCATCCAGCTCGCCAACCTGCGAACCCACCTCGAGGAGGCCCTGGGCAAGACCGAGGACAAGCTGGTGATCCTGCGCGGCGACAAGGAGGTGATCCTCGACCGCGCCGTGTTCGTCCTCGACCAGGCCCAGCTCGCCGGCGCCGAGGGCTTCGCCCTCGCCACCAAGAAGGTGAAGAAGAAATAGGCGCGGCCCGCCTGCCACGCGATCCGTCCAGCCTTCCACTTCGGGGGAAGGGGTGCGAGGCGGGGGCTGGCGATGTTCGGGCGGCGAGGGCACGGAGCGTTCGGCGGGAGCCTCGCCCCGGTCTTCGCAATGGCACTCCTGGGCCTCGCCCCGGTCGCGGCCCGCGCCGTCGTGGAGCTCCGGACCGTCGCGCTCTCGGGCCAGCCCGCTCCCGGCCTGGGCGAGGGGACCACCCTCTCGAGCCTGGGGCGCCCCTTCCTGGACGGCGCCGGGCGGGTGACGTTCACGAGCTTCCTCGAAGGCCCCGACGTCGACGCCAGCAACGACCGCGGCCTCTGGTCGGACCGGAGCGGCGAGCTGGCGCTGGAGGCGCGCAGGGGCGACCCGGCACCCGGCACGCCCGAGGGCGTCCGCTACGCGAGCTTCGTGCCCTTCCTCGACGAGGCCGGAGAGCTGGCGCTCGAGGCCACCCTGCAGGGCCCGGGCGTCGGGAGCAGCAGCGACCGCGGCCTCTGGGCCGAGCGAGACGGCGCCCTGGTCCTGGTGGCCCGAGAGGGGGACGAGCCACCCGAGGTGGCGCCCGGAGTGACCTACGAGGAGATCGAGGAGCCGGTGTTCAGCGACGCCGGGCGCTTCGCCTTCCAGGCGCGGCTCTCCGGACCCGGCGTGACGCCTCTCGACAGTCGCGGCATCTGGTCGGAGGGAAGCGGAGCCCTCTCCCTGGTGGCGCGTGGCGGCCAGCCGGCCCCCGACACCGCTCCGGGCGTGAGCTTCGAGGAACTCGGCCTGAACGTCCCCACCCTCAACGCGGGCGGAGAGACCGCGTTTCGGGGGCTCCTCTCCGGTCCGGGAATCACCGACGAGAACGAGCGCGGGCTCTGGTCGGGAAGCGACGACGGCCTCTCCCTGGTGGCTCGCGAGGGGCAGGCCGCGCCCGGCACGCCGGCCGGCACCGTCTTCGATCGCTTCGGCCTTCCGACCCTGAGCGCCGCGGGGCGGGTCGCGCTCCAGGCCGACCTGAGGGGGCCGGATGTGACCTCGCAGAACGAGCAGGGAGTCTGGTCCGAGGGCGGCGGCGCCCTCGATCTGGTGGCGCGCGCTGGCGAGCCGGCGCCCGGCGCGCCGCCGGGCGTCGACTACCTCAGCTTCGACACGCCCCCCATCAACAGCTCGGGCCAGGTCGCCTTCCGCGCGTTCCTGGGTGGACCGGGCGTGAACAACCTGAGCAACGAGGCCATCTTCGGGCCCGACGGAAGCGACGTGACGCTCTTCTTCCGCGAGGGCGAGCCGGCACCGCGGGTGCCGGCCGGGGTCCTGCTCGACTCCTTCGATCCCCCGGTGCTCGACGACACCGGCGGCATCCTCGTCACCGCCTCGCTGCGGGGCTCGGGCGTGGACGGACGCAACGACCTCATCCTGTACTACGCGGACGCGACCTCCGGCCCGGTGGCCGTCGTGCGGACCGGGCGGTTCATCGAGGTGCTCCCCGGAGACTTCCGGAGGCTGCAGTTCTTCGACCTCTCGGACGCACGCTCGCAGCGCCAGGGGCGTCGCAGCCTGAACGACCGGCGCGAGATCGCTCTCTTCGCCGCCTTCACCGACGGCTCCTCCGCCATCCTGGTGGCGACCGTGCCGGAGCCCTCGACGCTGGTGCTCTGCGCCGCCGGCCTGGGGCTGCTGGCTAGGCGCTCCGCGTGCGCACCCAGACGAGCGCGCCGGCCATGAGGAGCAGCTCCGGGAGCAGGAGCCCCAGGCCGTAGAAGCGGGTCAGGGTGTTCTGGATGGGCAGGGCGAACTGGTCGCCGCCCGCTACGCGCGCCTTGGGGAGCAGCTTGATGGCCGGCTCCCGGGACGCCACCCAGTGCACGGCGTTGAGCGTGAGATCCAGGTTGTAGAGCGTGCGCAGGTGGCGGTTCGAGGCGAGGTCGGCGTCGCCGAAGGCCACGATGCGCGTCTCGCCGGCCTCGCGCTGGTAGCGGCCGGCCACCACCAGGGGGTGGTAGTCGCTGCGCGCCGACGCGGGGCGCAGGGGCGGGCTGCGTCGCTCGAGCACCTCGAGGTCCTCGGCGAGCCAGGAGCGCGAGCTCGCCAGCACCACGCTCCACAGGTCGTCCTCGACCTCGGGCTTGCGCAGCTCGAAGGAGCGCGCGCCGCGGAAGAAGGTCATGCGGCTCGCGCCGAGGCCGCGCGAGATGGGGTGGCTGCCGTAGTGGAAGGCCAGGGGGTTCACGCCGGGCGCGTCGCCGTCCATGCGGCCCGAGGCCGGGTCCACCAGCACGGCGTCGGGGGAGCGCAGGCCCCACTCCGCGATCACCTCCTCGAGGCCCGACTCGACGCCCGGCTCGAGGAACACCACGAGGCGGCCGCCGCCCGCCAGGTAGCGGCGCACCTCGGCGAGGGTCGTCTCGGGCAGGCGCCGGCGCGGCGCCAGCCACACCAGCGCGTCCACCTCGGGCGGGATCGGCGTGCCCTGGGCGGGCACGAAGGAGCGGATGCGGTAGCCCTCGGTGAGGAGCGCCTGGGCGAGGCCCGAGAAGCCGTCGTCGGCGGTGCGCTCGATGTCGCCCTCGCCGGTGCCCCGCGCCATGTAGACGAGCCCCGAGTCGAGGGAGCGCAGGCGGTAGAGCGCCTCGTAGAAGGTGCCCTCGGTGGGGCGCGCCACGGACTCGAAGCGGTCGCCGAGGCGCACCACCACGGTGTTCGAGGAGCCCACCTCGAAGCGGTCCTCCTCCTCGGGGCTCGCGCCGAGCTTCTTCTCGGCGGTCTCGACCCGGCCCGTCGCGGCCAGCGCCCGTAGCAGCAGCCGGGTGCTGCGCGCGCGGGGGTCCTCCTCGTCGTAGTAGAGGGTCGCGCGCACCGGCTCGTCGAGCTCGGCGAGCCCCATCTCCGTGGCCTCGGAGAGCACGTAGAGCCGCTCGAGGGTCCAGTCGAACTCGAGGCCCGACCAGTGGGCGGCGCGCTCGAGTCCCACGGCGAGCGCCACCGCGCCCAGCACGCCCAGCAGCCCGCGCCCGAGCACCGCGCGCAGGCCCGGCTGGGCCGCCGCGCGCAGGCGCCCGAGGCTCGCCAGGGCCGCGACGAGCAGCGCCAGGCTGCCGCCGGCGAGGTTCAGTGCGTGGAACCAGGTGAGGCTCTGGTTGGCGTCCCGGGTGGCCACGTAGGAGCCCGCACCGAACGCGATGGCGACCAGGCCCAGCAGCCCGACCTCGCGCATCAGCCCGCCACCCGGCGCAGGTCGTAGGAGAAGCGCGCCAGCGCGAAGCACACGATCACCAGGCCCACGAAGTAGGCCAGGTGCGAGAGGATCACGACGCCCTCGGCGAAGAACCGGTAGTGGGGGTGGAGCGCGATCCCCTCCAGGAAGCGGATCACGCCCTCGCTCAGGAACCCGCTCGCCCAGCTGAAGTCCCACAGCACGAAGCCCAGGGCCAGGGCGCCGACGGCGGCGACGAGCTGGGTGCGGCTGAAGGCCGAGCACGCCAGGCCCAGTGCGGCGAGCCCGAAGGCGTGGAAGAGCAGCCCCAGGAAGACGGCCAGCAGGTGCTCGAGGCCGAGCCCGCCCTCGCGGATCGCCAGCGCCGGGTAGACGAAGCTCGCCGCCATCATGAGCGCCACGAAGGCGAAGGTGACGGCGAACTTGGCGAGCACGATCTGGGACGGCGTCAGCAGGGTCGTCACCAGCAGCTCGTCGGTCCCCCGCGAGCGCTCCTCGGCGAAGATCCGCATGGTGATCATCGGCACCAGCAGGATCAGCACGAAGCCCAGGTTCTCCATCACCGGGAAGAACACCTGGTCGCGCAGGTTCACGTAGTCCGGGATGGTGTCCGTCTCGAACCCGCCCATGGTGGTGCTCGCGAACACGAACAGGATCTGGTTGTAGATGCGCAGGTGGTCGAAGAAGATCAGCGAGCTCACCAGCGCCACCAGGGTGAGGACCACGTAGGCGAGGGGCGAGCCGAACAGCACCGCCAGCTCCTTGCGCACCAGCGCCCAGAACGGCGTCATGCCGAGGCCTCGCGCCCGCGGAACAGGGAGAGCGGATCCTCGCCGCCCAGCACCTCGGGCGTGGGCCCCATGGCGGCGAGCTTGCCGCGGTGGAGCACCGCCACCCGCCGGGTCAGGTCCCGGGCCTCGGTGAGGTCGTGGGTGCAGAGGATCAGGGTGCGGGTGCCGCGCAGGCCGGCCAGGATGCCGCGCACCTCCTCCTGCTGGATCGGGTCGAGGCCGCTGGTGGGCTCGTCCACGATCACGAGGGCCGGGTCGTGGAGGAAGGCCTGGGCGAGGGAGACGCGCTGCTGGAAGCCCTTGGAGAGGTGGCCGATCAAACGGCTCGCCACGCCGCCGAGGTGGAAGCGCTCGATCGCCGACTCGACGGCGGCGGCGAGGGCGCCCTTGGTGAGCCCCCGGGCGCCGCCCGCGAAGCGCAGGAAGCCCGCCACGCGCAGGTCCGGGTAGAGCCGGGAGGTCTCGGCCACGAAGCCCAGGCGGGCGTGGACCTCGGCGGCGTGGGTGGCCGGCGCGAAGCCGCCCACCGCCACCGTGCCCGAGGAGGGCAGCAGGTAGCCCGTCACCAGGCGCATGAAGGTGGTCTTGCCCGCGCCGTTGGCGCCGAGCAGGCCGAAGGCCTCGCCGGACTCGACGCGCAGGCTGATGGCGTCGAGGGCCGTGTGGCTGCCGAAGCGCCGCGTGAGCTCGCGCGCCTCGACGGCGACGCCTCCGTTCGCGGCCCGCCCGGGGCCTGCTGCGGCCTGCTCGTTCGTCATCGTCCCGGTCCTACGCTCCAGGGGGTCGGCCGGTTCCGGCCTTCGCGGCTTGATCCACCGATGCTCTCACCTATGTTCCGCGCCGTGTCCGATGCCAGGGATCGCAGCGACGCTACCGAGCCCATCGATTATCGCCCCTCCTGCGGCGGCGGCTCCTGCGCGGCCTGCGGGGCGGCGCTCGGTCTCGACGCGGTGCGGCAGCGCCGCCCGGGCGCCGAGCCCGTCTGGTACTGCAGCCCCGGCTGCGCCCAGGGCCTCCCGGCCGCCGCGCGCCGCCGCCCCGCCGTGGCCGAGCCCCGGCTCTACAACCGCCCGCGCCGCTTCCACCGCAAGCGCCGGCCCAAGGAGCTGCGCTCCGCGGCCGAGCCCGGCTCCGGCCGCGGCACCGGCTCCTCGAGCTAGAGACGCTCGAGCCATGCGAAGTAATCCGGCCAGGTCTTGGCCACGCAGCCCGGGTCCTCGATCTCGACCCCGGGCACCCGCAGCCCCGCCAGCGCGAACGCCATGGCCATGCGGTGGTCGTCGTAGGTGGCGATGCGCGTGCCCCGGAGCCAGCCCGGCTCGACGCGCAGGAAGTCGGGCCCGGCCTCGGCGCCGGCGCCGAGCCGGCGCAGCTCGGTCTCGAGGGCGGCGAGCCGGTCGGTCTCCTTGATGCGCAGGTTGGCGATGTTGCGCAGCCGGCTGGGCTCGCGCGCGAAGGCGGCCACCACCGCCAGCGCCAGGGCGGCGTCGGGCACGTCGTTCAGGTCGGCGTCCACGCCGGCGAGGCCCTCGGGCGGGCCCGTCACGCTCACACGCCGCGGGTCGCGCTCGATCCGGCAGCCCATGCGGGCCAGCACCTCGAGGAGCCGCATGTCGGTCTGGCGCGAGCCGCCGGGGATGCCCTCCACCACCACGCGCCCGCCCGCGATGGCGGCCGCCGCGAACGCATAGACGGCGGACTGGGCGTCGGGCTCGACGGCGTAGACCCGGGCGCCGTAGGGGCGGCCCGCCTCGACCCGGGCGCCCGTCTCGGAGAGCTCCGCGTGGGCGCCGAAGGCGCCCATCACGTCGACGGTGAGCTCCACGAAGGGCCGCGAGACCAGCACGCCCTCCTCGAAGCGCAGCGCGACGTCGCGCTGCGCGTAGGGGGCGGCGAGCAGGATGCCCGAGACGTACTGGGAGGAGCGGCGCGCGTCGATCCACGCCTCGCCGCCCGGCAGCCCGCCTCCCGCCACCCGCACCGGCGGGCAGCCGTCGCGGCCCTCGATCTCGGCCGGCGCGCCGAGGCGCGCCAGGGCGTCCACCAGGTCGCGGATCGGACGCTCCCGCATGCGCGGCGCGCCGTCCACCACCACCGGCCCGGCGGCCAGGGAGGCCGCGGCCGTGAGGAAGCGCGCCGTGGTGCCCGACAGGCGCACGTCGAGGGGGGCCTGCGGGGCCGCGAAGCGCCCCGCCACCCCGTGCACCCGCCAGCGGTCGCCGTCCTCCTCGATGCCGGCGCCGAGGGCCCGCAGGCCCGCCCGCATCACCTCCGTGTCGTCCCCGGGCCCGGCCCCGCGCAGCTCGCTCTCGCCCTCGGCGAGGGCCGCGCAGACGAGGGCGCGGTTCGTGATGCTGCGGCTGCCGGGCACCCGCACCCGGGCGTCGAGGGGCCCGCGCGGACGCACCGCGGCGGGCCCTGCCGCCGGCGCGCTGGCGGTGGAGTGGGCCAAGGTCCCTCCGGGAAGGCCCCCTAACCTAGCGGAGCGAGCCCTCCGGGCTCGCCTTGCGGCGGAAGCCGACCCGTCCTGGGTCGGCCTCCTAGCTCCCGAGGCTTCGTTGACACCCCCGGGTGGCTCCGCGACCTTCCCCCGGCGCTTCGCACCGCTCCCGGGCAGCCCCCCAGGGCGGGGTCCGGCCCCGACCGGCGCCTCCACCGGCTCCCCAGGAAGCACCATCGGACGCCCCGCGCCACCGCGGATCGCGAGCGCGCGCGCCGACGAGGAGAGACCCGTGCCCAAGGTTCTGGTGAGCGACGCACTGGCCGAGCCCGGCCTCGACATCCTGGAGCGCGCCCCCGGCATCGAGGTGGTGAACTCCCCCGGCCTGTCGCCTGCGGACCTGCTCGACGCCATCGCCGACGCCGACGGCCTGGTGATCCGCAGCGGCACGAAGGTGACGGCGCAGGTGATCGAGGCCGCCAAGAACCTGCGCGTGGTGGGTCGCGCCGGCATCGGCGTCGACAACGTGGACGTCGGCGCCGCCAGCGCTCGCGGCATCGTGGTGGTGAACACGCCCGAGGGCAACAACATCACCACCGCCGAGCACGCCATCGCGCTGCTGGTCTCCCTCGCGCGCCACGTCCCCCAGGCCTCGGCCTCCATGAAGTCCGGCAAGTGGGAGAAGAAGAAGTTCCAGGGCATGGAGCTCTACAACCGGACCCTGGGCGTGCTGGGGCTCGGCAACATCGGCCGCATCGTGGCCCTGCGCGCCAAGGGGCTCGGCATGCGGGTGGTGGCCAGCGATCCCCACATCACCGCCGAGCAGGCCCGCAAGATCGACGTCGAGCTGGTGGACCTCGACACCCTGCTCTCCCGCGCCGACGCCGTGACGGTGCACGTCCCGCGCACCAAGGAGACCACCGGCCTGCTGGGCCGCGAGGCCTTCTCGAAGCTGCGCCGCGGCGCGCTCGTCGTGAACGCGGCCCGGGGCGGCATCGTGGACGAGGAGGCGCTCCTCGAGGCCCTCGAGAGCGGCCAGGTGGGCGGCGCCGGCCTCGACGTGTTCGTCGAGGAGCCGCCGCCCGGGGACCACCCCCTCGTCACCCACGAGCGCGTGATCTGCACGCCGCACCTCGGTGCCAGCACCGAGCAGGCCCAGCTCAACGTCTCCATCGCCGTGGCGGAGCAGGTGCGGGACTATCTGGTGGACGGCGTGATCCAGAACGCCGTGAACGTGCCCTCCATCTCCCCGGAGCTGCTGGCCCAGGTGCGCCCCTACCTCCAGCTCGGCGAGAAGCTCGGCCGCTTCCAGGGCCAGCTCTGCCCGGGCGCCATCGACGAGATCGAGATCGAGTACGCGGGAGACGTGGCCGAGCTGCGCGTCGCCCCCATCACCATCGCGGTGCTGAAGGGCCTGCTCGAGTCCGTGACGGACCGGGTCAACATGGTGAACGCACCGATCCTGGCCCAGGAGCGCGGCATCAAGGTGGTGGAGAGCAAGGCGAGCCGGCCCACGGACTTCGCCAGCACCGTCACCACCCGGGTGCGGGGCTGCGTGGACCGGCTCATCGCCGGCGCCATCTTCCACGGCGGCCAGCCGCGCATCGTGCGCGTGGACGACTTCATGCTCGAGGCGATCCCCGAGGGCTCGACGATCCTGATCCACAACCGCGACGAGCCGGGTGTGGTGGGCAACGTGGGCAAGGTCCTCGGCGAGGACGGCATCAACATCTCGCGCATGCAGCTCGCCCTCGTCCCCGAGCGCAACGAGGCCGCCATGCTGGTGAACGTCTCTCCCACCCCCGACGACGTCGTGATGGAGCGCCTGCGCGGGCTCTCCCACGTGATCTCGGCACAGCTCGTGGAGCTCGGCTCGTGACGGCACTCGTGGCCGTCGGCGCCCAGTGGGGCGACGAGGGGAAGGGCAAGATCGTCGACTGGCTGGCGGTGCGCGCCGACCTCGTGGTGCGCTTCCAGGGCGGCAACAACGCCGGCCACACCCTGGTGGTGGACGGAGAGAAGAGCGTCTTCCACCTGGTGCCCTCGGGCGTGCTGCAGCCCGGCACCGTCAACCTGATCGGCCCCGGCGTGGTGGTGGACCCGCGGGTGCTCGTGAAGGAGCTCGAGGAGCTCACCGCCAAGGGCGTGCTGCGCGACCCGTCGCGGCTGCGGGTCTCGGGCCGCGCCCACGTCATCCTCGAGTGGCACATCGCCCTCGACAAGGCCCGGGAGGAGGCGCGCCGCGAAGGCGCCATCGGCACCACGGGCCGGGGCATCGGCCCCACCTACGAGGACAAGGTGTCGCGCCGCGGCCTGCGCATCGCGGACCTGCTGGATCCGGCCAGCCTCCAGGGGGCGCTCGAGCGCCTCGCCAAGAGCAAGAACCACGAGCTCGAGTACCACGGTTGGCCCACCCTCGACCCGGGCGCGCTCTACACCGAGTACCTCGAGCTCGGGCGCCAGCTCGAGCCCTACGTGGACCACACCACCCAGACCCTCGACCGCGCCCTGCGCGAGGGCCGGAGCGTGCTGTTCGAGGGCGCCCAGGGGACCTTCCTCGACATCGACCACGGCACCTACCCCTACGTCACCTCGTCGAACTGCGTGGCCGGGGCGGTGTGCACCGGCGCCGGCGTGGGCCCCACGCGCATCGACCGCGTGCTCGGCATCACCAAGGCCTACGCGACCCGCGTGGGCGGCGGTCCGTTCCCGACCGAGGACGAGGGCGAGCGCGGCGAGTGGCTCGGCAAGCGCGGCCAGGAGTTCGGCGCCACCACGGGGCGCAAGCGCCGCTGCGGCTGGATCGACGCCGTGGTGCTGCGCGAGGCGGCGCTGGTGAACGGCTTCACCTCCCTGGCCATGAACAAGCTCGACGTGCTCTCGGGCCTGGCCGAGATCCCCGTCGCCACCGCCTACCGGATCGACGGCAAGCTCACCCACGAGTTCCCCATGACGCTCGACGAGGTGGCGCGCGCCGAGGCCGTCTACGAGACCCTGCCGGGCTGGAGCGAGGACGTGACCGGCGTGCGCCGCTACGACGACCTCCCCGACGCCGCGCGCCGCTACGTCGAGCGCATCGAGAGCCTGGTGGACGTGCCCGTGGACCTCCTCTCCGTCGGCCCCGGCCGCGACGAGACCATCTCGCGCCGGGATCCCTTCGGCGGCTGAGGCGCACCGGGGCCTCGCCCCATGCCCAAGGGCCCCTGGCAAGCCGTCGAGGTCGCCTCGCGCACCGACGTGGGCCGCGTGCGCGAGTCGAACCAGGACGCCTGCGGCGTCTTCGAGGACCCCCGCGGCGATCGCTTGTTCGTGGTGGCCGACGGCATGGGGGGGCACCTGGGCGGCGAGGTGGCCAGCCAGATGGCGGTGGAGGCCATCGCCGAGGCCTGCGCGGCCAGCGACGCCGCGCCGGCCGAGCGCCTCCACCAGGCGATCGTCACCGCCAACCGCCGCATCTTCGAGCGCGCCAGCGGAGACTCGAGCGTGGCCGGCATGGGGACCACCGTGGTGGCGGTGCTGCTGGCCCGCGAGGGCAGCGCCTGGGTGGCCCACGTCGGCGACAGCCGGCTCTACCGGCTGCGCGCCGGCGACCTCGAGACCCTCACCGCGGACCACTCCCTCGTCGCCGAGCTCGAGCGCGGCGGCTACCTCTCGCCCGAGGAGGCCGCGCGCCACCCGCGCCGCCACGAGCTGATGCGCAGCGTCGGCCCCGTCCCCGAGGTGGAGCCCGAGGTGGCGCCCCTCGCCCTCGAGCCCGGCGACCGCCTGCTGCTCTGCACCGACGGCCTGTGCGGCTACGCCGAGGAGGCCTCCATCGTGCAGGCGCTGCGCGAGGCCACTCCGGAGCTCGCCGCCCGCACCCTGGTCGAGCTCGCCAACGCCTGCGGCGGCGAGGACAACGTGACGGTGCAGGTGCTGGAGCTGGCGGGGTAGGGCGCCGCCGCCACCGCGGCTCAAGGCCGGGCCCGCGCTCGCCGAAGCCCGCCCCATGGCCCGCCGCACGCCGCGGATCCTCTGCCTCGCCGCCCTGGCCGCCTCGCTCGCCGTGCCCGCCGCGCCCGCCGCGCCCGCCGGCGCCGAGATCTACCGCTGGCGCGACGCCCAGGGCAACGAGCACTTCACCACGGACCTGAACCAGGTGCCGCCGGACCAGCGGGACGCCGCGGCGCGGGGCCGCCCCTCGCGCGGCGGCTCCATCACGATCCACGGCGGCGACGCCGCCTCGGCGGCCCAGCTCGAATCCCGGCGCTCCTCCGACTCGGCCGCGCCGCGGTCGGGCGGGACGCCGGCTGCGGCGGACGAGATCCCGGCGGGCCGCTGCGCCCGGCTCCAGCGGGCTGCGCGCGACAAGCAGCGCGACGTCCGCCGCAAGGAGACCACCGTCTCGCGCTGGGAGGACGCCGCCGGCGACATCGACCGCAGCCCCTACTCGCGACACCGCGCCGAGCGGAAGCTCGAGGAGGCGCGGGCGAGCCTCGAGGCCGCCCGGGCGGACTACGAGAGCTTCTTCCAGCAGGCGCGCCGGGACGGCGTGCCGCCGGGTTGCCTGCGCTGAGGTCCGGCTCTAGCGCGAGCGGGCGGGAGGCGGCGCCGCCACGGCGGGCCGCCGCGAGCGCCGCACCGTGTACTCCTCGTCCTCGCTGAAGAGCTTCAGCGGGCGCCAGCCCTCGATGGACGACATGCGCACCATCTCCTCGGTCATCGCCGCCGTCGGGTCGATCACCCAGGGATCGTCGCCGTCCTCGAACCACAGCGTCACCATGTGGTACTGCGCGTCCTCGGCCTTGTAGACGATCGCCTGGTAGAGCTCGCCCTCGCCGAAGCCGAACTCGCGCAGCAGGTGGTAGGAGAGCAGCGCGAGCCCGTCGCAGTCATCGCCGTTCGTCTCCAGCACCTCCTCGAGGGTGCCCCAGCGATCGACGGCGCCGTCGGAGATGAAATGGGAGTCCGACTGGGTCTGGATCCACTCCGTCACCTCGCGCGCGAAGGCGCGCCGCCGCTCGCGCTCGAAGTCGAGGTACGCGATGGCCAGGGTCGGCGGCTTCGCGGCCCGCAGCGTCGCGCCGCGCGCCGCATCCCGCGCCGCCCCGACGTCCGCCCCGGAGCGCTCCTGCCACAGCTCCACCGCCTCGCTCCAGGCATCGTCCAGCGCGGGCGTCCCGAACCAGCTCCACGCCATCCGCGGCCGCCCCGACTCCGCCGCACAGCTCAGGATCGAGCCCGCCAGGAAGGCGAGCAGGGCCACCAGCGGGGCCGACGGGCTGGACGCCGCGCGGGTCATCCCCCACTGATTCGGCCGGTGCGGGGCTGGGGTTTAGAGGGACACCGGAACGCCCGAGTGGTGGGATCGACCCGCGCTTGGCGGACCGTTCGGCGCCCTTCAGGCGATCCGGACCACCTCGGCGAGCACGGAGCCGGCCGCGCGGGCGAGGGCCGCGTCGGCGGTGGCGAGACGCGCCTCGGACTCGATGGCGGCCGCGAGGTAGAGGCCGTCGTACACCGTGAGCTCGAGTGCCAGCGCGAGGTCCAGCGCGCGGGGAGCGAGCTCGCGGCTCGGGAGGAGCGTGGGGCAGTCGTCCTCCAGGAGGTCCAGGACCTCCCCGGCGTCCGCCGCGCCACACTCCCCGGCGCGCACCTTCTTCCAGAGCACGTTCGCGAGCTCCGGCACGAGCAGGTCCGGCGCCAGCAGCGCGCCCGTCCCCGCGGCGGCCTCGGCGAGCAGCGCATCCGCCGCATCGCCGCCGGGCTCGGGCAGGTACCACTTCGCAGCGACGCTGGCGTCGACGACGGTCCTCACCGCTGGCGATCGCGCCGGACCAGCCGCTCGCTGGGCGTGCCCTCGCCGTGGCGGCGCCGGATTGCGCGCCGCAGCGCCTCGGCGCGAGGCCGCTGCGCCGCCATGCGCTCCCGCCGCTCGTCCTCGGCCACCGCCCGGGCGAGCAGATCGCACACGAGGGCGTTCACGCTGCGCCCCTCCGCCTGCGCACGTCGCCGCAGGCCCTCGGCGACCTCGGTGGGGAGATTGCGAACGGTCATGGCCGGCATCCCGGGGACCCCGAGGTGATGGCAGAGTGATATCGGATCCAGCATCGATCAGCCAGCTCCGGGCAACGGCCGCCGAGCGCCCCGACCGCCGCTTCGACACCCGGCCGGCCCGGTGGTACCTCCCTGGCTCGGGCCGCTAGCTCAATTGGCAGAGCACCGGGCTTTTAACCCGTTGGTTCTGGGTTCGAGTCCCAGGCGGCCCACCAGGAAGTGCGCGGGAGCGCTGAGAAATCCCGCGCTCGGCGACCTGCGGCCCGGAGCGCGGTGGGACTGTGGCCGGGGTGGGGACGATTCGGGGTCGATCGCACGACCATGCCCCAACCCGAGAGCGACGGGTCAACCGTGACACGCGCGTACGAGGTGCGCGCCAACGAAGCGCTGCTTCAGAAGATCGCGGGCGTTTCGCCGTCGAAGGCGATGCCCTCCCAAGCCTCGCGATCCTCGCCCGCCGGGTCTGCGGCTAGGCGAGACTCGACGTCGAGGAGCATGGTCGCGCGGTCGTTCGGCTCGTAGACGGGCCACGCAGGGAGACCGGGCCCGTTGGGGTTTCCCGTGTGGGCGAACTGGATCCACGCGTCCTGCATGTGATCTGCGAGGGACTGGGGGAGGTCGCCTCCCATCCACTCGAGGACTCCGTCGGCTTGGAACGTGTGGAAGACGAAGGGGACGTCGAAACCGTGGGCCGAGCCGAAGAGGCCGTCCTGTACCGGTGAGCTCCAGGTGAAGAGGTACATCCAGCTCGGTGCACCACTCGCGGCGCGTGCCTCCGCGATGCGGACGTGCGGAATGCGGAACAGGAAGTCCGAGGCGGCGTCGAGCGTGATGTCGCCAGGGGTCGCCTCCGGGCGACGCATCGCATAGTCCGCAGCGATGTCCTCGGTCGAGTCTCCGAGGAAGCTCTCGATCCAGGGGAAGAGCTTGACCACCTCAGAGAGGGGGATGGCTTGGAGGAAGGGCAGCCAGGTGAGCCACAAGCGTGCTTCGTCTCGGGTCGTTCCATGCAGGAGCGGTACCTCCGCGCCGCTCCCCTCGGCGATGGCTGCGAGGGGCGGCTGGAGAAGGCTCGTGCCGTCCACCACCGGCCCGTAGAGCCAGTCCGTGACCCACACGTCGTTCTCGAGAGCCTCCTCGGCGGCGAGGATCTCCTCGGTCGTCAAGGCGCGCAGGCCCTCGATGTCGTTCACGCCCGCGAAGTTCATGAAGCGCCGGGTTACCGAATCGGCGTAGGTGGTGCTGCGTACGGTATTCGCCGCGCCGCTCTGGGCGATCGCCTTGTGGAACAACCCCTGGGCCCGCGGCATCGTGAGCAAGGAGACGACGCTCATGCTGCCCGCCGACTCCCCGAAGAGTGTCACGTTGTCTGGGTCGCCACCGAAGGCAGCGATGTTGTCGCGCACCCATCGGAGAGCGGCGATCTGATCGAGCAGGCCGAGGTTTCCGCTCTCCGCGTACTCCGGGCCGGAGACGTCGCCGAGGTAGAGGAAGCCGAGAGGTCCGAGGCGGTAGTTCACCGAGACGAGGACTACGTCGCCCCGCCGGGCGAAGGTCTCGCCGTCGTACCAATCGACGAAGCTCCCCTCGTGGGTCCAGCCGCCGCCGTGCACGTAGACCATCACGGGGCGGCGGCCCGCGTCGGGCTCGGGCGTCCAGATATCCAGCGTCAGCACGTCCTCGGACTGACGGAAGCTCCCACCCGTCTGCGGCGCGGCGGGGCCGAAGAAGAAGGCGGGGAAGGCCCCGTCGAGATCGGGCCCGTTGGAGGGGAAGCGATCGCCCCAAGGCAGTGGCGGCCGGGGGGGCTTCCAGCGCAGAGCGCCGATGGGGGGCGCAGCGAAGGGAACTCCGAGGAACCGCTCGATCCCGCTCGAGAGGCGATCGCCGACCACGCGGCCCAGCCCCGTGTCCACGATGACGATCTCCCGGTCACACGCGCTTCCGAACAGCAGGACCAGAAGAGCGATCCCGAACTGCAAGCCAAGACGAACGAGCATTGCCGTCCTCACGTAGATTTTCTAAAATGAAAATCTACTCCACCACGATCGGCCGATCAAGGCCCTTGGGGTCCCCGGGGGAGGGGCAGTGGCAAGACCGAGTGTGGCCCGCGAGCGACGCGCCCAGATCCTGAATGCCTTCGCCGACTGCATCCGCGAGTACGGTCTGGCCGGAAGCTCCCTCGAGCGGATCGCCGAGCGGGCCGGCGTGAAGCGCCAGATCATCCGGCACTACTTCGGGAACCGGCGCGCGGTGGCCGATGCCATGGTCGAGCTCATCGTTGACGAGACGCGCGACCGCTACGAGGCCCTGATCGCCACGCTCCCCGCAGGAAGGGATCGGCGCACTCTTCTGCTCGACTACCTCTTCGGAGGTGCGTTCGACGATGATCTGGAGGACAACGTCTTCGTCGACGAGCTGGTTGCCGCGAGCCACCGCGACCCGGAGCTGCGCGCGCGCCTGCTGGGGATCTATCGGCTCTTCGAGGATCTGGCCACCGCCGAACTCGCCGCGTTCTACCCGCGTGCGCCGAAGTCACGGTGCCGCGAAGTCGCGCACGCCATGATGTGCATGGCCGTCTCCCACGCGGGTATGTTGGCCATCGGCTTCCCCCGGAAGCGGAGTCGCGCCGTGCGCCAAGCTGCCGACATCCTCGTCGATTCGCTGGCCGACTCGTAGCACCGAGGAATGGTTCTGGGTTCGAGTCCCAGGCGGCCCACCAGGAAGTCGGCGGAGGGGCTGGGGAATCGGGCGACTCGCGACCCGGCGCATCTCGGGACTGTGGCCGGGGTGGAGACGATTCTGGGTGGGTGCTTGCCTCGAACCACGCCTGAGTTGAGGACGCCTTCAGCAACAGCTAGGCGACCACGACGCTACCTGTCCTCCAGCTCAAGTGTCTCGATTGCGGCAAAGTGGAGTTGCCCCGCTTCCGTGGACGGTTGATCGCTTAGGTTCTCATGCTTCCAGGGCCTGCTGACGTTCGTACTCCAGCGGTGAGGCGTACGCCAGGCTCGAGTGCCTGCGGTGCGGGTTGTACCAGCCCTCGATGAAGTCGAAGACCGCCATCCGGGCCTCCGCCTGGGTCCGGAACCGCTTGCGATCGAGCAGCTCGCATTCGAGCGTTGCGAAGAAGCTCTCACACATCGCGTTGTCGTAGCAGTCGGCCACGGATCCCATGGAGGGCCGCACGCCGGCCTCCTTGCAGCGCAGGCCGAACGCGATCGACGTGTACTGGCAGCCCTGGTCCGAGTGGTGCACGACCTGCTCGGGCTTCCGCTGCCAGAGCGCCATGTTGAGCGCGTCGAGCACGAGCTCGGTCCGCAGGTGGTTTGCCATCGCCCAGCCCACGACGCGGCGGCTCCAGGCATCGAGCACCACGGCCAGGTAGAGGAAACCCGCCCAGGTGGGGATGTACGTGATGTCCGCGACCCAGAGGCGATCGGGCCCTTCGGACGAGAAGTCCCGCTCGACCAGGTCCGGCGCGGGTCTCGCATCGCGATCCCGCTTCGTGGTCCAGGTGCGCTTCCGACGGCTGGCGCCCTCGAGCCGGGCGCGTCGCATCAGTCGAGCCACCCGCTTGCGACCCACGCGAGTCCCCTGAGCGCGGAGCTCGGCGTGCACCCGGGGAACCCCGTAGGTCGCTCGGGATCGCTCGTGGATCGCCTCGATCTGGTCTTGGAGCACCGCGTCGGCCTTCGACCGCTCCGAGGGCTCCCGGCTTCGCCACGCGTAGTACCCGCTGGCGGAGACCTCCAGCATCCGGCACATCGTGGCGACCCGGTGCGTGGCCTGGTGCTGGCTCATGAACTCGAACGCCCTTTGGGCGTCGAGCCGGTCTCCTGAGCGAACCAGGCCGCGGCTTTTTTCAGGATCTCCTTCTCCTCGCGGAGAACCCGAACCTCGCGCCGCAGCCGGCGCAACTCTTCCTTCTCGTCCGTCGTCAGCCCGTCCTCGCGGACGCCCTCATCCTGCTCGGCCTGGCGCACCCAGTTCCAGATCGACTGGGCCGTCGGCTCGAACTCCCGGGACAGCTCCTCGGGCGTCCTCCCCGCCCGGACCAGCTCCACCATCCGCTGCCGGAACTCCGGCGGGTACGGCGGGCGACTCTTCGGCATCGTGGACTCCTCCTCCCCAAGTGTGGGGAAGTCCACGAAACCGGGTCAACTCCACCCCGAGATGGGGCCGAACCGGAGTATGCCGTTCAGCCTATTTTAGATTGCTCAGTGCGATGCACATGGCTGCAACTTCGCTGATCTTGAGCCCATCGAGACCGCCATCGAGCGCTACTTCGTCGACGCATATCACGAGCTTTGCAGCGTCGCGGTTGATCTGGGAGTCGCTGCGACGCCGGATCCGCTTCTGGTTCACGAGGGTCTGGAGCATGTTGCGCGCGAGCGTTGCGCGCAGCCCCGGCGAGGCGCGTCGCCAGTCTCCGAGGGTATCGGTCGGGGCGAGAGAACTCCCAGCGCGGATGGACGTAAGGCGACCAGGATCAGAACCAATCGCATCAGAGTTCTGCCTTCGTCAAGGCCCGGCATGGCAACTCGAAGCGGCCGGGTCGGGCCGAACGCCGCCACCAGACGGCCCCTTCCCGTGCCATCATTCCACCACGAGCACTACCGGCCGGTCAACGGGCCCCTCAGGGGATAGAGAACGCCCGAGCCAGCCGGTCAAGCGCGGATCCCGGCGAGTGGCGGGTCCCCGCGGAGGAGACTCTCGCATGGCAAAGTACGACGATGAGCTTGGGCTAGACGAACCGATCGGCCTTAACGAGATCTCACGGCAGCTTGATGCGATCGACGACAAGCTCCACCCCCTCCCTTCACGACATTGCTCAAAGACTCGACGAGCTAGGCGACGGATCGCGGCCCCTGGCCTCATCAGGCGGCTCCGTGGCGACCTTCCCGCTGTGGATCATAGTCGTCCTGCTGACCCTCATCCTCTTCACGCTCGCACGGTGAGGTGTCTCTCTTGAATGGAGGCGATTCCTGCATCGACCGCCGCGGCAGCACGCGGGCCTCCTTCGACCTTTGGCTCGCGAGCCGCTCCAGATTTTGGGCTACGCGGCTCAGCAGCTCCCGCAGTTACTGGTTCTAGCCGTGGAGCTGGCCGGATAGGGTGGTGGGGCCGTAGGCGTCGAGGTCGAGTGATCGGAAGTGTGTGTTCGCGTCCGGTCCCGGCTGGCCTGAGCTGGGCAGGTAGAACCGAGGCGAGAAAGCGCTAGGTAATTCGATTGCGAACTAGCTCTGCCAACGTGATGTTAGCGATCGCGTCGTGCCAGGCTTCGAAAAAGCTTCGATTCGCGTACCCATGGAGCAACTTGGATTCCAGTTCAGCGTTAAGAGCTTTCGCTAGTCGGGGAAACAATTGACCGGTAGGCGTCATGGGCGGTTGTGCTTCCATACAGACCTGCAAAGGGCCGTGAAGCACGAAGAGAAACTCGCGAAGAGTATTGGCGTCAGGGCGCCTTTGGGAGATTAGTCTCCACGTAACGGCTTCTAGCGCAGCTACGAGTTCGATCTGCGCACGAAGATCTATCGTGGATTGTCTCTGGTATAGATTCAGTTCGCGTGCGGTTATGGTCGTTCGGGGAGACTGGAGTTGCGCGATTTGGCTAAGACTTCGGAGTAGCTTCGTCGCGCTTGAGTCAAATTCTCTGAACGACCGACGCTCAGCCTGCCGCAAGGTTTCTGCGGCGCTGAGCATCTCCTCAGTCGCCCGTCGGAGTTCTGCAGGAGCAGACACGAGCCTCACCACCTGTGTTTTCAGGGGAGGCAAGTACCAGGGAGCACAGACCGCTGGCGCGAGGCTTAGCACTAGCCCGGCTAGCACAGGCAAGACCTGAGCGATGGAATACTGGCCCGACAGAACCAGATAGACGCTAGAGATAAGCACGCCCGCGAGCGCGATACTCGCCAGGATCGCCGTTCGAGTCGGACCATGAAGCGCCGCCTCGCTGCTCGCGAGGAACTCGAACGCTGATCGGGCAGAGGATAGAAAGTGGCGATCTGCTGACTGAGGGTCCATCGACTTCATCCCGAGGTTACTCGCGAGGGGAACGTGGTCCGTTCGCTGAGATCCGCTTCATTACCTCCCTGACGAACTCGGCCCTCTCTGACTGCGTTGTGGCCGCAGCGGGTTCGGGTTCAGGCTGGCTGGTGGGCGCGGCGTCGCCAGTGGGCTGCGGGGGCTGGCCGGTGAATTGCGCGTTGCGAAGCTCCCCCAACTTGAGCTTTCCCGAAATGAGGATCTCAAAAAGTATTCTCATCACGGCGTGGGCCGCTACACCAGCGAGCAACGCTACCGAACCCCAGTAGTGAACAAACTCAAGAGCTTGATGGTCTTCGGCACTGGTGATTGCTTGGATCAGAAGCCGTCCGAACCACAGCAGGCCGAGGATCGAGGCTACTCGCACCGCATCCAGGAGGGTTTCTCTTGCTATCCGGCCGATTTCTGTGAACAAACTTCCCATCGAGCATCATTATGCCCCATGGCTCGTAGAAGCCCCGCCTAGGATCCTACGGGGCCGAGATCCCCCGGGGAGATGCTCTGCCCTGGGGCGCTAGTTGCTTCTTCGCAGACCCCCAGCGAGCTGATCCGACAGACCTGCTCGGAGTAGGGCCTTCGCGAGACCAGGGCGGGAGTGAGCTAGACGCTGACGCTAGGGGTCGGGGAGGGGGTCGATAGGGGGCCTCGAATCCGGTGCCGCCTAGTGCCGTGGTGCCGTCACGGATGCCGCTCTGTGCCGCCCTACGCCGCTGCTCGCAAGGCAGCAGACGCAAGTACGTGTCGTTGCTCAGGTCTTGGACGATCTTTTAACCCGTTGGTTCTGGGTTCGAGTCCCAGGCGGCCCACCAGGAAGTCGGCGGACTTGCTGCGGAACCCCGCGCTTGGCGTGGGGACGATTCGCGTTCGATCGAACGAGAGTGCCGGGCCGAAGCCCGGGCGCGTCGAGCCGAGGCTGGGATGTAGGTCAGTGCAGCCTGCGCCAACGTCTCGGGAGCCAGAGGAGCGGCGGCAGCAAGAGCACCAGCTCGGCTCCGAGGCCGCAGAAGTTCGGAGAGTTCTCGCTGTTGCGCGAGGCCTTGCCCAGGCAACCCGGATCCGGTGCCGTCTGCTGTGCGGGTGGGACGCCAGCCGAGGCGCCGCCGTCGAAGTCGATCAACCCGTCTTTGGGACCGATCTCGTTGTCGAGGCCGTCCTGGCAGCGCGGACTCTCACTGAAGTGCGTAGGACTGGCACAGCCGGGATCGTCGGGGTAATCGATCATTCCGTCAGGCGTAGGCTCGTTGTCTAGGCCGTCATCACACGGAAGAGCCGCATCGCGTTCCGATAGATCCTCCTGATCCACGCAGCCGGGGTCTTCCGCATCGTCGGCGAGCCCATCGCCATCGTTGTCGATGCCGTCCCGACACTCGGGAATGAAGAGAGCAAGCCCCTGAGGGTTGTCTAGCCCAACGACTATCGCCTCGTAGTTCTCGGGGTCCGCGATCGACGCGCGATAGATCGCACCATCCGTCCAGTCCGCCCAGTAGACTTCTTGTGCCGGTACATCCAATGCGAGTCCGCGCGGGTCTGTGAGTCCGCTCACTAGCGCCATCGGACTTCCCGTTCCATCCAGCTGGCCCCACGCGATGGTCCCCAAGAGGCGATCGGACCAATAGATGCGCTGGCTATTTGGATCGATCGCAACATCTTGGGGATCGTCGACCGCGGGCTCGACAAACAGGTCCACGAGATTTCCACCGTCCTCGAAATCTCGTCGCTGGATGCTGGCGATGGGAAGAGCCGGATTCGTCTCGTCGGTGGCCGCAAGATAGAGGTACTCTTCAATCGCATCGACTGCTACGCCGAAGGATTCAGCACCGGGACCGAGATTCCTCTTGGGAGCCGGATCACCATCCATGTCGGCGCACGAAATCGCTGCGTTGAAGCTTCCCGGATCCGTCCAGCAGACTTCGTGCGTCCGTTCGTTCAGCGCGATGCCTTCTAGTCCGTTGAAGCCGTACGCATCGCCGGTGAAGAGCGTCTCCGGCGACGTGCCATCCAGGTTGGCGCGCTGGATTCTGTCACCCGCACCCTGCACGCCGGTCGCGCAGACGTTCCAGTAGATCTTCTGATCGCCGGATGAGACGGTGATGCCCTCGGGAGTCTCATCGGGACCGAAGGAAAGGACGTCCGTAATCACTCCGTCCTGAAGGCTGCGGATCTGGCGCGTCGTACCTTGCTCCGTCCAATAGAGAAGCTCGGTCGTTGCGGTTTGGGCTGGGAGTTGATCGAAATCGACGTTGTCGAGACCGATATTGTCCTGGAGAGTCCCGAGGTTGCTCGAGTCGAAACGGATCGTCACTTCGGCGCTCTCGAGGGGCGGGTCGAAGTCGAAGCTGGTGTGGTCATCATTGGCACCGAGAATGAGCTTGTTCGACTCGTTGTGCAGCAGCCCGCCAGCAACGTCGAGAACCTGAACCGCGTTGATCGTGTAGTTCTCGCCGCCACCACTCGACCAACCGGCAAGGTCGAATCCGTACAGCTGAACCAGATGGCCGGGGTCAGCGGTGAGCTTCAGCTCCAGAATGCCACCGCCGCCGACCTCGCCGGGGTAGACGACGTTTGTGAGGTTGCCGTAGTCATCGTCCCAAAGGAGGGTCGGCTCGCTGTATTCGGCCACGGCATTCGGGGTGTCGGCCTCGCCCAGGTAGTGGAAATTGTTTGCGGTGTCGTGCGGCTCGGTAACCCGATCACCATAGGACTGGCTGATCTGACTCCGGTTCGTCCCTGGCGGGGCCACGTTTGCGTCGAAAGTGAGCACGGTACCGGGCGACGTTCTGCGGACCAGGAAGTGACCGCCGAATTGTGATCCCGATATCGACGGATCGGAGTCGTTGAGCCACACGTCAACCGTCGATGTGAGAGGCGGGTCGAGCCCGACCTTCTTCACGATGCCACGGCCCACCGAAGGGTTCGAGGGGTCGAGGTCATCGAAAAGTCCCCACGTCGACGCAGTGCCAATCTGCATGCCATTCACGCCAAGAAGCGTGAGGTGATTCGAGACGAAGTCACCCTCGACGCTGACGCTGCCAGGACAGGGTGTTGGCCCGAGGCCGAGCTTGAGAAGCAGGTCGCAGACTTCAGGGGTGGTGGCATGCCTCCAGCCGTTGGCGGCCCAGGTGTTGCCGCTACCGGCCCCGACATCGTCGTACGAAAGGCCCGTCGTCTCCGTCAGGTCGAGCCAGTCGAGACCGGTTTCCGTATCCCTAGTGATGAGTGCGTCGCCAGGTGCAGCGAGGTCAGCTTCGATCAGCTCCGAGGTCGCCGGAGACGCGAACGCGAGGATCGACATGACCATCGCGAGCGACCTACTCGTACGGGCGGAACTCAACCACCCGCTTGGGCGTTGATCGGAAGCACGGCGGAGACGACACATCCTTAGCCCCCGGCGATTCGGCCTGGCAGCTTCAAACTCGTCGTTGGATAGGAACAGTACCACTCGCCAAGCTTCGAGACTGCGACAATCGCAGTCCCGGTTGATCGTGGACCGGCTCGCCGGCGGACACCTGAACCATGTGGCGAGCTGCCACAGCTGCCCCGCTAGCGTCTGCCAGCCCCGGCGGGGTGCGCTCGGCCATGTGCAAAAACATGGCGAAAAGCTCTTCGTCCTGGGCTCGCGACGAGCGAGCGGTCAGAACCGCATCGCCGAACCCTGTTTGGTGGGGCCGGGGTAGTGTCGCGCCATGGGCTGGGCGCGGACGCGGGTGGGCGCGCGGTTGACGTCGCCCGCCAGGAGGGCGCGAGGGGCTAGAGGCTGGGCTGGCAGTGGAGGGCAGCGAGGGTTCATACGGGGCCCGCGGACCGGGGCCCAAATCCCGACAGCCAGCGCTGGCTCGACGGCGGCACTGCCGCGAGTAGGAGATGGCTGGAGACGCCCTCGGAGCATGCCGGTGCAGCAAGGTGCATCTCCTCGCAACGACTCTCCTGCAAGTCTGCGTCTGCGGACGCTCTTCCAACCCGTCGGTTCTGGGTTCGAAGTCCCAGGCGGCCCATCAGGAAGTAGGCGGGCATGCTGCGGAAGTGGGCGCTCGGCGAGCCGGGGCGTGTGGCTGGGGTGGGGACGATTCGGGGTCGATCCCACGACGGAGCCGAAGCCGTGATGCGTCGAGTCGGGCCGGAGTGTGGGTCAGGGCAGCCTGCGCCGACGTATCGCCAGGGTGGCGAGGGCGGCGGCGAGGAGCAGGGCCGTGGTGGGCTCCGGCACGAAGGAGACCTGGATCGAGTCCAGGTTGGCCGGGTTGTCGATGCCGTTCACGCGGATCCGGAGACCATCCCAGGTCGAGGGATCGGCGAAGGCGCCCAGCTCGAAGGGTGCGTCGTCGAAGATGAGCTGGGATCCGCCCTCGCTGAGGTTCTCGACCCGCAGATCCAGGGTCTTCTCCGTGCCCGCCGGCGTCATGTCGAGGGTGCCGGTGACACGCCAGGTCCGCAGGGTGCCGTCGAGCTCGAGGTTCCCCGAGCCGTTGGCCGCCTGACTGCTCGTGTCGCCCGGGTTCCGGAAGCCCCAGCCGGCGGACCCATTGCCGAGGCGGATGACGCTCGACCCCGAGCTGGTCAGGAACACGTTTCCGATGTCCGTGGTGGGTTCGATGTCCCCGCTGTGGCGGGTCACGAAGGTGAGGGTGATCGAGCTGGCGCCCGATGGAATGGAGTAGCTGAAGCTTCCGTCGTTCGGGCGGGTGTAGATCGAGTCACCGGGGAAGGACTCGCCCGTGAGGACGCTCTCGTAGTAGCTCCCGGTGAAGAAGCCGTCGGGCTGTCCGGTGTTCCGTACCGTGTCGCCGGCGCAGTTGCCGCAGCCGCCGAGCTTCGTCCAGCCGTCGTTGCCTTCGACGACGATGCCGGGGCCGCTCGCCGAAGCGGTGGACCAGTCGTAGACGAAGCTCGCCGCCGAGGCGGCCGAGCCTCCGCCGAAGGCCGCCAGCCCGGCGGCGAGGAGCAGGCAACGAAGGGTCGGTGATTGCACGATCGCTCTCCATGGCGCGGCGCCCGGGCTCGGGACGTCGGGCCGATCGGGGTTGCGGGGGCAGGGATCGCGTAGGACGGGGACGGCCGCCGGCGTGCTCGCCGGGGCGAAGGGCAGGATCCGCGCCGGGGTCGCGTCGATTGCTGCGGTCGCCAGGGTCCCCTCCATCGGGACCGACGGGAGACGCGGTACGCCCCAGACGCAAGAGGGAAGCGAACCGCGCCAAGCGGTCCCCTTCCCACCAGAGTCAGGCTGCACGAATCGTGCCTCCGCCACGGAGGGGCTCTCGAGCCATCTCGGCGCCGCGCAGCGGAGAACCGTGTTCAGAACGACGTTCAGGTTGGGAAGAGAGATGCCCTCGGCTGGGAACTCGCTTTCCCTGCGGAAGCAGGAAGCCATCCGCTCGCCTGCGAAGCGCGCATTGCGGGCTTCGCCTAGCTGCGATTCCGCTTCGCGGAATCTTTCGCGTCGTCGGCTGACCCTTTCGGGTCAACCTTCTAGCTGGGCGAGCCCTTCGGGGTCGCTTTGCGGCGGAAGCCGATCCAGGGTGGGTCGGCCTCCTAGTCGCGCGGCTGGACCTGCCAGTAACGG
>JANQFK010000005.1 GCA_028277885.1 Myxococcota bacterium
CGGAGCCGCGCCCGCCGGCCGGGGTGCCCGGGGCCTAGAGCCCCATCGCCTTGGCGTCGTCCTCGATGATCTTCTTGAAGGACGGCCGCGCGTGGATGCGCTCCAGGAAGGCGGCGAGCTTCGGCCAGCGCGACGCGTCGGGCCGGTAGCCGCCGTAGGAGAAGTTCACGAAGGGGCTCGCCACGGCGATGTCGGCCAGGGTGAAGCGGCCCGCCACCAGGTACTCCTGGTCGCCGAGCTCGCCCTCCAGGTAGTCGAGGAAGGGCGGCAGGTCCTCGTCGATGGCCTTCTCCACCTTCGCGGTGTCGGGCTCGCGCTGGAAGAAGCGCTTGGCGAGCACGTTCTCCTGGAAGGTGGGGATGCCCGCCTCGAGCATCTTGGTGTCCGCGTACTCCTCGAACCAGAGCGTGCGCGCGAAGTCCCAGTCGTCGGCCGGGTACAGGGCCGGCTCGGGCTGGATGCGCTCCAGGTACTGGCAGATCACCGAGGAGTCCGGGAGGGGACGGCCGTCGTGCTCCAGGCACGGGATCTTGCCGAGCGGGCTCTTGGCCTTGTACTCCGGGTTGTCGCCCATGGGGACGAGGGGCTCGTGCTCGTAGGGGAGGCTCTTCTCCGCCAGGAAGACGCGCACCTTGCGCACGAAGGGGGAGAGGCCGACGCCGATGACTTTGAGGCTCATGCTGGGGTTCCTTTCTGGTCGTGAGCTTTCCGGTCGTGAAGAGAGGCCGGCGACTCGCCCGCCTCCGGGGAATGCTCCATCACGTCGAACAGCCGGGGAAGGTCGGCGAGGGCCGCGGCGTCGCCCTCCAACCCGACCGCGCCGTCGCGGAGCGCCTCGGCGGGATCGAGCCCGCCGGAGAGCAGCCCGAGCAACACCAGGGGCGGCGCCGTGACCGTCGCGTCCACGGGATCACCCTCGGCGAGGATGCGGGTCCCGTCGGGCCCGCCGCCGACGCGCACCGAGACGGGCTCGGGCTCGGCGGGGATGCGCAGCTCGAAGGCGCGAGCCGGCGAGGCGGTGCGCCGCGCGAAGGCGCGCACGCCGAGGGGCACCCAGTCGGGCTCCAGGTGGTCGCCGGGCTGGGGCGGCGTCATCAGGCGCAGGCCCCAGCGCGTGATCTCGAGGAGCGAGGTCTCGAAGGCGCGCCCGCTCTCGGTCAGCTCGTAGAGAGTCGTGCCCAGCGGCGGCGGCAGGGTGCGGCGCCTCGCCAGCCCCGCGTCCTCGAGGGTGGCGAGCCGCTCGGCGAGCACGCTCGGGCTCACGCCCGACAGGCGCCGCTTCAGGTCGCTGAAGCGCTGGGGGCCCACGAAGAGCTCCCGGAACACGAGCAGCATCCAGCGCTGGCCGAGGATCTCGGCGGCCCGGGCGATCGGGCAGAAGTGGGCGTACCGGAAGCGCTCCATCCGTCCGGGAGCCTGCCACAGCGGGATTCGAAAATAAAATCATAAGATAGGAAAAAACTACGTTTCTCCGGTGGAACGATCCGCCCGCCGGGGCCGCGGAGGGCCCGTTACCCTGCCGTCCCGCCGCGGCGCGGCGCGGCACCTGGGAGGGGAGGAGCATGAGCACGCGATCCATCCTGCGCGCGAGGCGCTGCGGCCGGGCCGCCGCACTGGGCGTCGTCGTCGCCCTGGCGCTGGCCGGAGCCGCACCCGCCCAGGAGCCGGCGCCCGAGGGCGAGGAGAGCGCCGCGGCGCCCGAGCCCGCGCGGCGAGGCCCGGAGCCCCCCGCCGACGACTTCGATCGCGGCACCCCCCGCAGCTCGGTGCTCGGCTACCTCGAGGCCTGCCGCGAGGGCGACTACGAGCGGGCGGCCCGCCACCTCCACCTCGGGCCGGTGCCCGCCGCCGAGCGCGACACGCGCGGGCCCGAGCTCGCGCGCGAGCTCAAGCAGGTGCTCGACCAGACGCTGTGGGTCGACGTCGACGCCCTGAGCGACGACCCGCGCGGCAAGCGCGAAGACGGGCTTCCCGGCGGTCGCGACCTCGTCGGTCGGATCGAGACCTCCGAGCGCCCCGTGGACGTGTTCGTGGACCGCGTGCCCCGGGGCGACGGCGCCTTCATCTGGAAGATCTCCCCGGTCACGATCGCGAAGGTGCCGGACCTCTACGCCGAGTTCGGCACCGGCGTGATCGCCGAGTACCTGCCCGCGCCGCTGGTCGAGGTGCGCCTGCTGGAGCTCGCGCTGTGGCAGTGGCTGGCGCTCCTCGTGATCCTGCTGCTCGCCTACTTCGGCGCGCTGATCCTGGCCGGCGCCCTGGCGCGGGTGGCGCGCGCCCTGGTGCGCCGCAGCTCCTCGGACCTCGACGACCGCCTGCTCGAGCTCTGCCTGCCGGCGGTTCGCCTGCTGCTCACCGTGGCGGTCTTCGCGGCGGGCACCAGCGCGATCGGCCTGCCGGTGCCCGCGCGGCGCTTCCTCGGCGGCGTCGAGGCGAGCCTCACGATCTTCGCCTTCACCTGGCTGCTGTTCCGGGTGATCGACTTCGCCGCGACGGTGATGGACGAGAACATGCGCCTGCGCGGCCAGTACTCGGCCACGGGCTTCGTCCCCCTGGGCCGGCGCGCCCTCAAGATCGCGCTGGGCGTGCTCGCCACCCTGGCGGCCCTCGACACCTTCGGCTTCGACGTGACGGCGCTGATCGCCGGCCTCGGCGTGGGCGGCCTCGCCGTGGCCCTCGCCGCCCAGAAGACCCTCGAGAACGTGTTCGGCGGCGTCACCGTGCTGACCGACCAGCCGGTGCGGGTGGGCGACTTCTGCCGCTTCGGCGACCGGGTGGGCACCGTCGAGGACATCGGCATCCGCTCGACCCGCATCCGCACCCTGGGCCGCACGGTGGTGACGGTCCCCAACGCGGACTTCTCCACCATGCACCTCGAGAACTTCGCCAAGCGCGACCGCATCCTGCTCGAGACCACCCTCGGCCTGCGCTACGAGACCACGCCGGACCAGCTCCGCTGGGTCCTCGTCGAGCTGCGCAAGATGCTCTACGCCCACCCGAAGGTGCTCCACGACCCGGCGCGGGTGCGCTTCGCCTCCTTCGGCGACTTCTCGCTCAACCTCGAGGTCTGGTGTTACGTGCGCACCTCGGACTGGAACGAGTTCCTGGCCGTGCGCGAGGACCTCTACCTGCGCATGATGGACATCGTGGCGGAGAGCGGCTCGGGCTTCGCCTTCCCGTCCCAGACCGCCTACCTGGCCAAGGACGACGGCGTGGACGCCGAGCGCACCTCCGCCGCCGAGGCCCAGGTGGCGGAGTGGCGGCGCCAGAGCGAGCTGATGCTGCCCGACTTCACCGCCGAGCGCATCGCCGCCGTGGACGACTCCCTCGACTACCCGCCCGAGGGCTCGGCGGCGGCGCGGCGCAGCTAGCTGCGATTCCGCTTCGCGGAATCCTTCGCGTCGTCGGCTGACCCTCTCGGGTCGGCCTCCTGGCTGTGCGAGCCCTCCGGGCTCGCCGTCCTAGTTCACGCCCTGGGTCGGCACCAGGGTGGCGGGGTTGATGCCGAGGCTGCGCAGGGCCGCGTCCCACAGGTCCGTGCCCTCGACGTCGAAGACCAGGCGCGCGGAGAGCGGGGCCACGATCCAGGAGCCCTGGGCGAGCTCGTTGGCGAGCTGGCCGGGCCCCCAGCCCGCGTAGCCCAGGAAGACCCGCAGCCGCTCGGGCGGCCGCTCCGCGATGGCGCGCAGGGCGTCGGGCGAGCTGGTGAAGCGGATGCCCTCCACGATCTCCTGCAGGTCCTCGTGGTCGAAGTCGTCGTCGCCGACGATCACCCAGCCGTGGTCGGGCTGGACGGGGCCGCCCCAGTGCACGGCGTCCTCCTCGTCGCCGCGCCAGCGGATCTCGAGGGAGGAGCACAGCGAGTCCACGGGCACGTCGGTGAGGCGGTTCACGACGAGGCCGAAGGTGCCGTCCTCGTCATGGTGCAGCAGCAGCACCACCGAGCGCTTGAAGTTCGGGTCGACCAGCTGGGGCATCGCCACGAGGAGCGCGGGCGCGAGATCGGTACCGGCCACCCGGCGAGCGTAGCATCGGGTGCGGTGCGAAGCGGCCGGGTTGCGAGCCGGGAGCAACCGGTGCCGAGCGGTGGGGGCGCGACCACGGCGGTACCCTCGGGCGCATGGAGGAGCGGCGCCGCTGGGAGCTCTCGGCCGCGTGGCTCCTGGGTGCCCTGCTCTGTCTCCAGGTCTCGGGCATGCTGCTGCGGCGCGAGGAGACGCTGCCCTCCGCCTCGCTGTGGGCCGGCCTCGCCGCCCAGGGGGTGTGGGTCTGCACCGCGGTCGGGGTCGCGGCGCTGCTGCGGGGCCCGATCCCGTGCCGGCTCGGTCTCGGCCCCGGCCGCATCGGCCCCGTCGCCCTGGCGGTCCTGACCCTCGGGCTGCTCGCCCTGAGCGACGGCCTCTCGGCCTTCCTCTCGCTGCTCCAGCTGCGCGAGACCGGCGCCCTCGGCGAGGTGCAGCGCCAGGCCGCGGCCAGCGAGGGGCCGTCCTTCCTGCTGATGCTCGTGGGGTTCGGCCTGGCACCGGGCATCGCCGAGGAGCTGCTCTTCCGCGGACTGGTCCAGCGTGCCTGCGTGAGCCGGCTCGGGCGCTGGCCGGGCATCACCCTGGCGGCCGCGCTCTTCGGCGCCGCCCACGCCGATCCGGTGCAGTCGCCCGCCGCCTTCTGCCTCGGCCTCTACCTCGGCGTCATCGCGGACCTCGCCGGGAGCACCCGCGCCCCCATGCTGTGCCACGTCGTGAACAACCTGCTGGCGGCGGCCGGAGCGCGCTTCGGCGGGCCGGTCGTCCCCGTCTCCCCGGCCGTCGCCGCGCCCGTCCTGGTCGCCCTGGCGGTGGGGCTGCTCGTCGCGGTGTGGCGGCGGGAGGCGAGGAGGCGCGTGCCACTGGGTCCCCTGGGGGGAGAGCCGGGCGAGTCCTGAGGGCTTCCGGCTCCGTGCTTCAGCCCGCGCCGCCGGGCGCCGATCCAGTGGAGGCCCGGGCCTGTGCCCCGGTCCATCGAGAGTCGAATGACTGCACCTGCCGTTCTGCTGCTGGACGACGGAGAGCTCGACGACGTGCGAGCCCTCCTCGAGGAGCTTCGCGCCGACTTCGTGCACATGCGCGGAGGCCAGATCCCGGACCACGTGGAGGCGCCCTCGGAGCTCTTCATCGCCACCTCCCGACGCGCCATGGTGGCCCGCTCCTGGAACCCGGGGCCCTCGGGCAAGCCCACCAAGATCGGGATCGTGAGCGAGGACTCGAACACGCTGCGCAACATGCTGCGGCGGATCGGCTTCGACCTGCTGGTGCGGCGCCCCGTGCACCCCTTCGCGCTGCGGCTGCTGCTGCTGCGCTCCCTGTACAGCGGGGAGGAGAAGCGGCGCGAGGAGCGCAAGGCGATCGGCTGCGAGATCTCCTACCGCATGGGCCTGCGGCGCCACAACGCGGTGCTCGCGGACCTCTCCTCGCGCGGCTGCCGGCTGCTCTCGAAGCGCAAGCTCGGCGTGGGCAGCCGCATCACCCTGCAGCTTCCCAAGGAGCTCACCTGCGCGAAGCCGCTCTCGCTGCGCAGCGTGGTGGTGCGCGCCATCGACTCGCCGCCGGGCGCGGACCCCAACGACCACAGCTACGGCCTCGCCTTCGAGGCGCTCTCCCCCGCCGCCAAGCAGCAGATCGCCGCGATCCTCAAGACCTGGTCGACGGGGCCGGCGATGCTGTCCAAGGAGTCGGCCCGGTCCCTGGGCGTCTCCGTGGTCGAGCCCGTCGGCGAGGCGCCGACCCCGATCGCGGGAGCGGGCTCCGAGGAGAACCGCCGCAAGCACCGCCGCGCCGCCTTCGAGCGCCAGGTGGTGGTGCTCGACGACGAGGCGAGCCGGGTCCTGGTGGGCCGCGACATCTCCATGGGCGGCATGAAGGTGAACCCGGACTGCGGCCTCGAGCCCGGCAGCGAGTTCGACCTCGCCATCTACGGCGCGCCCCGGGAGGAGCCCATCGTGGTCCACGCCCGGGTGGTGCGCTCCGGCGACGAGAGCGTCGCCCTCGAGTTCGACCCGTTGCCGCCCGGCACGGCCGCGAGCCTCGAGGCCCTGGTCGGCAAGCTGCCGGCGGTGGAGGCCCTCGAGGACGGCGAGCTCGACGCCGTGGGGACCGTGGTCTCGCGCATCCTCGAGTCGGCCTGAGCGGGCTCGGCGTGCCCCCGCGGATGGGCTAAGGTCCGCGGCCCATGGCACGAACCAAGAGCAAGCAGAAGCGCGTCCGGCACCTGAGGCTCCAGCGCCGCAAACGCCGCATCAAGCGCAAGCGCGACGAGGCCCGCACCCGGGACTAGGAGGCTGACCCGAGAGGGTCAGCCGACGACGCGAAGGATTCCGCGAAGCGGAATCCGCAGCCAGCCGAGCGAGCCCTCCGGGCCCGCCTTGCGAGATCCTCGCTAGCTGCGATCCCGCTCCTCGGGATCCGTACGGGCCGTGCTCGTCGTCGCCGCGTCGGCGTCGGGCGGGAGCCAGCGCGCCACCGCCTCCTCGCGACACACGCCGCGCGGGCAGAAGAGCGTCTTCAGCACCTCGGCCGAGATCTGGGCCGGCGTGAGCCACCAGCGGTCGCCGTAGACGACGAGCACCGCGAGGGCGACCCGGGGCTCGTCGGCGGGGGCCACGGCGACGAACCACTCGTAGCGCCCGTCGGGATCGCGCCCGTTCAGGCTGCCCGTCTTGCCCGCCACGCGGATCGGCGCGAGCAGCGGCCGGCCGCGCCGCCGGAACGCCTTGCGCGCCGTGCCGCGCTCGGTGGTGTCCACCAGCATGCCGCGCAGCTCCCCGGCGAGCTTCGGGGAGAGCACGCGCTCCGGGGCGGGCGCCGGCGGCAGGGGCAGCTCGCGCCCGGCGGCGTCGCGTACCCTCGCGATCCAGCGCGGCGCCCGGCGTCGGCCGTCGGCCAGGGTGGCCGCCATGGCGGCGGCGTGGAGCGGCGTGATCCGGCAGCCGTCGAGCCCGCAGCCCAGCTTGCCGAGGGCCAGGTCGTCGTCGCCGGGGTGCTCCGCCTCGCCGGCGCCGTGGGCGGGCGCCGGGCTCTCCAGCCAGCCGAAGCGCCGCATGGCGCCGAGCAGCCGCTCGAAGCCCACGCCGTGGATCGCGATCTGGGCGAAGCACTGGTTGTTCGAGGTGGCGAGGGCGCGGCGCAGCGAGACCGGGCGCCCGCCGGACGGCGGCTCGAGGACGCGCCGGTTGAGCCGCCAGGGGTTCCCGCTGCTGCGGCAGGGCGGCGGCGAGCCGCCCTCGTCGAGGGCCGCCGCCGCGGTCACCACCTTCACCAGGGAGGCGGCGGGGTAGGTCTCGGTGGGCGGAAAGGCCTCGGGGTCGGTGGTCGCGTAGGCGAGCAGGTCGCCGCGCGAGGGATCGAGCACGAGGACGTGGCCGAGGGCGACCCGGCCCTTGCGCAGCACCCCGTGGATGGCGCGCGAGAGCGCGACGTCGAGGGTGTACTCGATCTCGTAGCGGCCACCGCCGGGCGCCTGGACCCGCTCGACGAGCTTCGTGCCGGGCTCGGCGTCCTCCCCGTCCGCGTAGGTCGACGCGCCGAGGGGCAGGCGCTCGAGAAGCGCGGCGGGAACGCCCGCCTCGGGCGGGCCGGGGGCGCGGCTCGCGAGCGAGGGAGGCTCCGTGGCGACCGGGGCCGCGCCGCTCCCGTCGCCCCCGGCCAGCGACCAGACCCCGAGGCCGGCGGCCACGCCCGCCACCGCCAGGGTGAGCCGGCCGCGCAGGGTCATGCGCCGGCGCCCGCCTCCGAGACCGAGCCGGCGGCGCGACGCCTCCGTCCCATCGAGACGGTCGAGACCGTCCAGACCTCCGTCCCGAGCGCCCAAACGCTCCCCCCTCTCTCGCGCCGGCCCGAGCGGGTGGGCTCGGGTCGGCGGATCGCCCAGGGGGGTTCGTGGCTGTCGGACCGTCGGCCGCGGCTCAGACCGAGACGACCTGCACCACCTCGGGGATCGCCTCGCGCAGCCGCGCCTCGATGCCGAAACGTAGCGTCGCGGTCGAGCTGGGACAGCCCACGCAGGATCCCTGGAGCTGCACCTCCACCACGCCGTCGCGGTAGCCCGCGAACACCACGTCGCCGCCGTCCATCGCCACCGCCGGGCGCACCTCCTCCTCCAGGATCTGGCGGATGCGATCCACGACGTCGCCCTCGGGCAGCGGCTCCGGGGCCTCGAAGACCGGCCCGAGCGCGTCCTCGCCGCTGGCCGCGAAGGCCTTCAGGGCATCGACGAGGGGCTGGGCGACGTCGGTCCACTCGACGTCCTCGCGCTTGGTCACCGTGACGAAGTTGGCGGTGAAGAAGACGCGCGTGACGCCGGAGACGGCGAACAGGCGCGCCGCCAGGGGCGAGGCCCCGGCGTCGACGGGCTCGGGGAAGTCGGCGGTCACGCCGGGCGCGGCCACCGCCTCGCCGAGCACCCACTTGATGCTGTGGGGGTTCGGGGTGCGCTCTGCGTGGAATCGGAAGCCCAGGTCCATCCCGGGAATCTAGCGCCCGCAGCCCGGGGCGCCGCCTCGGGCCCCCGGCGCGGCGTCGGCGAACAGCGTCGCCTCGACGTCGTCGAGGCGGCAGACCGCGAAGCCCCGCTCCCGCGCGCGGCGCCACTCGCGCTCGCCGTTGTAGCCCCAGGCGGCCAGCGCGCAGCGGACGCCGAGGCCCGCCACGGCCTCCAGGTGGTTCACCTTGTCGTCCAGGAAGGTGATCTCCTCGGGCGCCACGCCGAGCCGCTCCCGCAGCGCCTCGAGGTGCGCGCGCTTGCTCACCCCGGTCTCCTTGTCGAGGATGCGGTCGGCGGGGAAGAGGTCCGCGACGCCGTAGTCCTCGAGCAGGACCCCGACCGAGCGGGCGTCCTTGGCGGTCGCGATGGCGAGCTCGACCTCGCCCGCGTGGCGGCGCAGCACGTCGAGGAGCTCCGCGTAGGGCGCCACGAGCCGCCGCCAGCCGGCCGGGTCGCGGTCCTGCCAGGCGCGGCGCTCGGCGTAGAAGCGCTCGTGGAAGCGGGCCAGCTCCTGCGCGGACCAGCGGGCGCGGAAGGCGTCGTAGGCGGCCTGGTCGGGGATGCGGGCCCGCGCGTCGAGGGCGGAGAGCGCGACCCCGAAGTCCTCGGCGCGGTTCCCCAGCGGGAGCAGGGCGAGGAAGCCGCGGTAGAGCGTCGCGTCCCCGGGCTCGGCGCCGGCCAGGGACGAGTCGGGATGCAGCCTTCCCCAGGTGGTGAGGGCGACGCGGAAGCACTCCCGGGCGCTGTCCGAGATCACCCCGTCGAAGTCGAGGGCCAGTGCCTTCACGCCACCTCGAGGACCGCGGCGCCCCGGATGCGGTCCTCGGCGAGGTCGAGGAGAGCGTCGCCCGCCCGCTCGAGGGGGTAGGGCACGGTGTGGGTGCGGATGGGGATCTCGGCCGCCAGGCGCAGCAGCGCCCGGGCGTCGGCGCGGGTGTTCGCGGTGACGCTGCGCAGCTCGCGCTCCTGGAACAGGTGGCGCGCGTAGTCGAGGGGCGGGATCTCCGAGAGGTGGATGCCCGCCACGGCGAGCACTCCGCCGCGATCGAGGGCGGCCAGGGCCGGGAGCACGAGCTCGCCGGCGGGCGCGAACAGGATGGCGGCGTCGAGGGGCGCCGGCGCCGGCTCGAAGCTGTCGCCCACCCACGCCGCCCCGAGCTCGCCGGCCAGCTCGCGGTGGGCGCCGCCGCGGCTGAACACGAACACCTCGTTGCCGAGGTGGCGCGCCACCTGGATCACGATGTGGGCGGACCCGCCGAAGCCCCACAGGCCGAGGCGCCCGCCGGGCGCGACGCCGGAGCGGAGGTAGGCGCGGTAGCCGATCACGCCGGCGCAGAGCAGCGGCGCGGCCTGGCGGGCGTCGAGGTCCTCGGGGAGGGGATGCACGAAGTCGGCGGGGGCGCACAGCCGCTCCGCGTAGCCCCCGTCCACGTCCCAGCCCGTGAAGTGCGGATCCAGACACAGGTTCTCGGCGTCGCTGCGGCAGAAGCGGCAGCGTCCGCAGGTCCGGTTCAGCCACGCCACGCCGACGCGGTCGCCCGGCGACCACCCGGTCACCCCGGCCCCCAGGGTCTCCACGCGGCCGACCACCTCGTGGCCGGGCACCACGGCCTCCCGACGCGGCGCGAGGTCGCCCTCGGCGACGTGGAGGTCGGTCCGGCACACGCCGCACACCTCGACGCGGATGCCCAGCTCGCCCGGTCCGGGCTCGGGCACCGGGAGCTCCCGGAGCTCGAGGGGCCGCTCCTTCGCCGGCCGCGGTCGCTGCACCACCATGGCTCGCATGCCGGTCGGCAGGCTACCCGCCGCTGCTACCCTCCGCCGCCGTGGAGGCCCGGAACGCCGGCACCTGGAAGCGGTTCCTGCCCTGGGCGATCTCCCTGGCGGCCCTGGCCTACGTGTTCGGCTGGGCGACGGACTGGACGCGCCTCGTCGAGGCCACCGGCGACGCCGACCTCGCCGTCTTCGTGGGCGTGACGGTGATCGACAAGCTGGTGTTCTTCTTCGTCTGGGCCTGGCTCCAGGCCGAGGCGATCCGCCGCTTCGTCTCCGCCGACGTGCCGCGGCGCAGCATCCTGGCGGTGCGCGGGGGCTCGGAGCTGTTCCGCGTCGTCAGCAACCCGCTCGCCGACGCGGGCTTCTTCCTGGGCGTCGCCCAGCTGGTTCGCGGACGCCTCGACGCCGTGCTGGTGGTCGCCCTCATCCCCTTCGTGACCCACCTGATCGTGCTGCTGGCCCAGATCACCGTGGTGCTGCCGATCCTGCCCGGCGGCTTCGAGCCCAACTCCGAGGTGTTCGTCACCGCCGGGCTGGGCTGGGCCGCCGTGGGGGCGGGGGCCCTGCTGCTGCGCCTCGGGCCCGCCCGGCGCGTCCCGCTGCTCTCCCGGATCGTCGCCCTGCTGGAGAAGATCCCGCTGCGGGGGCTCGCGCCCTTCTTCGGGGCCTTCGCCGCCCTGGCGGTCTTCGACGTGGCGATCCAGGGCATGGCGTCCCGCGCCTTCGGCGTCCCGATCCCCTGGATCGACCTCACGGCCCGGATCCCCGTGCTCTACCTCGCGCTCTCCATCCCGTCGGTCGGCAACTTCGGCGTGCGGGAGTTCGCCTGGGCGGGGCTCTTCCAGGACTTCGGCTCCCAGGACGCGCTGATCGCCTTCGCGTTCGCGACCAACTCGATCTTCCTGCTGCTGAACGTGGCGATCGGGGTCTGCTTCCTGCGCAGCGCGCTCGCGCTGGTGGCGGAGATCCGGCGCGCGCGGCGCAGCGGCGAGCCGGTGCCGGAGCCGCTCCTCCACGACGCCACGGACCCCTGAGGCGCGGACCGCGGTCGGTCGCCTAGGCGCCCTCGCGCTCGCGCTGGCTGTCGGCGCCGAGGTCCACGGGCCGGTTCAGGATCTCGCGCGGGAACGCCTCGACCAGGAATTGCACCACGTCCTTCACCGAGACCACGAAGGACGGACGCCACTCGGCGTCCACGACGGGGATGTGGCGGAAGCCGCCGACGCTCATCTTGTTCAGCACCGCGGCGATGGGCTGGTCGTCGCGCAGGCAGTCCGGATCCGGCGTCATCACCTCGGAGAGCGGCAGGGTGGCGGGGTTGCGGCCGCGGTCCACGATCCGGAACAGCACGTCGCGCTCGGTGAAGATGCCGATCACGCGGGTGGTCGGGCTGCCGTCGCCGGTGATCAGCACGCAGCCGCGGTGCTCGCCCTGCATGGCGCGGATCGCGTCGGTGACCGAGTGCTCCGGGGCGAACACGATGGGCTTGCGGGCCCGCAACACGCTCGCCGACTCCCGCAGCAGGTTCGAGTCGAACACCAGCCGCTTGCGGCGCCGCCGGTCGAAGTAGGCCTCGTCCCGGTAGTCTTCGAGCTCGCTCGCCATGGCACCCTCCCGAGGCCCCTCAGGACAGGATACCGCGTCCGTTCCGGGGGGTGGAATCCGGCCCCGGGCGGTACTCCACCCGCGCCCGGGGCTCCTCGAGGCCCAGGCCGCGGGCGATCTCGTCCAGCAGGCGGTGGATCTCCGGGTGGAACTCCTCGGGGAGCATCGCCCGGGCGATCCGGCGCGCCGCGGGCGCGCGGGGCAGCGCCCGGGCCAGGGACCCGTTGCGGTCGAGCAGGCGCTTGGCGTCGATCCGACGCAGCTCCTCCTCGCCCCGCGGAAGGTGCTCCCGCAGGGCCCGCTCCACCCGCCCGTCCCCGTTGCGCAGGCGCAGGCTGCGGCGGATCGCGTCGGGCACCAGGAGGTAGGACTCGATGTGGCGCCGGCTCCAGGTGAAGAAGGCGAGGCCGGGCTCGGCGGCGGGCTCGGGGAGCGGGACGTGGTCCCCGTCCAGGACACACAGGCCGCGCGCGTCGGGCTCGGTCTCCCGCAGCTCCCGCAGGTGCTGGACGGCGCGCGCAGGCTGCCTGCCACCGAGGATGACGGTCGATTCGACCAGAGCCCGCGACAGTCGCAGGGAGCGCCGCCGCGCCCAGGCGCCGAGGAGGTCGCCGTCGCTGGGACCTTCGACGAAGACCCGGAAGCGGACGTCGGAGGGGCCGGAGCCGCGTGAGGGCCTGCGCGGGGACACGACTCCCTCCAGACTCCCTCCAAAGAGGGGCGAAGCAGGAAGAGGCGCAGCGAACGGGGTGCTGCAACGGCCGGCTGCGACGCGTCGCCAAGCTAGCCCCATCCGTTGGGGATGTCGACTTCCACACGGTGCCTTGCCGCTTCACCCACGGCGGGTGTACCCTGATTTGGTGACTTCGGTACTCGTCGCCGACGACCACGGCATCGTCCGTGAGGGCCTGAGGCGCCTCCTCGAAGCCGAGGGCGACCTCACCGTGTGCGGCGAAGCCTCCGACGGGCGCGAGGTGCTCGAGCAGGTCGCGGAGCACCACCCGCAGGTCGTCGTGCTCGACATCAACATGCCGAAGCTCGGCGGCCTCGAGACCCTGGAGCGCCTGCGCTCGGGCCACCCCGACGTGAAGGTGATCCTGCTCTCGGTGCACGGCGACTCGCCCTTCGTACGCAGCGCGGTGTCACTGGGCGCCGACGGCTACGTGCTCAAGAACGGACGGGCGTCGGAGGTGCTCTCGGCGGTGCGCGCCGTGGTGAAGGGCGGCAGCTACTTCAGCCCGGCCGTGGCGCGGGAGATCGTCGAGCAGGTGCGCGCACCGAAGCGCGCCAGCGAGCCCTTCTCGCTGCTCTCCTCCCGCGAGCGCGAGGTGCTCCACCTGATCGCCGACGGCCTCTCCGCCAAGGAGATCGCCGCCCAGCTCGAGATCAGCACCAAGACCGTCGAGGCCCACCGCACCAGCCTCATGCGCAAGCTGGGAGCGCGCAAGGCGACGGAGCTGGTGCGTTATGCCTTGCGGCACGGGCTGATCGAGCCGTAGCGGGCCGGCTCCGACCACCAGCTCCGGCGCCGCGCAACGCGCCGAAGGCGCGCGAAGCGGACGCCCGCCAGAACGGCGACGCAGCGGGTGCGTCATGCCCTGCGGCATGGGCTCGTCGCGCCCTGGCGAGCCGGCCCCGTCCCTCAGCCCTCGCGCTCCAGGACCGCGAGGGCCTCGACGTGGGCGGTCTGGGGGAAGAGGTCGAAGCCCTTCAGACTCGCGAGGTTCCAGCCCCGGTCGGCGCAGACCCCGACGTCCCGGGCGAGGGTCGCCGGGTCGCAGGAGACGTAGACGATCCGTGCGGCCCCGAGCCTCGCCAGGGCCTCGGCGGAGCCGGCGGCGAGGCCGGTGCGCGGCGGGTCGAGGACCACCACCTCGGGCCGGCCCGGCGGCTCCTCGAGGGCCGCCTCGGCGGAGGTCCCGAGCACCGTCACGCCGGAGAGGCCGGCCCGCGCGAGGTTGACCTCGAGGTCCGCCACGGCGGCGGCGTCGGTCTCGACCGCCACGACCTGCTCGAAGCGACGCGCCAGGGCCAGGGTGAACAGGCCCGCACCGGCGTGGAGCTCGAGAGCCTCGCCGCCGCGACCCGCCGCCGCGGCGACGGCGGCGACCAGCGCGCCGCGGAGTGGAACGTTCGCCTGGGCGAAGACGCCCGCCGAGACCCGGAGCCGGTCCTCGCCCACCTGCAGCTCGACCGCCGGCCGGGGCGCGTCGGGAGGCAGCGAGCTCGCGAAGCCGTGGTCGTCGCTTCCCACCGCGATCTCCCACTCGCCCTCGTGCTCCGGCGGCGCCGCGGCCAGCGACGCGAGTGCGCCGTCGAGCTCCGGGGCCAGCACGGGACAGCGCGCCGTGGCGCACACGGCGTGGGAGCGACGCCGGAGGAAGCCCACGCGACCGCCGCGCACCTGCAGCCGCGCGCGCCCGCGATACCCGTAGGGCCGCGGCGAGGGCACGATCTCGAGGCTCGCGGGAGGCGTCACGTGGGCGATCCGCGCGAAGGCGTCGCGCAGGATGTCGGCCTTGGCGTCGAGCTGGGTCGGGTAGTCGAGGTGCTGCCAGCTGCAGCCGCCGCAGGAGCCGAAGACCGCGCACAGCGGGTCCGTGCGGCCGGGCCCTGCGGCGAGCAGCTCGAGCACCCGGGCGCGCAGGTAGCGGCGCCGCTCCTCCACCACCCGCACCCGGACGCGATCGCCCGGCGCCGTGAACGGGACGAAGACGACCCGCCCGTCGGGCGCCCGGCCGACGCCGTCCCCGCCCGCGGCCAGTCGCTCGACCTCGAGCTCGAGCTCGCTCGCCCCGGAGCGGGGCCCCCTGCGGCCCCCCGGCGTCCTCTTCGGCGCCACCTGGGTCGGCGCCACCTGGGTGGTCGCCGCCTCAGTGGGCGCCGCCTCCCGGCGCGGGCTCGAGGAGGACCGGCACCATGGCCTGCTTGTCGAGGACCCAGCACAGCAGCCGGTCGCTGGTGCCGTACTTGCGGGCCATGGCCTCGTTGACCCGGCGCCTCAGGTCGGGATCGGACTGGGGCGCGCTGCGCCAGGCGGCGGTCTCGTCGCCGCGGGTGAGCTCCACCTCGGGCCGCTCGCGGACCCGGGCCAGCCACTCGGAGTCGGGCGAGTTCGACCGCAGGAACAGCGCGTCGTCGAGCTCCACCAGCCACACCTGGGTGTCGAAGTGGCGTCCCTCGGCGTCCCGGGTGGAGAGCGTCGCCACCTCGCCCTCGTCCACCAGCAACGCGCCCACCACGACGGCGGCCACGAGGATCCCGACCGCGAAGATGGCCGCTCGCACCCCTGCCTCCCCGACGAGCTCCCCCGAGCAGGAGGCTATGAGTACCATGATCGGCCGCCGTGTGCTGGCGGGAGCCACGAAATCCCGTACCGTGCGCTCGTGCCGTCGCCTCCGCCCAGGATGCACTCCCGACTGCTCGCCGGCTTCGGGGCCGGGCTCCTCGCGGCCGGGCTCCTGGCCTGCGCGAGCTTCTCGAGCGCCCCGCGCTGCCGCATCGAGGTGACGGGCCTCGAGGAGTACGACCCGCGCCCCGGCGACGTGCGGATCGCCTACCGGGTGAAGGGGGTGGCGGGCGCCGAGGGCAAGGTGTGGCTCGCCGCGAAGACGGCGGAGCAGACCTGGATCTCGGGAGACGGCCTCGACGTGGGGCCCGGCAGCTTCGCCGCGATCGTCGACCTGCGCCTCACCGGACGGCCCGCGCGCTACAAGGCCCTGCTCGAGGTGGCGGGCCGGCGCTGCGACGACGACGCGCCCCAGCCCGGGGGCTAGCTGAGCGAGCCCTTCGGGCTCGCTTTGCGGCGGAAGCCGACCCATCCTGGGTCGGCCTCCTAGGGAGCCGCGCCGAACCCGGCGGCCTCGAGCTCGCGCCGCAGCGGACTGTCCGGCTCGAGCAGCCGTCGCAGGGCGCGCACCGCGGGGCGCTCCCAGCGGGCTTCGGGCACCGCGAAGTCGTAGTGCTCCGGCTGGAGGGGGCGGAAGCGCAGGCCGGCCTGGCGGGCCACGGTCTCGATGGTGACGCCCCAGTCCGCGCGCTTCTGGGCCACCGCCGCCGCCACCGCGTAGTGGGAGCGCGGCTCGTGGGCGAACCCGGGCGGGCGCCGCCCCTCGAGGAGGCGGTCGATCAGCACCCGGGTCCCCGAGCCGCGGTTGCGGTTCACCATGCGAAGCGTCGGGTCCGCCAGCAGCTCGGCGACGTCCCGCGCCTCGTCGGCGCGGGTCACCACGCCCTGGCTCCGCGTGTAGCCGCGCAGCAGGCGCAGGCCGTCGCCGAGGAGGGGCTCGTTGTAGCGACCCGTCCCGGGGTCGAGCAGGTGGATCGGCGCCAGGTCGCACTCGCCGCGGCGCGCGGCGGCGAGGCCGCCCTCGCTGCCCACGGCCAGGATCTTCACCCGGAAGCCCTCGCCCAGCAGCGCGCCCGCGATCGCGTCGAGGCCCGCGCAGTGGCTGCCGATCACGACCAGGTCCGCCACCTCGAGGGCGCGGCCCAGCAGCGTCACCTCCACCGGCGCGTCGGCCTCCACGATCTCGACGTTGCGGTCGATGGTGACGAAGCCGTCGGCCCGGCTGAAGGCGGTGACCGAGCCGCTGCCGCGGCCCATGGGGTAGGCGGCGAGACCGCCGGCGTCGTCGCCGACCAGGCCGACCAGCAGGTACTCGGTGCGGCCACGCTCCGAGACCGTGCGCAGTGCGAGGCGCGCGGCCACCCGCTCGCGCCGCCCCTCGTGGAGGCCCGCCATGCGCCGGATCACCGGGGCCACGAACTCGTGGAAGGTGAAGACCGCCGACGTGGGGAAGCCCGGCAGCACCACCACCGGCGTGCTCCCGCGCGCCGCCAGGCAGATGGGCTTGCCCGGCTTGAGGGCCACGCCGTGCACCACCACCCCCGGCTCGAGCTCCGCCACCACGCGGCCGTTGAGGTCGCCCTCGCCCTTCGACGTTCCGCCCGAGAGCAGCACCACGTCGGCGCCCTCGAGGGCCTCGCCGAGGGCGCGGCGCAGGGCCGCCTCGTCGTCCCGGAAGGCGCCCAGGAAGAGCGGCTCGGCACCGAGCTCGCGCACCGCGTCGGCCAGGATGCGCCCGTTGCTGTCGTAGACGAGGCCCGGCTGCATCGCCTCGCCGGGCTGCACCAGCTCGTCGCCGGTGGAGAGGATGGCGACCCGCGGCCGGCGCACCGCGGCGACGCGGTCGCGCCCCACGGCGGCCAGCACGCCCGTCTCCCGCGCGGTCAGGCGGGTGCCCGCGAACAGGATCGTCTCGCCGCAGCCGACGTCGGTGCCCGCGAAGGAGACGGCGCCGCCCGGGACCGTGGCGCGCCGCACCACCACCACGGCGTCGGCGTCCTCGAGGTCCGTGTTCTCGACGGGCACCACGGCGTCGGCGCCCCGGGGCAACATGCCGCCGGTGGCGATCACCGTCGCGCTGCCGGCGGCGACCTCCGCCCGGGGCGCAACGCCCGTCGGGATGTGGCCCGGGTTGCGGGCGAGACGAACCGGCTCCTCCTCGGTGGCGCCGAAGGTGTCCTCGGCCCGCACCGCGAACCCGTCCATGTTGGCGCGGTCGAAGCCCGGCACGTCCACCTCGGCGCGCACGTCCTCGGCCAGCACGCGGCCCAGGGCCTCGGCGAGGGCCACCTCCTCGACGTCCCGCGGCGACGCGTCGATCACGGCGTGCCAGCGCCGCTCGGCCTCGTCGCGGTCCAGCACCTCGAGGAACTGCTGCTGCCTCACGGGGCGGCCTCGTCCCCGGGCGCTTCCTCGTCGTAGAGCAGGACCTCGACGGACTGGCCCTCGGCCATGCCCTCGCGCTCCCGGGGCACGATCACGGCGCCCGCCGCGCGCACCGTGGAGGAGAGGATGGAGGCGCCGGAGGTCGCCAGCGGGATCACCCGACCGGACTCGACGGCCACGCGGACGTAGTCGACCCGGCCCACCGCCGAGGCGATCTTGCGGCCCAGGGGCAGCACGACGCGGCGGTGGGGCCAGCGCCGCGAGCGGCCGCCGAGGGCGCGCAGCGAGGGGCCGGCGAAGAACTCGTAGGCGCACAGGCAGCTCACCGGGTTGCCGGGCAGCAGGAAGACGAGGCGCTCACGCTCGCCGGCCGCGGCGCCGGGCAGCCGGCCCACGCCCGCCGGGCTCGACGGACGCATGGCGACGCCATGAAAGTCGAGGCGGCCGAGCTCCGCGACGAGGCGCGGCGCGTGGTCCTCGAGCCCGACGGAGCTGCCGCCGGAGACCAGCAGCACGTCGGGGCCGGGCGCGAGCAGGGCCGCGCGGATCCGCTCGGGCCGGTCGGGCAGGATCGCGTGGGGGAGCAGGTCGCCGCCGTCCCGCGCCACGAGGCCGGCGAGCACCACCGAGTTGCTGTCCACGATGCGGCTTCCCGAGGGCCGCTCGCCGGGCGCCAGCAGCTCGTCGCCGGTCACCACCAGGCCCACCCGCGGACGGCGGTGGCACGCCACCCGGGCCACGCCGATCGAGGCCAGCAGGCCGGCGTCCTGGGGCCGCAGCCGGCGGCCGGCGCGCAGCACCGGATCGCCGGCGCGGATGTCCTCGCCCACGGCGCCGACGTTGCGCCGCGGCGCCACGGGCCCGCGCACCTCCACGCGGCCCTCGGCCTCCTGGCACACCTCGGCCATCACCACGGCGTCGGCGCCTTCGGGCACCGGCGCCCCGGTCATGATGCGCACCGCCTGGCCCGGGCCCACGGTGCCGGCGTGGGGGCGGCCGGGCAGCGACTCGCCCACCACGGTGAGGGAGAGGCCCGCGTAGGCCGAGGCGCCGAAGGTGTCCTCGCCCCGCACCGCGTAGCCGTCCATGGCCGAGCGCCGGAAGCCCGGCACGTCGACCCCGGCGGCCACGTCCTCGGCGAGGACGCGCCCGACGCAGTCGCGGAGCCCCACGGCCTCGGCGGCCAGCGGTGGGGTCACGCCGGCGAGAAAGCCCTCGACCTCCTCGACGTCGGCCCGCTCCGCGAACCCCCGCATGCGGACGTCGCGCAGGCCGCTACCCCGTCGCCTTGGTGGTGAAGAGGTCCTCCGCGGCGGGCATGCGCTGCTTCGCCGCCCGGACGATGTCGTCCGAAACGTCGAAGACCGTCGGCGCCGCGCCGATGGGATCCTTCAGCATGGGCTCCGAGAGGACGTCGTCCTCGTCGCCGAAGCCCGCCCCGGAGTTGAACTTCCACTCGTCCTCGAGGCACTCCCAGCCCTGGTCGTGGATCGCCTCGCGGCTCACGTCCTCGCCGTAGAGCGCCGCATAGAAGCCGCGGATGTCGTCCATGGTCGGCTGGAGGAACTGGCAGAAGCCCGAGGAGTCGCACACCGCGTTCACGATCTGGGCCTTCTGGGACTCCCAGGCGAACTGGTCGGGCTGAAGGCCCGGGTTCACGATGAGCCCGGCTGTGTGGTCGGCGCCCATGGGGCTGGTGCAGTAGGTGACGCCCGTGGCCTTCAGCGGTCGCGGGTCCCAGGCCGGCATGGCCTGGCCCTTGGCGTGGGGTACGCGGCCGTGCTTGGCGTACTTGCCCGTCGCCACCGCGCCGTTGCCGATCGCCTTGCCGCGGTCCGTGCCCTTGGCGATCTCCTCGAGGAGCGCCTTCATGGCCGGGGCGTCGCCCCAGTCCATCTGGCCCGAGTCCATCAGCACCGCGATGGCGGCGCCGGTCTCGATGGTGTCGAGGCCGACCTCGTCGCACAGGCGGTCGAGGTCCGCGACGTCCTCCCAGCTCGAGACGGCGCAGTTGGCGCCCAGCAGGGTGAGGGTCTCGAACTCGAGGGCCGAGGTCTTGTAGTTGCCCTCGGCGTCGTGCACCACGTTGCTGCACTTCACGATGCAGCCCGTCATGCAGTTGTGCATGCCGCCGCCGCGCTCCTCGAAGCTCTCGACGATGCGGGCGCCGTCGAGGGTCTGGGCGTCGGGCGACTGGCCCTCGGTGCGGTTCTTGTAGGGGAAGGTGTGGAGCATGTTCGCCACGGGCACCACGGAGCTGGTGCCGGTCTTGAACATCTGCGGCCCCGCCAGGTAGTCCTTCGTGTACTGCTTGCACAGCGCGCCGAAGGCCTTGCGGTCCGCGGGCTGGCGGGCACTGGTCTTGCCCGGGTCCACCATCACGAACTTGAGCCCCTTGGCGCCCATCACCGCGCCGAGGCCGCCGCGGGCGGCGTGGCGCGCCGGGTAGCGGTTGTCCTGGTCGGTGCACGCCACCGAGGCGCCGGCCAGGCGCAGCTCGCCGGCGGGGCCGCAGCTGATGAAGGAGGACTCCTTCGGGTAGCGGCCGTGGAGCCGCTCGCAGAGCGCGTAGTTCCACAGGCCCTTGTACTCGTCCGCCGCGACCACGCGCACGCCGTCGCCGTCGATCTCGAGGCCGTAGCGCGCGTCGGCGTCGGCGGGCTGGCCCTTCACCACGATGGCGCGGAAGCCCAGCTTCATCAGGTGCTGGCCGGGGTTGCCGCCGGCGTTGGCCTCCTTGATGCCGCCGGTGAGCGGGCTCTTGCCGCCGATGGAGATACGGCCCGAGGTCGGGGCCGCGGTGCCCGAGAGCACGCCCGGCGCCATCACGAGCACGTTGTCGGGGCCGAGGGGATCGCAGGCGGGGTCGCACTCGGCCAGCAGGATCTTCGCCGACAGGGCGCGACCGCCGAGGAGCTTCCACTCCGCGGGGAAGTCGCGCACCTCGGCGCTCTGGCTCGTCATGTCCACGTAGATGATCCGGTCGCCGCTGGGACCGCCTGCCATGATGGGTTCTCCTCCTGCTGGGTTCGCTCGGGTTCGCTCGGGTTCGCTAGCCGCCCGCGATGGCGGCGACGATCTCCAGGCGGTCGTCGCCGGCGAGCGCGGTTTCGAGGGCGTCGGACGCCAGGGGCTCCCCGTTCACGAAGAGCCGCACGAAGCGGTGCGGCTGGCCGCCGCCGTCGAGCACCTGGCCGAGGAAGCCGGGGTGCTCCTGCTCCACCGCCTCCAGGCAGGCGCGCACGCTGCCGTCCTCGACCTTCACCTCGGCCGCCCCCCCGGTGGGGCCGCGGTAGGGAGGCGGGACGATCACGACGGGCATCGGGACTCCTCGGATCCGGTGGATCGCTTCGGCTCGCGAGTGTAGCGACGATCCCCGGGAGGGGACGGATCGCCCCTCCCGACGATGGCGCGCCCTCCGGGGGAGACTACGAGCCCCGCACCCCGGGCCGCCTATACTGCGGCGCGGTGAGCCCCCGCGCCCGCGTTTCCGCACTCCTCGTCCTCGGCCTCCTCGCCTCGGGTGCCCCGGCCTGGGGTCAGGGGCACCCCCTGCCGCCCCAGCCGCGTCCGCTCCACGAGCGCCTCGCCCTGGCCGACGTGGTGGTGGTGGCGCGGGTCGAGTCCGTGAGCGCCGGGCGCATCGCCGTGGAGGCCGAGAGCGTCCTGCTGGGCGAGCCGCCGGCGAGCTTCGAGGTGAAGCGCTCGCCCTCGAGCCCCCACCCCCTCGAGGCCGGCGACCGCGCGCTGCTGGCCCTGCGCGGCGCCCGCCCGCCCTACGTGATGGTGGACGAGCCGCGGGAGACGATCCGGCTCGCCGACGAGACCAGCACCGAGCGCTGGCGCAACGCGGTGTCCCAGGTGCTGGCCCAGCGCGACTCGCCCGAGGGACTCGTCGCGCTCTACGTGGGCTGGATCGACGACGGACCCAGCACGCTGCGCGACCTGGCGCTGCGCGCGCTCTCCGACGGCGACGCGGCCTTCCAGCCCCTGCCCGAGGCGGTGCTCGAGGGGCGGGCGCGCGCGGCCACCGACCCCGCCCGGGACACGGACGCACGCCGCAAGTCGGCGCTCCTCGCCGTGCGCTCGCCCGCCGCGACGGCGTGGCTGCTGGAGAGCGCGCTCCGAGACGGGGAGGCGGACCCGGGGGTCGCGCTCACGGCGCTGCGCGGCGGCATGGTGCACCGCAGCCCGGGCATCACGGCGGCGTTGCGCCGCGCCTTCCTCCACGGCTCGAGCGAGCTGCGCCTGGGCGCGCTGCGCGTGGCGGGCTCGGCGCCGCGCGACATCGCGCCGGAGCTCGCCGACGAGGTCGAGCTGCTGCTGCTGCGCGAGGCCGACGACCGGGTGCGCGCCGAGGGAGAGCGCATCGCCGCGGCGCTGCGCCGGCGCTGAGGGATCGAGGCTGCGGGGCCTCCCGGGCCTCCGACGGGGCTCGGCCGATCGTCGGCGACGAAGCGACGACACGGTGTGCCCGTGCGCCTTCGGGAGACGTTCCCGCGCGGCCGCGGCCTACGCGTAGCGCCGTCGCTCCTTGCGCCTCGCCACCGGTGTCCGGGGAGGAGGCGGTGAAGCGCGACGAGGAACCCACGCGACCCGTGGGGTGGCGTCCCCGTTGCTCTCCGTCCGTCGTTGGAAGCTCCCGGGTCCGGGAGGTCTCCCGCACCTTGGCCCGCCCGGTGATCGAACGTCGTCACCGTCGCGGACCCGCCCGCTCACGCCGACGCGAAGTGTGACCCCGTGCGTGCGGTGCCTGTCCAGGTCGGCGAGAACGGAGCCCCATCCTCCTGACGCCGCACATCGGGGTACGCGATCACTCTACGCACGCCTCCACCGACGGCGCAAGCGAAAAAAACCCGCTCAGGAATTCGCGACCGGAGGGGTCGGTGGATCGCGGTAGTAGCGCTCGTGTGCGCGAACCTGCACGAAGTCCTCGTCGGGGAGCGCGAAGGGATCGGCGCGCTTCGCGTCCGGGATCCACGCCGTCAGGAACCCGTCGTGATCGCGACCGTGGTGCACGCAGCCCGTGTCGAGCCCGCGCAGGCCGGGAGCGACGTGCAGGCCCTGCATGGCCCAGTGTCCGTAGACGATCCCGTAGTCGTGACGGCGGCGCGCCCAGGCCTCGTGCCAGGCGACGCGCCCGTCGCCGGGCTCGAGCTTCGACCACGCGGCGTCCTCGCGCGACACCGAGCGGCACGACGTGAGACGGCCGAGCAGGTCGCGGTCCGCGTCGTCGGCGGGCGAGCTGGCCAGGAAGCGGCGCAGCGGGCCGCGGCCCCCCTCGCGCAGCCGCGCCTCCACGCGCCGGGCCGCCGCCTCGAGCTCGGCCAGCGTCCAGTCCGGGTGGACCGCGGCGTGCACCATCGCGAAGGGCCGCTCCCCGAGCACGCCGGTGAGCACCAGCGGCAGGCCCCGCACCCAGTCGATCCAGTCGTCGAGATCGTCGCGCTCGAGCAGGTCGCCGATGCTGTCGCTGCCACCGACGGGGCGGATCCCGAGGGCGGCGGCGAGGAGGCCGAGCTCGTGGTTGCCGAGCACGCAGCGCGCGCGGCCGGCGTCGGCGAGCTCCCGGACCCGGGCCAGCACCGCGTGGTTGCGGGGGCCGCGGTTCACCAGGTCGCCCACCAGCCAGGCCTCGAAGCCGGCGGCACCGAAGCGGCCCCCGGCCCGCTCGAGGAGCTCGTCGAGCTCGGACCCACAGCCCTGGACGTCGCCGATGAAGACCGGCTGCACGCCTGGAGCCTAGCAGTCACCCCTGGGGGATCGGGCCTGCTTCGGCGAGGGGTCGATCCGCTAGAATCCGCGTTCGCTTCGGTCCCTCCACCGTGGAGCGGGCCGATCCGCCAAGGTGGGAGGGGCGGGCTTGGCGACCCGCTTCATCGTCTGCGACGGCGCCGAGCTGGCGCGGTTGTGGGCGCGCATCGGTGCGAGCGAGAACGAGGAGCTCACCTGGGTCCCGCGGGAGGACGAGTCCCGCGCGCGGCCCACGGGCTTCCGGTCGCTCCAGGGAGGCCTCACCGCCGAGGCCATCCAGAAGCTCGGCGCCAAGGACGGCGACGACTTCGCCCTCGTCTCCGAGGAGGCGCCCTTCGTGCGCGCCGCCGTGTCGGCGGTCCACGAGGCCGCGCCCCACGCCCCCATCCTGGTGATGTCGGACAAGGTCCAGACCGAGGACCTGCCCGACCACCCCTGCCTGCGCGGGGCCGGGCTGCGGACCCTGATCCGGGACGACGTCGACAAGGAGTTCCAGCACCTGGCGAACCTGCGCCGGGTGGTGGAGCTGCGGACCCTGCTCCAGTCCCGGGAGAAGCTCGGCATCCTGCTCCAGCCGGATCCGGATCCCGACGGCATCGCGGTGGGGTACGGGCTGCGGGCGCTGCTCGGGCGCAAGGCCCCGACGGCGCCGCTGGTCTCCTTCGGCGAGGTCCAGCGGCCCGAGAACCGCGCCATGATCCAGGCCCTGGGGATCGACGTGCGCACCATCACCCCGGACGAGCTCGACGAGTTCGACGGCCTGGCCCTGGTGGACGTGCAGCCCACGGTCTTCGGCGAGAGCCCGCCGGCGCGGGTGCTCTCGGTGGACGTGGTGATCGACCACCATCCCGAGCGCACCGGCTACGACGCGGTGATGAAGGACATCCGCACGGGCTACGGCGCCACCGCCACGATCCTGACCGAGTACATGCAGGCCGTGGGGATGGAGGTGCGGCCCAAGCTCGCCACCGCGCTGCTCTACGGGATCAAGAGCGACACCCAGCTGCTGGGGCGCGACACCAGCTCCGCCGACATGCAGGCCTTCGCGTACCTGCACTCGGTCTACAGCCCCGCCCTGCTGCGCCGCATCGAGCGGCCGGCGCTGCCCGAGGACGGGCTGCGCGCGCTCGGGCGTGCGCTGGGCAGCACGAAGGTCGAGGAAGGCGTCCACCTGCTCGTGCTCGGGCGCGTGCGCGAGGACGTGATCCCCCAGGTCGCCGACCTGGGCCTCCAGGCCGAGGGCGCCGAGTGGTCCGTGGCCGCGGGCGTCGTCGGCTCGGACCTGGTCTTCTCGGTACGCAACGTCGGCTACGTGCGCGCCGCCGGCGAGGTGGTGCGCGCCATCGTCGAGGGCCTCGGCGTGGGCGGCGGCCACCGCTCCATGGCCAAGGGCATCGTACCCCTCAAGAACTTCCGCAAGGTCCACAAGCGCGCCGACCGCGCCACGATCCGCAAGGCGCTGCTGGCCGCCTTCGTGCGCGCCATCCAGAGCGACGAGGAGCGGGCCACCCTCAGCAAGAAGCGCTGAGCGCCCGCCTTGCTCCCGCGCTTGCCGACCCGGGTGCTGCTCGCGGCCTGCGCGCTCGCCCTCGGCCTCGGCTGCGGCGACGCCGCGGCGCCCGGCCGGGTCGTGGTGCTCGGCCTCGACGGCATGGACCCCGAGGCCGTGGACCTGCTGCTCTCCGAGGACCGGCTGCCGAACTTCGCACGGCTGCGCCAGCACGGCGCCTACGGCCGGCTGCGCAGCAGCAAGCCCCTGCTGAGCCCGATCCTGTGGACCACCATCGCGACGGGCCGCTCGCCCCTCGACCACGGCATCACCCACTTCGTGGCCGAGAACGAGAAGACCGGCGAGGAGCTTCCCGTCACCAGCCAGATGCGCCGGGTGAAGGCGGTCTGGAACATCCTCTCCGAGGCGGGGCGCGACGTGGCCGTGGTGGGCTGGTGGGCGACCTGGCCCGCCGAGAAGGTGCGCGGCGCCATGGTGAGCGACCACGTCGGCTACCACTTCCTGTTCGAGGCCGGCCTCGAGGGCTCGCGGGACTCGGTCGGCATCGTCCACCCGCCGGCGCTCGAGGCCGAGATCGCCCCCATGGTGCGCCGCCCGGGCGACGTGACGGCCGCCGAGGCGGCGCGCTTCGTCGACGTCCCCGCCGAGGAGTTCGAGCGCGCGTTCGACTTCCAGGACGATCTCGGCCACTTCCGCTGGGCGCTCGCCACCGCGAGCAGCTACCGCGACATCGGCCTGCACCTCTGGAGGACGCGCCGGCCGGACCTGCTGCTGCTCTACGTCGAGGGCACCGACTCCACCTCGCACCTGTTCGGCCACCTGTTCCGGCAGCCCGCGCTCTCGGGGCACCTCGGCGAGCAGCAGCGGCGCTACGGCCGCGCGGTGGAGGAGATCTACCTCTACGCCGACGAGATCGTGGGCGACGTGCTGGACGCCCTCGACCCCGACACCACCCTGCTCGTACTCTCGGACCACGGGTTCCAGCTCGGTCTGGCCCACGAGGACCCGAGCCGCGCCAAGGACCTGCGGCGGGTGAGCGAGCGCTTCCACCGCGAGGAGGGGATCCTCTACCTGTACGGCAACCGCGTGCGCGCCGGTCGGCGCATCGACGAGCCGACCCTCCTCGACGTGACGCCGACGGTGCTGGCCCTCACCGGCCTCTCCCCTGCCCAGGACATGCCCGGGCGCGTGCTGCGCGAGGCCCTCGACCTGCCGGACGAGCTGGCCTTCGCGACGCGCACGCTGGCGAGCTACGAGACCGGGGAGCGGGGGACGGAGACGGCAGGTACCGCCGGCGCGACCGACACCGCCGTGGACCCGCAGATCCTCGAGCACCTGGGCGCCCTCGGCTACCTCGACGCGAGCTCGCCCAAGGGCGACCGCAACCTCGCCGCGCTCCAGTTCGAGGCGGGCCGCTACGAGGAGGCCGCGGCCGCCTACGCGCGCCTCGTGGAGGCGCAGCCCGACGACGCCGGGCTGCGCGCCAGCTACGCCGGCGCCCTCGGTGCCCTGGGCCGCTACCAGGAGAGCCTCGTCCAGATCGACCGCGCCATCGCGCTCGATCCGGCCAACGCCGAGGCGCACCACAACCGCGGCGTGCTCCTCGAGCGCCGGGGCGAGCCGGACCGGGCGGTGGCCTCCTACCGCGACGCGCTGCGCTTCCTGCCGGACTACGCGCCCGCCCGCAGCGCGCTGGCGCGGCTCGGCGCGAAGGCCCCGGGCGAGGAGGACCGGCCCGACAACCAGCGGCTCGCCGCGGCCATCATCGCCCGCGCCCAGGAGGCGGCGCTGCGCGGCGACTACGCGACCGCCCTGGAGCGGCTCGACGAGGCGGAGCGCCTCGCGCCGCGCTTCGCGAGCGTGCCCCACTACCGCTCGAACGTCGCCTTCCTGATGGGCGACGCGGAGGCGGCGCGTGCCGCGCTCGAGCGCGCCATCGAGCTCGAGCCCGACAATCCGCTGTTCCGGGTGAACCTCCAGCGGCTCTCGGAGACCGAGCCGGCTCCGGAGCCCTGAGCCCGAGGTGGGCCCGGCGACGAACCCGCGCGTGCTCCGGGAGGCGGCGCTCGTCGCCGTCGCGCTGTTCGTCGTCTACGCGCTCGGCGCCTGCCGCAGCATCTACGTGGGCGACAGCGGCGAGCTGGTCGCCGCCTCGCACCTGCTCGGCGTGCCCCACCCCACCGGCTACCCGCTCTACGTGATGGCGGGGAAGCTGTGGAGCCTGCTGGTCCCCGTGGGCTCGGTGGCGTTCCGCATGAGCCTGTTCAGCGCGGCCGCGGCGGCCCTCGCCTGCGCGGGCCTGTACGCCCTGCTGCGGCGCGCGCGCCTGGGCGCGGTGGCGGCGCTGGTCGCCGCCGGGCTGCTCGCCTTCGCGCCGAGCTTCTGGTCCCAGGCGAACGTGCAGCGCGTCTACGCACTGAACGCGCTGTTCGTCGTCGCCGCCACCGCGGCGGCCTGGCGCTGGCACGAGACGCGCTCGCCGCGGGCCTTCGTCGCGGTCGCGTTCCTGTGCGGGCTCGGCGCCGCCAACCACACCTTCATGGGCTTCTACGCCCTCGCCTTCGGCGTCTTCGCCCCGGCGAGCGAGCCCGGCCTGCTGCGCCGTCCCGGCCTGATCGCGGCGGCGGCGTGCGCCACGGTGGGGGGCCTGCTCCCCTACCTCTACCTGCCGCTGCGCTCCCGCGCGGACCCGCGCCTCGACTGGGGCGACCCCGAGACCCTCGACGCCTTCCTCGGCGTGGTGCTGCGGCGCGGCTTCTGGGAGCGCCGCTGGCTGGAGGGCCCGGAGGACGTGCTCGTCGTGGCGGCCGACTGGCTCCTGAGCCTCGGCAGCGAGCTCGCGTGGGTGGGCACCGCGCTCGCGGTGATCGGGATCGCGGCGGGACGGCGACGCGGCTGGCCGGTGGGCCTGCCCGTCGCGGTGATGCTGGCGAACGTGGCCGCACTCGCGCTCCACGGCTCGCGCAGCGACATCTTCCTGTGGCACCGCTACTACGTCCCCAGCTACGCGATGGCGGCGCTGCTCGCCGGCCTCGGCTGCCAGTGGCTCGTCGAGCGCGTCCCGCCGGGCCTGCGCGCGCTGCGCGTCGCCCCGCTGCTGCTCCCCGCGGCGCTCGGGGTCCTCGGCTGGTCCGCCCACGACCGCTCGCGCTTCCGCGTCGCCGAGGCCTTCTCCGAGCAGGTGCTGGCCTCGCTCCCGCCGGGCGCCCACCTGGCGGCGAGCGACGACAACGTCCTGTTCTCGCTGATCTACCTGCACTTCGTCGAGGGCCGCCGGCCCGACGTGAACCTGATCCTCCAGGGCGTGGGCGACGCCGACCTGCCGCCGCTGCGGTTCGATCCCGACTCGGACCCGATCTTCTTCACCCACCACCCGAACTGGCGCGTCGAAGGCCTCGAGATGGTGCCCGTGGGCCTGGTGTTCCGCGCCTGGCGGACGGGGTCCGCGCCGCCGCCCGTCGTGCTTCCCGAAGGACCGCTCGAGGGAGCCGACGACCCGCGCGTCCCCAAGGACTACCTGACGCGCAACCTGATCGGGCAGTACCACTACATGCGCGGCCTCACGCTCGAGACGACGGACTGGCTCACGGCGCGCCGGGAGCTGGAGACCGCCGCCGAGGCGGCGCCCGACAACGACGTGCTGTTCTACAACCTCGGCCTGATCTACCGGCGCAACGGCCTGCTCGACGAGGCGCTCGCCGCCTTCGAGCGCTCCCACGCCATCAACCCGCGCCACGTCGCCTCGGCGGGGCGGGTGCGCGCGAGCGAGCGGCTGCCCGAGCTGGCGAAGGAGCAGCGCGAGCTGGAGGCGGTGGAGACGACGCTCTCGGGAAGCCCCCAGCTCGCGGGGCACCTCCGTCGCAGCGCGGCCTGGCACGAGGCGCTGGCTCGGCTCCTCGAGCAACGGGGCGAGCTGCGCTGGGCGCGCGGGCACCGGCTGCGCGCCCTGGAGCGGGCGGCCGCCGAGTAGGAGGTCGGGCCTCCCCCAGCTAGCCGAAGTGGCGTGACGAGCTCACCGCCGCGGCGACGTTCTCCTGGAGGTGCGCCAGGGACTGCATGTCGGCGTTCACGGCGTCGAGGCCGTGGGCGAGCACGAACGCGTAGCTGCGCTGGAAGGCCGAGAGCCCGGACTTCAGGAACGCCTCGTCGTAGTGGCCGTCGAAGCGGGTCGGGCGGCTCCAGCCCAGGATGCGGCGGCCCGCCAGGGCGCGGCCGGCCTTCATGCCGATGAGTCCGATGCCGGCCTCCCGCGCCCGGGCGAGCACCGGCGCGAGCTGCGCCATGGGCTTCGAGCCCTCGAGCACGTCGCGCTCCGCCCAGTCGTACCAGCCCGCGTGACGGCGACCATCGCGAGGTCGTAGGCGCCGCTGCGCGTCGCCGTCTCGAGCACCGCCTGGGCGTTCTGGTGGGTGCTGAGACCGAAGTGGCGTGCCTTGCCGGCCTGCTTCGCCTTCTCGAAGGCCGCGCGCAGCTCGTCGCTCCCCACCAGGCTCACGTTGTTGGCCGCCATCAGGTAGTAGGCGTCCACCTGCTCCACGCCCAGCTCGCGCAGGCTCGCGTCGAGACGCTCGCTCCAGGTGGCCGCCGCCTGGCGCAGCGTCGCCGCGGAGAGCCGCTGCCCCGGCTCGATGTCCCGGGACGGGAAGGCCTTGGAGATCAAGAACACCGAGTCGCGGCGTCGCTTGAGGAAGGGCGCCAGGTTGGCCTCGGCGTCGCGGTAGAAGCCGCGGAAGCCCACGTCGAAGACGTTGATGCCGGCGTCGAAGGCAGCCTCGAGCAGGTCGTCGCGGCGCTGGCGGGAGAGCGCCGCCCCGCAGCCGAACACCAGCCGGCTCGCCTCCCAGCCCGTGCGGCCCAGGGTGCGGCGGGGCATCTCCGGCCACTCCACCGCCTTTCGCGCCACCTCGCGGACGGCGTCCACGGCGGCCCGGGCATCGCGCGAGGTGAGCAGCGTGCGCCCGCCCACGGCCAGCATGGCGAGCCCCTGCAGGAAGCGGCGTCGGCTCGCGACGGGAAGCTCGGGACGGGACGGGATCGGGCTCATGGGGCCTCCGTAGGTGCGGGCTCCGCAGGAGCCTAGCCGCCTCCGGGCCAACGGGGGCCGGAGCGGGGCACCCGGAGCGGATCCGCGGTGGCCGCTAGCGCCGCTTGGTGAGCTGGGTGACCGAGATCATCCGGCGCACCTGGGCGTCGTCGGGCGGGGTGGCGACGTTGGCCCACGACTCCCGCCGCCAGCTCCCGGACTCGGAGAGGTTCGCGAAGGCCTCGGCCACGGAGTCGATCACGCGCACCGGTCGCTCGGGGTCGTCGGGCCAGCGCGGGTAGTCCTCCCGGTCCTCGCTCCAGCGGCCCGCGAAGGTGCCAACGTTGCTCATCTCGTCCCGGGCGTCGAAGGTCGCCATGTAGAGCGGTTGGAGGGTCTGGAGGTCGACGTAGAGCAGCATGCGG
>JANQFK010000025.1 GCA_028277885.1 Myxococcota bacterium
ATGAGAGGAAGCCGCGGGCGGCCTCGGCGAATTGATCGAGTGGAGTCGACACGCGCGCTCTCAGAGCGACCGCCTAACGGACCTGGCGCTCAGCGGCCGGGCCGCCGCCGTGGTGACCCGGAGCGCCCAGATGCATGGCCAGACGCTACCACCCAGATTTGGAGCACGCTGTGCCCGGTCCGCTGCAGCGCCTGGTTAGGCGGCACGCTCCTAGTCTGCGTCCAGCAGCCTTTGCGACTGGAACTGAGCAAACCATGTTGCGTAGCGTTCCGAGGCTACGCTGGGCTTCGGGCGATGCCGCTCTACGTGGTGACCAACTTCATGAAGGAGAACGTCGTAGAGGTAGAAGAGGCATAGGCTCTCAAGCGTGAACCGGACGACCCACTCGCACGACTCCTGTCCGCATGAGACGCCAAAGCGGGCGTACTCGCGGACTATGCTGGGCTTTGGTGTGTGCTTCCATCGTTGGACTAGGAAGCGCTCGGCGAGAGGGTGCAGGTAGATCCGGCTATTGGAGTACGAGCCATAGAGGAAGCGCCGGGAACGTCTCTGCTTGGCCGTGCCGCCCAAGAGAAAGACCGCCTCTAGTCCGACGAGATGCTCGGAGGGGACCGCCGCTAGCACGTCGCGGACACTGAGCGAGGTGAAGGGTCGCAGGAATCCGTCGCCTAGAGGTTCAGCAAAAATGGGAACCGAGAGCTCCGACCCAGCCGCTACGACCGCGTCGGGCTTCCCTCGCGCCGAGGCACGCCGAGCCTCCGAGAAGAACGGATCGAACCTAGTCCAGTTCGTGTACTTCGCCTCGGAGTAGAGTCCCGACCGCGGACCACTTGCTCGTTTCGCTCCGACCATCTGTCGCTCGTGACGCCTAACGGACCTGGCGCTCAGCGGCCGGGCCGCCGCCGTGGTGGCCCGGAGCGGCCAGGTGCATGGCCAGACGCTACCACCGGAATTTCGAACGCGCTGTGCCCGGTCCGCTGCAGCGCCTGGTTAGGCGGCCCGCCTGGGCTGCGGGGTGTTCTGTGACTGCTTCAGAACGATGTGCCACAGATTTCTAGTACAGGGCGGCCCATCATCGTCTCGTCGTTGGTGCCTGAGAGTTCGTAGCTCTTCCAGTGATATGCAAGCCAATCCTCACGAACCTTGGCGTTTGGAAAGTAGTAGAGATCGGTCCCCCATCGTATGAAGTTCGAGTTCTCCAACGGTGCGATCTCGAGGCCCCTATCCTGCTCGCTCGGTCTGGAGAGCACCCAGCCAGAAGGGTTCTCGCCTCTTGAAATATTGAGGAGCGCCTTCTCAAACAGGCGGGCTTCTCGACCTTCGTAGAACTCCTTGAAGAAGGCCCGCTTCTGAACGAAGTACTCGTAGAACCCAAGCTCCTCTTTTGGTCGGGTGATGATGACGACCCTCTGATAGTCAGCCTTGGAAGAACCCCAGAGCCAGGCGCCAAGTACGAGGGCGGCTGTTGCTAGTGCGCCCTTAAGTGCAACCTGAAAGGCCGGGCCTTCTACTTGGCCAGTGATTGCGCGGAATACCTCGATTGTCCAATCGATCGCGTAGCCGACAAAGGCTATCAGGACGACAACTGCGAGAATTCGTCGTAGAACTATCAGCCGCGAGTCCTCCGCTCGGACGCCTAACAAGTAGTTGAGTCCAGCCTACTGCCGCCTAGTCTGGACCCCCAAATGCTGCGGGGCAAGCAGAAACCCCTTCTGCTCCGGCCGTCTACGCCGCTGCCAGAGGAGGTCGCGTATTGAATACGCGTTCGTGGTGCGCGTATTCGATACGAGCTTCGAGCTCCGCGCGCTCCCGAGGCCTCGGAGCCCCGGGAAGCCCCCTGCCTAGATCCCCCAGTCGTCCCAGTTCGGCCAGTTGTAGAGGTCCGCGACCGCGTTGGCGATCTCCCAGGCGAGGATGCGGCCGGAGGGGACCTGGTTGGTCATGACGGCGATCCCCTTCCCGGCGCCCTGGAGGTCGCCGACGATGAGGCAGTTGAAGCCGACGTTGCCACCGGTGTGCCAGAACCAGTCGGGCTCGGGGCGGTCGATGAGGAACAGGCCGAGCCCCATGCCGGGCTGGGGGCTCAGGCCGAGGTCGAAGACGTTGGGGCTGGGGGACTGCGGCGTCGCCATCTCGGCCGCGGTGGCGGCGTCGAGGAGCGCGCCGGGCTCGCCCGCGAGGGACTCCTGGAGCGCGACCACGAAGCGCGCCATGTCGAGGGCGTTGGTCCACAGGCCGGCCGCCGGGAGCTCGGGGTAGTTGAAGGCCGGGAGCAGCAGGCCGAAGGACGAGCCCGTCGCGGTGCCGGCGAGCTCGCCGAGGGGCTGCTCGAAGTGGGAGGCGTTCATGCGCGCGGGGCCGAGCACGTTCGCGCGCATCCAGGCGTCGAAGTCCGTGCCGCCCACGTCCTCGATCACCTGCTGGAGGATCGTGTAGGCGCCGCCGGAGTAGCGCCAGCGCGAGCCGGGCACGCGGTCCACCCGGATCGGCGGGTTGGTGGCGAGGCCGGTGCCGTCGAGGAGGTCGAGCAGGGTGGGGACGTCGCGGTCCGGCGGGTAGCCCGGGAACGAGGCGTTGTTGATCCCCGCCGTGTGGGAGAGGATGCGGCGGAGGGTCACGACCTCGGTCTCGGTGAACTCGTTCTCCGGCAGCTGCCAGGAGCTGAGCGCGGCGTTCACCGGGACGTCGAGGGAGAGCTGGCCCTGCTCCACGAGCTGGAGGATCGCGACGGCGGTGACGGGCTTGCTGAGCGAGGCGCCCTGGAGGCGGGTGCGGGTCAGCATGGGCTCGCCGCCGGGGGGGTTGCGCGTCCCGTAGGCCTGCACCCACTGGACCCGGCCGTTCTCCACCACCGCGATGGTGACGCCGGGCACCCCGTACTGCTCCATGCGCTCGAGCAGGGTCTGGTCGGTGAGGAGCCCGGCGAGGTCGGCCTCCAGGGAGGCGAGCCGGCTGGCCAGCAGCGCCTCGTGCTGGGGCGTGGTGATGCCGCCCTCCTGCATGCGCCGGCGGTTCTCGTTGACGCGGTCGAGGGTCACCTCGTCGCAGCCGCTGGCGAGGAAGGTCGCCGCCGCGAGCAGGAGGAGGAGCAGAGGCGTACGGGCCGGTCGGGCGCTCACCCGGAGGAGGGTGCCACGGCTCACGAAGGGCTGCCTCCCGCGAATCGGGTGGCGCCGGACGCGCCCCGTAGGCCCTCGGGAGGGCCTAGAAGGGCTGCTCGTGCTTGCCGAGGGTGAAGACCTCGACGCCGTCCTCGGTGACGAGCACGGTGTGCTCGAACTGGGCCGAGAGGGTCCCGTCCACCGTCACCGCGGTCCAGCCGTCGTCGAGGATCTCGGTCTTCCAGTGGCCGAGGTTGATCATGGGCTCGACGGTGAACGTCATGCCCGGGCGCAGCACCTCGCCGGTGTTGGGCGCCCCGTAGTGCAGGATGGTGGGCGCGGTGTGGAACTCCTCGCCGATGCCGTGGCCCGTGAACTCGCGCACCACCGAGTAGCCCTGGGCCTCGGCGAAGGTCTGGATGGCGTGGCCGATGTCGCCGACGCGGCCGCCGGGCCGCACCGCCTGGATGCCGAGCCGCATGCACTCGTAGGTGTCGGCCACCAGCCGCCGCGCGATGGGCGAGGCCTCGCCCACCACGAACGTGCGCGAGGTGTCGCCGTGGAAGCCGTCGAGCACCGGGGTGACGTCCACGTTGACGACGTCGCCGTCCTCGAGCAGGCGGTCGTCGTCCGGGATGCCGTGGCACACCACGTCGTTGATCGACGTGCAGCAGTGGCCCGGGAAGGGCGTGGTGCCGCTGCCGCGGTAGCCGTAGGGGGCGCTGCGGGCGCCCCGCGCCGAGGTGATCTCGTCCACCAGCCGGTCGATCGCCCCGGTGCTCACGCCGGGCGCCACCATCTCGCCCACCCGGTCGAGGATCTCCGAGGCCAGGCGGCCCGCCGCCCGCATCGCCTCGGCCTGCTCGGGGCCCTGGATCGAGGGCCCGCCGGAGCGGCGCTTCGAGGCCTTCTTGTTCTTCCGGGATCGAGACTTCATGCCACGCACTTGGAACGGCTCCCCGCCCCCGGCAGTTTAGCCACTCGCGGGGGGCTGGCCCGGGTGGCGTCGGGAAGACCCCTCAGCCCCCGTAGAGGCCGCCGTTCACGTGGATCACCGAGCCGTTCACGTAGCCGGCCCGGGTGGCCAGCCAGGCCACGGCGTCGGCCACCTCCTCGGGCGTCCCCATCCGGCCCTGGGGAATCCGGGCCAGGATCTGCTCCCGGGCCGCCTCGGGGAGATCCGCCGTCATCTCCGTGGCGATGAAGCCCGGCGCCACGGAGTTCACCAGGATCGGGCGCCCGGCGAGCTCGAGGGCCAGGGACTTGGTGAGCGCGTCGAGCCCCGCCTTCGCCATGGTGTAGGCGCTCTGGCCGCGGTTGCCGGTGTGGCCCACCACGCTGCTGATGTTGACGATGCGCCCGGCCTCCTGGCGCAGCATGAAGCGCCGCAGCACCAGCTTGGTGAGGTACCAGGTGCCGCGGGAGAGCGCCGAGACGGCGTCGTAGTCCTCGAGCTTCATCACCGGCATGGGGGCGTTGGTGGCGGCGCCGGCGTTGTTGACCAGCACGTCCACGCGCCCCGGCCCGCCCTTGAGCTCGGCGACGAGGGCGTCGATCTGCTCGGGCACGGTGAGGTCCGCGCGCAGCACCAGCGCGTCCGCGAGCTCGCCGGCGAGCTTCTCGGCCTCGGCGTGGGAGCTTCGGTGGTGGATCGCCACCCGGAAGCCCTCGGCGGCGAGCGCCCGGCAGCAGGCCGCGCCGATCCCCCGGGCGCCACCGGTCACGAGCGCGAGGCGGGCCTCGCTCACGAGCCGGCCCCCGTCATCCCGTGGCTCCGGACACGTGCTCGCCGCCGTCCACCCGGATCACCTCGCCGTTGATCCAGGCCGCCTCGTCGAGGCACAGCAGGTGGATCACGTTGGCGACGTCGCGCGGGGTGGTGAGGCGGCCGAAGGGGTTGCGGCGGCGCGCCTGGGCCTTCAGGTGCCCGCTGCCCGGGATCGCGGCCAGGGCCGGCGTCTCGGTGACGCCGGGCTGGAGCACGTTGCAGCGGATGCCGTGGGGCGCGAGCTCCACCGCGATGGAGCGCGCCACGCCCTCCAGCGCGAGCTTCGCGGCGGAGACCGCCGCGTAGCCCTTCCACGCCACCGCGTTGCCCTCGCTGGTGAGCCCCAGCACCCGGGCGTCGTCGGCGAACATCCCCCGGGCGAGCAGGTCCTGGGTCCAGTCGAGCAGGCTCGTCCCCATGCAGTGGATGGTGCGCGCCACGTCGTCCGCGTCGAGATAGGAGCGCGAGGGGTGGGCGGGCGGCGAGGCCAGGCCCTCGAGGCCGTCCACGCCCTCGGCGAAGAGCGCGTCGGCGGCGCCGCGCAGCGCCGCGGCGTCGACGCCGAGGCGGCGCGCCAGGGCCTCGTGGGGCTCCTCGGCCTGGGCGCCCGAGCGCGGGCGAGGGCGCTCGGGGGCGAGGAGCTTCAGGTGCCCGAAGGCGATGGAGTGCAGCAGCAGCCGCACGCGGCCGTCCTCGCCGAGCGCCTCGGCGAGGTCGCCCAGCACGGCGCCGCGCTTCTCGGCGGAGAGCGCGTCGGCGTTGTGGGTGAGGACGCGCACCCCGCTCCCGCGCAGCTTCTCGAGCTCGGGCTCGATCTTCGCCAGCGCGGCGCGGCGGTCGCGGTGCACCAGGCACAGGTCCATGCCGGCCTCGGCCAGGCGGTGGGCCGTGGCCAGGCCGAAGCCGCTCGAGCCGCCGAGGATCACGGCCCAGGTTCCGCTCGCGAAGGACCTCGCCATGGCGCGATGTTAACCGACGCGCAGGTCGGCGAGCAGCGCCGGGAGCTCCCCGCGGCGGACCACCTGGACCCGCACCCCGGGCGGGAGCGCCTCGGAGAGGCGGCGGAAGTAGCGGCGGTCGGTGCGGCCCTCGACGATCACCACGATGCCGCGGTCCTCCTCGCTGCGGATCAGGCGCCCCACCATCTGCTTCAGGTTCAGCAGCATGCGCCCCAGCGTGTAGCGCTCGAAGGCCGACACGCCGCGCGCCCCGAGGAGCTTCTCGCGGCGCTTGCGCAGCTCCGTCGGCACCTCGAAGGGCAGCTTCTCGATCACCACCGCCTGGAGCGCGTCGCCCGGGATGTCGAGCCCCTGCCAGAACTTGCGCGCGCCGAGCAGCACCGCGGCGCCGCCCGTGAAGCGCGTCACCAGCGCGCCGGGGTCGTCGGCGGCCCGGCGCGGCGTGAGCACGTCGATGCCCTCGCCGCGCAGGCGCGGCGCCAGCTCCTCGGCCACGTCGTACATGCGGCGCAGGCTGGTGAACAGGCCGAGGGTGCGGCCGCCCAGGCCGCGCGCGAGCTCCTCGAGCACCGCGGCGGTCTCGGCCACCAGGTCGCCGCCCTCGTTCAGCGCCACCACCCGCATGTGCTTCTCGTAGGGGAACGGGCTCGGCACCGACTCGCGCTGGAGCCGCTCGCCGGCGCGGGCCTCGAGGCCCAGGTCGCCCAGGGCCGCGAAGGCGTCACCGGCCACGAACACGCTCGCCGAGGCCCCGGCGAAGGAGCGCAGCCGGCCCAGGAGCTGGGCCTCGAAGGCCTCGGCGGGCGACACGGGCCGCACCACCAGGCGCCAGCGGTCGAAGGGCGGGTACACGCCCTCGAAGGCGGCCACGGACTCCGGCCGCTCGCCCGCGAAGGCGAGGCGCAGCGCCTCGGCGGACTCGCGCAGGTCGTGGAGCGCGCGCTGGAGGGCGGGCTCGGCCTCGGGCACCGCGCCGTCCACCGCGTTCGCCAGGGCGTCGATGCGCGCCGCGCTCGTCTCGGCCAGCGCCGCCGCCGGGGCGAAGCGCGGGCCCGGCGGGTCCGGGAGCTGCACGCCGCCGAACTCGTCGGCCTGCTCCGCCACGGCGCGGGCCAGCGCGAGGAGGTCCTGGCGCAGGTCGCGACGCCAGGCCCGGGCGTCCTTCTCGAGGCTGCGGCGCACGCCCGCCGGCAGCAGCGAGACGCCGCGCACGCCGCTGCGCGTGGCGGGCCGTCCGAACACCTCGTCGAGGCGCTCCTGGATCTCCTCGGGCCGCACCTCCACCGCGAAGGCCTCGTCGGCCACGTCGGCGAGCTCGTGCACCTCGTCCACGATGGCGTGCTCGAAGGCGGGGTAGTCGGGCGGCCAGCGCAGCAGCAGGTCGTGGTTCGCCACCACGAGGTGGGCGTCGCCCAGGGCCTTGCGCCGTCGGCCGAGCGGGCAGGCGGGCTCGCCCGCGCACTGCTCGCGGGTGCACTGCTCGGCCCGGGCCGCCACCGAGCGGCGCAGCAGGTCGCGCAGCGGCCCGAAGCGCCGCAGCAGCGCGGCGGGCACGCTGCCGATCTCGCCATGCGGGCGGGTGTGCGCGCAGGCCGCGAGGGTCGCCCAGGCGAGGCGGTCCTCGGGGAAGATCTGGGGCTCGTCGCCCTCGGCGAGCACGGAAGCGAGGCGCCGCGCGCAGGCGTAGTTGGCGCGGCCCTTGATCGAGACGGCGCGCAGGCCCGGGTGGCCCAGGAAGCGCGCCGCGGCGGCGATGTCCTTCTCGAGCAGCTGGTCCTGGAGCAGCTTGGTGCGGGTCGAGATCACCACCGGGTCGCGGGCGCCGGCCGCCGCGCGCTCCATCGCGAAGGGGATCGCGGCCGCCAGGTAGGCGAGGGACTTGCCGACCCCGGTGCCGCCCTCGGCGAGCAGGATCTCCTCGTCCCGGAAGTTCGTCGCGAAGCGGCGCGCCAGCTGGATCTGCTCCTCGCGCACGCGGTAGGAGGGGAATTGGCGGCGGCCGCGGGCCTCGTCGGCGAGGGCCGCCGCGATGGCGTCGGGATCGAAGGGGACCGGGGGCTCGCGGGTCTCGCCGACCTCGACGAAGGGCGACTCCGCGGCGTCGGCCCCGGCGGGCGGGCCCTCGAGGAGCGGGCGCCAGGGCGAGCCCGGCGCGAAGCGCTCGAGGCAGGCGCGCGCCACGGCGTAGCGTGGCACGCCGCGCCGGGCTCCCGCCGCCACCCGCGACATCAGCCGCGCGGTGTCGAGGGCGTCCTCGAGGGCGCGGTGGTGCTCCTCGGTGCCGAACAGCATGCGGGTGAAGGACTCGAGGCGCAGGTCCGGCGCGTCGGGGTGGGTGACCGAGAGCAGGTCCAGGGTGTCGAGGTAGCGGGCCGCGCCGAGCTCGGCGCCGAGGCCCGCGCCGAGGAAGTGGCGCTCGAAGGCGGCGTTGTGGGCGACGAGGGTGCGGCCCCGGAGCGGGCTGCGCAGGGCGTCGGCCACCTCCTCGAGGCGCGGGGCGTCGGCGACGTCCTCGGGGGCCAGGCCCGTGAGCCGCTGCACCGCCCGGGGCAGCCGGCCCCGGGGCCGCAGCAGCGTCCGGACCGTGACCGCGCGGGCCGCCCCCGGGTCGAGCAGCACGGCGCCGAGCTCGAGCATCTCGGCGTCGGCCTCGGTGGAGAGCCCCGTGGTCTCGAGGTCGATCACCGCCACCGGGCCGGTGCTCGCGAGGAAACCGGCCAGCGCGGCGGGGTCGAGACCGAGGTCCTCGGCCGCCTGCTCCCGGATCTCGGGTTCCGTGGTGGGCTCTCCTCGTGGCGCAGCGCCGGGCGGGGCGCCTCCGCCAACGGGCTCAGACGTAGATCCCGCCCTTGTACTCCCGGTCCTGGCGGATGTCGACGTTCACCAGGGCGGGCTTGCCCGAGGCGGCGGCGCGCTCGAGGGCCGGCCGCAGCTGGTCCGGGCTCTCCACGTGCTCGCCGTGGCCGCCCAGGGCCTCCACCACCTTGTCGTAGCGGGTGCGGTTCAGCAGCACGGCCTCGAGGCGGTCCCAGCCGTAGACGGCGCCCTGGGGGCGCATCATCTGGCCCCACGCGCCGTCGTTGCCGACCACGCCGATGATGGGCAGCCCGAAGCGCACCGCCGTGTCGAACTCGAAGCCGTTGAAGCCGAAGGAGCCGTCGCCGTAGACGATGACCACGCGCCGCTCCGGGTGGGCGAGCTGGGCCGCCAGGGCGAAGGGCATGCCGACGCCCAGGGTGCCCAGGGGCCCCGGGTCCATCCAGCAGCCCTCGCCCTTCACCGGCAGGATCTTCGCCGCCGTGGCCACGATGTCGCCGCCGTCGCCGATCACGATGGGGTCGGCCAGGGTCTCGAGCCAGTCGCGCACCTCGCGGCACATGCGCTGGGGGTCGATCGGCACCTCGTCGCTGTTCAGCGCGGCCTCGACCTTCTTCTCGGCCTCGGTCTCGATCTCGCGCAGCTGGTCGCGCCAGGCGCTGTAGTCGAGGCGGGCGCCCTGGTTCTTCATCTCCTCGAGCATCAGCTCGAAGGTGCAGGCGAGGTTGCCCACCAGGGGCACGTCGGCCTGGCGGTTCTGGCCGATCAGCGTCGCGTCCATGTCGAGCTGGATGATCTTCGCGTCGGCGGGGATCGTCTGGCCGAAGCGCATGCGGAAGTCGAGGAGCGTGCCCGCCAGCACGATGCAGTCGATCTGCTTCAAGGCCTCGCGCCGGGAGCGGTTCAGGAACTCCGGCGAGTCCGGCGGCACGGTGCCGCGCCCCATGCCGTTGGTGTAGGTGGGGATGTGGGTCTCGGAGACGAAGCGGTTCATTTCCGCCGCCGCCCGGGACCACTTGACGCTGGTGCCCGCCATCAGCATCGGACGCTCGGCGCCGGCCAGCAGCTCGATGGCGCGGCGCACCTCGTCGCGGTCCGGCGAGATGCGCGGCGGCTCGGTGCGGATGCGCGGCACCGGCGCCTCCTCCCACTCGGCCTGGCCCATGAAGACGTCCATGGGGATCTCGAGGTAGGCCGGGCCGGGGATCCCGGACACGGCGTGGCGGATCGCCAGCTCGATGTACTCGGGGATGCGCTTGGTCTGGTAGACGGCGTCGCAGTACTTGGTGATGGGACGCACCACGCCGAGGTGGTCCATCTCCTGGAGCGAGCCGCGGCGCAGGTTCTCGAAGGGGCCCTGGCCGCCGAAGACGAGGATGGGCGAGTTGGCGCGCCAGGCGTTGGCGATGCCCGTCACCCCGTCGGTGACGCCCGGGCCGGCCGTGATGGCGGCGACGCCGACGCGCCCCGGGTTGCAGCGCGCCCAGGCATCGGCGGCGTGGACGGCGGCCTGCTCGTGGCGCACGTCGACGATCTTGATGCCCTCGTCGATGCAGCCGTCGTAGATGGGCATGATGTGCCCACCGGACAGGGTGAAGATGACCTCGACGCCCGCTTCCTTGAGCGCGCGCGCAGCGAGCTTGCCGCCGTGGACCGCCATGGGGGACTCCTTCGTGGGAGACGCCCGGACGGTATCACAGGTGCGGTCGGAGGGGCCCGGAGGCCCCGCCGTGGGCAGCTCGTCCGCTGCCGCTTCGCGGCAGCTCCTGCGGGCCTGCTAGCGGACCACCCGGAACTCGGCGCGCCGGTTCCAGCGCCAGGCCGACTCGTCGTGGCCCTGCACCGCGGGCTTGCTCTCACCGAAGCTCACGGTGTCGAGGTCCGCGCCGCTCACGCCGAGGTTGACGAGGTACTGCTTCACCGCGTTGGCGCGGCGCTCGCCCAGGGCGAGGTTGTACTCCTCGCTCCCGCGCTCGTCGCAGTGGCCCTCGACCACCACCGCGCGCCAGCTCCCCTTGCCCGCGATGGCGGACGAGTTGGAGCGCAGCGTGGGCTTCTGGTCGTCGCGGATCATGGCGCGGTCGTAGTCGAAGTAGACCGGCTCGAGCTCCGGAACGCTCTCGCCCTCGCCGATCTCGGTGCCGGCGATGGAGGCCGGGTCGTCCAGACCCGGATCGAACTCGCTGGTCGGCCGGACGTCGCCGGTGTCCTCGGCGTCGCCGGAGCCGGCGCAGCCGAACGCGACCGCGAATGCGAGGGCCATGGTCATGGCCAGGATGGTCTTCAGGTGGTGACGATCCACAGAACCTCTCCCCCGTGGCATGGAGAACCGGCAGGTGTCGGCGCCGCCCCCGCCCCTCGCCGAAGCTCGGTCGGAACGGATCGGGCCACACCCGCCCCCGTCATCGGCAGACAGTGTCTCGACTGAAGTCGGGTCCCGCAAGAGCGGCGGAGATGCCCCCGGGGCGTGGCGAACCGGCCCCGGCCGGGCTCAGCGCCCTCGGAAGTCCGGAGGGCGCTTCTCGAGGAAGGCCCGCACCCCCTCCCGGTAGTCCTCGCTCTCGAAGCAGCGCTGGATGGCGGCCCGCACGGCCCCCTCGTCGCGCTCGTCCGGGGGCCGCTCGAGCTCCCGGGTGGTGGTCTTCACGCTGCGCAGGGTGAGGGGGGCGTTGCCCGCGATGCCCGCGGCGATCTCGCGCACCCGGTCCTCGAGCTCGGCCTTGGGGAAGACGCCGTTCAGCAGCCCGAGCTCCCGGGCCTCCGCGGCCGGGTAGCGCCGGGCCGTGAACAGCACCTCCTTGGCGGTGGCCGGGCCGACCAGGCGCACCAGCGCCTCCACGCCCGAGGCGTGGTAGCCGAGACCGAGGCGCGCCGCGGGGATGGCCAGCACGGCGTCGTCCGCGGCGTAGCGCAGGTCCGCGGCCAGGGCCGTCGCCATGCCGCCCCCGACGCAGAAGCCGTGGATCATGGCCAGGACGGGCTTCGCGACGGCGGCGATCGCCTCGAAGGCGCGCGCCGTGGTGGCCTCGTAGCTCGCCGCGTTCTCGGCCCCCGCCCGCGTGCGCTCGAACTCCGAGATGTCGGCCCCGGAGACGAACGCCACCTCCCCCGCGCCGCGCAGCACCACGACCCGCACCGCCTCGTCCGCGTCGAGCCGCTTCGCCGCCTCGGGAATCGCTTCCCACATCGCCAGGTCGATGGCGTTGCGCCGCTCGGGATGGTCGAACACCAGCCACCCGAGCTCGTTGTCGATGCGGGTCTCGATGCGGCCGGGCATGGCGTCAGAGTAGCCGAGGGGCGGTGCCGACGGGGTTCCGGCCTTCTGGACTTCGCGCGGCGCTGCCGCGCCGCGCTGCGCGCCCGCCTAGGGCGGGCTTGCGTCGCGAGAGGATTCGGGGGCTGGTCCCTCGCTCGCGCCCGGCTTTGCCGGGCTGCTCGCTTGGCCGCGCCTTTCGGGCGCGGCCGAGCGCGGGGCGCTCTGTGGAGAAGCTTCGGGGCGACTGCTGCGGGCTGTCTTTGCCTACACCCGGCTCGCCGCGAACCGCAGCGATTCGAGGGCGGCGGCCTCGAACGAGGCGAGATCCGGGTAGTCGAGGGTGGGCTTGCCGTGGTCGGCGAGGGAGACGACGCAGGGGGTGACGCGGTCGGCGCCGAGGCCCAGGAGGATGGCGCGGGCGAGGCGGCGGGCGGGCTCGTCGGGGGCGGCGTCCATGCGGTAGACGACGCACTCCGCGGGCTTGATCTCCACGGCGAGGTCGAAGAGCACCGTGCACTCCTGGTCGGGGTCGCCGACCACGCCGGCGAGCGCGCGGCGCACGCGGTTCCAGGCCAGCAGGAAGCGCTCCTCGCCGCGGCGGTACAGGATGCCCTGCTCCGTGGCCTTGGCGTCGGGCAGCAGGTGGGCGCGGTAGCCCGAGGAGTTGCGGGCCTCGCGACGGTCGAGCGGTCGGGCTTCGGGCATGCTGGCGCGATCGGCCGGATCGCGGCGCGACTTGAGCACGGCCGGCGAGTGCCGGAGGGGTGGTAGGATGGGGCGGTGAGCCCCGCCTCGCGCCTCCCTCCGCTGCCCTCCCGGCGCGCGCGGCTGCGCGACCCCTCGCGCAGCGAGCGCTCCTGCGTGCTCGCCCGGCGGGGCATGGTGTGCGCGAGCGTGCCCTCGGCGGCGGCGGCGGGCGTCGAGATGCTGCGCCGGGGAGGCAACGCGATCGACGCCGCCCTGGCGACCGCCGCGGTGCTCTGCGTCGTCGAGCCCATGTCGACGGGCGTGGGCGGCGACGCCTTCGCGCTGCTCTGGTCGGCGCGGGAGGGCCGCCTGGTCGGCCTCAACGGAAGCGGCCGCGCGCCGGCGGCGGCGAGCCTCGCCGCCTACCGCGAGCGCGGCCTCGAGCACATCGAGCCCGGCGGCATCCTCTCGGCCACGGTGCCGGGCGCCGTGCGCGCCTGGCAGGACCTCTCCGAGGGCTTCGGCTCCCTGCCGCTTGGCGACGTCCTCGAGCCGGCCATCCGTGCCGCCCGGGACGGGTTCCCCGTGACCGAGCTGGTGGCCCACTACTGGTGGGGCCTCGAGCGCGCGGGGGCGCTGCGCAACGACGCCGCGCGCCGGGCCCTCACCCGCGAAGGAGCCACGCCGCTCGCGGGCGAGTGGTTCCGCATGCCCGCGCTGGCCCGCACCCTGGAGGGCATCGCCAAGGGCGGCGCCGACGCCTTCTACGGCGGGGAGGTGGCGCGCGCCATCGTGGAGACGTCGCGCGAGGAGGGCGGCGACTTCGCCCTCCAGGACCTGGAGCGCCACGCGTCGACCTGGGTGGAGCCCATCACCAGCCCCTACCGCGACGCCGTGGTGGCGGAGCTGCCGCCCAACGGCCAGGGCCTCGCGGCCCTCGTCGCACTGAACGTGCTCGGCTGCTTCCCCTCCGAGGAGGTGGCGACGGACACGGCGCTCGCCTGGCACCGGCGCATCGAGGCCGTGAAGCTCGCCTTCGCGGACCGCAACGCCTACGTGGCCGATCCCGAGCACGCCGAGGTGCCCGTGGCCGCGCTCCTGGATCCCGCCTACGCGCGCCGGCGCGCGTCGCGCATCGGCGAGCGCGCGCTGCCCGGCGTGGCGCCCGGCCTCGCGGGCGACACCGTGTACCTCTGCGCCGCCGACGACCAGGGCAACCTGGTCTCGTTCATCCAGAGCCTCTTCACGGGCTTCGGCTCGGGGATCGGCTGCGGCGACACCGGCGTCGTGCTCCAGTCCCGCGGCGCGGGCTTCCGGCTGGACCCGGAGCACCCCTCGGCACTGGCTCCCGGCAAGCGCCCCTTCCACACCATCATCCCGGGCATGCTGCTGCGCCCGGACGGCGGCGAGGGCGCGCCGAGGCCGTGGATCGCCTTCGGCGTGATGGGCGGCGACGTGCAGCCCCAGGGCCACCTGGCCTTCGTCTCCAACCGCGTGGACGCCGGCCTGAACCCCCAGGAGTCCCTCGACCGCCCGCGCTTCCGCTACCTGGACGGCGCGCGGGTGCGGATCGAGGCGCCGGGCACGCCCCTCGACGAGGGCGGCCGCCTGGGCGACGCCCTGGCGGCCCGCGGCCACGAGGTGCTCGACCCCGGCCCGTGGATGGAGGACGCCTTCGGTGGCGGCCAGGCCATCGAGCGCCTCGACGACGGCACGCTGGTGGGGGCGAGCGACCGGCGCAAGGACGGCCTCGCCTCGGGGCTCGACTGAGGCAACGCCGGCCGTGGCCGGGCGTCACTCGGCCTCGGCCACCTCGATGCGGTCCTCGACGGAGATCACGCCGTCGACGTCGGTGACGAGCGCCACCGCGGCCTTGCGCAGCGTCTCGTCGGGGACGCGGCCGCGCAGGGTCACGACGCCGTCCTCCACCTCCGCCGCGATGGCGACCTCGCGCAGGCTCGCGGCGTCGAGCAGCTCGCGCTGGACGTTGCGGAACAGCACCGGGTCCGGGACCGCGAAGCGGCGCATCTGCTCCGCCGCGCGGTCCACCTCCTTGTGGCCCGCCTCGAAGGCGGCCCGGGCGACCTCGAGCCGGCTCTCGGCCGCCTCGAGCTCGGCCTCGGCGCGCTCCACGTCGTCGGTGGCCTGGTCGATCGCGGTGGCCTGCTTCGCCAGGCGCTCGCGCGCCGACGCCAGCGCGGCCCGCGCCTCGTCGCGCGAGCGCGCCGGGGGCGCGTCGGCGCCGGAGATCTCGAGGGGCGCCTGCCGCGCGGCCACGTCGGCCGGCTCCCCCGGATCGTCACCGCAGCCGAGGACGGGGAGGGCCAGGAGCAGCAGACCGGCCAGGGTCGGGGCGAGGGACGGGAAGGAACGGACGGGGGGCATGGTCTCTCCTCGTGAGGGGCGAGCCGCAGAGGTTCCACACCCGGGGCCGCGGGCGCAAGCCGCTACCCTGGAGGCGGAGGCATGGCACGCCCGTGGCCCAGGAAGAACGCCAGCCCGCGAGCCCCCGGCTGATCCTGCTGCGCTACTCGGGCGAGGTCTCCACCAAGGCCAGGGCGACGCGGCGCCAGTTCACCAACCAGCTGGTCCGCAACGTGAAGGCCGCCCTGGCGAGCGTGGGCGTCAGCGCTCCCGTCGAGCAGGCCCGCGACCGCATCCTCGTCGCGACGGCGGCCCCCGAGGCCCTCGGCGTGCTGGCCCGGGTCTTCGGCCTCCAGTCCCTCTCCCTCGCCGAGCGCCGGAGCGGGGCGTCGCTGGACGCCGTGGTGGCGGCGGGCACCGAGCTGTTCCGGGAGGCGGTGCAGGGCCGCCGCTACGCGGTGCGCGCCCGCCGGGTCGGCAGCCCGGGCGACGCGCCCTTCCGGAACCGGGAGCTCGAGGCGGCCCTCGGCGCCGCGCTGGCGCCGGGCGCGGGCCGCGTGGACCTCGACCACCCCGAGGTGACCGCGGCCGTCGAGCTCTACCGCGGCGACGCCTACTTCTGCCTCGACACCCGCGCCGCCGAGGGCGGGATCCCGCTGGGCAGCGAGGGCCGCGCGCTGGCGCTGGTCTCGGGGGGCTTCGACTCGGCGGTGGCGGCCTGGCAGATCCTGCGGCGCGGCGTGCGCCTCGACTACCTGTTCTGCAACCTCGGCGGCCGCACCCACGAGCTCGGCGTGCTGCGGGTGATGAAGCACGTCGCCGAGCACTGGTCCCACGGCGACCGGCCCCTGCTGCACGCCGTCGACTTCGCGCCCGTGGCCCGGGAGATCCAGGCCCACGCCCAGCCCCGCTACTGGCAGGTGCTGCTCAAGCGCTTCATGCTGCGCGCCGGCGAGGCCATCGCGCGCGAGCGCGGGGCCGAGGCCCTGGTGACCGGGGAGGCGATCGGCCAGGTCTCCTCCCAGACCCTCACCAACCTGGCCAGCATCTCCGAGGTGACGCCGCTCCCGATCCTGCGGCCGCTGGTCGGCTCGAACAAGACCGAGATCATCGACCAGGCCCGCCACATCGGCACCGCGCCGCTCTCCGCCGTGGTGGGCGAGTACTGCGCCCTGGTGCCCCGCCAGCCCGCCACCGCGGCGCGCCTCGAGACCCTCCGCGACGAGGAGGCGGAGCTCGACCTCGGCGTGCTCGCGAAGGTGCTGGGGGAGCGCGAGGACCTCGACCTGTGCGAGGTCGATCCGGAGCAGCGCGGGCTCCCCGGGATCCGGATCGACCGCGTCCCCGACGGCGCCACCCTCGTGGACCTGCGCACCCGGCGCGAGTTCGCCTCCTGGCATCCCGAGGGCGCGGTGCAGCTCGACTTCGCCCAGGCCCTCGAGGCCTACCCCTCCTTCGACCGCCGCCAGACCTACGTGCTCTACTGCGAGTTCGGCCTCAAGAGCACCCACCTCGCCGAGCTGATGCGCGCCGCGGGCTTCACCGCCTACCACTTCGCCGGCGGCACCGGAGACCTTCGCAAGCTGCTCGGCTGACCCTGGTGCCGGCATCGGAGTCCGGTCGGCGGCGGGCGCGCACCGCCCAGCCAGGCACTGACGAGCCTCAGCCGTTGTTCGCCTCGGCTTCCGCCACGTCGGTCGCCGTCGCCAGGCGGACGCGGCAGGCGAGGCGGAGCGTGGGGACGGTGCGTCCGCGCAGTGCCTGGTGGCGGGTGGCGAAGAGCGCCTCGAGGCGCGCTTCGCCCAGGCCGTCGGGGGTGGCGCCGGTGCGCTCGAGGCCGCGCTCGAGCCAGCTGCGCAGCTCGCCGGCGATGAACAGCGGCGGGATCGGGTCGCCGTCGCAGGAGCACTCGGCGGTCCGGAGGTCGACGTGGAGGGCCCCCTCCTCCATGCCGAGGAGCGCGTCGTGGTCGTCGCCGAGCTTCCAGCCCAGGAAGATCCGGCACAGCTCGCGCGCCCACTCCTCGAGGACGGGCCGGGTGAGCACCGCGTCGCTCAGAGCCGCTTCCCCCGCAGGCCGGGGAGGCCGTCGATGCTCGTGGCGTTCTCGTCGAGCTGGTAGCGGCGCAGGCCCTCGGCGCCCTTGCGCTCCGCCCAGGCACGCATCTGGGGGCGCTCGCCCTCGAAGCGGAAGAGCGGGACCCCGTAGCCGCAGGAGTCGGCGATGCGGTGCAGGCGGGCGCGCACGAAGGCTCGCCGGCCGCCCTCGATCGGGAAGCTCGACTCGAGGTCGTCGAAGCCCTCGTCGCCCGGCTCGAGCACCTCGCCGCGACCGTACAGGCGCAGGATGCGCGGCGGCCCCTCGGTGGCGCAGAACAGGAAGGTGATGCGGCCGTTCTCGCGCAGGTGGGCGATGGTCTCGACGCCGCTGCCGACGAGGTCCAGGTAGGCGACCTCGCGCGGGCCCAGCACCGCGAAGGTGTCGAGGCCCTTGGGCGAGAGGTTCACGTGACCCTCGCCGGAGAGCGGCGCCGTGGCCACGAAGAACAGGTGCTGGGCCCGGATGAAGGCCTCGAGCCGCTCGTCGATCTCCTCGAAGACCTTTCCCATGCCTCGGCTCCCCGGCGCGCGTGACGCGAGGGTAGGCGAGGCTCAGCCCGGCGGCCTCCCCGCGCGCAGCCGCTCGAGGATGCGGGCGCGCTCCTCGGCGCTGCGGTCCCCGAAGCGCTGCTCGACCAGGGCCTCCTGCTCCGCTTCGGGCAGCTCCCGGAAGGCCCGCAGCCGCTGGCGGAAGCTCTCGCGGCGCTCGGAGTCCATCTGCCCCCACTCGCGGCCGTTGCGCTCGATGCGCTCGCGGCGCTCCACGGAGAAGCGGCGCAGGCGCTCCACCTGGCGCTGCACCCGGCGCTGCTGCTGGGGCGTCAGGTCCTCCCAGCTCTCGAGGGCGCGTCGCAGCCGCTGGCGCTGGCCGGCGGGAAGCTCGCGCAGGGTGTCGCGCATGGCGCGGCGCTCGTCCTCGGGCAGCTCCTCCCAGCGCCGGCGCACCTCGTCGGGAAGCTCGGGGCGCTCGCGCAGCCAGAGCTCGCGTCGCTCGGCGCGCTCCCCGGCGCTCATCCGCTCGAAGCCCCAGACGAAGCGACGCCGCTCCCGCGGCGTCATGCGGCTCAGCCGGCCGAGGAAGACGCGCCGCTCCTCGGGCGGCATGTCGCGCACGAAGCGCTTCAGCGCGTCCGGTGCGCGGGAGCGCTCCAGGCGCTCGAGGCCCCGGGTCTCCTGGGCGACGGCGGCGCCCGGCCCGAGCAGCGGCGCCGCGAGGCCGAGGGCGAGGAGCAGGACGGGGAGGCGCCTCACGCCGGCCTCAGCTCGACTCGATCTCGCCGAGGGTCTCGAGCCAGTCGAGCATCTCGATCACCTCGAGGTCGGCGTCGCTCTCGATCTCCATCGCGAGAGCCAGCTCCTCGGCGGCGGGCGGCGCGAAGGCCGGCGGCGGCGGGGCGCGCCGGGGCGCGGGCTCCACCCGGGGAGCCGGCGCGGGCGTCGGGGCGGGAGCCGGGCGCGGCGCCGGGGCCGGCGTGGGCTCGGGCCCCTTCGCGATGGGGAGCGACTCGGGGCCGGGGCGCTCGGCGATGGGCCGCTCGCCGTCGCCGGCCTCGTCGCGCAGTCGGGGCAGCACCAGCAGCGCGAGGATGGCCGCCGCCACGGCGGCCACCAGGACCGGGCGCCAGCCACGCCGGCGCCGCGGAGGTGCGCGGCGCGCGGGAGCCGCCGTGCGCGGCTCCTCGGCGATGCGCGCGCGCAGGGCCTCGGCGACGCGCGGCGGCACCGCGGGCTCGGGCACCGCGCGCAGCGCGTCGTCCACGGCGCGCAGCCGCTCGAGGCGCGCCGCCAGCTCGGGCGAGGCCGCCAGCTCGGCGCGCAGCTCCGCTTCGGCGGCGGCGTCGAGCTCGCCGTCGAGGAAGGCCGAGAGCCGCTCGTCGAGCGGCGCGTCCGCCCGCCGGCCCGTGTCGCGTTCCCCGGTCATGGGCGCTTCCTCCCCGTCATCGTGCCGCCTCGGGCAGGCGCTCCGCCAGTGCGGCCCGGCCGCGATGCACCAGGGCCTTCACGGACTGGGGCGTGGTCTCGAGGGTGGTGGCCACCTCCGCGTAGGAGAGGCCCTCCACGGCGGTGAGCCAGAGGGCGGCGCGCTGGCGCTCGGGGAGCTCAGACAGCGCGTCCTCCACGCGTCCGCCCACGCGGCGCGCGTGGGCGAGCTCGTCGGGCCCCGACCCCCCGGCGGCCAGGGCGAGGGGCGCGTCGTCGGCGTCGGTGCTCTCGTGGGGGCTGCGCCGGAAGGGCCGGCGCAGCTCGTTCAGCGCGACGTTGGTGGCGATGGTGTAGAGCCAGGTCGAGAAGCGGGCGCTCGGCTCCCACTTCTCCCGCGCGCGATGCACGCGCAGGAAGCTCTCCTGCAACAGCTCTTCGGCCACGGCCGGGTCGCGCACCATACGCTCCAGGTAGCGCAGCAGGCGGCCCGACCAGCGCCCGAAGAGCGCATCGAACGCGGATTCGTCCCCGTCCCGAAACGCTCGCATCAGGCGGCGGTCTTCGTCGCCGTGCTGCAAGGGGTCCTCCGCCGGCTCCTTCGAACCCCGGCCGGCTGGAATGGTTGCGGCGGGTCGCCCGGGCGCGGCCCCGCGGGGGCTCAGCCGCTCGCGGGGAGGGCCGCGAGGAAATCGAGCACCGCCGCGTCGAAGGCGGCGGCCTCCTCGATGTTGACCACGTGGCCCGCTCCGGGGATCACCACGTGCCGGGCGTCGGGCAGCCGGGCGGCCATCACCTCCCCGGCCCGCAGGTAGGCCTCGTCCTCGGAGCCCACCAGCACCAGTGCGGGCGCCGCGACCCGCGGCAGCTCGTCGATCAGGCCGGGCACCGGGCCGGTGATCCGCCTTCCGAAGGCCGCGAGGGCGGCGCCGCTCTGGGCCGCGATGGCGCGGCCCGCCGCCCGGGCGGCCGGCAGCTCGGGGCGGCGCCCGACCGAGGTGGCGGCCGAGCGCCCCTCGACGAGGAAGCCGGCGCCCCGCTCCTCGAGGCGCTGGCCGATGCGCTCCACCTGGGCGGCCCAGCGCGCCTGGGCCTCGGGCTTCTTGAAGCCGGGACCGCTCGCGAGCAGCAGCAGCGCGCGCACGCGCTCGGGATGGGAGAGCGCGAAGCGCAGGGACGCGAGCCCGCCGAAGGAGAGCCCGCCCAGCACCGCGGTCCGCCCGGGCGCCGCGGCGTCGAGCACGCGGCCCATGTCCTCCACCACGCGCTCGATCGAGTAGCGCTCCGGGTCCCCGGGCGCCTCGGAGAGGCCGTGGCCGCGGTAGTCCCAGAGCACCACCCGGTGCCCCGCCGCGCTCAGTGGCGCCACCTGGCCGCGGAAGTTCTCGTGGGTCTGGCAGTAGCCCGGGGAGAGCAGCACCACCTCCCCGGGGCCTTCCCCGTGGGCCTCGGCGTGGAGCCGCAGGCCGTCGCCGGCGCGGACGTCCACGCGCGTCAGCTCTTCTCGATGCGGGTGCGCAGGGCGTCGGCCATCTGGTCGATCTGCTCCTGCATCGGACCCTTGATGGTGAACTCGGGTACGAAGGGCTTGGTGCGGCCGTCCATCTCGATGCGCACCCGCGTGCCGTCCGTGGCCTCGTCGAAGGTCACCTCGCCGCGCAGCTCGCGCCACACGCGCCCGTCGCAGACCTTCTCGAAGCGCACGTTCCCGTCCACGAGGAAGGTGAAGTGGAAGGTCGCCTCGCCCTCGCGCCCCAGGGCGCGGTAGCGGGACACCGTGGTCTTGCGGTCGCGGCTGCGGTCGACGATGCGGGTCTCGGTGTCGGGGAAGAGACCGACCAGGGTCTCGTCGTCCTCGAGCACCGCGATCGCCCGCTCCCGCGGGCAGGCCACGTCGAACTCCTTCACCAGGTTCATGGGGGGCTCCTCGACTTCAGCGGATCCGTGGAATCAGGGGGGGCACCAGCAGCGGCGTGTGGCTCTCGAGCCGCTCGAGTCCGCGCAGCCCGTCGGGCAGCCACTCGGGCAGCCGGGCGAGCCCCACGGCCTCACGCGCCGCGCGGGCGACGGAGAGCCCGAGGAGCTCGCGCACCTGGAGCACCAGGGGCTTCGGCTGCGGGTAGGCGACGAGCATCACGTCGGCCTCCGGGTCGAGACCCGCCGCGCGCTTGAGCTCGCGCAGCGAGGCCCGCAGGCCGCCGAGGCTGTCGACCAGACCCGCCTCCCGGGCCTGGGCGCCGGTGAACACGCGCCCGCGCCCGACGGCGTCGACCGCCTCGGGCTCGAGATCCCGCCCCTCGGCGACCCGCGCCACGAACAGGTCGTAGACGCCGCGCACGTCGGCGCGCAGGCGCGCCCGGGTGCGGGGCGAGAGCGGCCGGCTCGAGAGCAGCAGGTCCGCGTGGGCGCCCCGGGTGATGGGCTCGACCCCGATCCCCAGCCTCTCGAGCAGGCCGCCCACCACCGGCCGCAGCACGAACACGCCGATGGAGCCGGTGTAGGTCGCGGGCTGGGCCACGATGTGGTCGGCGCCGGCGGCCACGTAGTAGCCGCCCGAGGCGGCCATGTCGGAGAAGGACGCCACCACGGGCTTGCCCTTCGCGCGGGCGCGCTGGGTGGCGTGCCACACCACGTCCGAGGCCAGCGCCGAGCCGCCCGGGCTGTCGATGCGGAACAGGATCCCGCGCACCTCGGGGTCCTCGGCGGCGTCCTCGATGGCCTCGGCCACGGTCTCCGAGGCGAGCACGGAGCCGCCGGCCGGCGTGGAGCCCGCGCGGCCGGTCACCACGGGGCCCGTGCCGTACACGATCGCCAGGGTGGCGACGGGGTCGTGGCCCACGTCGGAGCCGTCCACCAGGGCGTACTCCTCGGCCTCCACCAGGGGCGGGTCGCCCAGGGTGTCGACCAGCTCGTCGAAGTACGCCACGCCGTCCACCAGGCCGAGCTCCTGCATCTCGTCGGCGGAGACCGGCGCCGCGTCGATGGCCTCGCTCACCTGCTCGGGCTCGAGCCCGCGCCCCTCGGCGATGCCGCGCAGCAGCTGGCTCTCGATGGAGTCGAGCAGCGCCGTCGTCATCTCCCGGTTCGGCGCCGACATCTTCTCCTCGGCGTAGCTCTCCACCGCGGTCTTGAAGCGACCGATGCGCTCGTACTCGATGTCGACGCCGAGCTTCTCGAACATCCCGCCCAGGAACAGGGGCTCGGCGGCCAGGCCCACCAGCGGGTTGCGCGAGCCTGGCGCCATCCAGACCTCGTCGGCCGCGCTGGCGACGTAGTACTCGAGGTTGGGACCGAAGCGCTCGAGCTCGAGCCAGGCCACGGTGCGGCGGCCGCCCTCGCGCAGGCGCAGGATGGCGTCCCGGATCTCCTGGGCCTTGGCCCAGCCCACGCCGAGGGGGCGGATCCGGAGCAGCACGGTGCCGATGCGGTCGTCGCGCTCGGCCTTGGTGATCTCGGAGTAGAGCCCGAGCAGGGAGCGGGGAGCGTCGCCCACCAGGCGCGCCACCAGGGGAGAGGTGCTGGCCTCGACGTAGGTGCCCCCGAGGTCGAGCACCAGCGCGCTGCCCTCCGCGATGGTCGGGCCGCGGCCGACGAACAGCCACACGGCGACGGCCACGGCCAGCACCGCGAGCCCGATCCAGCGCAGCGTGCTCCTCATCGGCTCCCCCCTCGCTCTCGCGCGTCGCCCCGCCCGTCGCCCGCCGCGCGGGCCGCTCCGGGCGTCGTCGCTGGGTTATTCTAGGCGCCCATGACCCGACCGGTCTACATCGCGGGCGTCGGCCTCACCAAGGTGGACCTGACGGGGCGGGTGTTCGAGACCGTCTTCGACCTGTTCGCCCGGGCCTACGAGCTCGCCCTCGAGGACTCCCGGGTGCGCTCCTTCGACGCCGTGCAGATCGGCATCATGGACAGCGAGGAGTTCGAGAACCGCGCCAACATCGCGGCGAAGATCGCGGACCGCCTCGGGCTCACCGGCGTCCCCGCGATCCGCAGCGAGACCGCGTCCTCCACCGGCGCCGCCGCCTTCCACGAGGCCTGGTACAAGGTGGCCTCGGGCCAGTTCGAGAGCGTGCTGGTGCTGGCCGGCGAGCGCATGAAGACGGTCACGACGGAGTTCGCCACGGCGATCATGTCGAAGACCGTGGACCCCGAGGAGCGGCGCTTCGGGTTCACCATGCCGGGCCTGATCGCGCTGGTCACCCAGGCGTGGTTCCGGGAGCAGGGCCGCACCGGCCCCGACGTCGCCAAGGTGCTGGCCCGGCTCATGGTGCGCGCCCACGCCCTGGGCTCCGAGAACCCGCTGGCCGCGTTCTTCGGCAAGCCCGAGAGCCTCGAGGCCTACTTCGACGAGAAGAAGAACCTGCCCGTGGCCACGCCGCTCATGCGCAAGGACTGCTCGCCGATCTGCGACGGCGCCGCGGCGGTGATCCTGACGGCGCGCCCCGACGCGGTGACGGTGGCGGGCCTCGGCTCGGCGACGGACACCTCCTCGATCCTCGACCGCAGCGTGCTGTCGAGCCTCGAGGCCACGCGCCAGGCCGGCCGCGTGGCCTACTGGCGGGCGGGCGTCGCCAACCCGCGGGAGCTCGAGGGCCTCGTGGTCGAGGCCCACGACGCCTTCAACAGCCTGCTGCCCGTGGACCTGGTGGACCTCGGCCTGCTCGACGCCGGCGAGGCCATCGAGGCCCTGGTGGGCGACCCGCGGAAGGATGAGGACGCGCCCGTGGACCCCTACGCGAACCCCGTCACCGGGCCGCGCGGCCGGCTGCCCGTGAACCTCTCCGGAGGCCTGAAGGCCCGGGGGCACCCGGTCGGGGGCACGGGGCTGTTCCAGATCGCCGAGAGCTACCTCCAGCTCACCGAGCGCTTCCCGAACCCGCGCGCCCAGGTGGCGCGCCCGCGCATCTCCATCGCCCACTCCATCGGCGGGCCCGGCAACAACGTCTACGTCACCATGCTCGAGCGCTCCGACGCGCGCCGGCGGCGGGACGTCGTGGCCGAGCCGCGGGTCCAGTTCCAGTCCTCCGAGCGCGTGGCCCCGGCCAGCGCCGAGGAGCTGCACGGCGCCCGGGCCGTGGTCGAGGCGGCTACCACGATCCACGTCACCGCCGGCCACACCCAGGGGCCCATCCACGTGGCGGTGCTGCGTCTCGGCGGCCAGCGCGTGTTCGCCAAGCTCGACCACGAGGCCCACGTCGAGGACGCCCCCGAGGAGGTCCTCGCCGGCCAGAGGGTGAAGCTGCTGGTCAAGGACGACGGCGACCACTACTTCCAGATCGACCGCGGCCGCAGCCTCAACCTCGGCCGGCTGGTGGACCGGGTGCGCACGCGCATCCGCCCCGCCCCCGCGCGGGAGGCGCCGGATTCCGAGGAGGCGTCGAAGTAGCGGCCCCTCGCCCGGCGGGTCAGAGCACGATCACGCCGCGCGCGTTCACCCCCTGCTGCATGTCGTCGAAGGCGCGGTTGATGTCCTCGATCCCGTAGGTGGCGGTCACCAGCTCGTCGAGCTTCAGGCGGTTGGCCTTGTAGAGGTTCAGCAGGCGCGGGAAGTCGGTGCGCGGCCGGGCCGAGCCGTACATGGAGCCGGTGAGCACCTTCTCCTGGAAGGGCATCAGGAAGGTGCCCAGGGTGACGGTGTCCGTCGCCTTGGAGACGCCCACGATCACCGCCGTGCCGCCCTTGCGGATGGCCTCGTAGGACTGGGAGACCGTGGCCGGGATGCCGATGCACTCGAACGCGTAGTCGGCGCCCTCGCCGCCCGTGAGCTCCTTGATCTTCGCCACCGCGTCCCCGTCGTTCTCCGGGTTGACGGTGTGGGTGGCGCCGAACACCTGGGCGTACTCGAGCTTCTTGTCCGCGAGGTCCACGGCGATGATGCGCTCGGCGCCGGCCAGGGCGGCGCCCTGGATCACGTTCAGCCCGATGCCACCGGCCCCGAAGACCGCCACCGAGGAGCCGGCCTTCACCTTGGCGGTGTTGAGGGCCGCGCCCACGCCGGTCATCACCGCGCAGCCCACCAGGGCCGCCTTGTCGAGGGGGACGTCCGGATCGATCCTGATCACGTTGTCGCGATGCACCGTGGAGTACTCCGCCATTACGCCGACGCCGGCCATGTGGTGGAGCGGGTTGCCCTGGGCGTCCTTGTAGCGGGAGGTCCCGTCGGGAAGGGTCAGCGTCGCCTGGGCGGCGACGTCGCACAGCGCCGGGCGGCCCTCGACGCAGTAGCGGCACTGGCCGCACATGGGGATCCAGGAGATCACCACGTGGTCGCCCGCGGCGAGGTCGTCCACGCCCTCGCCCACCTCGGAGACGACGCCGGCGGCCTCGTGCCCGATCACGCAGGGCGGGGGCATCGGGATCGTCCCGTTGGTGGCGGAGAGGTCGCTGTGGCAGACCCCCACGGCCTTGATCTGCACCATCACCTCGTCGCGCTTCGGCGACTCGACCTCGACCTCCTCGACGACGACGGGTGCGTTCCACTCGCGGCAGATGACGGCCTTGCCCCGCTTGCCCATGACGAATCTCCTTGGGGGTGAGCGCCGGCCGACGGAGGCGATCCTGGCGATCCGCGCTGGAATCCCTCGGACCGGCGGAAAGATCCGCAGTCTACGAGAGCGTCGACTCGCGTGTCAAACCACGTTCCGGAACTCGGTCGGGCTGGCGTATACTCGATCGGGTGTCCACCCTGCGTGCCTTCCGCCGCTCCGACGCCCCGGCCCTCGCCCGACTCGCCGCGGGCTGCCAGCGGGGCGAGGCCGACTTCGTGCTGAACCCGCTCTGGGAGAGCGAGGCCGAGCTGCTCGCCGAGTTCGAGCGCCACGGCATCGACCCCGGCGAGCACCTCGTGGTGGCGGACGCCGGGGGCGACTCGGTGGTCGGCATGTCGGGGTTCCTGCGCGCCCCGAAGGCGAGCCTCGCCGGGATGGTGTGCCCGGTGGTGGACCGCAGCGAGCGCGGCCAGGGGCTCGGCGGCGATCTGCTGCGGGGCGCTCTCGAGCACGGCCGCGCTCTCGGCATCGAGCTGGTCACGGCGGGCATCGGCACGCGCAACCGCGCCGGCTACGCGCTGCTCACCGCCCACGGCTTCCGGCCGGTGCGCCAGCACTACCTGATGCGTTGCGACGAGGCGCCGGCGGCGCCCGGGCGCAGCGTCGAGGGCATCGAGTACTCCGCCGCCAAGCCCGAGGACCTCGATGCGATCCTGGAGATCTACTCGGCCTGCGGCTTCGAGACGCGCAGCCAGGCCCGCATGGAGCAGCTCTTCCAGGACGGCATCCACGACCACAGCGTCGCGCGCCACGACGGGCGCGTGGTGGCCTTCGTGGAGCTCGAGACCCACTGGCCGCGGCGCGTTTGGGTCGCGTTCGTCGGAGTCAGCTCCGAGCTGCGCGACCGGGGCGTGGGCTCGGGCCTCGTGGCCTGGGCGGTGGCGCAGCGCTTCGAAGGCGAGGCGCAGAGCGCGCTGCTGATGCTCTCGCCGGCCAACCGCACCGCGCTGCGCGCCTACGAGAAGGTGGGCTTCCGCCGCTACCGGCTCATCGACGTGCTCGAGAAGTCCCTCTGAGCCCCCGCTGAACGGCGTAAACCCGGGCTGTGAACCCGTTCACAGCGGCTCGCGTGCAGAAACGGCAGGATCCGAGTGGGGGGTGGGTGATAGGATCGACCCACTTGCGAGGAGGGATCCCCGTGAACCGATCGAGAATCCAACGCGTCATCGCTCCCTTGATCGCCGCCTTCGGGCTGGCCCTGATCGCAGGCGACTGCGACGACTGCGACTTCGACGACTGCGACGGAACCCGGGCCGCCGGCGTCGAGGTCGTGGGCGCCGTCGAGTCGCTCGCGGTGCTCCCGGACCGGGCGCGATAGCGCCCCTCCCCCGCGCGCGATGAGGCTGCGCTCGCACGAGCTCGTGCTTCTCGCGATCGTGGTCCCGGTCTGGCTGGCCGGCTTCGGTCTCTTCGTCGTGGAGGGCGTCCGCGGCGGGCCCCACCAGACCCACCTGCTGGTGGGGCCCCCGGACGGCGCGGACGCCTACCCGACGGTGGCCCGGTACCGGCCGGGCTACGTGCCGCGGCCGGGCGGGGTCGGGCCGGGGGACCGGCTGATCCGCTTCGGCTCCCACGACCTGCGCGGCGCCATGCCCTGGACCGTGTACGCCCACCTCTTCGCCGAGGCGGTGGACGGCCGGGTGGAGGTCGCCTACGAGCGCGCGGGCGTCCCGGCGACCTCCTCCGAGGTCCTGGTGAGCTCCGGGAGCTTCTGGCGCAAGGCGGTCCTCACCCTCGTGTTCGCCGCCACCGCGCTCCTGATCCTGCTGCGCGTGCCCGGCTCCCTGCTCGGGAAGTCCTTCGCCTGGGCGGCCCTGGTGTGGACGGGCATCGAGCTGCACTTCCTGGGAGCCAACGTCCACCAGAGCTACGCCTACTACGCCATGCGCACGGTGACGGGCTGCCTGTGGGCGCCCCTGATGGTCCGCGCCGCCTTCCATTTCCCGGAAGGCGCCTGGCCCCGGGACCGGCGGCGGCCGCTCTGGCCCTGGCTGTTCGCGGCCCTGGGCCTCACCTGGACCAGCAAGTGGATGGGGATCCCGTTCCCCCACGAGGTCGGCGTCTTCGCCAACCCCTTCCTAGGCTTCCTGGTCCTGGCCACGCTGATGGCCATCACCACCCGCAACTACCGCCGCGCCGACGCCCTCGGCAAGCGCCAGGTGCGCTGGGTGATCCTGGGCGTCTACCTCGGGCTCACCCCGGTGCTGCTCGGCAACCTGATGGCCGCGGCGCGTCCCGAGCTGACCGAGCTCTGGTACCTGAGCCAGGTGACGCTGGTGATCGTCCCGATCTCCATCCTGATCGGGGTCACCCGCTCGAACCTGTTCGACGTCGACCGCCTGATCAGCGGAGCGGCCTCCTACACCCTCGTGGTGGTGGGGCTCGCGGTGGGGGCCCTCACCATCGTGCCCTGGCTCGCCGAGCAGGCGTCCGGGCGGGTGGGGCTGGACCCGGGCCTCGTGCAGGTGGGCGTCGCCGCGGTGCTGGCCCTCGGCCTGCTCCGCCTCGAGCCGGTGCTGCGCCCCGCCATCGACCGCACCTTCTTCTCCGAGCGCCTCGCGCTCCAGACCGGGATCGACCGGCTGGTGGCGGACCTCACCGGCGCGCGCGACATCACCACCCTGGCGAACCTCGTGGGCCAGCGACTCGACGCGCTGCTGCGGCCGGCGTCCTGCGTCTTCTACGCCCGGGGCGAGGACGCCTTCGCGCCGATCTACGCCCGGGGCAGCGCGATCACGCCCCACTTCGGCCTGGGCAGCCCGCTGCTCGGCCTGCTCGCCGAGCGGACCTCGGCCGTGGAGGTGGAGCCCGGCCGGAGCTTCGGCGCCCGCCTCGACCCGGGCGACCGCGCCGCCCTGGGCAGCCTCGCCGCCGCGGTGCTGCTGCCCGTCGCGCGCGGCGGCGATCTCGTCGCGTTCCTGGTGCTGGGCCGCAAGGGATCCGGCGACGTCTACACCCCCACGGACCTGGCCCTGCTCGGCCTCGTGGGCGCCAGCCTCTCCACCACCCTCACCCGCCTCGGCGGCGAGGCGCTGCTGCGCGAGGCGCGGGCCCTCCAGGAGGAGTTCCGGCAGTACGTCCCGCCCCCGGTGGCGGCCCAGCTCGCCGAGGGCCGCACTCCCGAGGCGGGCGAGCGCGCGGTCTCCATCCTGTTCGCGGACCTGCGCGGGTACACCAGCCTCGCCGAGGGTCGGCGGGCCGAGGAGATCTTCTCGACGGTGCAGCGCTACACCGACGCCGTCACCCGGGCGGTCTCGTCCCACGGCGGCACGGTGGTGGACTTCAGCGGCGACGGCATCATGGCGGTGTTCGGCGCGCCGGACCCGCTGCCCGACAAGGAGCGCCGCGCCCTGGAGGCGGCGCGCGCCATCGTGGAGTCCGTGGCGGAGCTGCCCGCGCCGAGCCCCGAGGCCCGCGCCACACGCCTCACCGTGGGAGTCGGGCTCGCCACGGGGCTGGCCTTCGTGGGCCCGCTGCCCTCGGCGGACCGCTACACCTGGTCCGCCATCGGCAACACCACCAACCTGGCGGCGCGGCTCCAGGCGCTCACCAAGGACCTCGGCGCCTCGGTGGTGATCGACGAGGCCACCCGCCACGCCGTCGGGAGCGACGCGGCAGACCTGGTCCCCCACCCCCGTACCCCGATCCGCGGGCTCAGCGACAGCCGGGACGTGTTCGCCCTCGAGCGGCGGGGGGAGGTGGCCGGATGAGGCGGGGAAGCGCCCTGCTCCTGGGGCTCGGCCTGCTGCTCGCGGCACCCGCCGGCGCCTGGCCGGTCCACGTCGTGAAGCACCTGTGCCTCCGCGACGCCCTCTTCATGACCGAGCTCGTGAAGTCGCGCTCGGTTCCACTGGGCTGTCGGGTGATCGACTGCTGCCCGGGCTGCCCGGCGGGCGCGCCCCTCGACTGGCGGGTGCGCCTGGAAGGGCGGCTCGTGGAGGGCCTGAGCATCCGCGGCCTGCCGGCGGCGGCCAAGCACGGCGGAGGCGCCACCCCGATCCCGGACGGCGTCGTGGTCCGGGGGCGCGAGGGCTGGCTCCGGCAGATCCCGCAGAGCCCGGGCGCCGTCCCCCTGGCCCGCCTCCAGCTCCGCCTCGACCCGAAGGTGCTGGCCGAGATCGACGCGGCGGGCCCCGCCGCGCCCACGGAGAAGGTGAGCATCTTCGTCGAGCAGTGGCTGGGCAACGTGCTGGTGAACGGCATCGACTTCGAGTTCCGGCTCTCGAAGTGCTCGACCCCCAACACCTGCGACCGGATCGAGCAGCTGAACAAGCAGGGCGGCGAGCCCTCGGCGATCGCCCTCGACGGCAGCCGCCTGCTGGGCTGCTCCGAGGACGTGATCTACGACGTCGACGGCGTCGCCGAGGTGGGCGACGTGAGGCAGTGGTCCACCGCCTCCTCGTGCAACTCCGAGATCGGCGTCTACAACGAGTCGAACGCCATGGAGCTGATCCACCCCGAGACGAGCTGGAGGAACGGGTGCGGGGACGTCGTCCAGGCCGACCTGGACCCCATCCTGGTGGCCCCGGTGACGATCTGGAAGATGGGCGCCGTGGGCTCGCAGGTGGGGGAGAACGCCGACGAGGACCTCGCCTACGCGATGGAGGTCTTCCGCACCAACCGGTCCGGCATCTCCTTCGACCCCAAGTACGCGTGGGGGAGCGACGCCGGTGGGGCGCTGACCGCCCTCGCCACGGCCTGCCAGCTCCCGTTCGTCCAGCCGTCCTTCTACGACTCGGACCGCCTGAACGTCTACTACCTCCCCTCGGTGGTCTCGGTCTTCCTCGGGGACGGCTTCCTGCGGAGGACCTTCGGCTCGCTCTTCGAGGAGCTCGAGCCCACGGGGATCAGCTGCGGGGCCGACCGGAACATCATCATCATCGGCACGGACTCCAACCAGGCCACCCTGGCCCACGAGTTCGGTCACGCGTTCTCGCTCCACGGCGGTCGCGACGAGTGGGCCCACGTGAACGACCTCTACCCGACCTTCACCGACGAGAACGTGATGTGGGCCGGGGGCCCCGCCTCGCGGGACGTCTTCACCCTCGGCCAGTCCTTCCGCTTCAACGTGAACGGGATCTCCATGCTGAACGAGAACGGCGTGCGCACGGGGCAGATCGAGCGGGACTGCAAGCCGAAGGACGGCACCAACCCGCCGAACCGGAAGTGCCCGGCCCTCGACATGGACTGGCGCTGAGATGAGGGTGGGAAGGGTCGCGCTCCTCGTCCTGGTCCTGGGCCTCGCGTTCCAGGCCTGCCTCTTCTCGGGGCCCCGCTTCCCGACCCCGGACCGGATGTCGCCAGAGCAGAAGGTCGAGGCCACGAGGCGCATCGTCGAGTGGCTCGAGTGCGAGGAGTGCATCGACGGCGAGCTCCGGGCCGTGCTCGAGGTGGGCGAGGGCGCGGTGCCGAGCCTCGCCCGGGCCCTGCTCGACGGCCCCTCGCCGGCGGCCCTGGCCCTCCTCCGGGCGGACCTGCGCCAGCGCCACGGCGAGCTCAGCGCCTTCGCGAGGCGCCATCCCGAGGCCTCCTTCGACATGACCGCCGACCAGTACGTCGAGCACTACGCGTCCAACTACGTGGCGCTCTACCAGGTGCGCTCTGCACGGGGGCTCTCGGAGATCGGCGGCCCGGCGGCGATCAGGGCGCTCCGCGAGGCCCTGGCGGGGGACTTCCTGCGCGAAGACGCCCGGGACGCCGTGCAGAGGGCGCTGGATCGCGCCGAGCGCCCCTGGTGGTGGCCCTTCGGGAGGCGGAGCGGCTAGCTGCGATTCCGCTTCGCGGAATCTCTCGCGTCGTCGGTGGACCCTCTCGGGTCAGCCTCCTGGCGGAGCGCGCCCTCCGGGCTCGCTCTTCGGCGGAGGCCGACCCATCCTGGGTCGGCCTCCTGGCGGAGCGCGGCGTGGAGCTCGAGGGTCGCGATCTCGCGCGGGCAGTTGAAGCGCAGGGACGGGCCGCCCACCCCGATCCCGCGGTTCACGTACAGCACCGAGCCGTTCACCCGGAACGTGCCGCGATCGAAGCGGGTGATGAAGCGCGCCAGGTTGTGTCGCCCGCCGGGGGTGGGAAGGGCGAGCTGGCCGCCGTGGGTGTGGCCGGCGAGCACGAGCGGGAAGCCCAGGCCCGCGGCGTGGGGGAAGGCCTCGGGGCGGTGCACCAGCAGGATCACGGGTCCGTCCTCGGGCTTCTCCCGGGCCAGCGCCTCGAGCTGCGGGAGCTCGACGTCCCGTGCCGTCCAGCCGTGGCCCGGGTCGTCGACGCCGGCCACGTAGAGGGGCGCCTCGGCGGGCACCCGCACCATCTCTCCGCGCAGCAGGCGCAGCTCCGGCGCGAGCTCGTCGAGGGCGTCGGCCACGAGCTCGCTCCCGGTGTAGGTGTCGTGGTTGCCCAGGACCGCGTAGCCGCCGAGGCGCGCGCGCAGCCGGCCCAGGCGCCGCGCCCCGTCCTCCACGTGGGCGGGATCGAAGTCGAAGATGTCGCCCGTCACCGCCAGCAGGTCCGGCTCGAGGGCGTTCACCCGGTCCACCAGGCGGTCGAGGCGCTCCCCCTCCATCGCGTTGCCGATGTGGAGGTCCGAGATCTGCACGATGCGCAGGCCGTGGAGCGAGGGCGAGAGGTCGCGGAGCGGGATCCGCTCGTGGGTGTGGTCGACGCGGAGCTGCCCGCCCGTGAAGCCCCACAGCAGCATGCCGGCCAGGGCCCCCACGACGGCGATGCTGGCCACGCGGAACACCTCGAACACGGTCTCCGCCGAGACCCCGGCCAGGGCCAGCAGGCTCGCCAGCGGGAAGAGCCCGACCCAGGAGAGCAGGATGGTGGTGCCGAGCAGCAGCGTGGCGACCCCCACCGCCATGTAGGCGCGCGCCGCCGCGCCCGGGAGCCCGCCGCGGGAGCGGGCGCGGCGCAGCACCGGGATGAGGCGGCCGTTGGCGACGACCAGGGCGGCCGCGAGCACCAGGCCCAGGCCCCAGCCCGGGCCGGGCCGGCCGGCCAGCACCACGATCACCCAGTGGCCCACCACGACCTGCATCACCCCCAGCAGCAGCCCGAGGGTCACGAAGAGCCGGCCCAGCAGCAGACGGAACACGCGCTTCACGGAAGGGAAGACTAGCTTGGGCGCCGGCCCCGGACCCGGGCCCTCAGAACCGGTCCGCGATCCAGAACCCGAAGCGCTCGGGCGGCGCCAGGCGCGCCATCAGGGCCTCGGGGCTCTCGCCGGGCGCGAGCCGCGTGCCGACGCGGCGCGCCAGGGCCTCGGCGTCGAGGCAGCGCAGCACCGTGGTGGGGTCCTCGACCTCCTGGGTCCCCACGCCGCGCCGCGCCAGGGCCTCGGCGAGCTCGGCGTCGAGGCCGGCCGCGCCCGCCACGGCGTGGTGGCGGAGGTCGCCCTCACGCCCGGCGTCCCGGGCCAGGGGGTCGGGGTCGCGGGCCGCCATCAGCTCCACCACGAGGCCCGCCAGGGCGTCGGCCCCGCCCGGCTGCCAGGCGTACTCGCTCAGCACGAACAGGCCGTTCAGCACGATGGCCCGCGCGTAGGCGACGAGCCGGTCGGCCGCGCGGGCGACGAGGAAGTCCTCGCGCGGATTGCCGGCCACCCGCAGCGAGGCGTGCCACAGCGCGTCGTCGCGGATGACGCAGCCCTCGCGACCGGCGTCGCAGCGCTCGTGCAGCGCGCGGACCGCCGCGAGGTCGCGAGCGGCGTCGAAGGGCTCGCCGCGCCGCGCCACCGCGGGGGCGGACTCGGTGCGTGCGAGGAGCAGGCGGCGGCGCGGCCACGCGCTCCAGCCGAGGCCCTCGTACCAGGCGACGGGCCCCGCGAAGAGCAGCGCCAGCTCCATGCCGCGCTCCGCCATGGCGGCCTCGGCGCGTGCGAGCACCCGGGCGCCGAGGCCCTCGCCGCGCCGCTCGGGCCGGCTGAACACGCTGCCGATGCCGCCCGTGGGCACCGGGCGACCGGCGATGCGCAGCTGCCGCGGGAAGATCTGCACGCAGCACTCGAGGCGACCGTCCTCGACCGCCACCCAGACGTTCTCGTCCGCGTAGGTGGGATCGAGCTCGAGGTAGCGGCGGAAGAAGTCGCGACCGCGCCAGCCGTCGCCGATCTCCCAGCCGTCGAGGAGCTCGAGGAGCGCCTCGCGCTCCCCGGAGCGCAGGGTGCGCACGTCCATGGGCCGCGCAGTATACTCGGCCCATGTCCGACGCTCGCGCACTCTACAAGGAAGCGTTCTCGCACTTCACCCGGGGCGAGTTCGACCAGGCGGTGGCCGGCTACCGGCGCTGCCTGGAGGTCGACCCGGGGAACGCCAACGCCTGGAGCGGCCTCGCCATGGCGCTCTCGCGCCTGGACGACCTCGACGGCGCCATCGAGGCCGGCCGCAAGGCGGTGGAGCTCGACCCCGACGAGCCCCTCGGCCACACCAGCCTGTCCATGTTCTACCAGCAGAAGGGGATGATCCCCGAGGCCGAGGACGAGAAGGCGCTGGCGATGCAGCTCTCCATGCGCCGCGACTCCGGCGGCGGCTGAGCCGGTGGCCGACGAGCCCAAGGCCTTCTTCCTGCCCGCGCCGGTCCACGACTACCTGGTGGAGCACGGCACCCCTCCCGACGCGGTGCAGCGACGGCTGATCGAGGCGACCCGGGAGCTGGGCGAGGTCTCGATGATGCAGATCGCCCCGGAGCAGGGCGCCTTCCTCACCCTGCTGGCCCGCAGCATCGGCGCGCGGCGCGCCCTCGAGGTGGGCACCTTCACGGGCTACTCGGCGCTCTGCATCGCGCGGGGCCTGCCCGAGGACGGCTCGCTGCTGTGCTGCGACGTGAGCGAGGAGTGGACCGACGTGGCCCGGCGCTTCTGGGAGGAGGCGGGCGTCGCCAAGCGCATCGAGCTGCGCATCGCCCCCGCCGTCGAGACCCTGGTGGCCCTGCCCGAGGAAGAGGCCTACGACCTCGTCTTCATCGACGCCGACAAGGAGAGCTACCCGGTCTACTACGAGGAGTCGCTGCGGCGCACGCGTCCCGGCGGCCTGATCCTCGTGGACAACGTGCTCTGGAGTGGCCGGGTCGCGGACCCGGCCGCCGACGACGAGCGGACCGAGGCCATCCGCCGCTTCAACGACCAGATCGCGGGAGACGACCGTGTCGACCGCGTCATGCTGCCGATCGCCGACGGCCTCACGATCCTGCGCAAGCGCGAGGCCGGCCGCCTCTAGGAGGCGGCGACCTGGATCTCGCTGGGGCCGCTCAGCACCAGGCGCACCAGCTCGGCCTGGCGGTGGGTGCCGGTCTTGGCGAAGACCTGCTTCAGGTGCCCGCGCACCGTGTTGATCGAGATGCCCAGGTCCCGGGCGATCTCGCTCAGGCGCTGGCCCTGGGCCAGGCGCCCGGCCACCCGCGCCTCGGCGTGGGTGAGCCCGTAGGTCTCGCGCAGGCGCTGGGCCTCCTGCTCGCCGCCGCCGGGCGCCGGGTCGATGAACAGCACCGCGGCGAAGCCGCGACCCTGGAGCGGGGCCGCGACGGCGCGCAGCGGCGTGCCGTCGGTGCCGGGAAGCTCGATGGTGCCGCCCGCGAGCGGGCCGTCGCCGGCGCGCGCCAGCATCTGGCGCAGGCGCTCCGCCGGAGCCGGGTCGGCGACCACCAGGCGGCCCTGGTCCACGGCGAGGCCGTCCCCACGATCCAGGATCTCCCGGGCCTTGCGGTTGGTGGCCAGCACCGTCGCGTCGGAGCCGAGGGCGATCCAGCCCTCGGGAATCCGGTCCAGGGTGGCGAGGGCCGCGTTGCGCACCGACTCCGCGGTGCGGAGCTCCCGGTGCACCGAGAGCGCGCGTCGAAGGTGGGGGATCAGGCGCTCGAGCAGCGCCAGGCCCTCGGGTGCGAAGGGGCCCTCGCCCGGGCTCCGGAAAGCGAGGAGGCTGGCGCGACACTCGCCGTCGACCTTGTCGAGCACCGCGAGCAGCGGGTGCTCGAGACCCTGGGGCGCCATCCAGCCGCGCTGGAACTCGCTGCCCTTGAGGGCGTCGTGCAGCGCACCGTTGCTCGTGATCGCACCCTCGGTCAGGCCCGCGACGAGCTCGCGCCAGGGCTCCCGCTCGAGGACGCGATGCAGGCTGGTGCGCTCGAACTCCGGCGCGATGCCGATCGAGTGGCAGACCGCCGAGTCGCGAGGCGGGCCGAGCACGAGGCACAGCGTCCGTGCGCCGAGGGGAGCCGCGAGTGCGTCGAGAAAGCGACCCCAGCGGTCGGGTGCGACCGCGGCCTCGAAGGCGGACTCGACGAGGTCGAGCGCCAGACCCGGCATCTCGGTCAACGGCACCCCTCCGGCGTGCTGCGCGGGGCAGCTCACACCATCCCTGGGAAGGGAGACCCACTCTGGGCATGTCGGGCTCTGCCCCATCCGTGGGGCGGACGGGCTTTCACCCTAGACCCTCTGGGAGAAAACCTTAGTTTGGTCAGGGCCCATTCGCGACCCCCCGTACGGGTTAAACGAGGGTCGAGTGCGTGACGTTCAGGTGTCGGCGCCGCGCAGCCAGCGTGCCGTGCACTCGGCGACGTGACGCCCGTGTGCACGCGCGGCCGCGAGGTGCTCGGCGGTCGGTCCCGGCGTTCCTCCCCGCGGGTGGGTCCACGCCATGGGGCCCCAGTGGCAGCCGGCCTCCGCGAACCCCTCGAGCCGGCTCGGCATGGAGACGAGCAGCATGCCGTGCTCGGCGAGGGTGGCGTGCAGCGACACGAGGGCGAGCTCCGCGCCGCCGCGCCCGCCGGCACCGGCGCTCACGAAGGCGGCGCCGAGCTTCCCGGCGAGGCGTCCCTGGAGCCAGAGCGGCGACGTGCGCGCCAGGAACGCCCGCATCGACGCCTCGATGCCGCCCATGTGGACGCCGCTGCCGACCACCACCGCGTCGGCGGAGAGCAGGTCGTCGTCGCCGACGTCGCCGGCGTCGCGCAGCACGACGTCGGCCCGCGCCGCCCGGGCGCCTTCGGCCAGGGCCTCGGCCATGCGCCGGGTGCGTCCCGTCTGGGAGGCGACCACCACCAGCACGCGCGTCATGGCGTCCCCCCGACCGCGTCCGCCCAGCAGCGGCGGAAGTCCTCGGGATCGGGGCTCGAGGCACGGACGTCGCGCCAGGAGGCCTCCGCGGCGTGGAGCATCTGACGCGGCGCGTCCGAGCTCGCACCGTAGGCCGCGTCCCCGACGACGGGATGCCCGAGCTGGGCGAGGCTCGCGCGGATCTGGTGCAGGAAGCCCGTGCGGGGCCGCACCTCGACGAGGCTCGCCGCGGAGCCGGCCTCGAGGCTGCGCCAGGCGAGCCGCGTGGTCCGCGCCCGTCGCTCCTCGCCGGCGCGCGCGACGCGCACCCGCGCCGGCCGGTGCTGGGCCACCACCAGGGCGAGCTCGAGCTCCCCCTCGCCCTGGAGCCGCCCCTCGACGATGGCGCGGTAGCGCTTGCGCACCGCCGCGGTCGCGAACGCGCGCCGCAGCCTGCGCCAGCACGCCTCCTCGGTCGCGAAGATCAGCACGCCGGAGGTGTCGACGTCGAGACGGTGCACCACGCCGCTGCGCAGCCCGTCCTCGCCCACGCCGACCACCCCGGGCTCCCGCGCCACCAGCCGGTTCAGCATGCAGCCGGTCTCCTCCTCCCGGAAGGGGTGCACCGGGACCCCGGCGGGCTTGTCCACCGCGATCCAGCCCGGGCCCCGGCCCAGCACCCCGAGCGGCGCGTCGGGCTCGGGCCGGGGGCGCCGCTCGGCGGGCGGGGTGAAGCGGCCCACCGCCACCCGGGAGCCCTCGGCCACGGGCGTGCCCTTCTGGCCGCCGCCGACGGGCCGCCCGTCGAGCGAGACCCCGCCCCCCAGGAGCAGGCGGCGGGCCTCCGCCCGGGAGACGCACAGCCGGGCGGCGAGGAAGGCGTCGAGGCGCGTGCCCGCATCGGCTCCCGAGACCCGGAAGGAGCGGGACGCGGGGGGCGGGCCAGGCGGCGCGGCGGAGGGCTGCACGCCGCCAAGGGTACCGTTCCCCATCCCGGGCGAGCGGGTACCCTTGGGGGCTCCATGGCCGAGACCCGCACACGCTCCAGGTCCGCCGCCCGGCCCGCGACGCGGCGCAAGCGCGCCAGCAGCCGCTCGGCCGCGGCGCGGATCCAGGTGATGGACACCACCCTGCGCGACGGGGAGCAGACCCCGGAGGTCGCCTACACGCCCGCCGAGAAGCTCCAGCTCGCGCGCATGCTGCTCACCGACGTCGGCGTGGACCGCATCGAGATCGCCCAGACGCGGGTCTCCGAGGGCGAGCGCGAGGCCGCGCGGCGCATCGCGCGCTGGGCGCGCCGCGCCGACCTGCTGCCCCGCGTGGAGCTGATGGGCTACTGCGACGGCAAGCTCTCCGTGGACTGGATCGTCGAGGTCGGTGCGCGGGTCCTCAACCTGCTGGTGAAGGGCTCCGAGCGCCACTGCCTGGGCCAGCTCCGCACCACCCCCGAGAAGCACCGCGCCAAGGTGGCGGAGACGGTCCGCTACGCGCGCCGGCGCCGCCTGGGCGTGAACGTCTACCTCGAGGACTGGTCGAGCGGGGTGCGCGACTCCTTCGACTACGTGTTCTCCATGGTGAAGCTCCTGATCGATCTGAAGGTCCAGCGCATCTACCTGGCCGACACCCTGGGCGTGCTCGGCCCCGCCGACGTGACCCGCTACGTCGGGCTCATGACCTCCACCTGGCCCGACGTGCACTTCGAGTTCCACGCCCACAACGACTACGGACTGGCCACGGCGAACTGCCTGGCGGCGGTGCAGGCCGGCGCCCGGGGCGTGCACACCAGCGTGAACGGCATGGGCGAGCGCGCCGGCAACACCCGGCTGGCCGAGGTGGTGGCCGCGATCCACGACACCACGGAGCTGCGCACCGGGGCGGACGAGTCGCGCCTGGTGGCGGTCTCGAAGCTGGTGGAGACCTTCAGCGGCAAGGACGTGAGCGCCAACGCGCCGGTGGTGGGCCGCGACGTCTTCACCCAGACCGGCGGCATCCACGCCGACGGGGACGCCAAGGGCGCGCTCTACGAGACCAAGCTCGCCCCGGGGCGCTTCGGCCAGAAGCGCCGCTACGCCCTGGGCAAGCTCGCGGGCAAGGCCTCCCTGGAGCAGAACCTGCGCCTGCTGGGCATCGAGCTCTCCGAGGAGAACCGGGCCCTGGTGCTCCAGCGCATCGTCGAGCTCGGGGACAAGAAGCACACCGTGGTGCCCGAGGACCTGCGCTTCATCATCGCCGACGTGCTGAAGACGCCGCGGGACCAGCTCGTGCGCGTGGACTCCTACAGCGTGACCGTGGGGAGCGACGAGCTGCCCCGGGCCGAGGTGGAGCTCAGCCTGCGCGGCAAGAAGGCCCACGGCGAGGCCACCGGCGACGGCGGCTACGACGCCTTCATGAACGCCCTCAAGAAGGCGGCCCGCAAGTTCCGGCTCCCGGTGCCGCGCCTCGAGGACTACCGGGTGCGGATCCCGCCGGGAGGCCGCACCGGCGCCCTGGTGGAGACGGTGATCACCTGGAAGGGCGGCGGGAGCGAGGACGGGAGCTTCTCGACCCTGGGCGTCGACTCGGACCAGCTCGCCGCGGCGGTGATCGCCACCGAGAAGATGCTGAACGCCGTGGCGGCGCGGCGCCGCTCGCCCCGCGGCCGTCGGTGAGGCTCGGCGCCGCGCTGGCCCTCGCCGCGGCGCTCGCTTCGGCCGCGGGCTGCGGCGC
>JANQFK010000069.1 GCA_028277885.1 Myxococcota bacterium
TCCATCGCGGACATGACCCTGCTCACCACGGACGCGGCCGGAGCCGTCACCGTGACGCCCCTCGACAACCTGGCGATGCCGCTGCTCCGCTACCAGAACGGCGACGCCGTGGAGATCCGGGAGGAGTCCTGCGACTGCGGGCTGGCGCTGCCGGTGATCCAGATGAAGGTCGGGCGCACCACCGACTTCTTCGTGAACCGCGAGGGGCGTCGCATCCACGGCGAGTACTTCACCCACCTGATGTACGGGGTGGAGGGCGTGCGCGAGTTCCAGTTCCGCCAGAAGAGCGTGGACGACGTCGTGCTGGCCGTGGTGCTCGACGGCCGCCGCCCCGGCGAGGCCGTGGAGGCGGAGCTCGCTCGGGTGCGCGACGAGGTGGGCGCCCACTGCCAGCTGCCCCTCGCCGTGCGGCTCGTGGAGGAGATCCCCCGGACCCGGGTGGGGAAGCACCTCTTCACGGTCTCGGAGATCGCGACTCCTCGGGAAGCGCCGCCGTCCTAGGGCCCAGCACCTCGGCGGGGTTGCCCGCCACGACGGCGCCCGCCGGCACGTCCCGGGTCACCACGGACCCGGCGCCGATCACCGCGCCCTCGCCGACCCGCACTCCGCCCAGGATCACCACGTGGGCCCCGACGTCGACGCCGTCTCCCAGGACCGGCGCGGGGCCGTCGTCCTCCTTGGTGCCCAGGGTGGTGCAGTGGCGCAGGATGCAGTCCGCCCCGATCACCGACCTCGGGTTCACCACCAGGGCCTGGCCGTGATAGACGCGCAGGCGCGGTCCGACGCGCAGCTTCCAGTGCAGCTCGATCCCCAGGATCCACTCGACCACCACGCGGTAGAGCACGAGGTAGGGGACGGCCAGGACGAAGACGGGCCGGGGCGCGGCGGCGAGCCGCTGGGCCAGGCGGAAGGCCGCCAGGGAGAGCTGCACCTTGGGGTTGCGCGGGTTGGCGCGCCAGTCCTGGAAGACGCCGGTCGTCGCGGGGGTCATGACCTCCGCGTGGGGCTCCGGGACGCCGGGCTCGGGGACGCCGGGCTCGGGGACGCTCAGAGCTCGTACCCCAGGTCCACGAGCAGGGTCCCCAGCAGGTCGTTCAGGGTCTCCAGGTCTTCGGGGGAGAGGGCCTCGCGGAAGCGGTCCGGCTCCCGGCGCAGCCGCAGCCGGTGCTCGATGAAGTCGTGGATGCGCGGCGCGGGCTCGAGATCGCAGGCCTCGCAGAGGGCGTCGATGCGGCCGTGGGGATCCTCGAGGAAGTCCTCGTAGCGCAGCTCGACGTAGCGCTCGGGCTTGTGGGCGTCGCGCTCCTCCCGGGCGCGCTCGACGAGGTTGCGCCACTGGACCGCCGCCAGCACCAGCGGCGAGCGGCCCCGCTCCTCCCAGGCGCGCCGGTACTCCTCGCGCAGCCCCCCCTCCCAGGCGGGGCCGCTCTCCCGGAAGCTGCCGCGCCAGAAGTCGACGTTCAGCAGGGAGTGGACCACGGCGCGGCCGTCCCGGATCACGTTCACGAAGCGGGCGTCGGGGAAGAGGCTCAGCAGGAACCCCATGCGCGCCGGCCCCGTGACCTTGGCGGCGAAGCGCGACTTGCCCTCCCAGGCCAGCACCTTCCCCACCAGGCTCCGGGTCGCGGCGCGCTCCTCCTCGCTGGCGCGGCGGTCGAGCAGGTAGTCGTAGCGGAACTTCTCGCCGCACACGCTCTCCCAGACGTTGTACGCCTCCGAGGGTCCGTCCCGGAGCCGCTCGAGCCAGGGCCGGCGCTCGTCCGAGGCCGTCACCGCCTTGCGGAAGACCGGGCTCACGTCGCACAGCCGGGCCGCGAGGGCCAGGACCGGCAGGCGCGGCAGCCGGTCGAGGTGGTAGGAGAACCAGCCCACGTCGGGATGGTTGGCGAGGGTCTCGAAGACGACCGTCGTGCCGCTGCGCCCGGTGCCGACCAGGAAGACGGGGCGGTCGATCCGACCCGGGTCCGCTGCCATCTGCTCCCCTGGCCCCCCTGCGCCGTGCATGCCGTGCGCCGATCCCGAAGGCGCGCGGCGCGGGCGTAGAGGCTACCCCACGGGAGGGCACCCGACCCGCCGCCGGTGTAGGATCACCGGCCGCCGATGCTCGCCTTCGTCCACATCGAGAAGACCGCCGGGATGTCGGTGCACCAGATCTTCAAGCGCTCCTACGGCGCCCGCTACGCCACGGTGGAGCGCTGGAGCCTCGCCGACGAGTACTTCTCCGCCCGGGACATGCGGGCCCTGCGCCGCCTCTACCCGCGCCTCGACGCGGTGGGCGGGCACTGGCTCAAGCCCTGGACCGACGTCGGCGACGCCTGCCCCGGCATCCGCTGGTGGACCTTCCTGCGCGAGCCCCTCCAGCGCGCCGCCTCCCACTACCAGTACCGCGTGGAGTGGGAGGGCGACCCGCGCCCCTTCGAGGAGTGGGTGCGGCTGCCCCGGCAGCGCAACTTCCAGACCCAGAAGCTCGTCGGGAGCGAGGACTTCGAGGCCGCCATCCGGGTGCTCGAGGAGCGCTTCTTCTTCGTGGGCCTGTCGGAGCACTTCGACGAGTCCCTGGTGATGCTCCAGCGCTTCGCCGGGGACCCGCGCCTGCGCATCGCGTACCGCGCGGAGAACGTCGCACCGGACAACACCATCAAGCGCGGCCTGCTCTCGGACCCCGCCACCCGGGAGCAGCTCGAGGACGCGAACCGGGCGGACCTCGAGCTGTACCGCTACGTGCGCGACGAGCTCTACCCGCGCCAGCGGGAGAAGTACGGCCCCGGCCTGGCCGAGGACGTCGCCGCCTTCCAGCGCAGCCCCGGCCCGCCGCGCCTCGACTCGAAGCTGCTCGGCAGCGAGCTCAAGCGCTACGCGTTGATGAAGCCCTGCGTGTACGTCGCGAACCGCCTGCGGCGCTAGGAGGCCGACCCAGGATGGGTCGGCTTCCGGCGCAAAGCGAGCCCGATGGGCTCGCTCAGCTAGCTGGTAGACTTCCGGTCCCATGGCGAGCGCTCCCGAGACCAAGACCGCCCCCGCCCGGATCCCCGCCAACGACTTCCGCGCCCAGTGGACGCGCATCCGCGAGGCCGCCCTGGCCGCCGTGGACCGGGTGGGCGCGAGCGGCTGGCTGGTGCTCGGCCGCGAGGTGGAGGCCTTCGAGGCCGCCCTGGCGGAGCGCTGGGGGCTGCCCCACTGCGTGGGCTGCGCATCGGGGCTCGACGCCATCGAGATCGGGCTGCGCTGCCTGGGCCTGGCGCCGGGAGACCGGGTGCTGACCACGCCGCTCTCGGCCTTCGCCACCGCGCTGGCGGTGATCCGCGCCGGCGGCGAGCCCGTCTTCGTGGACGTCGACGACTCGGGGCTGCTCGACCTCGACCTCGCCGAGAAGGCCCTGGAGGAGCACCCGGAGGTGCGCTTCCTGGTGCCGGTCCACCTCTACGGCCACGCCCTGCCCGCCGGGCGGCTCGCCGCGCTGAAGCGGCGCTTCGAGCTACGCGTGGTGGAGGACTGCGCCCAGGCGATCGGGGCCACCAGCGACGGGGCGCCGGTGGGGACCGTGGGGGGCCTCGCGGCGACCAGCTTCTACCCGACCAAGAACCTCGGCTGCCTGGGCGACGGCGGCGCGCTGCTCACCGCCTCGGCGGAGCACGACGCCCTGGCGCGCAGCCTGCGCGACTACGGCCAGCGGGCGAAGTACGAGCACGACCACCTCGGGCTCAACAGCCGCCTCGACGAGGTGCAGGCCGCGGTCCTGCACGACGCCCTGCTCCCGGCCCTCGACGCCGCCACCGCCCGCCGGCGCGAGATCGCGGCGCGCTACCGCGCCGAGATCCGCAACCCGGCCCTGGAGATCCCGCCGGTGCCCGAGGGCTCCGCGTCGGTCTGGCACCTGTTCCCGGTGATCGCCCCGGACCGCGCCTCCTTCGAGACCCACCTCGACGCCGCCGGCGTCGCGGCGGGGCGCCACTACCCGCACCTGATCCCGGATCAGGAGGCGATGCGGGGCGCCGACCCGGCGACCCTGCTCTCGCCGCTCACCCGGGCCCGGGCCTTCGCGGCGCGCGAGGTGTCGCTGCCCATCCACCCCCACCTCGACGACGCCGAGGTGGAGCGGGTGGTGGCGGCCTGCAACGCCTGGCGGGGCTAGCGGAGCCGCCGCCCATGCGGGAGATCCTCGCCGCCGTGGACCTCTCCGAGGGCACCCCCGCCGTGCTGGAGCGCGCCGCCGAGCTCGCGGGCGCCTCGCCGAGCCGCGTCTGGGTGCTGCACGTCGCGGCGCCGGATCCCGAGTTCGTCGGCTACGACGCCGGCCCCGACGTCGTGCGCGACCGGGTCGCGGCCGAGCTGCGCGCCGAGCACCGGGCCATCCAGGCCCTCGCGGAGTCCCTGCGAGGCCGGGGCCTCGACGCCACGGCGCTGCTCGTCCGGGGCCCGACGGCGGAGACGATCCTCGCCGAGGCGGAGCGGCTGCACGCCGACGTGATCGTGGTCGGCCGTCACGGGCGCGGCACGCTGCGGCGCGCACTGCTCGGGAGCGTCAGCGAGGCCGTGCTGCGCGCGAGCCCGCTGCCCCTGCTCGTCGTGCCCACGCCAAGGCCCGGGGAGCCCGGCGCGGGGGAGCCGAGCGCCTAGCGCCTGGCGCTGGAACGCCCGAAGAGCCGCTTGCAGGGGTAGGGCTTCCGGGCCACCATCCGCGCGCCATGGACCGCCGCTCGCGAACAGGACGGGACGCCGCGGGCAGCACGACGCGCCGCGAGTTCCTGGCCGGCGTGGGCGGTCTCGCGGCGGGCGCGGCGCTCGGCCGGACCGAGCGCGCCCGGGCGGCGCGAGGCGGCGCCGGGGCCCGGCCTCCCAACGTCGTGCTGATCGTGGCCGACGACCTGGGACGCGAGTGCCTCGGGACCTACGGCGGCACCTCCTACGCGACGCCCGTGCTCGACGCCATGGCGGCCGGGGGCCGACGCTTCGAGCACGCCTACTCCACGCCGTGGTGCGGGCCCTCGCGGCTCCAGCTGATGACGGGCAAGTACCCGCTGCGCAACTACGAGGGCTGGGGGAAGCTCGATCCCGCCCGGGAGCGCACCTTCGCCCACGTCCTCAAGCAGGCCGGCTACGGGACGGCGGCCGCGGGCAAGTGGCAGCTCTGCCACTTCCACGAGCCGGGCCAGGCCGACCATCCCCAGCGTTGCGGCTTCGACCAGTCCGCCTTCTGGACCTGGTGGTTCGACGACGGCAGCGGCGGCCGGGTCCCGCCGAAGTACTGGAACCCCGCCATCTGGCAGAACGGCGGGCTGCGCCCGGGGCTCGAGGGGCGCTACGGCCCGGACGTGTGCAGCGAGTTCCTGGTGCAGTTCATCGAGGGCGCGGGCGACGCGCCCTTCCTCGTCTACTACCCCCTGCTCCTCCCCCACGGCCCCTTCGAGCCCACGCCCGACAGCGGCCTGCTGGTGCGCGCGATCCACCAGATGCCCACGCCGGTGCAGGTGCGCGTGCGGGGCCCGGTGTTCAGCGACTACATCGCCTACATGGACGGCCTGGTGGGCCGCATCCTCGACGCCCTCGACCGCCGCGGGATCCGGCAGGACACCCTCGTCCTGTTCACCGCGGACAACGGCACCGACAAGAACATCTCCTCGAGCTTCGCCGGCCGGACACGGGCCGGGGGCAAGGGAAGCCTCACGGACCTGGGGATCCGCGTGCCGCTGCTCGCGAGCTGGCCCGGGACGGTTCCGGCGGGCAGCGTGTGCGAGGACCTGGTGGACCTGAGCGACTTCCTGCCGACCCTCGCCGAGCTGTCCGGCGGCGATCCCGGCACCGGGCTCGACGGCAAGAGCTTCGTCCCCGAGCTCCTCGACCGCTCCGGTCCGCGCCGGGAGTGGATCTACGCCGAGACCTGGTACCCCGAGCGCGACAGCCGCGCGGTGCGCGGCCGGGACTGGAAGCTCCTCGAGGACGGCCGCCTGTTCGACATGCGCCGGGACCCTTTCGAGGAGCGGCCGCTGCGGCCCGGCGAGGGCGGCCCCGAGGCTGCCGCGGCCCGCCGACGCCTCCTCGCCGTGATCGAGGGGATCGACGCGAGCGACACCCGCGGCCCCGGGCCGCGCACCTCGGCGCCCTCCTGACTCCCCTCCGCTCCTAGCGCCCGCACTGCTCCGGGTGGCGCTCGGGGGCGTGGGGGCTCGCCGGCGTCGTGGCGGCGTTGGCGACGCACACCGTGCGCGGCCCGGTCCAGCGCCGGTGCTCGATGCACAGCTCCTGCATGGCCGCGTCCGCCACGCTGCGGTAGACGCGGTCCACCGCGCCCGCCCCGTCCTCGCAGCGGCCGTCGCCGGTCCCGTTGCCGTCGCGGCCGCCCTTGCAGTCGGTCAGGTTGAAGGCGACCCGCGAGGCGTCGCCCTCGGCGTAGAAGAAGTTGTGGCGGGTGGAGACCGCGGCCCCGCGCCGCCCGCCCGGCCCGCGCACGTTGTCCGGCGCGACCACCACGTTGCAGCGGGCATCGAGCTCCTCGCAGCCGTCCTCGAAGCTGTTGGCCACCCGGAAGCCCCGCGCAGGGTCGGCGACGATGCGGTTGCGGTAGGCGCTGGCCGAGCGGGTCCCCTCGAAGAAGTGGATCGCGACGCCGGCGCCGCGTACCGGGAAGCGCGCGCCCTTCGGCGTCATCACCCGCTTCACGTCGAACACCAGGTTGTCGGTGACGCGGACGTGGCCGGACCGGGAGTTGACGCCGATCCCGAAGCTCGAGACGTCCCAGAAGCGGTTGTCCTCGACGACCTCGAAGCCGTGGCAGGCGTTGCCCGAGGAGAAGCCGGCCCCGACGTGGGCCGAGCCTCCGCAGGCCCGGAACCCGGGCGCCGAGCGCTGCCCCGGGCGCGCTCCCCAGGCGCGGTTGCCCTTCCAGCGGTTCTCGAAGCCCGGGCCCGGGAAGTGCTTGCTCTCGTAGAACGCCTCGGTGCAGGCGCACTCGTCGAGCTCGCCCTGGGTGGGATCCGGGGCGTGCCCCTGGCCCCGGGTGCAGGAGTAGTAGCGGTCCCGGGACACCCAGGCGTCGTTGCCCTCGATGCGGGTGTTGCGGGCGAAGCTCTTCAGGCCGAACACGGGGTCGAAGCAGTTGCGGCGCGGGTTCTTGGCGTGGGGCGCGAGGTGGGTGGAGAGGTTCACGCAGGACCAGTTGCGGCACTCGTTGTCGAGGATGAAGTTCCCGTCGTGGTCGAGGCCCGGCCGGCTCGACGCGACCAGCGAGATGGCGTTGATGTCCGCCTCCGCCTCGGCGGGCGGATCGGTGAAGAGGTTGCGCTGGATGAAGTTCCGGTCGCAGTCCGTCTGGCACTGGAGACCCTCGTAGACGCCCGCCCCGCGGGTCCCCAACCGGCTGCCGTCGATCCAGTTGGCGTCGAACACGGAGTCCTTCACGCGGTCGAGCTTGACGATGCTGCGGCTCTTGCGGACCCGGCGCGGGCGGACCACGAGGCCCCGGACCCGCCAGTGGCGGACCGACCGGAACGCCAGCCCGGGCAGCACCACGCGCTCCTGCGGCGCGCGGTGGAAGGCGTGCACGCCGGGGTCGCTTCGCGGACGGAGGGTCTTCGGCGCGCCGGGGCGGCCGCCGGCGTGGATCTCGATCCACTCCGGGGCGGCGCCCCGGCAGCGGGGCGCGTCGCCGTGGGGGCAGGTGTAGTCCCCGGGCTCGAAGCAGAACTCCCGGCCCGGGCCGTTCAGGATGCTCGCGAGGCGGGGCGCCTGCTCGGGCCCCACCACGACGTCGCAGGGCCGAGCCGCGATCGTGGCCAGCTCGGGGTGCGGGGCCAGGCGCTCGACCCGCGCCCCCTCGGCGGGCACGGCCGCCGCCACCCCGCCGGCTCCCGTGTCCACCGAGGCCGCGGGCCGGCCGCACGCCGCCACCAGCGCCACGCCGGCCAGCCCGGCGAGGGCGAGGGCGCGGCGGCGCCGGGGGCGGAGATGGCGGGCGCTGCCGCTCAGGGACGTCCGCCGCGCAGCTCGGCGAGGAACTGCTCGTAGTCCCGGATGTAGTCGTCGGGATCGTAGTAGTCCGAGGCGAACACGAGCAGCTTGGCGTCGGCGCTGTACTTGTACTGGGTCGCCCAGACCATGGGCGGCAGGTAGATGCCGATGCTGGGGTCGCTCAGCAGGAACTCCTCGCGGGTCTCGCCGTCGTCGGCCACCACCGCGGTGCTCCCGCTCACGCACACCAGGAACTGGTGGCAGGCGCGGTGGGCGTGCTCGCCGCGCACCTCCTCGCTCTCCACGTCGAAGACCATGAAGTAGCGCCGCACCGGGAAGGGGATGTCGCGCTCGAACTCCCCCACCGAGAGGATGCCGCGCATGTCGATGATCCGCGGAAGCTGGTGCAGGGTGACGCCCCGGACCCCGGTCCGGCGCACGCCCTCGAACTCCTGGGGCACCGGGCGGACCATCTTGACCGGCTCCGCGGCCGGCGCCGAATCCACGTAGCCGCTGATGCGCGCCGGGTTGCCCACCACGACGGAGTTGGCGGGCACGGTCCGGTTCACCACCGAGCCCGGCCCGATCCGGGCGTTCTGGCCGACGTTCACGCCGCGGAAGATCGTCGCGTTGGCGCCGAGGCAGGCCCGGGCGTGCACGATGGTGCGGGCCTCGGGCGGCGACTTGTGGTCGAAGGAGTCGGCGCCCAGGGTCACGTTGGGGCCGATGGTGACGTCGTCCTCGACCACCACGCCGAGCCAGGCCTGGGCGCCGGCCTCGATCCGCACGCCGTTGCCGATCACCACCCCGCGCCGGATCGAGACGTGCTCGCCGAGCTCGCAGTGGGCGCCGATGACGGCGCCCTCCTCCACGTGGGCGAAGGCCGCGATGCGCGTGCCGTGCCCGACGTCGTCGGTCTCGCACGCCGCGAGGGGGTGGACGCCCTCCCGGCTCACGGGCTGCGCTCCCCCTCGAACTCCCGGCGGGCCATCACGATGGCCTGGGGCCGGCCCTTCGAGTTCTCGAAGTTGCGCCAGATGTAGGAGCCGATGATGCCGAGGCCGAAGGTGTTGAGGCCGCCGAAGAAGGTGAGGGTCACGATGGTGGCCGCGTAGCCGGCCACCATGTCCGAGCCCAGCAGCCGCGCCACGAACACGAAGCTCCCGAACACCAGGGAGAAGGCGAGGCCCAGGGCGCCGAGGATCACCAGCAGCCGGATCGGCAGGTCCGAGAACGCGAAGGCGCTGTCCATCACGTAGCGGAGGCTGCGGCCGAGGGTCCAGCCGCTGCTGCCGTGGCGGCGGGGCAGCCGGCGGTAGGGCACCAGCTTGCGCCGGAAGCCCAGCCAGAAGAGCAGCCCCACCAGCGAGCTGTTGCGCTCGTCGAGGGAGATCAGGTGGTCGCGGATCACGAGGTTGCAGCCGAACACGTCCACGCCGCCCTCGGGCATCTCGCGCTGCACCAGCCGCCGGTAGAGCCACCAGTAGGCCTGGGACGTGGCGCGCTTCAGCGGCGGATCGTCGCGCCCGGCCCGCACCCCGATGGCGGCGTCCACGCCCTCGTTCTCCAGGGCCTGGAAGAACTCGAGCATCAGCTCCGGGGGCTCCTGGAGGTCGGCCGCCATCACGGCGAAGTAGGGCCCGCGGGCGGCCTCGAGGCCGGTGCGGATGGCCGGGAAGGAGCCGAAGTTGCGCGAGTGGACGAGCAGCTGGGAGGAGAAGGAGGCCTTGGGGAGCAGCTCGCCCAGCAGCTCCGCCGAGCGGTCGGGGCTCCCGTCGACCACGAACACCACCTCGAGGGGGTGGCGCAGCTCGCCGTCGACCCGCTCGAGGGCCGCGACCAGCTCGGGGAGCGAGCCCTCGTTCTTGTAGACGGGAATTACGATCGAGTACATGCCGGCTGCCTGGGTCCGCCCCGCGACGGGAACGGCACATGATACACGGCGGTGCCCTTCGGGGGGCCGCCGCGGCGCGGCCGATCTGGCGAAGCCCGCCTCCCCTGGGGGAAAGCGTGCCGCCGGAGGTCAGTCCGCGAAGGGCGGCCGGGCGCGCAGGTGCCCGAGCAGCGCCCGGGCGACCCGCTCGGCGCCCTCCTCGTTGAAGTGCACGTCGTCGTAGAAGGAGCGCGTGTCCTTGGGGAGCGCGGCCGCGAGGTCGATGCAGTCCGACCCGCTCTCCCGGCAGAAGCCGAGCAGCGCCTCGTTGTAGGTCGCGAAGGCCCGGGCCAGGGACGCGACCGAGTAGTAGTCGTTGGTGCCGAGTTCGCCGAGCGGCCCGACGCGGCCCATCCAGAGCAGCGAGCGCTCGCGCTCGGGGAGGTCGTCGCGGTAGATCGTGGGCTGGGTGAGGAAGACGACGCGCACGGCGTGCTCGCGGGCGAGGGCGGCCATGCGGTCCAGGTTGCCCACGTACTCCTCGAGGGCGTCGCCGAGGTCGGGGAGCGCGTCGCGGAGCCGCGCCGCCCCGGCGCGATGCTCGCGCCAGACCGCGTAGTTCCGGCCGGCGCGGTCCTCGATGTTCCGCCAGTTGGACCGCGAGCGCAGCTGGCGGCGGGTGCGGTCGAGCAGGCCGTAGAGGGCCGAGCGGCTCGGCGGGACCAGCGCGAACTCGAGGGGGAACTCCTCGAAGGCCCGGGGCAGCAGGTAGGCGCGGTCTTCGGGCCGCTCGGGGTCCCGCGGGCGGTAGCGCTCCGCGCCGAGCCGGCGGTAGGCGTCGTTCGCGCCGAGCAGCAGCACCAGGGCGTCGATCTCCTCGTGCTGCTCGAGCAGGTGGCGCACCTGGAGCACGTGCTCCGAGCTGTAGCGCCCGGCCTTGCCGACGTTCCCCACCCAGACCCGCTGGCCCGTGTCCTCGCGCAGCAGCTCCTGGAGCCGCTGGGGCCAGGCCTCGGCCTGGTCGAGGTACAGGCACTGGGTGGTGCTGCCTCCCACGGCGAGGATCCGCCAGGTCTCGTCGCCGGTGGGCTCGTCGGCCCGCATGCCCTGGGAGTTGGTGACGAAGCGGGACGGACCGGAGACGCCGGGCATGATCTCGCTGCGCGGCTCGAAGGTGAAGTCGAGGCCCGCGGCGTAGACCCGGTAGTGGCTCGGCGCCGGGAGCAGCAGGCGCACGAAGAGCTCGCCGACGCCCAGGGAGGCGGCGAGCGTGAACGCGAGCAGCCCGCCGGCGGCGGCGATCCTGCGCATGGGCCCGGCCTCCCGCCCGCTCCCGCCTAGCGGGAGGCGGCGCCCCAGGCCGAGAGGTCGCGTCCGACGAGCCTCTCGAGCCGCTCGTTGTGGGGCCGGAAGTAGTGCTCCAGCTCGCGCCGCAGCCCGGGGTCGAGAGGGGGCTGCTGCGCGGTGCGCTCGGGCAGCAGGGCCCGCAGGCGCGGGCGCAGGCTCGCGGGGACGAAGCGCCGCAGCGCCTCGCCGACCTGGAGGACGCGAGCCGCGGCCGGGGTGCGGACGGCCTGGCGCCGCACGTTGCGGGCCTCGGCATCCGCGAGGGGGGCACTCGGGTCGACGCCGAGGAAGCTCCACACCTCCCGGGTCAGGGCCCGCGGGTCGCGGCTCAGGTCCTCGTAGAAGAGCACCTTGATCCGGTCCCAGTCGAAGAGCGCGCCGTAGCGCTCGAGCTGCTCGGCGTAGCGCCCGACCTCGAGGTAGAGCCCGTGGCGCGTGGTGACGCCGAGGTTCACCAGGCCCTCCCGCCAGCGCTTCGCGCCCTCCTCTCCGGAGAAGCGCTCCACGCCGTCGTCGTGGGCGAGGTCGTGCTCGATGGCCGCGGCGAAGGAGAGGGTCTCGAGCCCGCGGCTGAAGCGATGCCACCAGTGGGAGTAGGCGCGGTCCACGGGGTTGCGCAGCAGCGCGATCAGGCGCGCCTCGGGCAGGCTCGCGCGGATGCGCTCGGGAGCGAAGGGCAGGAACAGGTGGAAGACGCGGCCCTCGCCCGCGATGCGCTCCCCCTGCCAGTGCGCGAAGTACTTGCGCCAGTAGAAGTCGAGCCCCTTCTCGTACTCGGCCTCGAAGAACACCGGCTCCTTGGGGTAGGAGAAGCAGACGTCCGGGTGCTGGCCGAGATAGGCGGCCAGGGAGGTGGTCCCGCACTTCGGGGCACCGAGCAGCAGGAAGTCCGGTCGTCGGGTCTCGCCGGGGCTCATGACGGCCGGCCAGCATACATCATCCCGGCAGGCCATCGGGCGAGCACCACGGCGACGGGCCCGGGCGCGCGCCCGGGCTGGAGATCGCGAGGGGCGGAGACTACCGTTGCGCGCGTGCGGGCGCCTCGATGGAACGCGTGCGGGTGCCGGAGGTGACCGTGGGGAGCGAGCCCGCGCTGCGCGTCTGCCTGGCCATGTACCCCTGGCCTCCGGACTTCGCGGGACACGCGGTCCAGTTCCGCCAGTGCTTCCCGTTCTTCGCCGAGCGCGGCGTCTCGATCACGGTGCTGACGCGGCGGCCGATGATCGACGCCCCCTGGCCCGAGGAGGGCGTCCCGATCCACCGGGACCTGCGCCCGGGCGACGGCGTCTGGCCCAACGTCGTGCGCACGCTCCAGTTCCGCCGCCACCTGCGGGAGAACGCGCACCGCTACGACGTCGTGCACTCGACGCCCGCCTCCTGGGACTTCGTGCTGAACCTGCCGTACCTGGAGCGCCTGGGCATCGCCAGCGTGGCGGAGATGGTGCAGCTCGGCGGCGACGACCCGGTGCGCATCTCCCGCTCGCCCCTCGGCCACCGCAAGCTCGCGCTGCTGCGCCGGGTCGATGCGTGGGTCGGCATCTCCTGGGTCTTCCTGCCCACCCTCCGGGCCGTGGGCATCCCCGACTCCGAGTTCCACCGGATCTACTGCGGCGTGGACCTCGAGCGCTACCGGCCCCGCACCGCCGAGGAGCGCCGCGCGCTGCGCGCCAAGCTCGACGTGCCCGAGGACGCGCGGCTCGTGGTCTCCGTCGGCTCCGTGATCCCGCGCAAGGGGATGGACCGGGTGCTCGACGCCTGGCGCCAGACGAGCCCCGTGGTCGGGCGCGACCTGCTCGTCGTCCTCGGACCGGACCGCGTCGAGAACGGCCTGCTCCCGGAGTTCGTGGAGCACGCGGCCGGCCTGCGGCGCGCCGCCGAGGCGCCGAACCTGGCGGGGACGGTCCGCTTCATGGGACAGGTCGAGGAGGTGGAGGAGTACATGGGCGCCTCGGACGTGTTCCTGTTCCTCTCCCGGCGCGAGGGCCTCGGGAACGTGATCCTCGAGGCGCTGGCGAGCGGCCTGCCCTGCATCGTGAGCCCGCTCGACGGGATCGGGGCCGATCTCGTCGCCGAGGGCGAGACGGGCCTGGTGGCCGAGCATCCCGACGATGCGGGCGACGTGGCGCGGAAGCTGCGGGCGCTGCTCGAGGACGAGCCGCTGCGCGAGAAGATGGGGCGCGCCGGCGTGCGCGCCGCCCGCGAGCGCTTCTCCATGGAGACCCGGGTGGACGCGCTGACGGCGCTGTGGCGGGAGCTCGTGGCGCGCCGCCGGGCCCGCACTCCCCGCCCGTGACGCCGCCTCGCATCCGGGTCTGCAGCCTGCTCGGCCTGTACCCCCCGGACTTCTCGGGTCACGGCATCCTGTGGGAGCAGCTGCTGCCCCAGCTCGAGGCGCACGGCGTCGCCGCGGACGTCGTGGTGCGCCGACCGTTCTCCGAGGTGACCTGGCGGGCCGCCGAGGACCCGCGCGTGAAGCGGCTGCGACCCGCACCGGGCGAGCCCGGTGCCGCGCTCCGCGGCGCCTGGCGCCTGCGTGGCTTCCTGCGCCGCCACCGCCGCGACTACGACCTGATCCACACCACCTGCTTCGGTCCGGAGTTCTTCCTGGTGCTGCCGACGCTGCGCCGGCTCGGCCTGCCCTGGATCCTCGAGATGACGCTGATCGGGTCCGACGACCCGCTCACGATCCGAGGCCAGCGCCTCGGCGGGCTCAAGCTCGCGCTGCTGCGCGACGCCGACCGCTGGATCGGCGTCTCCGACGCGTTCCGGCCCCTGCTCGCCGAGGCCGGCATCCCGGAGGAGCGCTTCCGCTGCCTGCACCCGGGCATCGACCTCGAGCGCTTCCGGCCGCCGGGCGAGGACGAGCGGCGCGCCGCCCGCGCCTCGCTCGACGTCCCGCCCGAGGCGCGGGTCGTGGTGAGCGTGGGCTCGCTGATGGCCCGCAAGGGCATGGACCGCCTGGCCCGGGCCTGGGCCCGCACCGGGCCGCGCCCGGGCCGCGACCTGCTGCTGCTGGTGGGGCCGGCCTCGGTGGCGGAGGGCCTGCGGGCCGAGCACCTCCCCCACGTGCGCGAGCTCGAGGCCCTGGCCGCACGGCCGGAGCTCGCGGGCACGATCCGCATCACCGGGCGAAGCGACGACGTCGAGCGCTGGCTCGCCGCCTCGGACGTCTTCGCGCTGCTCTCGCGGCGCGAGGGCTTCGGCACGGTGACCGCCGAGGCCATGGCGTGCGGGCTGCCCTGCCTGGTGTCCTCCCTCGACGGCATCGGGCGCGAGATCGTCGACGAGGGACGCACCGGGCACGTCTTCGACGAGCCCGTGGACGAGGCCGCCGTGGCCGAGCACCTGCGGGCGCTGCTCGACGACCCGGGCCGGCTCCGCGCCCTCGGGGCCGAGGCCGCGCGCACCGCCCGCGAGCGCTACTCCATCGCGGCGCGCGCCGGCACCCTGCGCGGCATCTACGACGAGCTGCTGGAGCGCGCCTGAGCCGCGCCGCCGGGCGCCGGCTCAGGCGGCCGCCCGGTCGCCGAGCTCGATGTGGCCCTTCCAGCCGAAGTGGGGCTCGAAGCGGAAGCCCGAGCCCGGCGGGAGCTCGGCGAGGGGGCCCGCGAGGGCGGGCAGGCCGTCGCTCACCAGGGCGACCTGCTCCGGGTCGAAGTCGACGAGGGGATGGTGCGCGATGCGGAACGCGTTGGCGATGCTCGGGATCTTGCGCGGGTCGAAGCCCATCAGCCGCGCCGCCGCGAAGTCCACGCTCACGGGGTCGCTGCCGCCCAGGATCATCCCGGCCGCGAGGGCGTCGGGCGCCTCGGGGCCGTTCCCCTCCCCGGCCACGATGCCGTCCACGATCGAGAGGTAGGGCTTGCGGGACGCCGCGCCCGCGGGCCGCAGGCGGCCGTCGGGCTCGCCGTAGAGCAGGAGCTTGTTCAGGTCGAGGATCATGCGCCAGATCGTGTCGTTCCCGTACCAGTTCCCGTTGCGGATCTGGTCCCGCGTCTCGCCGAACACCCGCGCGCCGAGGCGCTTCACCGGGACGAGCAGGCGCCCGTAGCGCTCCCGGCCGAACAGCACGGCCTTGAAGCGGCGCAGCAGCGCGCCCTCCAGGCTGCTGCGGGCGTCGTCCGACGGGAACTGGTCGCCGCCCCGGGCCGGCGTGCCCTCGTTGTGGTGGGGCAGGAAGTTCTTGTAGGTGTTGATCCCGACCAGGTTCTTGAGCGAGCAGGTGATCCCCGCCTTCTTGTGGGTCTTCCACTTGGGCAGGTTGATGAACACGTCCGACTCGATCACGGTGCGCGAGACGCGGTAGCGGTGATGGCCGCCGCTGTGGGCCGCGGTGGTCTCGCTCGACACGTAGTCGGAGCCGTAGTAGCCGAGCGGCGAGGGCGCGTGCCCCACGAACTCGGACCCGCCGGCCAGGTCGAACTCCACCGAGCCGCGCGGATCCCCGGGGCGCTTGCGGCGCTCCAGCACCACGCCGTCCTGCACCCGGAACTCCTGCTCGCGCAGGTCGAGGACCTCCACCTCGACGCCGGCCTCGGCACCGATGCGCCGCCACTGCTCGGCGTGCATCCGCTTCTCGAGCAGCGCCCACTGGCAGTCGGTCTGGGGTGAGTCGGCGATCGCGACCCGGCCCGAGCCGCCCAGGTGGCCCACCACCTTCTGGAGCACCGCGGTGATGAAGTTCGGGTGGGTGATGACGGAGCGCCACTCGCTGGCGTCGTAGCGGTGGTGGGAGGCCAGCCAGTTGGGCTTCAGGGTGACGGACTGCCCCGGCCGCAGGGCCTCGGCGAGCAGCCCGTCGAAGGGCTCGAGGGCCCGGGCGAGGCTCGGGAGCTCGTAGTCCGGGCAGGCTTCGATCCGGGTGGCGGCGGTCATGGTCGGCTCCGGCCCCGGTGGGACACCGCCCGGGGCGGGCCCGGGCGGCCTCGGGGTTCTTTAGCCCAGGCCACCGGGGGCCCGCAGGAAGCTCGCGGGCCCCGCGCGCCGAGCCCGGCCGGCCCGGGCCCCGCGGGGACTCCCTCTCGGCCCGCGTGGACCGGTCCACGCCCGTTTTCCTGCCACGAAGCGCCTCCAGCCCCCACTTCCTCGCAGAAGCAGAGGAGGCCCCGGGTGGCCCTGGAGCTCTATCCGCATTGGGAAGCCGAGCGCGCTGCGGCGCGAGGGGCCCCGTTCGCCGCGGATCGGCCCGTCGCCCGGCCCCTGGTCTCCGTCATCGTCCCCCTCTACAACAAGCGCGCGAGCGTCGGCCGCGCCGTGCAGTCCGTCCTGGGCCAGACCTGGGAGGACCTCGAGCTGATCGTCGTCGACGACGGCTCGGACGACGGCAGCAGCGACATCCTGCGCTTCGTGCGCGACGACCGCCTGCGCGTCGTCCGCCAGGACAACCAGGGCGTCTCCGTGGCCCGCAACCGCGGGATCCTCGAGGCGCGCGGCGAGTTCGTCGCCTTCCTCGACGCCGACGACGAGTGGGACGAGGACTTCCTCGCCGTGCTCCTCGACGTGCTCGACCGCCATCCCGAGGCCCGGGTCGCCGGTGCGAGCTACCGCGTCCAGGGCGAGGAGGGGCAGGAGCAGCCCCTGGATCGCCTGTTCGCCGAGGGCCAGGGCGACATCGTGGTGGACTTCTTCGGCGCCGCCTCGGTGGCCTCGCCGCTGCACTCGAGCTCGATCCTGGCGCGCCGGGACCTCTTCGCCAGCACCGGCCTGTTCCCGCCGGGCATCCACCACGGCGAGGACATGGACCTTTGGCTGCGGGTCGGGATGGCGTGCCAGGACAAGGGCATCGCGCTCACCCGGCGCACCGCCTCGATCTGGCACACCGACGCCGAGAACCGCGCCGGGCATCGCCGCGTGCGGCCCCACCGCCTGCCGAGCGTGGACCGCGTGCTGGCCGACCCGCGCGAGTTCCCCCAGTCGGTGCGCGAGTTCGTGTGCTTCATGCTGCTCCAGCAGGCCCAGCGGCTCCGGACCTCGGGCTTCCGCTGGCGCAGCCTGGGCTGGATCTGGCGGGCGCGTCGCACGCGCCGCCACCGCGTCGCCGCCGTCAAGGAGCTGCTGAAGACGTTCCTCGACTGGCGCACCCTGCCCCTCGAAGAGGGCGCCTGAGCCCCGTGGGCGCCCGGTGATCGAAGAGGGCGCCTGAGCCCCGTGGGCGCCCGCTAATCGAAGCGGGCGCCTGAGCCTCGTGGGCGCCCGGGTCATCGAGGAGGGCGCCTGGGCTTCCACTCCAGGGCGCCCGGGCATCGCGCTACGCGCCCGAGGCGGTCGCTCAGCCCGGCTCCAGCCCGCACTCGCGGATCTTCTGGAGCAGGGTCTTGTAGCTGACCTTGAGCAGGCGGGCGGCCTGCTTGCGGTTCCAGCCGGTCTGGAAGAGCACGCGCTCGATGGCCTCGCGCTCGGCCTCGAGAGACGCCCGGCGCCCGACCTCGCGCAGGGGCAGGTCGCCGGCGGTCTCCTCGACCTCCTCGAGGAGGTTCTGGAACGCCTTCACGCTGCGGGCCGCCCCGGCCTCGCCGCCCGAGAGCAGCTCGCCGAGCACCGAGCTCTCGCTCTCGAGCACCACGATGCGCTTCATCATGTTCTCGAGCTCGCGGATGTTGCCCGGGAACGGGTAGCGGTCCAGCAGCCGGCGCAGCTGGGCCGAGATCGGCCGCCGCGGCTTGCCGTAGCGCGCCGCGTAGCGCGCGTGGAAGTGGTCGATCAGCGTCGGGATCTCTTCGCGCCGCTCGCGCAGGGGCGGGATGTCGACGGCGACGACGTTGAGCCGGAAGTAGAGGTCCTCGCGGAACTGCCCCTGGGCCACCATGCGGTCGAGGGCGCGGTTGGTCGCGGTCACCACGCGCACGTCGACCCGCAGCTCCTCGTTCCCGCCCACCCGGGCGAAGGTCTGGTCCTGGAGCACGTGCAGCAGCTTCGCCTGGAGGGCCGGGCTCATCTCGCCGATCTCGTCCAGGAAGATCGTGCCGCCCTGGGCGCTCTCGAACTTGCCCGTGCGGCGCTGGAGGGCCCCGGTGAAGGCGCCCTTCTCGTAGCCGAAGAGCTCGCTCTCCAGCAGGTTGCCGGGCAGCGCCGCGCAGTTGACCTTGACGAAGGGGCCGTCCTTGCGGCTCGAGGTGGCGTGCACGGCGCGCGCCACGATCTCCTTCCCCACCCCGCTCTCGCCGCGGATCAGCACCGTGACGTCGGTGTCGGCGATCTGCTCGAGCAGGGCCCGGATGCGCGAGAGGCTCGGGCCCTCCCAGAGCGCCCCGGCGCCGGGCTCCCGGGAGTCGGCGAGCAGCACGTCCCGCTCCTCGACGAGGCCGCGGCGCTCGAGGGCGGAGCGCAGGGTGAGGAGCAGCTCCTCCTCCTCGAAGGGCTTGTTGAGGTAGTCGTCGGCGCCGAGCTGCATGGCCTCGACGATGGTCTGGGCCTTGCCGATCACCGACAGCATCACCACCACCACCTCCGGGTCCTGCTCCCGGATGCGCCGCAGGGTCTCGAGACCGTCGAGCTCGGGCATCATCACGTCGAGCAGCACGGCGTCCGGGGCGAGGCCCGACTCGAGCAGCGCCAGGGCCCGGCGGCCGTTCTCCGCGGTGTCGACCTCGTAGCCCTGGAGCTCGAGGAAGCTGGCGACGTAGCTCCGGATGCCCTCGGAGTCGTCGACCACCAGCACGCGCCGGGCACCGGACGTCATCGGACGCGCTCTCCCCCCGACCGCTCGCGGGGGGCCTCGGCGGGCACGCAGAACGCGAGGCGGCAGCCCCCCTGCGGTGCGGCCTCGGCACGGATGGTACCTCCGTGAGCCTCGACGATCCGACGGCAGATGGCGAGGCCGAGGCCCAGCCCCCGGGCCCCGCGTCCGCGCTCGCCCTGCACCCAGGGCTCGAAGACCCGCTCCCGGTCCGCCTCGGGGATCCCGGGCCCGGCGTCCGCCACCGAGACCTCGACGAAGGGGCGCCCTGCGTGCTCGGTGCGGCGGGCCGCCACAGCGATGGTGCCACCCTCGGGCGAGTACTTGATCGCGTTGCCGATCCCGTTGGTGAGGACCTGCACGATGCGGTCCGGGTCGAACCAGGCGCGGTCGGCCTCGGGCGGCAGGTCCACCTCGATGCGCAGGCGCCGCTCCTCGAGGAGCGGCTCCATGAACGCCGCCACGCCCTCGAGGGTCTCGCCCAGGGAGCCCTCCCGGGGTGCCACCTGCTCGGCCCGGCCGCCCTCGATCAGGTTGGCGATGAAGGCGTCGAGGCGCCGGCAGCTGCGCGCGCTCTCCTCGAGGAAGCGACGCTGCTCGGCGTTGAGCGGCCCCACGCGCTCCGAGAGGAGCAGGCGCCCGAAGCCCGCGATCACCGTCACCGGCGTGCGCAGCTCGTGGCTCACGATCGTCAGCAGCTCGTCGCGCTCCGCGGCGTGGCGCGCCAGCTGCTTCGTCAGGGCTTCGACCTCGCCCTCCAGCTCCTCGAGACGCGCCTGGAGGGCGCCCTCGCGAGGCTCCTCCCGCGTCGGCTCCAGGGCTTGGTTCATGCGCGGCCTCGATTCGAACCCCAACGATCGCTTTCCGACGGCGTGGTATGCTGCGCCGACTCCGCCGGCGGGCTCCGTCTCCGCCGGCGAGAGGCGGGACCCCTCCTCGCAACACCCCCTCCTAATCGCCCCGGTTGGAGGGGACCTTTAACCGGCCTCCCCCTGGGGGCCCAGGGAGCCGTCGCGCATGGGCCGGGGATCCGGGGACGCCGGGGGCGAGAAGGGCCGGGACGAGGCCGCGCGCCGCATCGACGAGCTGGTCGCGGAGATCCAGCACCACGACCGGCTCTACTATCGCGAGGACTCACCCGAGATCAGTGATGCCGAGTACGACCGGCGGTTCCGGGAGCTGGTCGCCCTGGAGGAGGCCCACCCCGAGCTGCGCCGGGCCGACTCCCCCACCCGGCGGGTCGGCGTCCCGCCCGCCGAGGGCTTCGCCGAGGTCCCCCACCTCGTGCCGATGCTCTCCCTCGACAACGTGACCGACGCCGACGAGCTGCGGGCCTTCGACGAGCGCGTGCGACGGCTGCTCGACCGCGACGACCCGGTCGCCTACACGGCGGAGCCGAAGCTCGACGGCGCCGGCATCGAGCTGGTCTACGAGGGCGGCGAGCTGCGCGTCGGCGCCACCCGGGGCGACGGCCGGGTGGGCGAGGACGTCACCGCCAACCTGCGGCCGATCCCGAGCGTGCCCGTCGTGCTGGCCGAGGGCGCGCCCTCCGGCACGCTGTCGGTGTACGGCGAGGTGATCCTGCCGGTGCGCGGCTTCCAGCGCCTCAACGAGGGCCGGCTGGCCCGGGGCGAGGAGCCCTTCGCGAACCCGCGCAACGCCGCGGCGGGGTCGCTGCGCCAGATCCACGACGTGGACCTGCGGCGGCTGCGGGCCCTCGAGTTCCGCGCCTACGCGATCGGGGCCGGCGCGCCGCCGGAGATCACCCGCCAGGCCGACGTCCTCGAGACGCTCCTCGCCTGGGGCTTCCAGGTGAGCCCCGACTTCGCGCGCTGCGCCGACGTCGAGGCCGCCGTCGCCTACCACGCGCGCTTCGAGGAGCGGCGCGCCGCCTACCCGATCGAGATCGACGGCACCGTGGTCAAGGTGGACGCCCTGGCGCTCCAGCGCGACCTCGGCGAGCTCTCGCGCTCGCCGCGCTGGGCCGTGGCCTTCAAGTTCCCGCCCCAGCAGGAGCACACGGTGGTGGAGGACATCTTCGCCAGCGTGGGCCGCACCGGCGCCCTCACCCCCGTCGCCAAGCTCCGGCCGGTGCGCGTCGGCGGCGTCACGGTCTCGAACGCCTCGCTCCACAACCAGGACGAGGTGGATCGCAAGGACGTGCGCGTGGGCGACACCGTGGTGGTGCAGCGCGCCGGCGACGTGATCCCCCAGGTGGTGAAGGTCCTGAAGGAGAAGCGGCGGCGCGGCGCGCGGCGCTACCGCCTGCCCGGGAGCTGCCCCGTGTGCGGCACCGAGGTGGTGCGCCCCGAGGGCGAGGCGGTCACGCGCTGCCCGAACCGCGCCTGCCCCGCGAAGCTCAAGAACCGCCTGCTCCACATGGCGGCCCGCGGCGCCCTCGACATCGACGGGCTCGGCGAGAAGCTCGTGGACCAGCTCCTCGACGCCGACCTCGTCGAGAGCCCGCCCGACGTGTTCGGGCTGCGCCGGGAGGACCTGCTGGGCCTGGAGCGCATGGGCGAGAAGTCCGCCGACAACCTGCTGGCCGCCCTCGAGGACGCCCGGAACACCACCCTGCCCCGCTTCCTGCTCTCCCTCGGGATCCCCGAGGTGGGGGGCGGCGTCGCGGACCTGCTGGCCCGCCACTTCGGCGACCTCGATCCCCTGATGGACGCCGGCGAGGAGGAGCTCGTCGCCATCGAGGGCGTCGGGCCCGTCATCGCCGAGAAGCTGGTGCGCTACTGGGAGGAGGACGCGCACCGCGCGGAGGTGGCGCGCTTCCGCGAGCACCTGCGCTGGAAGCCGGTGGCGCGCGCCCCGGCGGCGGCCGAGGGAGGCCCCCTCGAGGGCCAGACCTTCGTGCTCACGGGCACCCTCGAGGACCTCACCCGCGACGAGGCCCGGCGCCGCATCGAGGCCCTGGGCGGCAAGGTGACGGGCTCGGTCTCGAAGAAGACCGACTACGTGGTCGCCGGCGCGAGCCCGGGCAGCAAGCTGCGCAAGGCCCAGGAGCTGGAGGTCGAGGTGCTCGAGCAGGAGCCCTTCGAGGCGCTGCTCGCGGAGCACGAGAAGGGCTGATCAGCCGGCGCGCCGCTTGCGCCACTCCTCGACCAGCGGACGCAGCCGGGCGGGCCGGTCGGTCATCAGCCCGTCCACGCCGCGGTCGAGCACCTCGGCCACGGCCTCGTAGGTGAGGCCCTCGGGCTCGGCGTCGAGTCCCTTCAGCGGGCCGAACCTCGTCAGGAAGACGTGCACCGCGCCGCCCTGGCGCTTCACCCGCCGGATCAGCCAGCGCGCGGCGAGGAAGCGATGGTGATGGGTCTGGAGCGCGCGGCCGGCGACGTTCTCCTCGCCCGGCAGGGGCAGCAGCTCGTCGAGGACGAAGCTCAGCAGGCCGCGCACCGAGAGACCCGTCGCGTAGCTCTGGCCCGCGAGGTCGCGGAACTGCGCGATGCGGCGCCGGCTGGCCGAGACCACCAGGATCGGCCGGCCCTGGCCGACGGTGTCGAGGATCTCGAGCAGGCGCGGCAGGTGGCGGCGCTTGATCGAACGCTTGAGCTCGATGTTGATCGGGATGCCCGGCAGGCGCTCGAGAGCCTCCTCGAGGCGCAGGATCCGGCGCTCGGGCCGGGCCGGCACCTTGGCGAGGTCGTCGCCCTCCTTGCCCGGGTGGGCCACGAAGGCGTGCCCCGCCAGCTCGCTCCAGTCGTACTCGGTGATCTTGCGCCGCTTGCGCGCGCGGGGGTCCACCGAGGAGCCGATCCGGACGTTGTCGAGCTTCGGCCCGTGCCAGACCACGATGCGCTCGTCGCGGGTGACCTGCACGTCCAGCTCGAGGACGTCGCAGCGCGCCACCTCGAGGGCGTGACGGAACGCCGCCTCGGTGCTCTCGGGCGCCTCCCGGGCGCCGCCGCGGTGGGCGAAGACGAGGGGCGGAGGCTCGTGGAAGATGGGGTCGCGGTCTCGGGCTCTCCCGTCGGGCATGGGCACCTCCCGGAGCCCGTCGATCCTGGCACGCCGGGCGCCGCCGACACTGTGAACGCGTTCACAGCGAGTCGGGCGGGAGGCTGCTCCAGCCGCACCGGGGACTCGGCGCCCCACCCGAGCCGGGCGTGCCGAGGAGCGGGGCCCCGCCCCGGGCCCACGGGCCGCCCGGGCGGCACTCTCGCCGGGTACGTCGCTTGCAGAGGCCTCCCGGACGGCCCCAGCGAATCCGGAGGTAGGCCCATGCCCCGTCTGCACCGCCCGCGGAAGCTCGCCCGCACCCTCGTCGCCCTGGCTCTCGCCCTGCCCGGGGCGGCGTCCGCCCAGGACCTCTTCATCCGGGACAACGTCTTCGACGACGGCTCGGTGCCCAGCCTGCTCGGCAGCGCGAGCCCGGACGTCCGGGTCCGCAACGACGGCGACTGCAGCGGCGAGACGACCGAGGTCCCGGTGCCCGGCACGCCCACCACGGTCTGCGCGACCGTGCGCAACCGCGACGCCGCGGCTCCCCTCACGGACGTGGCCCTGTCGCTGTGGTGGACGAGCGTCGAGAGCCCGAGCTTCCCCACGGACTACCAGCTGTTCGCGACCGCCGTGATCGGCACGCTGGCTCCCCTGGAGGAGGTGACGGTGGCGGCCGCATGGCGGCCGCCCGTCGACCCCGGCAGCGTGAAGCTGGCCCTCGCCGGGGAGGCCGCCGAGGACCCCTTCGACTCGGGTCCGGACACGGTGGTGCCGAGCAACCTGCCGCGGAACAACAACAACCTCGCCGAGACCGGCTTCTTCATGACCGAGTGTGCGTGCGTCGGCTACCCCGTCCTCGAGGGCCTGCCTCCCGCCTTCTGCCTGGACCTCGAGCCGAACGAGACCAGCTTCTACACCCTCGGCTACTCCCAGGTGTTCGCCGTGCTCGCCGACGTCTCGCCCCTGGGCTGCCGTCTCGCCTCGCCCTTCTTCCCGGACGTGGTTCGCCGTGAGCTGACGGACTTCGAGAGCAACGCCTGCCGCACCGTGATCCGGCGCTGGGTGGAGGTGCAGGGAGGGGCCTGCATTCCCTGACTCACGGGAGCTCCCCGACTCGCCGAGGGGCGATCCGGACCCGGCCGGGCTCAGGCGCCGGGGGCGGAGAGGCTCCAGTCGAAGGAGCCCGGCCCCTGGGCCTCGCCCACCAGCACGGTGCGCGGCTCCTCGACGCCGAAGCTGGGGAAGCAGGGCGCCGTCTCGCTGCGCCAGCGCGCCTGGGCGGGCAGCTCGAGGGCGAGGGCGGTGCCGTCGGGCAGGCGCAGCCGCGCCGCGCCCTCCTCCCAGGCGCAGCCGATGCCGGGTGCTAGGGGCAGCGCGAGGCGCAACGCGGCGGCGGGGCCCTCGACGACGTCGTGCACCGTCACGCCGGCGGGGCCGACCTCGAAGCGGCGCCGGTGCACCACCCGCGGCGTCGCCCAGCCCGCGCAGGTCGCCTCGGCGCGTCGGCCCGGCTCCACGCACACCAGCTCGACCCGGGGCCGGCCGCCGATGCGGTGGGACGCCCAGAGCTCGGCCTGGTCGCGCCCGCCCACCTCGATGGTGGCGTGGGAACGCGTGGCCCGGCTCGCGTCGCGGCGCGGACCCGCCACGTACTCGTGGACCCCGGTGTCGGTCACCACCCGGGCGCGGCCGTGGAGGAGCTCGAAGGACAGCGCATCGCAGTGGGCGTGGCCGGGCTGGTGGTGCGGCGACGGTCCGGCCACGGACGCCAGGAGCGAGAAGGGCCCGGCGGCGAGGCGCACGTAGCCGCCCTGCTCGAGCACGCCGGCGCGGGCCGGGGCTCGGGGCGCCACGCCGAGGGCGGCCGCGTAGCCCGCGAGCTCGTCGGGGCGCGCCGCGATCCCGAAGGCCGAGTCGGCGAAGAGCGCGATCTCGCCGTCGGGGTGGGTCCACACCGCGTGGGCGCCGAGCATGCGCGCCGCCACCTCGCACAGGTCGTCCTCGAGGCCCGCCGGCACGGGGAGCCGCGAGGCCCGGGCGAAGCCCAGGAGATCGAGGACGTTCTCGAGGAGCAGCGCGTGGTACATCGGGCTGCGCTCCTCGTGGCAGCCGTCGCGGTGGACCTGGCGCGCCAGCTCCGCCCGCAGCGCGTCGGCCTGCCCGCGCCAGCCCTCGCTCTCCGCGCACTCGAGCGCCAGCCCGCCGAGCACCAGGGCGAGCAGGTTCCACAGGTAGTGGTTCCCGAGCAGATGCGTCTCGGGTCGGGCGGCCAGGGTGGCGAGCTGGTCGGCGAGGGACGCCGCGAGGCGCGCCCGCGCGTCGGGGGCCTCGGGCAGCGCGCCCGGCGTCGCCAGGAGCTTCAGCCAGTGGAAGGTCCGCAGGCTGATGGGCCCACCGTCCCAGCCGGTCCCGCGGCGGTGGCGCTCGACCCAGTCGAGGGCCAGCGCGAGGCGCGCGTCCGGCGGGAGCCGCTCGCCGCGCAGCCACTCCATCTGGTGCAGGTGGTAGGCCCAGAGCGGGCCCTCGCCGCGGTGCTCCCAGTCCACCCGCTCCGGGAAGCGCACCTCGCGGTGGATCCAGCGCAGCGCCTGCGGCTCGCTGTCGCGCACGTGGGCGGCGGGGGGCAGGAAGGGCACGGCCAGCGCCGCCACGGCGAGCCGGGGCGGCGGGCCGCCGACCCGGCGCGGACGCGGGGCGGGCCCGACGGCGCGGCGCAGCTGGCCCACCCACTGGGCGGCGCGCAGGTGGCGCAGGGTGCGCAGCAGGGTCCCGGGGCTCACGCCCCCTCCCGCAGCGCGAGCGCCCGGGCGTAGACCTCGCGCCGCGGCAGCCGCGCGGGCCGTGCCAGCTCCGCCGCGATCTCCCGGGGCGAGACGCCGGCGGCGAGGCGCTCGCGGATCTCGGCGTCGAGGTCGAGGGCGGGATGCGGCTCGTCGCCGGCTCCCGCCACCACCAGCGTGACCTCGCCGCGCGCCCCCTCGGCGAAGCGCTCCGCCAGCTCGCCCAGGGTGCCCCGCACCACCTCCTCGTGGCGCTTGGTGAGCTCGCGCGCCAGGCAGGCCGGGCGCTCCGGACCGAAGGCCTCGGCGAGGGCGGCCAGGGTGGCGGCCACCCGACCGGGCGCCTCGAACAGCACCAGGGTCTCGCCGCGCGCGGCCTGGCGCGCCAGCAGCCGGTCGCGCTCGCCCTTCCTGCGCGGCAGGAAGCCCAGGAACGCGAAGGCGCCCGTGGGCAGCCCCGAGGCCACCAGCGCAGCGAGCAGCGCCGAGGGGCCGGGCAGCGGCTCCACGCGATGGCCCGCGGCGACCGCGGCGGCCACCAGCCGCTCCCCGGGGTCCGAGACGAGGGGCGTGCCGGCGTCGGAGACCAGCACCACGCGGCGCCCCTCGGCGAGGGCGTCCAGCACCTCGCCGGTGCGCGCCGCCTCGTTGTGAGCGTGCAGGGAGCGCGGGCGCACCGCGATGCCGTGGCGGTCGAGGAGCACCCGGGTGCGGCGCGTGTCCTCGGCGAGCAGCAGCTCCGCGTCGCGCAGCGCGCCGAGGGCGCGCAGGGTCACGTCCTCGAGGTTGCCGATCGGGGTGGCGACCACCTGGAGCGTGCCCATGTCGGCGCCACCTCCCCCGCTGCGGTAGGCTGGCCTCCCCGCCCCGGTCCCGCCGGAAGCCCGCCCATGGCGAACGATCACGTGGACGGCCGCCGCGCCCTCGGTGCCGAGGGCGAGGCCCTGGCCGCGGCCCATCTGGAGCGCGCAGGGTATCGAATCGCCGCGCGCAACGTGCGCGCCGGCGGCGTGGAGCTCGACCTCGTCGCGCTGCGCGGCAGCCTGGTGGTCGTCGTGGAGGTGAAGAGCCGCCGGGGTCGCGGCTGCGGCGCACCCGAGGAGGCGGTGGACGCGCGCAAGCGCGCGCGCCTGGTGCGCGGCGGCCTGGCCTGGCTGCGCGAGCACCGGCCCCGGGCCCGCCGGCTGCGCTTCGACGTGGTGAGCTGCCTGCACGAGGGCGGCGCGTGGACGCTCTCCCACCTCGAGGCCGCCTTCGACGCCGGCGACGCGGGGGACGCCGACTGAGCGCTACTCCGCCTTCTCCTCCTCGGGCTTCTCGTCGTCCGGCGCCTCGGCCTCGGCGGCTGCGGCCTCCTCGGCCTGGCGCGCCGCCTCCTCGGCCTCGGCGGCGGCCGCGGCGGTGCCCACGCCCGCGAGGGCGTCGGCCTCCTCCTCGGAGATCAGGCCCGAGAGGTCGCGCAGCTTCGAGCGCAGGCGGGCCTTCTTGCCGCGCAGGTTGCGCAGGTAGTAGAGGCGCGAGCGCCGCACGTGGCCCCGGCTCTTGATCTCGACCTTCTGGACCGAGGGCGACTCCACCGGGAAGATGCGCTCCACGCCGACGCCGTAGGAGACTTTGCGCACGGTGAAGCTCGCCGAGGCCCCGCCCCGGCGCCGGCGCAGCACCACGCCCTCGAACACCTGGGTGCGCTCCTTGTCGCCCTCCTTCACCCGCACGTGCACCCGCACGGTGTCGCCGGGCCGGAAGGGCGGCAGGTCGCGTCGCTGGGTCTCGCGCTCGATCACGTCCACCGGGTTCATGACTCGTCCTCTCCGCCGGCAGCCACCAGGTCGGGGCGTCGCCGCTTCGTGATCTCGAGGGCCCGCTCGCGCCGCCAGCGGGCGATCGCGCCGTGGTCGCCGGAGCGCAGCACCTCCGGCACCTGGCGCCCGCGGAACACCGCCGGGCGCGTGTACTGGGGCCCCTCCAGGACCCCGCCCTCGAAGGATTCCGTCCGGGCCGACTCCGGGTTGCCGAGGGTACCGGGCAGCAGGCGCGAGACCGCCTCGATCACCGCCATGGCCGGCACCTCTCCCCCCGACAGCACGTAGTCGCCCATCGAGATCTCCTCGTCCACCGCCAGGTCGATCACCCGCTGATCGACCCCCTCGTAGCGCCCGCAGACCAGGACGAGATGGCTCCCGGCCGCGAGCTCCTTGACCTTCTCCTGGTCGAGCCGCTCGCCCTGGGGCGAGAGCAGCACGACCCTGGCCTTCCTTCCCGGCTCCTTCGGTCCCGCGATCGCCTCGATCGCGGCCACCAGGGGCTCGGGCTTCATCACCATTCCGGGACCGCCCCCGTAGGGCTCGTCGTCCACCGTGCGGTGGCGGTCCTCGGTCCACTCCCGGAGGTCTCTTGCCTCCACCTCGAGCCCCCCGGCCCGCCCCGCCGCGCCCAGCAGGGACGTCGACAGGAAGGGCTCGAAGAGCTCGGGAAAGATCGTGATCACGTCGATCCGGAGCACTCCTCGCTCCCGACGCGGCTGCCGGCGGCGCGGTCGGCGGCGTCGAACAGCCCCGGCCGGTCCTCCACCACCACGCGCCCGGCCTCCACGTCGATCTCGCGCAGCAGCTCCCGAGCGGTGGGCACCAGGCAGGTGGCCCCGTCGGTGCGCTCCACCACGAGCACGTCGTGGGCGCCCGTCTCCCAGATCTCGCGAACCCTCCCCACGAGCCGTCCCGCGTCGGTCTCCACCGCGCAGTCGACCAGCTCGTACCAGTAGTGCTCTCCTTCGGGAAGCGGCGCCGTGGCGCCCCGCACGATGCCGCCGCGCAGCGCCTCGGCGGCCTCCCGGCTCTCGACTCCTTCGAGGAGCAGCCTCACCTCGCCGGCGCGGCCCGTCCCCGTTCGCTTCACCTCGTGGTCTCGCGGGCCCGCGTCCCCGGGCGCCGCGACGGCGACCCGCCGGGCGGCGAGCAGGTTCTCGGGCCCGTCGCCGAGCCAGCGCACCCGCAGCTCGCCGCGCAGTCCGTGGGCCCCGACGATGCGGCCGAGCTCGACCTCCCTCGACGGGCCCATCCCGGGCGGCGCCTAGTCGACGATCTCGAGCTGGGCGTCGGCGCCGACGCGCGACGCCGCCAGCAGCGCGCGCATCGCCTTGGCGACGCGGCCCTGGCGACCGATCACGCGGCCTCGGTCCTCGGCGGCGGTCTCCAGCTCGATCACCCCGTCGTCGGCCTCGACGGCACGCACCTGGTCCGGCTCGCTCACCAGGGCCTTGGCGATGAACTCCACCAGGTCGGTCACCTTCTGGGCGTCCGGCATGGCTAGGCGCTCGCCTTGGCCCGGGCGGCCTGGCGCCGCACCAGCCCGCGCACCGCGTCGGAGAGCTGGGCGCCCCGGGCGACCCACGCATCGATGCGCTCGGTCTGGAGCTTGATCTCCGGCGGCTCGGCGATGGGGTTGTAGGTGCCGAGGAACTCCAGTGCGCGTCCGTCGCGCTTGGCCCGCTCGTCGATGGCGATGACGCGGTAGAACGGGCGCTTCTTGGCTCCGGCACGCTGCATTCGGATCTTGACCATGGGCGGTCCTCCGGAAACTGAACGCCCGACGCGAGTTGGCTCGGAGCGATCGAGAGGAGCCGGGCGGAGCGGCGAGAGCCACCCCGGGAACCGGGAAAACGGGCCGCGAAGCTAGGGGAACCCCGCAGGGGGGTCAACCGCGATCGAGGCCCTGGCGGACCCGCTCCTTGCGCTCGGAGCAGGTCGGGCAGGCGTAGCGCTCCCGGTGGGGGGTGCGCAGCCGCTCGTAGTCGGCATCGAGGGCCACCCGCCGCACACTGCGGACCTCCTCGCCGCAGAAGTCGCAGCGAAAGCTCTCGGGGGCCGGGGGGCTGGGCTCGGCCTCGGGCATGGCCACCAGCCTAGCCAACCCGGATCCGGAGCGAGTGGGGCGCCGCCTCGCCGAGCCGCTCCCGCAGGGACCCCAGGATCTCGTCGTGGCGCAGCTGCAGGTGCTGGGCCCAGGCGCTCGAGTCCGCCGCCACCTCGAGGACCCGGCCGCGCAGCGCGGCGGGCTCGGCGTGGCCCGCCGCCTCGGGGCCCACCGCCTCGGCCCAGACCTCGATGACGCGCAGGGATTCCGCCGCGCTTCCCAGACCGAGCTCCGTGAGCACCCGGGGGATGGCGCTCCCCACGGCGCGCAGGGGCCGCGGCCCGGGCTCGCGCCGCCTCACGCCCCGCCCGCCCCTTCCGCGCCCTCCTCGAGGCTGCGGAACACCAGGCCCGAGGGCAGCTTGGGGAAGAAGAAGGTGGACTTCTGGGGCAGCACCTCGCCGGCCCCGGTAATGGCGAAGACGTCGTCGGCGGTGAGCGGGTTCAGGTAGAGCGCCACGGCGCCGCGCCCCTCGCGCACCGCGCGGGCGGCCTCGGCGGTGGACTTCGGGAACGCCACCGCGCCCTCGCGCACCGCGGCCTCGTCGAGGCCGAACACGCCCTCGATCACCTCGTCGTGGACGACCTTCACGCCGAGGGGGTCGCCGCTGCGCGCCGGGCGCTGGAAGACGCGCAGGCTGCCCGCGCCGTCGTCGGCCGCGAACGCGTGGCGGTCGGCCAGCGGCGTGAGGTGCCGCGCCAGAAGCTCCGGGATGGCGTCGCCGTCCGGGATCTCGCAGGCGGTCTGCTCCCAGCCCGGCAGCCGCTCGCGCCAGGCGGCGTCCGTCGGCGCCGGCCCCTTGCGGATCACCCGGTGGATCGGGAGCAGCAGGCTCCCGGGCGCGTGGGCGTTGGCGAGGTAGACGAGCGTGTGCTCCCAGGGCGCGTCGCCGGCGCCGGGCTCCGCGGCGCGCCGCTCGTCGCGGTAGTCGATCGCGGTCTCGTAGCGGTGGTGGCCGTCGGCGATCACCAGCGGGCGCGGCGCGAGGAAGTCGCGCAGCTTCGCCACGGCGGCGGGGTCCGAGAGCGGCGCCAGCTCCTGCAGGGTTCCGGCGTCGTCCCGGGCGCTGACGCTCCCGCCCGCGAAGGCCGACTCGAGCACCCCGGCCAGCTCGAGGCCGCGGTCCTCGTAGAGCAGGAAGATGGGCGAGAGGTTCGCGCGGGTGGCGCGCAGCATCTTCAGGCGATCGGCCTTGGGACCGCTCATGGTGCGCTCGTGGGGCCGCACGATGCGCTTCGCGTAGTCCTCGAGGTGGAGCGCGGCGAAGAAGCCGATGCGCTCGAGCTCCTCGCCGCCGGGGGCCGTGAAGCGCTGGCGCAGCACGTAGAAGCCGGGTGCGTCGTCCCGGCGCAGCACGCCAGCGCTGCGCCACGCGGCCAGGGTCTCGGCCACCGAGGCGTAGTCCGTCGTGGCCTCCTCGTCGGGATCGCGGGTGAGCTCGAGGCGGATCGCGTTGTGGGGGTCGCGATCCCAGTAGAGGGCGCGCTCGCGGGGGGTCACCACGTCGTAGGGCGGCACCAGCACGTTGGCCAGCTCGACCCGCTCGGGGTCGTAGCGCAGGCCGCGGAAGGGGGTGATCTCGCTCATGCGCAGCGTCTCTCCTCGAGAAGGGCTCGCAGCTCGGCGGCGGGGACGGCGCCCTCGCGCAGCACGCGGGGCTCGGGCCCGGTCACGTCCACCACGGTGCTCGGAGCCTGGCCGCCGGCGTCGGGTCCGTCCACGTCGAGGAGCGCCGGCGCGTCGGGGCCCGCGCACAGCGCGGCGGCGGCGGCACGGTCGCCGGCCGGCGGCTCGCCGCTGCGGTTCAGGCTGGTGGCGGTGAGCGGGCCGAGGCCGGCCGCGGCGGCGGCGCCCGCGAGGGCGCGGGCCGTGGCGTGGGAGGAGCAGCGCCAGCCGAGGGCCCCGTCCTCGCGCGCCACCCCCGGCGCGAGACGCCGCGCCCCGGAAGCGACGAGGGTGAGGGGGCCGGGCCAGAACGCCTCGGCGAGGCGCCGGCCCGCCGGCGGCAGGTCGGCCTGGCCGGGCTCGGCCACCAGGACCGAGAGGGGCTGGGCGGGCCCCCGGCCCTTCCAGGCCTGGAGCCGCGCCACCGCGTCCGGGCTCGAGGCGTCTGCCGCCAGGCCCCAGACGGTCTCCGTCGGGAAGGCCACCAGGAGCCCGGCACGCAGCCGCGCGACGGCGGCGGCGAGGCTGGCGACGGGCTCGCTCATCCCGCGCGGCCGATCGCGCGGTCCGCGATGTCGCCGCGGCGCTGGCAGCCCTCGAAGTCGATGCGGTCCGCGGCCTCGTAGGCGCGCTTGCGCGCCTCGGCGACGTCGGCGCCCGCCGCCGCCACGCCGAGCACGCGGCCCCCGGCGGTCACGAAGCGGCCGGCGTCGTCGCGCCGCGTTCCGGCGTGGAACACCACCACGTCGTCGAGCGCCTCGGCGTCCTCGAGGCCCGAGATGGGCTTGCCCTTCTCGTAGCTGCGCGGGTAGCCGCCCGAGGCCAGCACCACGCACACCGCCGCGCCGCGGGTGCGCACGTGGGCGTCGGGGTCGAGGCGACCGCGCGCCGCCGCGTCGAGGAGCGGCACCAGGTCGCCCTCCATCTGGAGCAGCAGCGCCTGGGTCTCGGGGTCACCGAAGCGCACGTTGAACTCCACCACCCGGGGCGCCCCGGCGGCGTCGATCATCAGCCCGCAGAACAGCACGCCGCGGAAGGGACAGCCCTCCTCGCGCATGCCGCGCAGGGTCGGGTGCACGATCTCCTCGAGGATGCGCTTCTCCACCGCCTCGGTGACCACGGGTGCCGGCGCGTAGGCCCCCATGCCGCCGGTGTTCTCGCCGCGGTCGCCGTCGAGGGCGCGCTTGTGGTCCTGGGCGGCGGCCAGGGTGACGACGCGCTCGCCGTCGCAGATCGCGTAGTAGGAGGCCTCCTCGCCCTCGAGCCGCTCCTCGATCAGCACCGCGGCCCCGGCCTCGCCGAAGCGGCGGTCGCCCATCATCTCCTGGATGGCGCGCTCGGCCCCGGCGGCGTCGTCGCAGACCGCCACGCCCTTGCCCGCGCACAGGCCGTCGGCCTTCACCACGCAGGGGCCGCCGAGGGCGCGCACGTGCGCGCGTGCCGCGTCCGCGTCCTCGAAGCGCCGGAAGCTCGGCTGGGGCACGCCGTGGCGCGCCATGAACTCCCGCGCCCAGGACTTGCTGGCCTCGAGGCGCGCCGCGTCCCGGGACGGGCCGAAGACGGCCAGGCCGTCGGCGCGCAGCCGGTCCGCGAGGCCGTCGGCGAGGGGATCCTCGGGCCCCACCACGACGAGGTCGACGGACTCGCGGCGCGCCAGCTCGGCGAGGGCGTCGAAGTCGCCCGCCCCCACCTCGGGCGCACGGCGCGCGTCGCCCGCCATGGCGTCGCTCCCCGGCGCGGCGATCACCTGCTCGACGAGGGGGCTTCGCGCGATCTTCCAGACGAGCGCGTGCTCGCGCCCGCCCGAGCCCACGACCAGCACTCGCATCCCGACCTCCGTCGGTGGCCGCCTCTCCGCACGTCCCTGTCCGTCGGGTCTGGAAGGGGGGGCTCTGGTGGGGACGGCGGAGGTTTACCGGCGGCGCGTTGGGAAGTCAACGCGCCGCCACCCGCAGGAGCGAGACCGCGTTCTGCCTACGGGATGCAGGCCACCGAGTTGAAGACCGCCTGGATCTGCAGCGACAGCCGGCAGTCGTCCGCCTGGGCGGGCGTCAGCGGCGCGAAGAGCGGCCCGAGCGGGATCAGCGGCGAGTGCACCCGGCAGAAGAAGGGCGCGTACACGTCGGCGAACAGGTCCGTCGCGAAGGAGTAGGTGGCGGTGTAGCTCTGGCCGGCGCCCAGCTCGCGGTCGATGCAGACGACCGGCACCGACGTCAGCACGTCGAGCAGGTCGTAGCAGGGGCAGTCGCAGGCGTCGGGCTTCCCGTCGGCGTCCGCATCGGCGGCGTCGTTCTGGAACGGCACCGTGGGGCACGGGTCGCAGGCGTCCCCCTCGAGGTCGCCGTCGGCATCGGCCTGGCCGGGGTTGGGGATGACGGGACAGTTGTCCGCGTCGTCGGGCACGCCGTCGTCGTCGGCGTCGGCCGCGAAGCGCTGGGCCTGGATGCTGCTCTCGTCCGTGTCGCTCCCGAAGGACCCGTAGCTCTGCCAGGCGACGACGAACTCGCCCGCCGGCGTGGTCGCCACCGAGGGGAAGAACTGGGAGCCCGTGGTGTAGGTGTTGATCTGGAACTCGCCGCCGAGCGGCGCCCCGTTCGCCAGGAAGCGCCGGCCCTGGACGCTCAGGTTGCTGGTGTCGCCTCCCGAGGAGCCGCGGCTGCGCCACGTGACGACGAAGTCGCCCACCGCGGTCGAGGCGACGGAGGGGAAGGCCTGGCTGGAGGTCGTGTAGGTGTTGACCTGGAGCTCGCCGCCCTGGGGCGTGCCATCCGCGGCGTAGCGCTGGAGCTGGACGCTCGCCCCGTCCGTGTCGCTGCCGGCCGATCCGCTGCTGAACCACGTGATCACGAAGTCCCCGTTCGGGGCCGCCGCGACCGCGGGCGCGTACTGGCCGCTGGTCGTGTAGGTGTTGACCTGGAACTCGCCGCCCTGGGGCGTCCCGTCCGCGGCGTAGCGCTGACCCTGGATGCTGTAGCCGCTCGAGTCGCTCCCCGACGACCCGTCACCGAACCAGGTCACGACGAAGTCGCCGCTGGCGGCCACCGCCACCCTGGGCTCCTGCTGATCGCCGGTCGTGTAGGCGTTGACCTGGAACTCGCTGCCGAGCGGCGTCCCGTCCGCCGCGAAGCGTTGGCCCTGGATGCTGCCGAGGCTGGCATCGGACCCGGCCGACCCGATGCTCTCCCAGACCACCACGAAGTCCCCGTTGGGCGCGGTCGCCACGGCGGGGGCGTCCTGAGCGCTCGTGGTGTAGGTGTTGACCTGGAACTCGCCGCCCAGCGCGCTGCCATCCGCGGCGTAGCGCTGGCCCTGGATGCTGTAGCCGCTCGAGTCGCTGCCCGTGGACCCGTCGCTCGTCCACACGACCACGAAGTCGCCGCTGGGCCCCGTCGCCACCGACGGGAAGGCCTGGCCGGAGGTCGTGTAGGTGTTGACCTGGAACTCGCCTCCCTGGGGCGTGCCGTCGGCGGCGTAGCGTTGCCCCTGGACGCTGAGGTTGCTCGTGTCGGTACCGGACGACCCGTAGCTGTACCAGGTCACGACGAAGTCGCCGTTCGGCGCCACCGCGACCCACGGCCGCTGCTGGGCCAGGGTCGTGTAGGTGTTGACCTGGAACGGACCGCCCTCGGGCACCAGGGCTCGGGCCGGGAGGAGCGAAGCCGCGAAGGAGAGGAGGAGGGGCACACCCAGCGCGAGCCGCGACGAGAGCCAGCGCAGCATCCGAGTCATCCTCCGCTTCCGCTTCCCCGGGTCCATCCTATGCCACGCAGAGACGCCGTGCCTACCACTACTACGTCGAGCCGCGATCCCCATGGGGCCCTCGGCGTCTTCCAGCGTCGGAGAGCAGCACCGTGCAACCCGAATTGGGTGGTCGTCCCACCAGGCCACATCCCCCGCCGAAACGCCACTTACCGAGGGAGTCGTCGCCACTTCCAACACCAGGGGACGTGCATGCAAGCGAAGTTCCTCGGGTCGGCCGTCGTCGCCGGCGCCGTCCTGCTCTCCTCGACCGCACCCTCGCGCGCCGTCCAGTGCGTCGGCCTGCCCGGTCCCTGCCAGCCCACCATCCAGGCCGCCATCGACGCGGCCGGGCTGAACGACACGGTGCTGATCGGTCCGGGCACGTACCGCGAGGCGCTCGAGATCCCGCCCGCCCGGGCGGGACTCACGCTCCAGGGCAGCTCCGGCAACCCGGCCCAGGTGGTGATCCACGCCGACGCCAACCCGGCCGGGAACGACGGCCCGGGCATCCGGGTGCTCGCGGGGGCCGACGGCGTCACGATCCAGGCCCTCACGGTGCGCTCCGCCGACACCCAGGGGATCCACTCCGCGGCCGCGGGCACGCGCGTCCTCCAGGTGGTGGTGTCGAGCACCGGCGACGACTGCGTGAGCCTCCAGGGCGCCGGCCCGCGCGTCGAGCAGAGCACCCTCCAGGGCTGCGGCGGCGACGGCGTCCAGGTCGGGAGCTTCTCCACCGGCTTCCAGGTGCCGGGCGCGTTCCTGGAGGCGCTCAGCATCCGCGGCGTGGGGGACGACGGCGTCGACGCCGCGAGCCACGGCGCGGTGCTGCGCTCGAACGACGTCTCGCTCACCGAGGACGACTGCATCAAGGTCTACGGGGACGGCGTCGAGATGACGGGCAACCAGGCGTCGGCCTGCGGCGGCGACGGCATCGTCGCCCCGGCCGGCGTGGTGGCCCCGACGACGAGCGACGACGTCACCCTCGTCTCGAACACGGTGGCCGTCACCGGGCGGCGCTGCTTCGGCGTCCACGGCGACCGCGCCAGCCTCCAGGGCAACACTGCCACCAACTGCGACGAGGACGGGATGTTCGTCGCCGGCGGCCTCGCCCGGCTGAGCGGCAACACGGTCGTGATGACCGATCGCGACGGCATGGAGGTCCGCGGCGACGCCGCAGTGCTAACGGGCAACGACGTGCGGCACGCCCAGGCCGACGGCGTGGACGTGGACGGAAACGGTGCCGTCGTGAGCGACAACACCGTCTCGCGGACCCGCTACGACGGCATCGACCTCGACGGCGACGCGGGCCAGATCCTGCGGAACGACGTCTCGGGGGTGATCGACAACCACGAGCTGATCGACGTGGACGGCGCCGACGCGGTCGTGGACCAGAACGTCGTACAGAGCGCCCGCAAGAACGGCATCGACGTCGAGGGGGCGAGCCCGTCGGTGACGGACAACACGGTGCTCGACGTCATCGGCGAACCCCGCGGCAGCACGATCTGCCTCGGGGGTCCCAACGACGGGGACTACACCGGCACGGGTCCCGGCACGGACTCGGGCGATCCGCCACCGGAGTGCATCAACTTCTTCCGCTGCCTCGATTCGCTGTGCGTGGGCGGCCCGGTGGAGGGCGCGGCCTGCGCGACGGACGTGGACTGCTACGACCTGGGCAGCTCGATCTCCTGCGGCGGCGGCACCTGCCTGGGCGGCCCCGTGGCGGGCAGCGCCTGCAGCGTCGACGAGGACTGCGCGAACCTCGCCATCGAGGTGACCGGGGGGAGGCGAGCGGGCGAGGGAACCGAGCTCCTCGCCGGGATCGTGGTGGTGTGCGGCGACCAGTGCCAGGGCGGCGTGGTGAGCGGGAACCTGGTGGACGGCGTCGCCGACGGAGACGGCTACGAGATCCGTGGTGGGCCGGGCCTTCGCGTGGAGGGCAACGTCGCCCGCCACACCAACGACGACGGCTACGAGATCCTCGGAACCGGGGTCGAGGTCGTCGCGAACCTGGCGGAGATGAACGGCAACGCCCAGACCAGCATCGGCGACAACGGGTTCGCGATCTTCGGAAGCGGCCATCTCGTCGACCGGAACATCGCGCGCTGGAACCTCGAGGACGGCTTCCACGTCTGCGGACCGGGCCATACCCTCACCGGGAACTTCGCCGACGCCAACGGAGAGGACGGCTTCGACGTGAACGGCGACGGGCACGGCATCACGACCCCCTGCACCGCCGGCACCTGTGACGGGGGCCCCGACGACGGAATGGCGTGCAACGTCGACGCGGACTGCGCTCGCACCATCGTCGCCCGGGAGAGCGGGGGGCGGTTCGTCCAGGGCATCTGCGGAGTCGACGGCGTCTGCATCAGCGGAGCCGACGTGGGACAGGCGTGCGCCTCCGACTTCCAGTGCGACTCGGTCACCCTGCCCGACGACGGCCTGTGCGGCGACTACCTGCGCGCGAACCAGACGGCCACCACGGCGGCCTCGGGGACCCTGCTGCTCCAGAACTTCGCGCGGGAGAACCTCGCCGTCGGCTTCGAGGTGAGCGAAGGGGCGACCGGGACCGTGATCGAGGGCAACGCCGCGGCGGACAACCTCGTCTCGGCCTGCGACGACGGGGCCGGCACGTCCCTGGTCGGCAACTTCTTCTCCGACACGGTCACTCCGTGCCGGATCGACTGATGCGGGGAGGGCACAGGATGACGCGAGCGATGCGAGTGCTGCTGCTGCTGGCCATGGCCTCGCTGGGGCCCAGCGCGGCCGGGGCCGTCGAGTGCGTGGGCGCGTTCGGCTGCTCCGCCACCATCCAGGACGCGGTCGACGCCGCCGACCCGGGCGAGTTCATCGTGATCCTGCCCGGCACCTATCCCGACCCGGTGCGGGTCCCGGCCGACAAGGACGGCGTCTGGCTCTACGGCCTCGCCCCCTCCCTCGTCGTCCTGGAAGTGTCCATGGAGCCGGGCGATCCGCTGCGCCGGGCCATCACCATCGAGTCCGGCGCCACGGGCGTGCGCATCTCGAACCTGACGGTCCGCAACGGCGACAACGAGGGGATCCTCGGCGAGATCGGGAGCCACTCCGCGCACATCCAGAACGTGGTGGTCGAGGGCCCCAAGGGCTCCTGCATCAACCTGCTGGGCGACGACGCCACGGTGAGGGACAGCACGCTGCGAAGCTGCGGGCGCCACGGGATCGAGATCGGCTTCCGTGGCACTACCGGGCCGTTCTTCCCCTGCCCGGCGCCGCCCTGCCTCGCGGACCGCGCGCAGATCCTGAACAACTCGATCCAGGGCTGCGGCACCGCCGGCGTGCAGGTGATCGGCACCGACGCCCTCATGCAGGGCAACGACGTCTCGCGCACCCAGGGCGTGGGCCTGCGCTACCGGGGTGGCGGCACCACGCTGCGCGGGAACACGGTCCGGACGACCCGGGAGGACAGCGTCCAGGGCCGAGGGGACGGCGTGCTGATCGAGGGCAACGCGTTCTCGAACGCCGACGAGGAGTGCATGGAGCTCCGCGGCCGCGACATCCAGATCCTCAACAACACCTTCCACTTCTGCGAGGAGAAGGCCTTCGCGATCCAGGGCGGGAGCGGGCCCTTCCACTCGGAGCCCCAGGACAACCGCATCGTGGGCAACGAGGGCCGCTTCCTGGGCCACGACTGCATGGAGGCGGGCGGTCCGAACCTGCTCGTCCAGGACAACGTGTTCGACCACTGCTCCGACGACGGGCTGCAGATCTTCGGCTCGGCCGACGGTGCCCGGATCCTCGACAACACCCTGCGCAACATCCGCTTCGACGCCATCGAGATCGGGAGCGACGCCGAGAACGTGCTCGTGGAGGGCAACCTGCTCGAGTACGTGCGGCTCGACGGCATCGACCACAACGGGGACGACGGGACGATCCAGGACAACACGGTGCGTCACGTCCAGGGCGTCGGCATCAAGGCGAGGGGCCGGAACCCCACCGTCCGGGGCAACCTGGTCGAGAACGGCATCCGGGCCGGCTACCGCATCTCCTGCGGTGCGTTCTCCCTGGCGAACGGCCTCTCCATCGACGACTCGGTGAACGCGGGCGACTGCAACGGCGGGTTCGTCGAGAACAACGTGGCCCGCCACATCTCGGACGACGACGGCTTCCAGGTCTTCTTCGGCAACGCGGCGGCGGCGGACCCGCCCCTGGTCCTGCTGGACAACCGCGCGGAGCAGACCGGCGACGACGGCTTCCAGCTCTTCGGGAGCGACATCATCGCGGCCAACAACGTGGCGACGGGCAACGGCGGGGGGCGCCGGGGCACCGGCGACAACGGCTTCCTCGTCTTCGGCGCCAACCATATCCTCCAGGGCAACGAGGCCAGCGAGAACTTCGAGGACGGCTTCCACCTGTGCGGCCAGGGGCACCTGCTGTTCGGCAACACCGCCCGGGACAACCTCGAGGACGGCTTCGACGTGAACGGCGACCAGCGGGGCGCGGGTGAGAACTGCGACTCCACCGCCAGCGACGACTGCACCGTGGAGGACTCGGCCACCTGTGAGAACGCCGCCACGGGCATCATCCTGGCCAACAACTCCGCGACGGGCAGCGTGGCCGTGGGGATCGAGCTCAGTGCCGGCGCCACGGGGCTCGCGATCGTCGGCAACGTCGCGGCGGGCAACGAGGTCGACTTCTGCGACGAGACCCCCGGCGCCATCGACGCCGGAGGGAACGTCTTCGCGAACACCTCGGGCTGCGTCCGTGACTGATGCGGAGGCCGCGCGCCTGGGGCGCGCGCTGCGGGCCTTCACCACGCGCAACGTCCCCGACGCCGCGTTGCGCGGCCTGTCGGGCCCCGGGGCCCGGCCCCGGGCCGGCGACCTGGTCCTGGCCCGCGTCGTCGAGCTCGGCTTCCACGAGCGCCTCCACCGCGTGGACGGGCGCCGGGCGCTGCTGTTCCGGGAGGACGAGGTGCTGCTGGCCTACGGGGCGCGCTACGCGCCGGACCAGTTCGAGGCCGTGGTGCCCGATTCCCTGGGGCCCTGCGACCTGGCGGCCGGGGGCGGCGTCGCGGGGCGGGTGGTGCGCGCCCACGAGAAGATCTTCGAGCCGCCGACGCGCCTCGACGGGCTGGGCCTGGTGACGGGCGCCGAGGACCGGCCGATCAACCTGGCGGACTTCGCCCTGCCCTTCTGCGCCGGAGCGCCGCGGGTGCCGCTGCTGCTCGTGGTCGGCGCGACCATGAACTCGGGCAAGACCCGCGCCGCGGCCTCGCTGGTGCGCGGCCTCTCCCGCGCGGGCCACGCCGTGGGCGCGCTCAAGCTGACCGGCACGGGCGCCTCGGGAGACTTCTTCGCCCTCCGGGACGCCGGCGCCTGCCGGGTGCTCGACTTCACCGACGCCGGGCTGGCGAGCACCTACCGGGTGCCGGCCACCGAGCTGGAGGCCACGGCGCGCGTCCTCCAGAGCCAGGCGGCGGCGAGCGGAGCCACGGTGGTGGTGGCGGAGCTCGGCGACGGGCTCTACCAGCCCGAGACCGCCACGCTGCTCGAGTCCGCCACCCTGCGCAGCGCCAGCACCCGGGTGCTGTTCGCGGGCTCGAACGCGCTGGCCTGCGGGGCCGGCGTGCAGTGGCTCCAGGAGCGCGGGCACCGGCCGGCCGCGCTGTCGGGCCGGCTCTGCCTCTCCCCGCTGGCGACCGAGGAGGCGCGCCGGACCCTCGGGCTGCCGGTGCTCTCCCTCGAGGAGCTCGAGGATCCCGGCGTGGCGGGCTCCCTGCTGCCGAGCGTCGTCGCGGCGGGGGCGGCCTGGTGAGGCTGCCCCGGATCCGGGCCAGCCGCGCGCGCCGGCGCCTGCTGGGCCGGCTCGTCGCGAACGGCCTCGCCCAGGCGGGCGTGACCCTCGCCGCCGCCGTCGCGCTCCACGCGCTCACGCGCGGGGCGGGGCCGCCCGCCGCCGCCGGCGTCGCGCTCCTCGCCGCCGCCGCGGCCCTGGTGGCGCTGCGCATCCGCGAGCGCGTGGACGCCGAGCGCCTCGGCCAGCACTACGCGCGCCGGGTGCGGACGCGGCTGTTCCGGGCGGCCGTCGCCGCCGGGGGACGCGGCGACCCGCGCTGGCGGATCGGCCCCTCGCTGGTGCGGCTGGTCACGGACCTGAACGCGCTGCGCCACTGGGTGGGGTCCGGCGTGGCGCGGCTGGCCGTGGCCGGGATCTCGCTGGCGGGCGCCCTCGGCGCACTGGCGTGGCTGGATCCCGGCCTGGCGCTGGCGGGGGCGCTCCTCGTCGCGGGCTTCGCGGCCGCGGCCGCGCTCCTCACGGGCCCGCTGCGCCGCGCGATCCGGGCCCAGCGCGGCCGGCGCGGCCGCCTGGCGTCGCGCCTCGGCGACCGGCTGCTCGGCGTCGCCAGCGTGGCGTCCCACGGGCGGCTCGCCGAGGAGCGCGCCGCCCTCGATCGCGCGGGGCGCCGGCTCGCGAGCGCGAGCGTGCGGCGGACCCGGGTCTCCGCGCTGCTGCGCGCGCTGCCCGAAGCGGCCCTGCCCCTCGGCGCCGCGCTCGGGGCCGTGCTGCTTGCGAGCGACGCGCGGGCCACGGAGCTGCCCGCCGGCCTGTTCGTCTTCGGCGTGATGGCGACCTCGCTGCGCGACGTGGCCCGGGCCTGGAGCGTGCGGCTCGCCTTCGAGGAGGGCCGGCGGCGCGTCGAGGCCCTGCTCGAGGCGGCGCCCGCGGAGGAGCGCGCCGGCGTCGAGCGCCGGGCGCTCCCGGGGCGCGAGCCGCTGCGCCTCGACGCCGGGGCCGCGACCCTCCGGCCCGGCGAGACCGCGATCCTGGTGGGACCCTCGGGCTCGGGCAAGTCCACGCTCCTGCTCTCCTGTGCCGGCCTCGGCGCCCTCGCCCCGGTGCCGGTGCCGGTGCGGATCGACGGCGCGGCCGCGGACGGGATCGCGGGCGCCTCGCTCCGTGCCGCCGCGAAGCTGGTCTCGCCCGAGCTGCCGCTCCTGCCCGGCCGCGTGCTCGACAACGTGCGCTACGGCGGAGCCGACGCCTCGGAGCGGGTCGCGGAGGCGCTCGAGGTCTGCGGGCTCGGGACGCTGCGCGAGCGCTCCGTGGCCGAGCTTCCGGCGGGGCTCCTCGCGCGCGTCCGTCTCGCGCGGGCCTGGGCGGCGGCGCCCCGCCTGCTGCTCGTCGACGACCCCTACCTTTTGGGAGACCCCGAGGGCCGCAAGGGGCTCGCGCGCCTCGCCGCCACCCGGCGCGCCACGCTGCTCATCGCCGCGGGCGAGCCCCCGGAGCTGGCGGCGCCCCACGCCGTGTGGCGGATCGAGGCCGGCGCCGTCGCGGAGACCGGAGCGTCCTGGGAGTCCGACCCAGGATGGGTCGGACTCCGCCGCAAAGCGAGCCCGCAGGGCTCGCTCGGCTAGCGCTCGGGCACGTGCTCAGGGGAGCGGGATGCCCAGGACCCGCCAGCCCTCCCGCGAGGCGGCCCCCGTCTCCCGGCGGAACAGCCAGGAGACGGCGTCGAGCCGGTAGCCCTCGGCCTCGCGCGAGCGCGCCAGGCCCCACAGCCAGTCGGTGCGCGACTCGTCGTCGGCGAAGCGGCGCTCGTAGAGGGTGAAGAGACCGGCCGCGTTGCGCTGGAAGGGCTCCCCCGAGAGCGGCAGCACCCAGGGCGCGAGCAGCTTGCCGGTCGCGTGCTCGGCGCCGGCCTCGTCGCGCCAGGTGCGCTCGCGCTGGCTGAAGAGCGGCCACACGTCGCGGCGCAGCCTCGTCTCCCCGGTGGCGCGGTCGCTGCGGCGCTCGAAGCGGTTCAGGTACAGGACGCGCAGGGACTCGGCGGCGAGGTCGCCCTCCTGGAGGCGCAGCGCGTCGAAGGCGCCGAACAGCGAGCCGGTGCGGTCGTAGCCGGGCCCCTGGCGCCGCCGGAAGAACGGCTCGACCTTGAGCTCCCGCGAGCCCGCGTAGCCCTCCCGGGCCGGCGTGCGCGCCGTGCGGAAGAGGGGCCAGACCAGGTCGAGCGACGTCGCGCCGGTGCGCTCGTTGGCCGAGTCCATGTAGACGGGGCCCAGCACGAAGCGCGAGCGCGCGTGCTCGGAGCGCGACTCGCCCCAGAGCGGCAGCACGAGGCGGATCTTCCGCTCCGCCGGGCCGCCGGGCTTCTCGGTGCGCCAGTGCACGAAGGGCCAGAGCGCGAAGCGCCGGTCCCACTCGCCCTCCCGCTTGTCGTGGCCGTAGAAGGGCCACACCCGGAGCAGCTCGCGCCCGCCCCCCCGGCCCCAGGAGAAGAAGGGCCACAGCACGTGGGTGCGCACGAACCCCCGGTGGTCGCGGCTGCGGCCGAAGAGCGGGAACAGCCAGAAGTCGATGCGCTCGCGGCCGAAGCGCTCCTTGGCGACACCGCCGAAGGGGAAGAAGCCGCCGTAGCGCTCGCCGCCGTCGGTGCGCCCGCCGAAGGCGAGGAGGAAGGTCCAGCGGTCGCCCTCGGAGCCCGGGCCCGCCTCGGTCTCGAAGGTGCGGTCGAGGAAGGGGGTCACGCGCATGCGCGTGCGATCCGGGCGCCAGCGCCACTGGGCGATGGGGTGGAGCAGCTCGAGGTCGCGCCGCTCGGGCCCCTCGAGCTCCGCCACCAAGGGGCGCAGGGTCCAGATCGAGTCCCAGCGCGGCGCCTCGCCGGCCGGCCCCGGCGTGGTGCGCCAGCGCTCGTGGAACGGCCCCCCGATGCGCGTCGACTCGAGGCCCGCCACCGGGCGCGCGTCGCGCACCACGAAGGGCCACAGGTCGAGGGGGCGCGGGTCCGCTGCGGCGCCCATCGCCGGCAGCGCGCAGGCGAGCGCGATCCCGAGGGCGAGGGCGCCGCGCCTCACGCGCCGGCCTCGGCGGCGGGCCGCACGCGGTCGGGCTCCGGCGGACGGTGCCCCACCACGCGGCGCATCTCGATCAGGTCCATCATGTTGAGCAGGAAGGTGGCGACGGCGAGGATCGCGCCCGCCACGAGGAGCAGCGAGGCGAGCACGGCCCGGGACCAGTGCATGTCCACCTCCCGGGTGGCGGCGTACTGGACGAGGCCGGGCCACACCAGCACCACCGCCAGCGCGGGCAGCGCGATCGCGCCCACCCGGCGCATGCGGCGGGTGAAGAGCCGGCTCGCGAGGCCCGTCACCCCCGCGCGCGCCGGCGGCCGCCCGTGGGCGATGGCGGCGACGCGCTCGGACACCACCGCGCCGGCGGCGAACAGCCCGGCCAGGGTGGCGAGCAGCGAGGCCAGCAGGATGCGGTAGATCATCCACTCCTCGAGCTCGAAGCGCCCCAGGTAGAAGAGCACCGGGCCGGCGCCCACTCCCGCGGCACCGAGTGCGAGCGCCGCCGCCGGGGGAAGCAGCAGGCGCGCGGGGCGGTAGGTGGCGGCGGCCCGGGCGATGGAGGCGAGGAAGCGCACGCCGTCGCGCAGCACCGAGAGCTTCGAGCGCCCCACCCGCTCCGCGTAGGGCATCGGCACCTCGGCCAGGCCGATCTCGTCCTCGAGGAGCACCCGGGCCGTCATGGCCGGGGTGAAGTGGAGGCCGTCGGGCAGGGGCTGGAGATGGGCCAGGGCCGAGCGGCGCAGCACCCGCATGCCGCTCGCCGTGTCCGCCACGCGCCGCTTGCTGAGGATCCCGAGCAGGACGGCGAAGATCCAGTTGCCGAGGCGGCGCACCGCCGGCATGGCGCTGCCGGGCCCCATGCGCGAGCCCAGCGCCACGCCGGCCCCCTGCTCCTCCAGGGCCAGGCACAGCGGTGCGAACACCCTCGGGTCGCAGGTGCCGTCGGCGTCGAGGAAGCCCAGCCAGTCACCGCGGGCATGGGCGAAGCCGCACTGGATGGCCGCCCCGTAGCCCCGGTTGTGCTCGAAGGCCAGCACCGCCACCTCGGGGAAGGTGTGGGCGATCACCTCGGTGTCGTCCGTCGAGCCGTCGCTCACCACGATCACCTCGACGGCGTCGAGGCCGGTCTTCGCGACGATCTCCTCCCGGGCGTCGAGGCAGCGCCGGATCGTATCCGCGATGGCGTCCTGCTCGTCCAGCGCGGGGATCACGACGGAGAGCGTGCGGGAGGCGTCGCCCATGGGCGCGTCAGAATAGCGATCCCACCAGGGAGCCGAGCACCGTCACCGGGAGCTGCTCCTGGGCGTCCTCGGCGGCGCGGCGCACCTCGCCCAGGGTGCGCTGGAGGTCCGTCACGGACTGGTCGAGCTTGGTGTAGAGCTCCTCGTCCGAGACCAGCTTGCCGAGGGTGCCCTCGCCCTGCTCGACGCGCTCCGAGACCGTGGCGAGGTCGTCCACGGCGCTGCTCAGGCGCTCCGAGGCGTCGGCGAAGTTGCCGAGCAGCTGGCCCACGGTCTGCTCGTTGTCGTTGGCGAGGCGCGCGAAGTCCTCGGAGAAGCTCGCGAGGTTGCGGCCCACCTCGTCGAAGTTGCCGAGCACCCGGGTCAGCTCGTCGCCGTTCTCCTCCACGAAGCCGCGCAGCCCGGCGGCCACGAAGCGCACGTCCTCGACGATGTCGCCGATGGTCTCCTCGCCCCGGGCGTCGCCCAGCACCTCGCGCAGGGAGCCCGTGATGGAGCCGAAGTCCGAGGCCATCTGGGCCATGTCGTCGAGCATGGCGTCGAGGTTCGCGGCCTCGACGCTGCGGGTCAGGGTGTCGCCGTCGCGCAGCAGGCGGGCGTCCTGGCCCTGGACGATCTCGACGACCCGCTCGCCGAGCAGGCCCCGGGAGCGGATCCGCACCGTGGAGTCGGCGGGCACGTCGAGGGTCGGGTCGTCGACCCGCAGGGCGAGCCGCGCGCGCCCGCCCTCGAGCTCCACGGACGCCACCTCGCCCACCTTGACGCCCGCCACCAGCACGTGGGTGCGGGCCTCCACGCCGCCGGCGTCGTCGAAGCGCGCCACCAGGTGGGTGCCCGCGGGCGTGAGGAAGCCGCACCCGCCGATCCGGAAGGTGGAGAAGAGCAGGATGGCCAGGGCGGCCAGGACGGTGGCCCCGACGGCCAGCTCCGAGCGGTCTCGCTGCATCGCGCCTCTCATCGTCCCGACGGGGCTCAGGGTGTAATCGGGCCGTGGGCCCGGCCGGCCACGAACTGGCCCACCACCGGGTCGGAGTGCCGGCGGATCTCCTCGGGGGAGCCCGTGGCCAGGATCCGGCCCTGGTAGAGCATCGAGATGCGGTCGGCGATGCGGAACGCGCCGCCCAGATCGTGGGTGATGCACAGCACCGCCATGCCCAGGCGCTCGCGGAGCTGGAGGATCAGCTCGTTGATGGTGTCGGACATGACCGGATCGAGGCCGGCGGTGGGCTCGTCCACGAAGAGCAGCCGGGGGTCGTGGGCGATGGCCCGGGCCAGGGCCACGCGCTTGCGCATGCCGCCGGAGAGCGCCGAGGGGTGCAGGTGCTCGACGCCCTTGAGCCCCACGAGGAGGAGCTTCTCGCGCACGATGCGGCGGATCTCGTCCTCGGGCCGCCCCAGCACGTTGCGCAGCGCGAAGCCCACGTTGTCCGCCACGGTCATCGAGTCGAACAACGCGCCGAACTGGAACAGCATCCCGATCTGCATCATCAGCCGGGCGTGGGCGTCGGTGGAGAGCGTGGCGACGTCGTGGCCCAGCAGCCGCACCTCGCCGCGGTCGGCGCGCTCGAGGCCCAGCAGGTGGCGCACCAGGGTGGACTTGCCGCTGCCGCTCCCCCCCAGCACCACCAGCACCTCGCTGGCGTGGACCCGCACGTCCACGCCCTCGAGGACCGGCTCGCCCCCGAAGGCGCGCCACAGGTTGCGCGCCTCGGCGAGCACCTCGCGGCCGTCGTCGACGATCGGATGGGCGGCGGCCACGCTCAGGCCGCCCACGCCGTGAGCACGTAGTTGAAGATCAGGATCCCGATCAGCGACACGACCACCGAGCGGGTGACCGCGCGCCCCACCTCCCGGGCACCGCCGGTCACGGTGAAGCCGTGGTAGCAGCTCACCGAGGCCAGGATCGCGCCGAAGACGGCAGCCTTCACCAGGGAGAGCACGAGGTCGTCGAGGTCGAGGAACTGGAGCGTGCGCTGCTCGTAGAGGGCCGGGTTGGTGCCGAGCAGCCGCACCGCCACCACCCAGCCGCCCACGATTCCGATCAGGTCGGCGAACAGCACCAGGCAGGGCAGCATGAAGGTCGCGGCGAGCAGCCGCGGCAGCACCAGGAAGCGCACCGGGTTGGTGGCGAGGGTGACGAGCGCGTCGATCTGCTCGGTGATCCGCATGCTGCCGAGCTCCGCCGCCATGGCGGAGCCGACCCGCGCCGTCACCATGATGCCCGCCAGCACCGGCCCCATCTCCCGCACCATGGCGAGGGAGACCACGGTGCCGACCAGGTCCTCGGCGCCGAAGCGCGCGAAGGCGTCCGAGGCCTGGAGGGCGAGCACCATGCCCGAGAACAGGCCGGTGAGGGCCACGACGGGGATCGAGCCCACCCCGACCTCGGCGCACTGGCGCACCACCTGGCGCGGCGAGACGAAGGGCGGCCGTACCAGGGCCACGAGGGCGTCGACGAGCAGGGTGGTGCCGCCCCCGATGTGGTGCACCGCGCGCAGCGACGCGGCGCCCACCCGGCCCACGCCGGAGCCCAGGCCGCGCGCCACCCCGGCGATCCCGCTCATGCCCCCCGACCTCCCCGAAGCATCCTCACAAGCCCTTGGAATCGATCCGCTTTTCGGGCGGGCCGTTTGACAGCTGCGGCCCCTCGACTAGCTTTCGGCCATTCCGGGCCCCAACCTGATGAGCCACGCCGAGACCCCCGCCCTCGAGATCCTGGTGAACGGCGAGGCCCGCCGGGTGCCGCCGGGGTCGACCCTCGCCGACCTGGTGAGCGGTCTCGGCCTGGGCGGCCGCCGCCTCGCCGTGGCGGTGAACCGCGACGTCGTGCCCCGGGGCACCTACGCGGCCCGCGCGCTCGCGACCGGTGACCGGGTGGAGATCCTCGAAGCCGTGGGAGGAGGCTGAGCCATGCCCCCGACGCCCCCCGCCGACCACGCCACCGCCTACCGGCTGGGCGAGCACGCCTTCGCGTCGCGCCTGATCGTGGGCTCGGGCAAGTACGCGTCCCTCGAGCTCCAGCGCGAGGCCGTCGAGGCGAGCGGCGCCGAGATGGTGACCGTGGCCCTGCGACGCGTCGACGTGCAGGCGCCGAAGGAGCACAACGTCCTCGAGTTCCTGCCCGAGGGCACCACCATCCTGCCCAACACCGCGGGCTGCTTCGACGTGGACAGCGCCGTCACCACGGCCCGGCTGGGCCGCGAGCTGTTCGGCCACGGGCTGGTGAAGCTCGAGGTGATCGGCGACGAGCGCACCCTCTT
>JANQFK010000054.1 GCA_028277885.1 Myxococcota bacterium
TCTCCACCCACTGCTCCGGCCGCGGCTCTCCCGCCTCCTCGCCGGGCAGCCGGACGCACTTGCACCAGCTGCAGATCGTCAGGAGCTCGGCGCTGCGACTCACGGAGGGGTCGAGGAGCGCGACCCAGGGCCGCGCCTCCTCGTGCTCCATGCGACCCTCGATCTCGAGGCCGCCGTCTTCCAGTGGCGCGATCGAGAGGCGCATGTAGCGGCGGCGGTCGGGCGCGTCGCAGCGGAACGGGAAGCTGGCGGCCTGCCCCTCGCTGCGCACCCGCGCGAAGATCAGCTCGTAGAGGTGGCGGGTCTCGCCCCCGGACACGAACTCCCAGAGCGGACGGCCGATCAGGCCGTCGGTGAGGCTCGCGGCCTCGTTGCGCCGGGCGAACTCCCGCCACTCCTTGCTCACGGAGGCGATCCGGTCCTCGGGATCGATCCGGTAGCGGTAGCTGGAGCCGGGCTGCTGGACGGCCACCACGGTCCCTCAGGGGCGCGTGCGCCCCGATTTGCGTGCGCTGGCTCTGATGTAGCGGCGGCTGATCGGTGACAGGTCGTCGGGAGCGACCCGGCACTCGATCAGGACGAAGCCCTTCACGGCGTCGGCGGCGCGCAGTGCGTCGCGCAGCTCGGCGGCGCTCTCGGCCGTGATGCCGACGCCGCCCCAGCCCTGGGCCATCTCGGCGTAGGGCCAGTCGGGGATCTCGAGCAGGTCCTGGCGGGGCGAGACCGGACGGAAGATCCCCCAGCCGCCGTTGTTGACCAGCAGCACCACGGGCGAGAGGCCGAGCCGCGGGGCGTGGGAGATCTCGGGGCCGGTCATCTGGAAGGCTCCGTCGCCGCACAGCACCAGCGGGCGCAGGCCCGTGCCGATCTGGGCCCCCATGGCGGCCGGCACCGCGAAGCCCATGGAGGCGTAGTAGCCCTGGGCGAAGTAGGTGCCGGGCCCGCGCTGGCGCACCTCGAGACCGCCGAACAGCATGTCGCCGGACTCGGCGACCACGTGCCAGCCCTTGCGCGCCTCGAGGAAGCGGTTCACCTCGACCAGCAGGTCGTTGATGGAGAGCGGCCTGCGCGGCGAGGCCGCCCCGCCGGCCCGCCGCCGCAGGTTGTCGTGGTGCGCCACCTTCTCGCGCAGGCGCGGCAGCTTCTGGCGCGCCAGGGTCGAGACGAAGTCGCGCAGCCCCACGTCGGTGTACTGGTGGAACGAGACGTTGACGCGGCCCTCCACCGCCCACACCGAGCGCTCCCGGGAGACCTGGGGACGCGCCGCCCCGAGGTTGATGTCCGTGAGCTGGGTGCCTAGGGCGAGCACCAGGTCGGCGCCGCGCACGCGCTTCTCGATGGCGGGGGCGCTGAAGGGACCGACGTGGATCCCCATGTGGAGCGGGTGGTCCATGGGGAAGACGCCCTTGGCGAGCACCGTGGTGACGACCGGCGCGCCCAGGGCCTCGGCGAGCCGCCGGAAGCTCGTCTCGGCGCGGTCGCGGTAGAGCTCGACGCCGCCGATCAGCAGCGGGCGCTTCGCGCGGGCCAGGCGCTCCCGGGTCTCGGCCACCGCCTCGGCGAGCTTGCGCCGGTCCGAGCCGGGCTGCGGGAAGCGGCCGTCCCACTCGACGATCTCCCGGGGCACCGCGATGGGGACGTCCACCATGTCCCGGTGGATCTCGAGGTAGCCGGGCCGGTGCTCGGCCACGATGCGCCCGACGGTCTCGTGGACCTCGCGGGCCACCAGCTCGGGGTGCCGCAGGATGCGCGCCGTGCAGGTCACCTCGGAGAGGATGCGGCACTGGCTCTCCACGTCCTTCACCTGGTGGTGGACGCCCGCCACCTTCTGCTCCGCCTCGCCCGGTCCGCCCGAGACCACGAGCAGCGGCACCTTCTCCGCGTAGGCGCCCGCCACGGCGTTCACGACGTTGTGGCCGCCGGCGCCGTAGGTGACGCAGACGACGCCCAGCCGGCGGGTGCTGCGGGCGTAGCCGTCGGCCATGAAGCCCACCGCGGGCTCGTGGCTGAGCGTCACGATCTCGAGGCCGCGGTCCCGCCCGAAGCGGTGGAACAGGCCGAGCACCAGGTCGCCGGGCAGGCCGAAGATGTGCTCCACCCCGGCGCGGTTCAGGTAGCTCACCAGGAAGTCGCCGAGGGCCATGCGCGAGCGCATGGCCGAGCGTCCGGCCGCGCGTCCCGCGGAGCGCCCCCGGGCGGGGCTCACTCGAGGGCACCCTCGGAGAGGGCGAGCCAGTGCAGGCCCGCGATCACGAGGGCGTGGTCGATCTCGCCGCCGCGCAGCCGACTCGGGATCTGGCCCCGGGGCACCAGCTCGACCTGGGTCTCCTCCTGCCCCTCGTTGCGCACCTCCGCGACCCGCTGCGCCTCGCGCACCAGGAAGGTGTGGCAGCGGTTGCCGAACAGCGCCGGGTTGGGGTTCACCACGCCGAGGGGCTCGGTGCTCCCCCCGCGGTAGCCCGTCTCCTCGAGCAGCTCCCGCGCCGCGGCCTCGGCCGGAGTCTCGCCCGGGTCCACCATGCCGCCGGGGATCTCGAGGGTGAGGGCGCCCGAGCCGTGGCGCCACTGGTGGACCATCACCACCTCGTCCGCGGGCGTCACGGCCACGACGTTGACCCAGTCCACGGAGTCGATGCGGTAGAAGGGATGGACCTCGCCGGTCCGGGGCGAGCGCGCATGGCTGCGCCGGACCTCGAACACCGCACAGTCCTGGAGGTGCTCCGTGGAGACGACGGTCCACGGCGGCGGCCGACCCATCGCTCCGACGTTAGCATGGGCCGCGACGGTTCGAGTAGGATGCGGCCGCATCCGGAGGCTCCCGCCTTGGACCCGTCTTCCCGATCGCCGTGGCGACGCGGCGGCCAGCCCTTCATGATCGGGGTGGCCGTGGCCTGCGGCGTGGCGGGGGCGGTGGGCGCCGTCGTGTTCCGCCTGCTGATCCGCGGCTTCCAGGGCTTCTTCTTCGAGGGCGTCGAGGGCGTCGCCGCCGTCGCCGAGGAAGGCATCTTCGCCGAGCCCACGGACCCCCTCGAGGTGGCGCGCTCCCTGCCCTGGTGGCTGTGCCTGGCGATTCCCGCCGCGGGCGGGCTGCTGGTGGGTCCCCTCGTGCACTTCTTCGCGCGGGAGGCCAAGGGCCACGGCGTGCCCGAGGTGATGGACGCCGTGGCGACCCGGGGCGGCGTGATCCGTCCGCGCATCGTTGCGGTGAAGACGCTGGCCTCGGCGCTCACCATCGGCTCCGGCGGCTCCGTGGGCCGCGAGGGTCCCATCGTCCAGATCGGCTCGGCGCTGGGCTCGGTGATCGGGCAGCTGCTGCGCGTGCCCGCGCGCCAGCTGCGCACCATCGTGGGCTGCGGCGCCGCGGCCGGCGTCTCCGCCACCTTCAATGCCCCCATCGCGGGCGCGATCTTCGCCGTGGAGGTGATCGTCGGGGACTTCGCGGTGGCGCAGTTCACCCCGATCGTGATCTCGTCGGTGGTCGCCACCGTGATCTCCCGCTACGCGCTCGGCAACCACCCCGCCTTCCCGGTGCCCGAGTACGAGCTGGTGAGCCCCTTCGAGCTCGGCGCCTACATGATGGTGGGCGTGGTGGCCGCCCTGGTGGGCCTCACCTTCATGACGGTGCTCTACTTCTCCGAGGACCAGTTCGAGAAGATCCCGATCCCCGAGTGGAGCAAGGCCATGCTCGGAGGGCTCGGGGTGGGCGCCATCGCGATCTTCGTGCCCAACGTCTTCGGCGTGGGCTACGGCACCATCGCCCAGGCCCTGGCCGGCACCCTCGGCGCCGGCGCCCTGGCCGGGCTGCTGCTGGCCAAGATCGCCGCCACCTCGATCACCATCGGCTCCGGCGGCTCGGGGGGCGTCTTCGCGCCATCCCTGTTCCTCGGCGCCGTCACCGGCGGCCTGTTCGGCACCGCGGTCCACCAGGCCTTCCCCGAGGCCACGGCGAGCTCGGGCGCCTACGCGCTGGTCACCATGGGGGCGGTGGTGGCCGCCACCACCCACGCGCCGATCACCGCGATCCTGATCCTCTTCGAGCTCACCCAGTCCATCACCATCATCCCGCCGCTGATGGCGGCCTGCGTGGTGAGCACCGTCCTCGCCAACCGGCTCTCGCGCGACTCGATCTACACCCGAAAATTGCGCCGCCGCGGCGTGGAGCTCGAGCGCGACGAGGGCCCGAACCTGCTCAAGAGCCTGTTCGTGCGCGACATCGTGGACCGCGAGCCCGAGGTGGTGCCCTCGTCGGCGAGCCTCGCCAAGGTGCTCGACCTGCTGGTGGAGAGCGAGCACACCGAGTTCTTCGTGGTGAACCCCCGGGGCCGGCTGATCGGCGCGATCTCCCTGGTGGAGCTGCGGCGCGTGCTGCTCGAGCAGGACCAGCTGCGCTCCATCGTGGTGGCCGAGGACCTGGTGGAGCACGAGTGCCCCGCGGTGACGGAGAACGACGATCTCGACCTCGTGATGCGCCTGTTCAGTCACGAGGACTTCGAGGAGATCGCGGTGGTGGACCCCAACGACCCGCGCAGGCTCACGGGCTCGGTCCACAAGCGCGACGTCATCAACGCCTACAACCAGGAGGTGATGCGCCGCGACCTGGCGGGCGGGCTCTCGAGCACCGTCGCCGTGGTGGACAAGGTGCAGGAGGTCGTGCTGGGCGGCGACTACGTGGTGCGCCAGGTCCTGGCGCCGCCCTCGAGCGTGGGCAAGTCCCTCTCCGAGCTGAACCTGCGCAGCCGCACCGGCGTGCAGATCCTGCTGATCCGCAGCGCCCGGGGCCGCGCCTCGGCGCTGCGCGTCCCCACCCCGAGCGATCGCATCGAGGCCGGCGACGCGCTGATCGCCGCGGGCTCGAAGGAGGCGCTCGACCGCCTGGAGCGCCTCTGAGGCGCGCGCTCAGAGGATCTCCTCGATCAGGATCTCGACGTCCCGGGCGCCGGGCTCCACCGCCTGGGCGGCGGCGCCCTGGAGGTCGCCCGGGTTGCGCGTCATCGCGTTGCGGTCGGCGTCGATGCGCGCCGAGAGCCGCAGCGGTCCGCGGAAGGGGATCGCCTCGATCATGCGGTCCGCCGGGCCCAGCTCGAAGTCGAGGGGGAAGCGGGGCTCGACGATGCGCTTCACCGCCACGGGCGGCCCGGGCTGGGGGCCCCGCGCGATCAGGAACAGCACGGCGCCCGCCGGCACCCGCTCCGACAGCGCGTCGGCGACGCGGATGGTTCCGCGGATCGGCGGCCCGGCGTCGGCCGCGGCCGCGGGCGGCGGCGCGCCGCGTCCCGGGGGCGCTGCGGGGCCACCGGGCGGGCCGCCCGGCGGGCCGGCGCCCTCGCGTGCGGCGCGCTCCGCGCCCCGCGGGAAGATCCGCGACAGGTCCGGCGCCTCGACCTTCTCGTCGGGGTCGAAGGGCTCGACGCGACGGTCGCAGCCCATTCCCGGGGCCAGGGCCAGGGCGAGGCCCAGCACGAGCGCGAGTCTCGCTGCCGACATCGGGGGAGACCCTAGCGAAGCGAAGTGGTGCGTCTCCCTCGCGCGGGGTAGGCTCGAAAACGGAGCCTAGGGGTGGCGGGACGCGGTGCTGCGGTCCGCCTGAGAAGACACCCTCGGAACCTGAACTCGTTCGCACGAGCGGAGGGAAGGCTCGGGTCGCGTCGGACCTCCTCGCCTCCGCAGGTTTCCCAGGGTGACCCCGGTGCTCCAACCACCCCGGCAGGGGAAGGCAAGGAGCGCCAGCATGTCCTCGAGCGATCGGTCCCACCAGCTTCCGCCCCTGGGAGGCAACCCCTCCTCGGCCGCCCAGGGCACCAGCCCCGGCAGCTTCGCGCGGGCGGCCGACGTCGGCGGCCCCCGGGCCTTCGCCTCGCCGGACACGCCGGGCATGCCCGCCCCCTCGGAGAAGACCGCCTGGGACTTCCTGCCGCCGGGCTGGACGCGCGACTCCGCCAGCGGCTTCGCCGTCGCGCCCGAGGGCTTCGAGCCCACGACCCAGCTCGAGCACGCGCGCCTCGGCCGGATCACGCCGCAGATGCGGCGGGTCGCCGAGCGCGAGCCCCACCTCACCGCCGAGCAGGTGCGCGACGAGGTGGCGGCCGGCCGCATGGTGATCCCCGCCAACACGGTGCACCTCGGCTACGGGCTCGACCCGATGTGCATCGGTCGCGCCGGCAAGACCAAGGTCAACGCCAACATGGGCGCCTCGCCGGTCTCGAGCGGCACCGACGAGGAGGTGGAGAAGCTGCGCTGGGCCGAGCGCTGGGGCGCCGACACCGTGATGGACCTCTCCACCGGGGGCGACCTCGACAAGACCCGCGACGCCATCATCCGCAACGCCCGCGTCCCGATCGGCACCGTGCCGATCTACTCGATGATCCTGGGGCGCAGCATCGAGGACCTCGAGGCCGGCCACGTGCTCGACCAGCTCGAGCACCAGGCCGCCCAGGGCGTGGACTACTTCACCATCCACGCCGGCGTGCTCTTCGAGCACCTGCCCCTGGTGAACCGGCGCCTGATCGGGATCGTGTCCCGCGGCGGCTCGCTGCTGGCCAAGTGGATGATCCACCACCGCCAGCAGAACCTGATGTACCAGATCTGGGACGACATCTGCGCCGTGATGCGGCGCTGGGACGTCACCTTCTCCATCGGCGACGGCCTGCGCCCCGGCGGCCTGGCCGACGCCACGGACCGCGCCCAGCTCGCCGAGCTCGGCACCCTCGGCGAGCTCACCGAGCGCGCCTGGCGCCACGGCGTGCAGGTGATGATCGAGGGGCCGGGCCACGTGCCCTTCGACCAGATCGAGTACAACATGAAGCTCGAGCGCCGGCTCTGCCACGGCGCGCCCTTCTACGTGCTCGGGCCGCTGGTGACGGACGTCTTCCCCGGCTACGACCACATCACCAGCTGCATCGGCGCCACCGCGGCCGCCTACCACGGCGCCTCGATGCTCTGTTACGTGACCCCGAAGGAGCACCTGGGCCTCCCGAAGAAGGACGACGTCAAGCAGGGCTGCATCGCCTACAAGATCGCGGCCCACGCCGCCGACGTGGCCCTCGGCATCCCCGGCGCCCGCGACCGCGACGACGAGCTCACCAAGGCCCGCGCCGCCCTCAACTGGGAGAAGCACTTCGAGCTCTCCTTCGACCCCGACACGGCCCGCGCCTACCACGACGAGGACCTCGACGTGGACACGGACTTCTGCGCCATGTGCGGCCACGACTGGTGCTCCGTGCGCATCAGCAAGGAGATCGACCAGTTCGTCTCGGGCAAGGACGAGACCTACGCCTGGGACCAGCCCAAGCTCTCCGCCGCCCTCACCGACGAGCAGCGCCGCATCCTCGAGCAGCGCGGCGTCCTCTCCCCCAAGGAGATCCACCGCCTCGCCACCAAGACCCGCCAGACCATGCACGCCGACCCGGGCCACAAAGCGGCGTGCCACAGTGACCTCGCGGACGACACGGCGGCTCGGGATCTGCAGGGAGAGGTGTCCGCTTCGTAGCTTCGGTTGGTTCGGGAGAGCGGGGCTGCGCGGAAGGGTTGCGCTCGGCTGGGCTTCGACGGTGTTCCGCCGCGTCGAGCACCTCCGGCACATTGGGGCACCGGGGCGGCGCCCGGGGGTGCTGGCTCCCGCCGCTCGCTCCACCCTTCCGCTCCGCCCCGCTGCGCGCCGACCCGGCTGCGCGGGGTTCCCCCTCGCGGGCAGCCAGCAGGCGCGGAGTCGCCGCGAGCTCGCTGGTTTTTCTGGGATCCACCCAATACGCCCGCAGCAGTCACCCCGCCGCACCTCAGCTGGCGCCCCGCGTGGGGCCGCGCGCGGAACGCGCGGCCGACCG
>JANQFK010000081.1 GCA_028277885.1 Myxococcota bacterium
TCACGCGGTCGAAGAAGATGATCGAGCCCACCACCAGGACGCCGGCGATGGAGCCGATCGCGATGGCGGACATCGGCGTCACCGAGTCGGCGCCCGCCGTGATGCCCACGAGGCCGGCCAGGATGCCGTTCAGCGCCATGGAGAGGTCCGGCTTGGTGGTGACGATCCACGAGGTGAACATGGCCCCGAGGGCCCCCGCCGCGGCGGCCAGCGAGGTGGTCACCAGGGTCAGCGACGTGAGGTCGGGATCCGCCGAGAGCACCGAGCCCCCGTTGAACCCGAACCAGCCGAGCCACAGCAGGAAGACGCCCACCGCGGCCATGGGCATGTTGCTGCCCGGGATCGGGTGGAGCTTGCCCTTCACGTACTTGCCCAGGCGGGGTCCGAGGAGCAGGGCGCCGGCCAGGGCGCCCCAGCCGCCGACGGAGTGCACCAGGGTCGAGCCCGCGAAGTCGTAGAAGCCCATGCCGTCGAGCCAGCCGCCGCCCCACTTCCAGGAGCCCGCGACGGTGTAGACGATGGCGACGAAGATCGTCGAGAACACCATGAAGGAGGGCAGCTTGATGCGCTCCGCCACGGCGCCGGACACGATCGTCGCCGCGGTGGCGGCGAACATCGCCTGGAACAGGAAGTCCGTGTAGTAGGTGTAGCCACCGTCGGCGTAGCCCGCGGTCTGCCCCTCGGCACCCGGATCCAACCCGAAGCCCGCGAAGGCGAAGATCCCGGAGCTGCCCTCGGCGAAGCCCGGGTACATCAGATTGAAGCCGCAGATGAAGTAGGTGAGGATGCCGATGCTGATGATGAACGTGTTCTTGAACAGGATGTTCGCCGTGTTCTTCGCCCGGGTGAGACCGGACTCGAGCGTGGCGAAGCCCAGGTGCATGATGAAGACCAGGCCGGCGCACAGCATCATCCACACGTTGTTCGCGGTGAACACGCCCTGCGTCACCGAGTCTTCCGCTGCGGCGCCCACCGGGATCAGCAGCAGGGCCGCCGCCGCCGGTGCGATTCGCGCGAGTTTCATGAAGTTCCTTCCTCCGAGGGGTCGTTGATCCGGGCTCGCTGGCGAGGCCCCCGCCCGCCGGCGCAGTGATTTCCCGGAGTGCCAGAGCAATGGGCGTGCCAGGGAGACGGGAGGCGGGCGAGAGGCCGCGAGGAGCCCGGAGGTGCCGGATCGCGCACGGGACGCGCCGGTTTCGGCGCACAGGCGGGCCGGCTCGTGCACAAAGCCGGGCGACCCGTGCCCGGTTTCTAGGCAGGTGGAGGGGACGTCGGGTGGACCGCCGGTGGCGGCCTGGGAGACGGAGGCCGGCGGCCAGGAGACCGAGCCGGGATGGGTCGGCTTCCGCCGCAAGGCGAGCCCGGAGGGCTCGCCCAGCTAGCGGGGGTCGAAGAGGCCCACCATGCGGCCGTCCAGGGTGGCGGGGCGGGCCCGGGTGCGGGCCCAGTCGCGCAGCTCCTTGATGCGCTCCTCGTAGGTCTCGTAGAGGGGCACCGTCTCCTGGATCGCGTTGGCGAGGTCGTTGTCCGACAGCTCGCGGCCGTCGTCGAAGGCGGTGTAGAGCCCCGCCGCCACCACCTGCTCGAGCTCGGCGCCGGAGAGGCGCTGGGCCGCGTCGGCGAGCTCGTCCAGGGGGAACTGCTTGGGGTCCCGGCCGCGCTTCTCGAGGTGGATGGCCAGGATCTCGGCGCGCTCCGCGGGCGTGGGGAGGTCGACGAAGAACAGCTCGTCGAAGCGGCCCCGGCGCAGCAGCTCGGGGGGGAGCGCGGTGACGTCGTTGGCGGTGGCGGCCACGAACACCGGCGCCCGCTCCTCGGAGAGCCAGGTGAGGAAGGAGCCGAACACCCGGTGGGCGCTCGGGTCCGACTCGGTCGCGGCGAAGCCCTTCTCGATCTCGTCGATCCAGAGCACCACCGGCGCCAGGGACTCGGCGACCGCGGTGGCCTCGCGGATGGCGAGCTCCGGGCTCTGCTCGGGGTGGCCGAAGGCCGCGGCGAGGTCCAGGCGCAGCAGCGGGAAGCGCCACTCCCGGGCGATGGCCTTGGCGCACAGCGACTTGCCGCAGCCCTGCACGCCCAGCAGCAGCAGGCCGCGCGGCGCGGGGAGCCCGAACTGGCGGGCCTCCTCGCCGAAGGCGCGCCGCCGCTCGCGCAGCCAGCGCTTGAGCTCGCCGAGCCCGCCCACGCAGCCGAGTCCCGTGCCGGAGTCGTGGAAGGAGAGCGCCGGGCTGCGGCGCAGGGCCTCGCGCTTGGCGCCCACGATGCGGTCCACCACCGCCTCGTCGAGGCGCCCCTCGGCGAGCCAGGCCTGGCGGAAGACCCGCACCGCCTCGCCGGCCGTGAGGCCCAGGGCCGCGCGGGCGCAGGACTCGAGCGCGTCCTCGTTCCCACCGCCGCCCTTGGCGGACTCCGCCACCCGGGCGAACAGGCGCTCGAGCTCCTCGGCGTCGGGCAGCGGCAGGCGCACCCGCGCGGCCTCGCGCTCGAGCTCCACGGGCAGCGGGAGCACCGGGCCCAGCAGCACCACGCTCTGGCGCTGCTTGCCCAGGCGCGCGAGGGAGTCGCGCAGGCGCCGCACGCCGTCGGCCTCGTCCAGCACGCGGTGGGCGTCGAGGATCACGAACAGCGCGGGCTCGTCCCAGGTCGCCATGGCGCGCAGGGCCGCGTCGAGGCTGCCCGGGCCGGCCCCGTCCGGGGCGAGACCGGCCGCGAGGCTCCAGGTGCGCAGCTCGCGCCCGGCGGCCTTGGCGGCGCGCTCGAGCAGGCGCAGGGCGCGGTCCTCCTCGAAGGACTCCAGCGCGATCAGGCGCCAGCCCGCCTTCAGCTGGAGCTCGAGCTCCCGGGACGGATCCTCGAGGTGCGCGGGCTTCGCGCTCATGGGGCGTCCGCCTGCGGTTCGGGAGGTCACGGCGTGTCCGCCTCCGCTTCGCGAGGTCACGGCGTGTCCGCCGTGACGCGCAGCACCTCCTCGAAGGTGGTCGTGCAATCGGCGAGCTTGCGGATCGCGGCCTCGCGCAGGGTCTCCATGCCCTCGATGCGCGCCGCGTGGGTGAGCTCGTTGGCGTCGCGGCCCTCGTTGATCAGGCTGCGCACGCGGCGGCAGACGTCGAGCATCTCGAACACCCCGCTGCGGCCGTAGAGGCCGGTGTGGCGGCAGTCCACGCAGCCCTCGCCCCAGCGCACCGGCAGCTGCTCGCGGCGCTCCACCGGCACCTTGAGGCCCAGGGCGGCCACCTGGGAGGGGGTGAGGAAGCCGTCCACCGCGCAGCTGGGACACACCTGGCGCACCAGGCGCTGGGCCACGACGCCGCGCAGCACGCTCGAGAGCAGGAAGCGCTCCACGCCGAGCTCGAGCAGGCGCGTCACCGCGCCCGCCGCGTCCCTCGTGTGGACCGTGGAGAACACCAGGTGGCCGGTGAGCGCCGCCTGCACCGCCATCTTCGCGGTCTCGGCGTCCCGGATCTCGCCCACCATGATCACGTCCGGGTCCTGGCGCAGGATGGTGCGCAGCGCCGTGGCGAATCTCACGTCGATCTGGCGCTGCACCTGCACCTGGCAGAAGCGTGGGTCCACCATCTCGATGGGGTCCTCGACGGTGGTGATGTTCACCTCGGGGCCCGACAGGTAGCGGAGCGTCGCGTACAGCGAGGTGGTCTTGCCCGAGCCCGTGGGACCGGTCACGAGGATGAGCCCGCTCGGCGAGGTGATCCAGCGCTCGAAGAGCTCGCGGTTCTCGACGGTGAAGCCCAGCTGCTGGAGGTCCGCCAGCAGCACGCTCGGGTCGAAGACGCGGATCACGACCTTCTCGCCGTAGGCGGTCATCAGGCTCGACACGCGCAGCTCCACCTCGCGGTCGCTGCGCCGGGTCTTGATGCGCCCGTCCTGGGGCCGGCGCCGCTCGGCGATGTCCATCCGGGCCAGCACCTTGATGCGCGAGGTGATGGCCGCCAGCACCGTGTAGGGGACGGTCTCGATGTCGTGCAGGATCCCGTCGATGCGGAAGCGGATCACGCCCTCGTTCTCGCGCGGCTCGAGGTGCAGGTCCGAGGCCCGCTGGTCGAAGGCGTAGTTGAGCAGGAAGTCCACGGCCGCGATCACGTGCTCGTCGCTGCCCGTGGAGAGCTGCTCGTTGGAGCGCAGCTCGACCAGGTCCACCAGGGCGCCGCCGGCGGCCTTGGTGGAGAGCGCCTCCTGGGCGCGGCTCACGCTCGAGCGGAAGCCGTAGACGCGGTCGATGATGGCGAGGACGTCGCACTTCGACGCGACCACGTACTCGAGGGGGCGGCGGATCAGGTTCTCGAGGCTCTCGCGCAGGGCGCTGTCGTTGGGGTCGGTGATCGCCACGCGCAGGGCGGGGCCCGCCTCGGCCAGGGGCAGCACCGCGTGGCGGCGGGCGAAGGGCCGGGACAGGGTCTTGGTGACCAGGTCCCCGTCCACCTTGAGCGGATCGACCTTCACGTAGTCGAGGCCCGCCTCGGCGGCGATGCACTCCGCGATGGCGTGCTCGTCCACGGCGCGGCGGGGCTGCTGGGCGTTGGGGGCGTCGGCGGCGGCCACGATCTCGGCCGGCGTCACGTCGTAGCGGGCCGCGGCCTGGGAGCGCACCGAGCCCACGCGCTGCTTCAGCACCTTGCTGCGCAGGGTGGTGGCCCGGGAGCCCACCTCCCGCGCAGCGTCGCGCTCGAGCACGCCGCGGCGCACCAGGATCTCGAGGAGCTCGGTGAGGTCCAGGGGGGCCCGGGGCTCGCCGTCCGTCGTGGGGGCCGGAGCGGCACTCGGGCCGCCGGCCGGCTGGGGGGGTGCCGACATGCCCCGCGTATCGGCGCCCGGCTCCGGGGCTTTAATCCCGCGTGGGAATGGAACCTCGAATCCCTAGATGCGGGGCTCTTTCACATCGCTCTCAGGGCCTGGGATCGCGCAACGACTTCGCGATGCGCTCCAGGGCCTCGGCGAGGATGGGCCTCGCGGTGGCGAAGTTGATGCGGGCAAAGCCGCGGCCGGGCTCGCCGAAGGCGGCCCCGTCGCTCGTCGCCACCCGCGCCCGATCCAGGAAGAAGCGGTAGGGGGAGGGCTCGAGGCCCAGGCTCCGGCAATCGAGCCACGCGAGGTAGGTGGCCTCGGGCGGGTGGTGGACCACGCCCGGCAGCTCCCGGGCGACGAAGTCGGCCAGGAAGTCCCGGTTGGCCTCCAGGTGGGCCAGCACCCGCTCGAGCCAGGCGCCGCCCTCGCGCCAGGCCGCCCGGGTGGCCTCGATGCCCAGGATCCCGAGCCCGCCGCGCAGGTGGCGCGGCACCCCGAGGAAGCCCTGGCGCAGGGCGTCGCTGCCGAAGATCGCCACGGCGCAGCGCAGCCCGGCGATGTTGAAGGCCTTCGAGGCGGAGGTGAGGGTGACGGTGCGGGCCTCGGCCTCGGGGCAGAGGGAGGCGAAGGGGACGTGGCGCCGGCCCGGGAAGACCAGGTCGGCGTGGATCTCGTCGCTCACCACCACCAGGTCGCGCTCCTCGGCGACGGCCAGGATGCCCTCGAGCTCGTCGCGCCGGAACGCGCGCCCGCTCGGGTTGTGCGGGTTGCACAGCAGCAGCATCCGCGTGTCCGCGTCGGCGGCGGCGCGCAGGCCCTCGAGGTCGACGGAGTAGCCCTCCCCGCCCAGGGCGAGGGGGTTCTCGACGAGCCGCCGCTTCATGGTGCGCACGGAGCTCAGGAAGGGCGGGTAGATGGGCGTCTGCACCACCACGCCCTCCCCTTCCCGGCAGAACTGCTGGAGCGCCACGTACATGCCCTGCACCACGTCGGTGATGAGCTCGACCCGGCGCGGCTCGATGCGCCAGCCGAAGCACTCCTGCATGCGCGTCGCCAGCAGCTCGGGGATGTCGGTGGGGGCGGGGTGGATCGGGTAGCCGAGGTCGGGCCGGTCCACGGCCGCCTGGAGGGTGCGCCGGATCGGATCCGCCACGGGGTAGTCCATGTCCGCGACCCAGACGGGGAGCACGTCCTCCGGGTAGGTGGTCCACTTCTCGCCGCGGCTGCGGCGCAGCGCCGCGCGGTCGAGGCCGTCGAGGTCGAGGGTGGGGTCGGGCGGCGGGCTCATGGGAGCCGAGTCTAGCGTGGGGCGGCGGGCCTCCGGCGCGAAGTTCCATCCCCCGGCCCGAGCCCCTATCCTCGGCCCTTCGAGGCGCATCGGGGGAGCGAGCCGCGTTGAGCCAGAGCAACGGAGCCGACGAGCACTTCCCGCCGGACTACGCGTCCGGCCGCCGCGCCTTCCTCGCCGCCGCCGAGGCGGCCCGCGCGGTGCTCGGCGCCCACCCCCTCGCCGAGCGCGGCCCCGACGAGGAGGAGCTCGCCCTCGACACCGCCTACCTGGGCCCCGAGGCCCCGGCGCGGCTGCTCGTGGTGAGCTCGGGCATCCACGGGGTGGAGGGCTACGCGGGCAGCGCGCTCCAGCACCAGCTCCTGACGCAGCAGCTCCCGGGGCTCGCGCTCCCGGTGGACACCGGCCTGCTGCTGATCCACGCGCTGAACCCCTGGGGCTTCGCCTGGGGCCGCCGGGTCAACGAGGGCAACGTCGACCTGAACCGCAACTTCCTGCGCCACCCCGAGGACCACGTCGCCAACCCGGGCTACGACGAGCTCTACGAGGCGGTGAACCCGAGCCGCCTCGACGAGGAGAGCGAGCGGCTCCACCGCGGGCGCCTGCTCGCCTACGCCCAGGAGCACGGCGCGCGGAGGCTCCAGGAGGTGCTGAGCTCCGGGCAGTACGCCCATCCCGCGGGCGTGCAGTTCGGCGGCCAGCGCGAGGAGGCGTCGAACCGGGCGCTGCGCGCCATCGCGCGGGAGGAGCTGCGGGGCGCCTCGCGGGTGGTCTGGGTGGACGTCCACACCGGGCTCGGGCCCTACGGCGTCCCGGAGGTGATCAGCGAGTACCCGACGGACCACCCCGCCTACGCGCGGCTGCGCGCCTGGCACGGGGAGGCGGCGCGCAGCAGCGTCGCCGGCGAGTCGGTCTCGGTGGCGCTCCACGGCGTGATGGAGCGCGGCGTCGAGGCCGAGCTGCCGGCGGACTGCGAGTCCACGATCTCCGCGGCGGAGTTCGGCACCTACGACCCGGGGCGGGTCTTCCTCGCCATGCGAGCCGACAACTGGCTGCGCCACCACGGCGAGCACGAGTCCGAGGCCGGCCGGGAGATTCGCGACGAGCTCCTCGAGGTGTTCCGGCCCGACGATCGCGAGTGGCGCCGGCAGATCCTGGAGGGCGGCGCCCGCATCCTGCGCGAGGCCCGGGACGGGCTCTGCGCCTGAGCCCAGGGTCCCGGCCGGAGCCGGGAGCGGGACCGGAGCCTGCGGGCAGAACCGGAGCCTGCGAGCAGAAGGCCGGATGCCTATGCTCTCGCCTCCTCGGGAGGAGCGATGAGCGGCGAGCGGTCGAGGTCCCTGGACCCGGAGAGCATTCCCCGGCACTTCGACGCCGAGGCGGCGGAGGAGCGCTGGGACGCGCGCTGGCAGCAGGACGGGACGTACCACTACGACCCGTCGCGGCCGCGGGAAGAGACCTTCGTCGTCGACACGCCGCCGCCCACGGCGTCGGGCTCGCTCCACCTCGGCCACATCTTCAGCTACACGCACACCGACATCCTGGTGCGCTACCAGCGCATGCGCGGGCGGAACATCTTCTACCCCATGGGCTGGGACGACAACGGCCTCCCCACGGAGCGCCGGGTCCAGAACTACTACCACGTGCGCTGCGACCCCGGGCGCCACTACGAGGAGGGCCTGCGCCTCGAGCCCGCCAGCGCGAAGCAGCGCAAGGAGCGCCCGCGCCAGGTCTCCCGGGCGAACTTCATCGAGCTCTGCGACCTCGTCACCAAGGAGGACGAGAAGGCCTTCAAGAGCCTGTGGACGCGGCTCGGCCTCTCGGTGGACTGGCGCCAGGAGTACGCCACCATCGACGACCACTGCCGGCGCGTCGCCCAGCTCTCCTTCCGCGACCTCTGGGAGAAGGGCCACGCCTACACGGTCCACGCGCCGACGCTGTGGGACGTGGACTTCCAGTGCGCCATCGCCCAGGCCGAGGTGGAGGACCGCGAGAAGGGCGGCGCCTACCACGACGTCGAGTTCGGCGTCGAGGGCAGCGACCGCGGCTTCGTGATCTCCACGACGCGGCCCGAGCTGCTGCCCGCCTGCGTGGGCGTCACCGCCCATCCCGACGACGAGCGATACCGCGACCTGTTCGGGAAGCGCGCCGTGACCCCGCTCTTCCACGTGCCGGTGCCGATCTTCCCGAGCGAGAAGGCGGACCCCGAGAAGGGCACGGGCATCCTCATGGTCTGCACCTTCGGCGACGCCACGGACGTGCAGTGGTGGCGCGAGGAGGGCCTCGCCCTGCGCCAGCTCGTGGGCCGCGACGGCCGCCTGGCCGCGGTGCGCTTCGGCGCCGACGGCTACGAGAGCCTGAAGCCCGACGAGGCCAACCGCCGCTACGGGGAGCTGGCGGGCAAGAGCGTGGCGGCGGCGCGCACCGCCGTGGTGGAGCAGCTGCGCCAGGCCGAGGGCAGCGCCACGGGCAACGGGCCGCCGCTGCGGGCCGAGCCCAGGCCCATCCAGCACGCGGTGAAGTTCTACGAGAAGGGCGACCGCCCCCTCGAGTTCGTGCCCACGCGCCAGTGGTTCGTGCGGCTCCTCGACCAGAAGGAGGCGCTGCTGCGCAAGGGCCGCGAGATCGAGTGGCACCCCGCCCACATGGAGAAGCGCTACGCCGACTGGACCGAGGGGCTGGCCTTCGACTGGGGCATCTCCCGCCAGCGCTACTTCGGGGTGCCGATCCCGGTCTGGTACCCCCTCGACGCCGACGGCCGCCCGGACTTCGACGCCCCCATCGTGGCCGCCGCCGACGTGCTCCCCGTGGACCCGGTGGACGCGGTGCCGCCGGGCTACGAGGAGGCCCAGCGCGACCAGCCCGGCGGGTTCCGTGCCGACCCCGACGTCTTCGACACCTGGTTCACCAGCTCGATGACGCCGCAGATCGCCTCGCACTGGGCGCTCGACCCCGAGCGCCACGCCACGCTCTTCCCCGCCGACGTCCGGCCCCAGGGCCAGGACATCATCCGCACCTGGGCGTTCTACACCATCGCCAAGGCCCTGCTCCACGAGGACGTGATCCCCTGGAAGCACGTGGCGGTGTCGGGCTGGATCCTCGACCCCGACCGCAAGAAGATGTCCAAGAGCAAGGGCAACGTGATCACCCCCATGCCGCTCCTCGAGCAGTACACCGCCGACGGCGTGCGCTACTGGGCGGGCAGCGCGCGCCTCGGCGTGGACACCGCCATCGACGAGAAGGTGTTCAAGGTCGGCAAGCGCCTGGTCACCAAGATCTTCAACGCCAGCAAGTTCGTGCTCTCCCAGACCGCCGAGCGGCACCCGATTGCGAGCGAGCTCGACCGCGCCTTCGTGGCCGAGCTGCGCCGGCTGGTCGAGCAGGCCACCAAGAGCTTCGAGGCCTTCGACCACGCCCACGCGTTGATGGAGACCGAGTCCTTCTTCTGGAGCCGCTTCACCGACACCTACCTGGAGCTGGTGAAGGCCCGGGCTCGGGACGACGACCCCGCCGCCGCCCCGGACCGCGGCTCGGCGGTGGCCGCCCTGCGCCTGGGCCTCGACGTGCAGCTGCGCCTGCTCGCGCCCTTCCTGCCCTACGTGACCGAGGAGGTGTGGAGCTGGCTGCTCGCCGAGGAGACCGGCCACGCCAGCGTGCACCGCGCGCCCTGGCCCGACGCCGAGAGCCTCGCCCACGTCGAGCCGCCCGCCGGCGACGAGAGCTTCGCCGCCGCCGTCGCGGCCCTCGCCGCCATCAACAAGGCCAAGGCCGACGCCGAGGTGGGGATGGGCCGCGAGGTCGAGTCCCTCACCCTGCGCGCCACGCCCCGCAGCCTCGCGAACCTCGAGCCCGTGCTCGCCGACGTGCTCGCCGCCGGCCGCTGCCTCGAGCACGCCCTCGAGCCCGACGACGGCTGCGAGGAGGGCACCTTCGCCGTCGAGAACCCGACCTTCGCCGAGAAGCGGTAGGGGACGTTCCTTGACATTCTCACTTTCTCGGAACCGAGAAAGTGAGAATGTCAAGGAACGTCCCCGCCTATACGCCTATACCGCTTTCTCGCGGCGGGTGCGGACGGCGGCGGCGAGCTCGTCGAACAGGGGGGCGGTGCGCTCCCAGCTCATGCAGGCGTCGGTGATGCTCTGGCCGAAGACACCGCCGTCGCCGCCGGGCTCGACGTCCTGGCGGCCGTCCTCGAGGAAGCTCTCGAGCATCACGCCCACGATGCTGGCGTTGCCGTCGGCGATCTGGCCGGCGAGCTCCCGGGCCACGTCGGGCTGCCGGGTGTGGTCCTTGCCGCTGTTGCCGTGGCTGCAGTCCACCATCACGTGGTCGGGCAGGCCGGCGCGCCCGAGGGCGCTGCCCACCTTGGACAGGTCCTCGGCGGAGTAGTTCGGCCCCGCGCTCCCGCCGCGCAGGATGATGTGGCAGTCGCGGTTGCCCCGGGTGGAGACGATGGCGGCCACGCCCTGCTTCGTCACCGAGAGGAAGTGGTGCGGGTGGGCGGCGGAGCGGATCGCATCGATGGCGATCTGCACGTTGCCGCTGGTGCCGTTCTTGATGCCCACGGGCATGGACAGGCCGGAGGCCAGCTCGCGGTGCACCTGGCTCTCGGAGGTGCGCGCCCCGATGGCGCCCCAGGAAACCAGGTCCGCGATGAACTGCGGCGTGATCGGGTCGAGGAACTCGCAGCCCGAGGGCAGCCCGCGCTCGGCGAGCTCGAGCAGCAGCCGGCGCGCGCGGCGCAGCCCCTCGTTGATGTTGAAGCTGTTGTCGAGGTGGGGGTCGTTGATGAGGCCCTTCCAGCCCACGGTGCTGCGCGGCTTCTCGAAGTAGACCCGCATCACGACGCACAGGTCGCGCGCCGTCTCGTGGGCCACCTTCTCGAGGCGCTTCGCGTACTCGAGGGCGGCGCCGGGGTCGTGGATCGAGCAGGGCCCCACCACCACCACCAGCCGGTCGTCCTCGCCGCGCAGGCAGCGCGCCACGTCCTCGCGGCCCTGGGCCACGGTCTTGGAGCTCTCCTCCCCGAGGGGATACTCCTCCATCAGGATCGCGGGCGGAATCAGAGGCCGCAGGTTCTCGATGCGGAGGTCGTCGGTCTGGAACATGGCGGGCTCTCCAGTCGCCGGGGGGCCGGCGGAGCGGGGA
>JANQFK010000021.1 GCA_028277885.1 Myxococcota bacterium
GGCCGTAGTCGGCCAGCACCGGCGAGAGCTGGGCGAGGCTCGCCGCGGTGAGGAAGCGCCAGGCGCCGCGGGGCTTCAGGCCCTCGCGCAGGGCGGCCATGCGCTCGGGCGTGTCGCGCTCGGGGTCGAAGCTCACGGCCGCGAGCCGCACCCGCTCGCGCACCGGCGGCGCGAGGCCGCGATCCACCTCCTGGAGCACGGCGAGGGTCTTGGGGCACACGTGGGGGCAGCTCAGGTAGACGAAGGCCACCAGGGCCACCTGGCCCTCGTCGAGGGCGGGCAGCCGGGCGGGCGCGCCGGCGGCGTCGAGCAGGACGTGCTCGCTCACCTCCTGGATGGGCGGCAGCTCGTAGCTGCCCGGCGCCGGCGCCTCGAAGCGGGGCGACTCGCCGGCCCCCATCCCGGCGCCGAGCGTGGCGGCGACGAGGAGGGCGCCGAGGCGGAGTCGGGAGCGGCTCAGCGCGACGCCCCCACCGGCGCCTTCGCCCCCTCGGCGACCCGGCCCTGGTGGAACGCGATGGAGCCGAAGCGCATGATGTGGGGCCGGCCGAGGCCGGCGGCGCGGAAGTCGATCTCGAAGCGGGGCTCGAGGGTCTTGCCGTTCCAGCCGAAGGCCTTCAGGTACTGCTCGTCCTCCTCCCCGGACTTGTCCCAGTTGGCGAGCAGCGAGCTGGTGAAGTAGACGCGCTTTCCGTCCCAGGACTGGGAGACCATGTTGACCTGGGAGCCGATCTTCTTCTCGAGGATCAGCTCGGGCTTGCGCGGCGTCGAGACGTCGAAGACGCGCACCATGCCGTCCAGGAAGCTGTCCACGAACAGGTAGCGGTCGTCGGCGGAGAGGCTGATGTCCACGGGCAGCGGCACGTCGGCGGGGTTGCCGATGTCGTGCAGCTCCACGGCCTCGAAGGTCCCGTCGTCCTTGCGGAAGATGCCCCAGAGCTTGGAGGTGAGCGCCGCCGTGGTGAACGCGTAGTCGTGGCGGGGCTGGAGGGCCCAGCGGATCTCGAGGGGCGCACCGGGCACCGACAGGGTCTGGAGGGGCTTGCGCGCGTGGAAGTCCCAGACCACCACGGTGTCGCCGAAGTTCTTCATCGCCTCGGCGTCCTGGATCAGCTCGGGGAGCGGGCGCATGTAGTTGTCGCGGCCCGTGAAGGACGAGGTCAGCATGCGGTTCAGGTGGGCGTTCACCCGGGCGTCGTAGCCGTACTCGGCGCCCTGGGGCATCCAGATGGTGCGGAACCAGCGCCCGTCGTTGGCGTACTCCACCAGGGCGGTGCGGCCGTCGCCGCCGGTGTTCGAGAGGCCGGTGATGAGCATGCTGCCCGGCAGCGCGTAGAAGGTGTGGGGCCCCACCACACCGCCGCTGCGCTCCACGAAGTCGTCGATGGTGAGCGCGAGGCGCGGGCGCGCCGGGTCGGTGGCGACGTCGAACACGTAGATCATGCTGTCGTCGAGGCCGCCCACCCAGAGCCGGGTGCGGTCGCTGTTGAAGCCGCCGTGGTGGGCCTCGTGGCGCCCGCCCACGGACACCGACGACACCACCTTGCCGTAGTCCGCCCGGGCGGGGTTGGCGCCCACGGTGACGAGCTTGTCCGAGCCGTCGCCCACGCCCTCGACCCCGAGGGTCCAGACGTAGACGAAGTCCTCCTGGCCGATCACCTTGGGGAGGTAGGGAGACTGGCAGGTCTCGTCGGCCCCGGCGGGCAGGGCGAGGGCGAGGCCCAGGGCGAGGAGCGGGGCGAGGCGGACGGGACGGACGGGGAGTTCACGGCGATGCATGGCGGACCTCCGTGCGTGCGCCCCCATGCTATCACCATTCGCCGTCTGCGAGGATCCACTCCGCCACCGCCACCAGGCCGTCCTCGTCGTGGCGTCCCGTCACCCGGTCCGCCACGTCGAGGAGCTCCTCGTGGGCATTGCCCATCGCCACGCCGAGCCCCGCGGCGCGCACCATGGAGAGGTCGTTCACGCCGTCGCCCACGGCGCAGATCGCGCCGGCCTCCACCCCGCGCTGGCCGGCAAGGGCCGAGAGCCCGCGCCACTTGCAGACCTCCGCGGGGAGGATCTCGCAGTACCAGCCGCGCTCGAGGGCGGGCCCCGGCATCACCCGGGCGGCGAAGCGGCCGCCCAGGCCCGCCGTCACCTCCTCGGCCAGGGCCTCGAGGGCGTCGGGCCGCCCGAAGGTCCCCACCACGAGGACGTCGTCGCGCTCCTCGGCGGCGAGGTCGCGCCGCCACTCGGCGTGCTCCGCGTTGTTGCGGTGGTAGGCCTGGGCGTGGGGGTCCCAGGCCAGGGAGCCGTCGATGAGGAAGTCGGCGCCGCCGTCGTCGTGGCTGTCGCGCTGGGCCACCACGACGAGGTCGTGCTCCCGCACCGTCCCGGCCACGGAGCGGAACTCCTCGGCCGTGAAGGGCCGCGCCGCGAGGGTGGAGCCGTCCCGCTCCTTCACCAGGGCGCCGCCCAGGCAGACCGCCGCCGCCGGGAGGCCCAGGGCCTCGATGGCGGCCCGGGTCGTGCGGTAGCGCCGACCCGTGCTGATCACGATCTCGACGCCGGCCTCGGCGACCCGGCCCAGCGCCTCCCGGGTGGGCTCCGAGACCCGGTTGCCGCCGGTCACGAGGGTGCCGTCGACGTCGAGGGCGAGCAGGCGGATGCCGCTCACGAGGCGGGCTCCACGCCGAGGGCCTCGAGGAGCGCCGCGGCCTTGTCCCAGCTCTCCTGCCACTCGGCCTCGGGTCGCGAGTCGGCCACGATGCCGCCGCCCACGCCGAGGCGGGCGCGGCCCTCGCGCAGCACGAGGGTGCGGATCACCACCGAGAGCGAGGCTCCGCCGCGCAGGTCGAAGTAGCCGAGGGCGCCGGAGTAGACGCCCCGGGGCACGGGCTCGAGGGCCTCGAGGATCCGCATGGCCGCGATCTTCGGCGCGCCGGTCATGGAGCCGGCGGGGAAGAGCGCGCGCACCAGGTCGAAGACGTCGCGGTCGCCGCGCAGGCGCCCGCGCACCGTCGAGACCATCTGGAGCACCCGCGCGTAGCGCTCGATCGCCATCAGCTCGGGCACGTGGACGCTGCCGGTCTCGCACACGCGGCCGAGGTCGTTGCGCACGAGGTCGACGATCATCAGGTTCTCGGCCCGATCCTTCTCCGAGGCGGCGAGCTCCCGGGCCAGGGCCTCGTCCTGCTCCGGCGTCCGGCCCCGCGGACGCGTTCCCTTGATGGGGCGGCTCTCCACCCGGCCCTCGGCGTCGAGCTCGAGGAGCCGCTCCGGCGACGAGGACAGCACCGCGATCCCCGGAAGCCTCAGCAGCGCGCCGAAGGGCGCCGGGTTGGCGGCGCGCAGGCGGTGGTAGAGCGCCGTGGCGTCGCCGGGGTGGGCGGCCTCGACGCGATGGGTGAGGCACACCTGGTAGGCGTCGCCCTCGGCGATGCGGTGCTGGGCGCGACGGACGCGCTCGGCGTGGGCGGCGGCGTCGAGGACCGAGCGCGGCCCCTCGGCGCGGACGGGCGGGCCACCGGCCGGCGCCGCGCGGCTGCGGGTGCGCTCGGCGACGCGCTTGGCGAGGGCCTCGGCGCGCTCGGAGGCGCGCCGGGCCGCCCGGGTGGCGTCCTCGTCGAAGCCCAGCCCGATCGCCACGGCGCGGTCGTCACGGGCGTCGTGGGCCAGCAGGCCGTCGACGAACAGCAGCGCCGCCTCGGGCTCGTCGCCGCGGCGCCCGGCGACGGGAAGCCAGTGCGTGGCGAGCTCGTAGCCCAGCCAGCCCACGGCGCCGCCGACGAAGGGAAGGCCCTCGGGTGTGCCGGAAACGGCGCGGGGAGCGGCGAGCAGCGCGCGGAACGCATCGAGGGGGTCCGCTCCGACGCGGTACTCCCCGGGCTCCGCCCCGCCGTAGGGGCGGCGCAGCCGGAGCTCGAGCGTCGGCTCGGCGGTCCGCTCTGCCCCGTCGACCCCGTCGACCCCGTCGACGCGCGCCACGAGCCACGGATCGGCACCCGCGTAGGAGAAGCGGCCGCGCGGGCCGGGCAGCGCCGAGTCGAGCCACCAGAAGAAGGGCTCGCTCTCGAGGGCCGACACGGCGTCGAGCCAGCGGCCGTCGAGCGCGCGGGTCGCGCAGGCGGCGTGTCGCGGGACTCGGAAGGGGAGCATGCGGGCCTCGAAAGGCGTCGAGGCTATCGAAACCGCGGCCGCGGACCAGCGAGGAGATGGGGTAAGCTCGGCGGATGGAGCGGGTCTGCTTCTATCACGCGGGCTGTCCCGACGGCTTCGGGGCCGCCTGGGCGGTCTGGCGCCGCTGGGGCGACGAGGCGCGCTACGTGCCGCGGGGCCACGAGGACCCGCTCTCCTCGGCGGAGCTGGCCGGCGCGCGCGTCGTGTTCGTCGACATCGCGCCGCCCAACGAGGTGCTGCGCGCGCTGTCCAGGCGGGCCGAGCAGGTGGTGGTGATCGACCATCACGTGACCTCCCAGGAGCGCTTCGAGGAGGAGCGCGACCTCGCCGAGTGGCTCCACGCGCAGGGGCACCACGTCCACTTCGATCTGGATCACTGCGGCTCGGTGCTCTCCTGGCGTCACTTCCACCCCGGGGAGGAGGTCCCCGAGCTGCTGCGCTACGTCGAGGACCAGGACCTGTGGCTGTGGCGCCTGCCGAAGTCCCGGGAGGTGAACGCCGCCATCGGCTCCTACCCGCGAAGCTTCGAGAGCTGGGAGGAGCTGGCGGCGCGCCCCGTGGGCGAGCTCGCCGCCGAGGGCGTCTCCATCGTGCGCGCCCAGCGGGTGGAGATCGAGCAGGCGCTCCAGAACGCCCACCCGGTCTGGATCGGCTCCCAGCGCGTGGAGGCCGTGAACGCGCTGCACCAGCGCAGCCAGATCGGCCACGAGCTCGCGGCGCGCGCCCGCTTCGGCGTGCCCTGCGGCCTCCTCTACCGCATCACGGGCCGCCGGGTGGACTGCTCGATCTACTCCATCGGGGACTTCGACGTCGCGAGCATCGCCAGCTCCTTCGGCGGCGGCGGCCACCGCAACGCCGCCGGCTTCTCCGTCGCGTTGGACGACTGGCTGGAGCTGTTCAGCTAGCTTGCTGAGCTTCACGCGGGCTTCGCCCGCGCTGCGCGCGCAGCCCGGCGAAGCCGGGCGGCGCTTGCATGGGGAGAGGGCCGGGCTCGGCCTCGGGGCTCGCTCGCGCCGCTTCGCTTTCCTCGGGACCTCTTCGCTCGAAGCTCGGGCTGGTCTAGGGGCCCTCTCCCTCGGGCTGGGTCCGGGTTGCGGTGGGTTCCCAGTCCTCGGGGGCGTAGGTGGTCATGCTGAAGGCGTGGATGTCGCTGCCCATGGCGTCGCCGAGGGCGGCGTAGACGCGGCGTTGGGACTCGAGGCGGGAGAGGCCGGCGAAGCAGTCGGCGACGATCACGGCGCGGAAGTGGCCTCCGCCCGAGGCGGCGCCGGGGTGGCCGACGTGGAGGTGGCTCTCGTCGACGACCTCGACGTGGCGGGCGTCGAGGCGCTCGCGAAGCAGCGCCTCGATGCGGGCGCGGCGGTCCTCCATCTCAGTCCTTCGGGAGCCCGAGGATGCGCTCGGCGATGATGTTCTTCTGGATGTTCGGGGTGCCGCCGCCGATCACCACCTCGGGCCAGGAGAGCGCGAAGCGCTGCCAGTCGCCGGCGGCGGGCACGAGGTCCGAGCCCGCGGCCAGGGGGCCGCGGCTGCCCTGGATCTCGAGGGCGAGCTCGCCGAGCTCCACCTCGAGCTGGGCGCGGTGGAGCTTGTTGATCGACGTCTCGCTGCCGAGCTTCTCACCGCGCAGCTGGCGGGTGAGGAAGCGCATGCCGTTGAGCCGCATGGCCTCGATGCGCGCGTCCGCCCGGGCGATGCGCTGGCGGATGGCCGGATCCTCGGAGGCCGGGCGGCCGCCCCGGGCGCACTCCCGGGCCAGCTCGCGGATCCCCTCCAGCCGGCGCTGGAGACCCGTCACCTCGGCGATGCCCGAGCGCTCGTGGGCCAGGGCCGAGACCGTGACCTTCCAGCCCTCCCCCTCGGCGCCGAGGCGGTTGCCCACGGGCACGCGCACGTCGTCGAAGAAGACCTCGGCGAACATCGCCCCGCCGGACATGTTCTTGATCGGCCGCACCGTGATGCCGGGGCTCTCCATCTCCACCAGCAGGCAGGTGATGCCGTCGTGCTTGTTCTCCACCTCGAAGTCCGTGCGCACCAGCAGGATCATCCACTTGGACCACATCGCGATGGAGGTCCAGATCTTCTGGCCGTTCACCACGTACTCGTCGCCCTCGAGGACGCCCTTGCACTTGAGCGTGGCGAGGTCGCTGCCGGCGTCGGGCTCGGAGTAGCCCGTGCACCACTGGTAGGTGCCGTCGAGGATGTCGGGGATGAAGCGCTGCTTCTGCTCCTCGGTGCCGTACTCGATGATGGCGGGGCCCACCCAGGCGAGGCCCATGAAGCAGCTGCCCAGGGGCGGCGCCTTGGCGCGCGCCATCTCCTCCTTGAGGATCACCTGCTGGGCGATGGAGCCGCCGCCGCCGCCGACCTCCTCGGGCCAGGAGAAGCCGACCCAGCGCTTCTCGCGCACCTTGCGGTTCCACTCCTGGAGGAACGCCATGTCGCGCTTGCCGTCGGCGGGCAGGGTCTCCGCCAGGAACCCGCGCACCTCCTCGCGGAAGCGTTCCTCCTCGGGACCGAATCCGAAGTCCATCACAGACCTCCGTGCGCGGCGACGCGCTCGTAGTGGAAGGGGGCGTCGCCGTAGGCCGGGCGGGCCCACTTGGCTCGCTTGAGGAACAGCTGGGCGTCGTACTCCCAGGTGTAGCCGATGCCCCCGTGGAGCTGGACCACGTCGAGCCCGATGCGGGCGAAGGCCTCGGTCGCGTAGGCCTTGGCGCGGGAGGCGGCCAGGGACGCGTCGGGCTGGCGCTCGTCGAGCGCCCAGGCGGCGTAGTAGACCAGGGACTTCACCGACTCGACGTCCACGTACATCTCGGCCAGGGGATGCTTCACGCCCTGGAAGCGGCCGATGGGCTCGCCGAACTGCACCCGGTCCTTCGCGTAGCCCACGGTGAGCTGGAGCGCGGCCTCGGCGGCGCCGACCATCTCGGCCGCCACCCCGCAGGCCGCGAGATCGAGGATCCGTTCCAGCGCGGCCTCGGCGCCCTCCGGCGCGGCGAGCACCGCGTCGGACGCCACCCGCACGCCGTCGAGGCGCAGCCGGCCCGTGGGGCGGGTGAGGTCGATGCCGGGCACGTCCTCGGCCACGACCCCGTCGGCGTCGCGCTCCACCACGGCGAGGGCGAGCTCGCCGGCGGAGCGGAAGGGCACCACGAAGAGCGTCGCCGCGCCGGCGTCGTGGACGAAGAGCTTCTCGCCGTCGAGCACCACGGCCTCGTCCTCGGCGCGCCCCGCCAGGGCCACGCCCTCGGGTCCGAGGCGGTCGTCGCCCTCGAGCAGCGCCAGGGTGCCCGTCGCCGAGCCGTCGGCGAGGCGGGGGAGCAGCGCGGCCTGCTGGGCGGGCGAGCCCGCCGCCGCGATGGCGGCGCCGGCCAGGGTGGTGGAGAGCAGCGGGGCCGGGAACAGCGAGCGGCCGATCTCCTCGAGGAGCACCACCAGGTCGACCCAGCCGAGCCCGGCGCCGCCGTGGGCCTCGGGCAGGGTGAGCCCCAGCCAGCCGAGCTCCGCCACCTGCTTCCAGAGCTCCGCGGGCAGGCCGTCCCCGGCCTCGGCGATGCGCCGGACCTCGCTGAGGGGGCAGCTCGCGTCGAGGAACTTGCGGACTTCGGCCCGCAGCAGCTCCTGCTCCTCGGTGAATCCGAAATCCATGGGGGCTCCTCGCGGTGGGGATGGGGTTGACTCGCCAGTCAACTCCGGAGGATCGGGCCCGGGGGGGCCGGGGTCAAGCCCCGCGCGGACCGCGAATACGGACCCGGCGCCCCCGTCGAATCCCCTCGGACCCGTCGGCTGGCCTTCGCGGCTCCGCCGGGGATGACGGGTCGGGTGACGAGGTGACGATCCCCAGGTCGGGGATCGTGGGGGTCCCGCGCAACCCCTCCCGCGCGGGACCCCCTTAGCCTCGGAGCGGTTTCGCGATGCTGCGGGCTGGGGTTGACTCTCCCGATGGCGGCACGCGGCAGGCAGGCCGAGGGCGCGCGTCTCGCGCGCCGCGTCGAGCGCGTGGACTGGCAGGCGGTCGGCGACGCCCTCGACGCCCGCGGCTTCGCCCGGCTCGGGCCGCTGCTCCCGGCGCGCGGGTGCGCCGCCCTCGCGGCGCTCTTCGACGAGGACGCGCGCTTCCGCGCCAGCGTCGACATGGCGCGACATCGCTTCGGCGAGGGCCGCTACCGCTACTTCGCCGAGCCCCTGCCCGCGCCGGTGGCGGAGCTGCGGCGGGCCCTCTACCCGCCGCTCGCCGCGGTCGCCAACCGCTGGTGGGAGCGGCTCGGCGAGGAGGCCCGCTTCCCGCCCAGCCTGGGCGGCTTCCTGGCCGCGTGCCACGCGGCCGGCCAGGCGCGGCCCACGCCGCTGCTGCTGCGCTACGAGGCGGGGGGCTTCAACTGCCTGCACCAGGACCTCTACGGCGCCGTCGCCTTCCCGCTCCAGGTCACGCTCCTGCTGAGCGAGCCGGGGCGCGACTTCGAGGGGGGCGAGTTCCTGCTGCTCGAGCAGCGTCCGCGGCGCCAGTCCCGCGCCACCGCGATCGCGCTGGCCCGCGGCGAGGCCGTGGTCTTCCCCAACGCCGTGCGGCCCGTGGAGGGCACGCGCGGCCCCTACCGCGCCCAGCACCGCCACGGCGTGAGCGAGGTCCGCGAGGGCGTGCGCCACGCCCTGGGCATCATCTTCCACGACGCGCGCTGAGCTCAGGCGCCGGGCGCGCCGCCCGTGTCCAGGGTCTCGCGGACCGCGGCCGCGAGCCCGTCCGGCGTGAAGGGCTTGGCCAGGAAGGAGCGCGTCGCCAGGCTCGCCCCCGCGTCGCTGCCCTCGCCCACGTAGCCCGAGACGAAGAGCACGGGCAGCCTCGGCAGCCGCCGACCGATGCGCGCGGCGAGCTCGGTGCCGCTCGTGCCGGGCATGACGACGTCGGTCACCAGCAGGTCGATGCCCGAGGCGGCCTCGGACTCCGCCACGGCCAGCGCCTCGTCGGCGCTGCCGGCCTCGATGACCCGGTAGCCGCGCGCGCGCAGCACGCGCACCGCCACGCTCCGGACGTCGGGCTGGTCCTCGACGAGCAGCACCGTCTCGGTTCCCCGGGCGGCCCGCCCGACCGGCGCCTCGGCCGGGCCGTCGGGCCCCTGCACCCGCGGCAGCACGATGTCGAAGGTCGTGCCCTTGCCGGGCGCGCTGTCGAGGCCGATGCGCCCCCCCACCTGCTCCACGATCCCGTGCACCGTGGCGAGCCCGAGCCCCGTGCCCCGGCCGGGGTCCTTGGTGGAGAAGAAGGGCTCGAACACGCGGGCGCGCACCTCGGGATCCATCCCCACGCCGGTGTCGCGCACCCGCAGCCCCACGCCGTCGGGCTCGCGAGGGCCGACGCTCACGAAGAGCGAGCCGCCGTCGGGCATGGCGTCGCGGGCGTTCACCGCCAGGTTCACCAGCACCTGCTCGAGCTGCGCGCGATCCCCGAACACGGGCAGCGGGCCGGACTCGACCTCGAGGACGAGCCCCACGCCCTCCCCGAGCAGGCTGCGCAGCATGCCGGACAGCTCGCGCACCACCACCGAGAGGTCGAGGTTCGTCATGCGCACGGGCTGCTTGCGGGCCAGGGTCAGGAGCCGGCGGGTCAGGGACGAGGCGCGGTCCGCGGCGCGCAGGATCTCCTCGGCGGTCTCGCGGTCGGCGTCGCCCGGGTCGAAGCGGTCGCGCAGGATCTCGCCGTAGCCGGAGATCACGGTCAGCAGGTTGTTGAAGTCGTGGGCGATGCCGCCGGCGAGGCGGCCCACCGCCTCCATCTTCTGGGAGTGGCGCAGCTGGAGCTCGAGGTCGCGCATCTCGGTGACGTCCTGGGAGAACCCCACCATGCCCTCGGGCTCCCCGTCCGCACCGCACACGATCGTGGCCCGCTCGAGCACGCTCATGATCGAGCCGTCGGCGCGGCTCAGCCGGTACTCGACCTCGTAGCCCCCGGTCGGCCTCGCGGCGGCGATGGCATCGACGACGCGTTGGCGGTCGTCGGGATGGATGATCTCGGCGGCCCGGTGGGGCTCCTCCATCGCCCACGCCACGCTGCGGCCCGTGAGCCGCTCGAAGGCCGGGCTCAGGTACAGCAGCTGGTGGGTCCGGGGGTCGGCGAGGAAGAACACGCCCTCGACGTTCTCGGCGACCTGGCGCAGCTGCTCCTCGCTCTCGCGCAGCCTCGCCTCCGCCCGCGCGCGCTCCTCGGCCTCGCGCTCGATGCGGGCCACGTGGCGCGCGCTCATCAGGGCCGCCGCCGCGGTCTTGCCGAGAGCGAGGAAGTTGGTCTCGTCCTCGGGCGCGAGCCGGCGCCGCCCCGGGGACGCGAGGCCCAGGGCCCCCACGGTGCGGTCGTGGAAGAGCAGCGGGACCGCGACCGCGGCCTGCATCCCCATCGACTCGAGGCGCTCGCGCAGCGGGGGCGGCAGCACGTCGTAGCACTCGGCGCCGGGCACCCAGTCCACTCCCTGCTCGTCGAAGCGATGCCCGCCGAGACCGGCCTCGAAGGGCAGCTCCGCGGGGAGGAGCGACGCCGGGCCCTGGGGGCAGGAGGCCGCGAACTCGAGGGTCGCGCCGTCCTCTTTGGCCGTGTAGAGCACCACGGCCTCGTAGCCGGTGTGCTCGGCCACGGTGTCGACGATGCGCTGGGCGGTCCCGGCGAAGTCCAGGGACTGGTAGAGGGCGTCCGCGACGGCCTGGAGGGTCGCCAGGGAGCGGTTGCGCGACTCGAGCTGGGCGGCGGTGCGGCGGCTCTCGCGATGGCGGCGCACGAACTCTCCCAACGCCGGCTCGCCCAGCACGAGCCCACCGAGGCCGCGCAGGGCCCGGGCGAGCAGCCCGCCCTCCCGGGCCGGGGCGATCTCGAAGCGACCGAGGCGCGGCGAGATGTCGACCTCCACCTCGCGCTCGCCCTCGAGGAAGGGCGGCCCGGCGCGAGTCAGCTCGGCCACCATCCGCATGTAGGCCAGCGAGCCGCGCTGGGTGGGGGGGATGCGCACGCTCACCTCGAAGCGCGCGTCGTCGAGGGACGCGAGGTCGAAGTGGAGGCTCGGGTAGAGGCTCGGGGCGACGCGTCGGATGATGACCCGCCAGAACTGCTCCTCGGTCCAGGCGAAGCGACCCAGTGCGCCGATCAGGCGGTTCCAGGAGGTCTCGGGCAGGAACTGGCTGACGTTCTCCCATATGTCGGGTCCACCGACGCTCTCGACCCGATCCAGGAAGCCGACGAACTCCTCCCAGGCGAGGTCGCGGCTCGTGTCGCAGAGGTGGACGGACTCGAGCCCCGTGCCGGCGAGGACCGCCGCGGGGGACACGCCGAAGCGCTCGACGGCCTCGAGGATCGAGGCCGTCACGAGGCAGGAGACGTCCCTCACCACCTTCCTCCGAAGTGGAGGGTAACGACCCGCCTCGGCCGCCTACAGGCGGACGACCGCCACCACGGCGAGCACCGTGCCGGCCAGGGCCACGGCGTAGCAGAGCGAGCCCACCAGGGCGTCCCGTGCGATGCCGCCGAAGTCGATGGCGAGGTGGCGCAGGTGGTGGGCGCCGGCCCACAGCGGCAGCGCGATGGCGGCCGCGAGCAGGACGCGGCCGGGCAGGCTCCCGGCGAGGGCGAGGGCGCGCTCGTGGGAGAGGGCCTCGGCGGGCGCGATTCCCAGGGGCACGGCGAGGGTGCCGACGAGCAGCCAGGCCGGGAAGAGCAGCACGCCGACCATCATTCCCGCGCCGAACAGGCCCCAGATCACGGGCTCGAGCTTGAGCATCAGGGTCTTCACGCCAGCACCCCCCACAGCAGCGCCACGCCGAGGGCGGTGGCGGCAAGGAACGCCCCGTTGAGCGCCACCGCGAAGAAGGCGTCGGGCGGCCTGGGGAAGGGCCCGATCTTGGGCGGCTGGGTCTTCGGGAACACCCGGAAGAAGCGCAGGCCGAACCAGACCAGGGCCAGCAGGGAGACGGCGTGGAAGACGACGTAGATCGGGTTCGCCCAGCTCTCGAGCAGCGCCTGCCAGGCCGCCGGGTCGCCGTTGCCCAGCACCCAGACCGCGCGCAGCAGCAGCCCGCCCACGGTGAGCAGGAAGAAGCCGCAGGCCCCGAAGGCGACGTAGCCGCGGTAGCGGCCCTGGGTCCAGAACTGGTCGGGCATGGCCGGCGGCGCCGTGCGGGTGGGCCCCGGACGGCTCGGCCGCATGGAGTCGATGCGGGCGCGGGCGGTGCTCACGACTTCCCTCCCCTCGGCACGACGAAGGACTTCGCCCAGTCGAGCACGTTCAGCAGCTTCGCCTGCTGGACGGCGGCGGCCGGGTCCACGTTCTTCGGACACACCTCGCTGCACTCGTTCGCGTAGGAGCAGGCGAAGACGCCGCCGTCCTCGCGGAACACCTCGTTGCGCTCGGCGTCGCCGTCGTCCCGGGAATCCTGGTTGTAGCGGTGGCCCAGGGCGACCGCGGCGGGGCCCAGGAAGCTGGGCTCGTTGGCCACCACGGGGCAGGCCGCGTAGCAGAGCATGCAGTTGATGCACATGCTGAACTGCTTGAAGGCCTGGAGCTCGGCGGGGGACTGGAGGTAGGTGCCCTCCTCGGCGGCCCGCTCCTTGGCGTGGATCATCCAGGGCTTCACCGCCTTGAACTTCTCCATGAACGCTTCCATCTCCACCACCAGGTCGCGCACCACCGGGAAGTTCGCGAGCGGCGCCACCACGACGGTGTCGCCGTACTCCGCGAGGGCCGTCTTGCAGGTGAGCTTCGGCTCGCCGTTCACCTGCATGCCGCAGCTGCCGCAGACGGCCATGCGGCACGACCAGCGGTGGGAGAGGGTCGGATCGACCTCGTCCTTGATGTAGTTGAGGGCGTCCAGGACCTTCCAGTCCTCGCGCACCGGGATCTCGTAGGTGTCGGTGCGCGGGTGCTCGTCCTGGTCCGGGTCGAACCGGGTCACCACGAAGGTCTTCTTCGTCGGACTGCTGCTCATCAGTACTTCCGCTCCTCGGGCTCCCAGGTCCCCAGCGTGACGTCCTTGCGGTCGACCCGCGGCCCGCCGGGCTCGAACCAGACCAGGGAGTGGTGCAGGTACTCCTGGTCGTTGCGGGTGGGGAAGTCCGAGCAGGCGTGGGCGCCGCGGGACTCCTTGCGCGCCGCCGCGGCCAGGGCCACGGACTCGGCCACGTCGAGCATGTTGTGCAGCTCGAGGGCCGTGAGCACCTCGGTGTTGAACACCTTGCTCTCGTCCGAGAGCACCAGGTCCGCGGCGCGGCCCTTGAGCTGGGCCAGGTCCCGGCAGGCCTGGTGCATGGAGCTCTGCTCGCGGTAGACGCCGCAGCCCTCCTCCATGGCCTCGGTCATCTCCCGGCGCACCTGGGCGATCCGCTCGCCGCCCTTCTTCTTGCCGCGCAGGCCGTCGATCCGGCCGGCCTCCTCCTCGGCCTGGGCGCGGAGCCGGCCCTCGCTGCCCGCGCTGGCGTGGCGGGCGAACTCCACCGCCTTCTCGCCGGCCTTGGCGCCGAACACCAGGCACTCGGTGAGCGAGTTCGAGCCGAGGCGGTTCGCGCCGTTCATCGACACCGCCGCCACCTCGCCGGCGGCGTAGAGGCCGGGCAGCAGCGTCGCCCCCTCGATGTCCGTGTCCACCCCGCCCATCATGTAGTGGACCACCGGCCGGATCGGGATCGGCTCGTGGACCGGATCGACGCCGGCGTAGGTCTTGCCGAGCTCCCGCACGAAGGGCAGCCGCGAGTTGATCTTCTCCTCGCCCAGGTGGGTGAGGTCGAGGTGCACGAAGTCGCCGTAGGGGCCCTTGATGCCGCGGCCGGCCTGGACCTCCTGGTAGATGGCCCGGGAGATCATGTCCCGCGGCCCCAGCTCCGCCTTGGTGCCGAGGCCGTAGTCGCGCTCCACCAGGAAGCGCTCGCCGTCGGCGTTGCGCAGGTAGCCGCCCTCGCCCCGGGTCGCCTCGGTGATGAGGATGCCGGTGCCCGGCAGCCCGGTGGGGTGGTACTGGACGAACTCCATGTCCTTGAGCGGCACGCCGGCCCGGTAGGCGAGCGACATGCCGTCGCCGGTCTTGATGTTGCCGTTGGTGGTGAACGGGAAGCACTTGCCGGCACCGCCCGTGGCGAGGATCACCGCGCGGCCGAGGATCGCCTTCATCTCGCCGGTGCGGATCTCGAGGGCCGCGACGCCGCGCACGGCGCCGTCCTCCACCAGCAGCTTGGTGACGAAGAACTCGTCGAAGCGCACGATGCCGTCGAAGCGCATCGAGTGCTGGAACAGGGTGTGGAGCATGTGGAAGCCCACCTTGTCCGCGGCGAACCAGGTGCGCTTGGTCGTCATGCCGCCGAAGGCGCGGGTGGCGACGCTGCCGTCGTCGTTGCGGCTCCAGGGGCAGCCCCAGTGCTCGAGCAGGGTGAGCTCCTTGGGCGCCTGCTCGACGAAGTACTGGATCACGTCCTGGTCGCCCAGGAAGTCCGAGCCCTTCACGGTGTCGTAGCCGTGCATCTCGAGGGTGTCGTCGGGCCGCGCCACGGCGGCTGCGCCCCCCTCGGCGGAGACCGTGTGGCTCCGCATGGGATAGACCTTCGACACCAGCGCGATGCTCGCATTGGGGTCGGCCTCGACGGCGGCGATGGCGGCGCGCAGACCGGCGGCGCCACCGCCGACGATCACGACGTCGTGCTGATGGACCTCGACCACTCGATTCCCCTTGTGGATGCAGGACTTAAGAGTCTTAGCCAATCCCTGGGATGCCCGAAAGTCGCGGCGGTTGCCGAGCGCCTAGGGGGAGCGCCCGACCGCCGTGGAGGGCTCCTGCTGGGTGAGGCAGTGCACCGCACCGAGGCCCGCGACGAGGTCGCGTGCCGGGACGGGCACGAGCTCCCGGCCGGGCAGCAGCTCGGCCAGCACGGCGAGGGCGCGCTCGTCGCTGGGGGCGCCGAACACCGGCACCAGGGCGACGCCGTTGGCGAGGTAGAAGTTCGCGTAGCTGGCGGGGAGCCGCTCGCCCCGGGCCCGCAGCGGCGGCGGCATCGGGAGGGTGGCGACGCAGAGGGGCTTGCCCCGGGCGTCCCGGGCCGCGCGCAGCCGGCGCAGGTTCTCGAGGGACGCCGCGAACAGGCGCTCGCCGGGGTCCTCCTCGAGCACCGTCACCACGCTGCCCGGCGCGACGAAGCGGGTGAGGTCGTCGACGTGGCCGTCGGTGTCGTCGCCCTCGACGGCGCCGTCGAGCCAGATCACCTGCCGCGCGCCGAGGAACGCGTGGAGCCGAGCCTCCATGGACGCGCGGGTGCGTCCGCGGCCGCGGTTGGGGTGCAGCAGGCAGGACTCGGTGGTGAGCAGCGTGCCGGCGCCGTCGCCGTCCACCGCGCCGCCTTCGAGCACGAAGTCCGCCGCGAACCGCGGCAGCCCGAGGGCGCGGGCCACCTGGCGGGGGATCGCGTCGTCGCGGTCCCAGGGCGGGTACTTGCCCCCCCAGGCGTCGTAGCGGAAGTCGACCAGCGCGCGCTCGCCCTCGCGCACCAGGAAGACGGGACCGTGGTCTCGCACCCAGGCGTCGTCGGTGGGGAACGGGAAGCAGTCGACGGCCTGGGACGCCTCGGCGCCGACGAGCCCGCGCACCCGCGCCTCCATGGCGGCGTCGGCGACGTTGACGCGCACGCGCTCCCGCGGCGCCAGGGCGCGCACCATGGCGACGAAGGCGTCCTCCACGGGCCCGAGCCCCTCGGGCCAGGTGTCCGGGTTGTGGGGCCAGGAGAGCCAGGTGGCGGCGTGGGCCTCCCACTCGGCGGGCCAGCGCCAGCCGCCCGCCGCCGGCGTCGGCTCGCCCGGGATCCCCATCGGGGTCAGTCGCGCAGGCGCCGGACGAGGTCGCCGTAGGCGTCGATGCGGCGGTCGCGCAGGAAGGGCCAGTCGCGCCGCACGCGCTCGACGGCGGCGAGGTCGCAGTCGACGACCAGCACCTCCTCGTCGCTCGCCGAGGCCCGCGCGAGCACCCGGCCGAAGGGGTCGCACACGAAGGACTGGCCCCAGAAGCGGATGCCGTCCTCGCGGCCGACGCGGTTCACCGCGACCACGAAGACGCCGTTCGCGATGGCGTGGGCCCGCTGCACGGTCTCCCAGGCGTCGTGCTGGGCCCGGTCCACCTCGGCGGCCTCGTCGAACTGCCAGCCGATGGCGGTCGGGTAGAAGAGCACCTCGGCGCCGGCCAGGGCGGTGAGCCGCGCCGCCTCGGGGAACCACTGGTCCCAGCACACGAGGGTGCCGAGGCGCCCCGCCCGGGTCGCGACGGCCTGGAAGCCGAGGTCGCCCGGCGTGAAGTAGAACTTCTCGTAGTAGAGCGGGTCGTCGGGGATGTGCATCTTGCGGTAGCGGCCGGCGATGCGGCCGTCGGCGTCGAGCACCACCGCGGTGTTGTGGTAGACGCCGGCGGCGCGCCGCTCGAAGAGCGACGCCACGAGCACCACGCCGCGCTCGGCGGCGAGCTTGCCGAGGGCGTCGGTGCTCGGCCCGGGCACGGGCTCGGCGAGGTCGAAGTGGCGCGCGTCCTCGCTCTGGCAGAAGTAGCGCGAGCGGAACAGCTCCTGGAGGCACACCACGTCGGCGCCGCGCCGCACCGCCTCCTCGACGCCCTCCACGGCGCGGGCGAGGTTCGCGGCGGGATCGGCCTCGCAGCGCATCTGGACGAGGCCGACGGAGAGGGTCGGGCCGGGCGACATGGCGGGTGGGTACGCGAGGGCCCCGGGATTGGCAAGCCCGCCGCGTCCCCACCGGGCCTACACTGTGCCCATGGCCGAGGACGCCCGCGTCTGGCTGGTGGACGGCTTCAACGTGCTCCACGCGGGGCTGCTCCACGGCCGGGACCGCGGCCCCTGGTGGCGCGCCCGGGATCGCGAGCGGCTGCTCGAGCGGGCCCGCGGCTTCGACGACCCGGACGCGGAGCTGTGGGTGGTGTTCGACGGCGGCCACCCGGCGCCCCCCGCCGAGGACGGCGCCACGCCCCCGGTGAACCTGGTGTTCGCCCCCTCGGCGGACGACTGGCTGCTGGCCCGGGTGCGCGCGGCGCCGGACCCCTCGCGCGTCGCCGTGGTGACCCGCGACCGCCGCCTCGCCGATCGCGCCCGCCACCGCGGCGCGCGCGTCGTCTCGCCGCGCGACTTCCTCGCCCGCTGCGGGGACGCTCAGCCGTAGACCTCGGGGTTGGCGCAGTGGGGCAGCGGGCGCCCCTCGAGGCCGGCCAGCAGGTTGTCGACGCTGAGCCGCGCCATGCGGGCGCGGGTGGCGAGGCTCGCGCTCCCGATGTGGGGCACGACGACCAGGCCGTCGAGCGCGAGCAGCGGGCTGTCCGGAGGCAGGGGCTCGCGCTCGAAGACGTCGAGAGCGGCGCCGGCCAGGCGGCCGTCGCGCAGCGCGCGAGCGAGGGCGGCCTCGTCCACGATCCCGCCCCGGGCGGTGTTCACCAGGATGGCGCCGGGCTTCATGGCGGCGAGCTCCTCGGCGCCGATCAGGCCGCGGGTCTCGGGCGTGAGGGCGACGTGGAGGCTCACGAAGTCGGCCTCGGCGAGCAGGGCGGGAAGCGTGCGCCACTCGACGCCCGGCGCCTCGCGGCGGGTGCGCGACCACGCCAGCACCCGCATCCCGAAGCCGGCGGCCCGGCGGGCGACGGCGCGCCCGATGGCGCCGAGGCCCACGACTCCCAGGCAGGCGCCGTGGAGGTCGCGACCCAGCAGCAGGTCGGGCTCCCAGGCGCGCTCGGGCGTCCAGCGGCCCTCGCGCACGAAGCGCTCGGCCTCGGGGATGCGGCGCGCGGCCGCCAGCAGGAGCGCGAAGGCGAGGTCCGCCGTCGTCTCGGTGAGGACGCCGGGCGTGTGGCCCACCGGGATCCCGCGCGCGGTGGCGGCGGCCAGGTCCACGTGGTCGAGACCCACCGAGCAGCTCGAGATCACCCGCAGCCGCGGGCCCGCGGCGAGCAGCGCCGCGTCGACGCGATCCGTGAGCAGGCACAGCAGGCCCTCGGCCTCGCCCACGGCGTCGCGCAGGGCCGCGGGGGACGGCGGACCCGGACCGGGCCAGACCGAGAGCCGCGCGCGCTCGGCGAGCTCGCCCAGGGCCTCGCCGGGCAGGCCGCGGGTGGCGTAGACGCGGGGGCTCTCGGCGGGCACCCGGGGGCTCTACCCCATCGGAATCGGCGGCGCCGGTCGCGGTGTCGTGCCCGCGGGGGAGCGCCCGCCGGCCGTGCCAAAAAAGGCGTGGAAACCGCGGCCCGGGCTGCGGTAGAAACCGGGGTCCTCCCGACCCCTGGGGCATGGGGCGGTCTGGGCCCCCGACCCCGTCCCCCCCACGCCGGAAGGCCCGCGAAGCTCCGGCGAGCGAGGTTGCCATGGCCGAAGTCACGGATCCCCCGGTCCGAGAAACCGCGACCCTGCGCTTCGCCCGGCTCGTGGTCCGCCACCGCGCCATCGCGGCGAGCCTGCTGATCGCCGCGACCCTGTTCTTCCTCTACCCGACCCTCAACACCGTGCTGACCGCCGTCGGGCTGGAGCTGCCCGGCCCCCAGGTCCGGGTGGACACCAAGCCCCGGGATCTGTGGCCCGACCATCCCTTCATCCACGCCCAGGACAAGTTCACGGACAAGTTCGGCTCGTCCTCCCTGGTCGCCATCGGGGTGGTGGTGGAGGAGGGCACGATCTTCACGCCGGAGGTGCTGCAGAAGATCGACCGGATCACCGAGTCCCTCGACGGCATCGGCTACGACAGCCAGACCCGGGCCCGGGAGGAGCTGCGCGAGCAGATCGAGGAGGAGAACGAGGACATCTCGACCAACCAGCTGCTCGTGGAGCTCGACCGGGTCTACCCGCCCTACCCCGTGAACCACGACCAGGTGCGCTCCATCACCCACCGCAGCACCCGGGTGGTCCAGATCGAGCCCGACGGCGCCATCACCTCCGACGTGCTGATGCGGAAGGTGCCCGAGACCCAGGCCGAGGCGGACGAGATCCGCGAGATCGTGCGCCAGAACCCGCCGGTGATCTTCGGGCGCATGGTGTCCTGGGACGAGAAGGGCGCGCTGATCCTGGCCAACTTCGTCACCGATCGCCTCAGCGGCCGGGAGGTCTACAGCGCCGTCTTCGACCACATCCAGGACATCAAGGCCGCCGAGGAGACGGAGAACGTCAAGATCTACATCAGCGGCGGGCCCGTCCACACGGGCTGGATCCTGAAGCACGCCTACGAGATCGTGCTCTACGTCATCCTCACCATCCTCGCGATCTTCGGCCTGCTCTGGCTCTACTTCCGACGCTGGCACGGCGTCTTCATCCCCTTCATCGCGGCGATCTGCACGGTGATCTGGGGGCTCGGCTACACGGGCTGGCGGGGCATCACCTTCGATCCCCTGATCCTCGTGATCCCGATGATCATCACCGCCCGGGCGGTCTCCCACACGGTCCAGATGGCGGAGCGCTTCTTCGAGGACTACGAGACCATGCTGCCGCGCCTGGGCGACCCCCAGCGCGCCAAGATCGAGGTGGCCACGGTGGCGATGGGCGAGCTGATCGTGCCCGGCACCCTCGGCATCATCACCGACGTCGCCGGCCTGCTGGTGATCCTCGTGACCTCGATTCCCCAGATGTACCACCTGGGCGAGTTCGGGGCCTTCTGGGTCGCCTCGATCATCTTCACGGTGGAGATCATGCACCCCGTGCTGATCTGCTACCTGCCCGCACCGACGGAGCACGAGCACTTCCTGCCGAACTTCATGGTGCGCTTCACGCGCTTCATCGCCTGGGTCACCACCCACCCGCGACACAAGTTCGCCGTGGCCGGCGTCACGGTGCTGCTCTTCAGCGTCTCCACCTACATCGCGCTCTTCCACTCGAAGATCGGGGAGGCGAGCCCCGGCTCACCCCTGCTGTGGCCGAGCCACGAGTTCAACGTGGCCACGGCGGCGGTGGCCGAGAAGTTCGGCGGCGTCGACACCCTGGTGGTCTACGCCGACGGCGACAAGGAGAACGCCGCGGGGGATTCCGTCCCCATCGCACGCATGGAGGAGTTCGAGCGCTGGATGCACATCCACACGGACCTCGGCGCCTCGGTCTCCCTGGTGCCCTTCCTGCGCGGCTCCTGGCGCATGAACCACTACGGGGACCCCAAGTGGCAGTTCATCCCACCGGAGTCGGGCACGGTGCGCGCCATGCTCTTCTCCCTGCGCACCAACGGCCCCCCGGGCTTCCTGCGCCCCTTCATGACCGACGACGGGCGCTTCGCGAACATCCAGTTCTTCTACCCGGACCACCGCGGCGAGACGATCCTGCGCGCCGTGAGCGCGGCCGACGCGTTCATCGAGCGCAACCCCATGGGCGAGGTGATCGTGCGCCTCGACCAGGACCACGCCGATCGCGACGCCGGGCTCTTCGACTACGACCGCCTGGTGGACAACTGGTACTACATGCTCGGCCCGCTGCTGCCGCCCCGGAACCACACCCTGACCGTACAGATCCGGGGCGAGGACGGCAGCTACCGCCACGCCGCCGTCGAGCAGGCCAACGGCTCCTACCCCGAGTGGCTGGAGCAGTTCAGGGAGGACGCCCACTACGGCTACGAGGACCACCTCTACGGCCTCGAGGAGGGCGAGGTCAACACCTGGCCCGAGGACCTGGCGGACTGGGACGAGTCCGACGTGGACATGTGGTGGGAGGACGAGGAGTACGGCATCCGGGCCGTGGCGGTGAACACCAAGGACCTGATCGTCCACGACCTGAAGGCCGTGGACGGCGCGCCCAGCTACCAGCCCACCAACTCCTGGACCCGCGGCGTCCAGTTCGTGATGGCCGGCGGCATCATGGGCATCCTCGCGGCCACCAACGACGAGGTCGAGCGCAGCCACGTCGCCAACATCGCGCTCATCTTCCTCGTCATCTTCGTGCTGCACTCGGTCACCTACCAGTCCGTGCCGAGCGGCTTCATCATCCTGCTCCAGATCGCCACGGCCACCATGCTCTCCCTCGCCTACATGGCCGTGCGCGGCCTCGGCCTCAACATCAACACCCTGCCGGTGCAGTCCGTGGGGGTGGGGATCGGCGTCGACTACGCGATCTACATCGTCGACCGGATACGCCAGGAGGTGACCGAGACCGAGAACATCGACGAGGCGGTGCGGCGCGCGGTCCAGACCACGGGCATGGCGGTGAGCTTCACCGCCACCACCATCGTGGGCGGCATCGTGCTGTGGAGCTGGTCGAACCTGCGCTTCCAGGCGGAGATGGCCCAGCTGCTCACCATCCTGATGATCATCAACATGCTCGGCGCGATCACCGTGGTGCCGTCCTTCTACTCGATCCTGCGCCCCAAGGTGGCCACGGCGCTGCTCAGCGAGGAGCAGCAGGAGCACCTGAAGCGCCAGCGCGAGGCGGACCGGCGCAAGGGGCTGCTCGAGGACTGAGGGCCGGCTCAGCCCGCGGCGGGCTCCCGACGCGGGGCCTGGTGGAGCTCCAGGATGCGGCTGGCGTTCTCCTCCACCGCCCGGGCGGTGATGTCCACGATGCGCCAGCCCCGCTGGCGGAACAGGCGCCGGGTGCGGCGCAGCTCCTGGCTCACGCCCTCGGGGTCGGCGTAGGTGAGGTAGGGCGAGGCGCGCAGCGCCCGCACCCGGGCGCGCCGGATCTCGAGCAGGGTGGACTCGTCCACCACCAGTCCGAACACCTTGCGCGGGTCGAGGTCCAGGAGCTCCCGGGGCGGGTCCATGCCCGGCACGAGGGGCACGTTGCCGGTCTTGTAGCCGCGCTGGGCCAGGTACATGGAGAGCGGCGTCTTGGAGGTGCGCGAGACGCCGGTCAGCACCAGGTCGGCGTCGAACAGGGTGTGGAGGTTCGCGCCGTCGTCGTGGCGCACGGCGAACTCCACCGCCTCCACCCGGGCGAAGTACCCCTCGCTGAAGCGGTGCAGCAGGCCCGGGCGGTGCTGGGGCTCGAGGCTGCCGTGGGCCGCGATGGTGGCGATCAGCGGGCCCAGCAGGTCCAGGGTGGGGACCGACAGCTCCCGGCCGCGCTCCTCGACGACCCGCGCCAGGCCCTCCTCCACCAGGGTGAAGACCACCAGGGCCCCGGCCTCGGCGGCCAGGCCCATGACGCGGCGCACGTCGGACTCGCTGCGCACCTCGCCGAAGTTGCGCACGCGCAGCGGCGACGCGAACTGGGTCAGGGCGGCGCCCACCGCCGCCGTCGCGGTGTCGCCGGTCCCGTCGGACACCACGAAGATCTCGGGCTCGCGCGCCGCCTCCGCCACGGCCACGAGGCTAGCGGAGGGAGCCCGGCGCGGGCTCGCCTCGCGGCGGAGGCCGACCGCCCGGGGCCGGCCTCGGGCGCCGCTTCCGCCGTTGACGCCGGCTCGCCCGGGCGGCAATTTCCGCGCCATGCCCTACGACTTCCGGTCCATCGAGGCGCGCTGGCAGCGCCATTGGCGCGAGAACCGCACCTTCCGGGCCGAGATCGATCCCGACAAGCCCAAGTACTACGTGCTCGACATGTTCCCCTACCCGTCGGGCGCCGGGCTCCACGTCGGCCACCCCAAGGGCTACATCAGCACCGACGCCATCGCGCGGTTCAAGCGCATGCAGGGCATGAACGTGCTGCACCCGATGGGCTGGGACGCCTTCGGGCTGCCCGCGGAGCAGCACGCCATCGAGACGGGCACCCACCCCCGCGAGACCACCCGGAAGAACATCGCCAACTACCGGCGCCAGCTCGAGGCCCTCGGCCTCTCCTACGACTGGGACCGGGAGATCGACACCACCGACCCCGGCTACGTGCGCTGGACCCAGTGGATCTTCACCCAGCTCCACGAGAAGGGCCTCGCCTACGAGGCCGAGGTGCCGGTCAACTGGTGCCCGGCCCTGGGCACGGTGCTCGCCAACGAGGAGGTGATCGACGGCAAGAGCGAGCGGGGCGGCCACCCGGTGCAGCGGATCCCCATGCGCCAGTGGATGCTGCGCATCACCGACTACGCCGACCGCCTGCTCGAGGACCTCGAGGAGCTCGACTGGCCCGAGCACATCAAGAAGATGCAGCGCGAGTGGATCGGCCGCTCCGAGGGCGCGCGCATCGCCTTCCCCCTGGTGGATGCCCTGGAGCGCAGCATCGAGGTGTTCACCACGCGGCCGGACACGCTGCTCGGCGCCACCTACATGGTGCTGTCCCCGGAGCATCCGCTGGTCGAGGAGATCACCACGCCGGACCGCCGCGACGCGGTGGCGGCCTACCGCGCGGAGGCCGCGCGCAAGAGCGAGCGGGCGCGCATCGCCGAGGGCGAGAGCAAGACCGGCGTGGCGACCGGCGCCCACGCGGTGCACCCCGTGAGCGGCGCGCGCATCCCCGTCTGGATCGCCGACTACGTGCTGGCCAGCTACGGCACCGGCGCCATCATGGCCGTCCCGGCCCACGACGAGCGCGACCACGCCTTCGCGCGCACCTTCGGCCTGCCCATCGTCGAGGTCGTGAAGGGCGGTGACCCCGCGGAGGAGGCCTTCGTGGGCGAGGGCGTCGCCGTGAACTCCGACTTCCTCGACGGGCTCCCGACCCCCGACGCCAAGCGCCGCATGATCGAGTGGCTCGAGGAGCACGGCAAGGGCGAGGGCACGGTCAGCTACAAGCTGCGGGACTGGCTCTTCAGCCGGCAGCGCTACTGGGGCGAGCCCTTCCCCGTGGTCCACCTCGAGGACGGCACCGCCCGGCTGGTGCCCGAGTCGGACCTGCCGGTGCTGCTCCCGGAGCTCGACGCCTACGAGCCGAGCGGCGACTTCGAGACGCCGCTCTCCCGCTGCCGGGAGTGGATCGAGACCCGCGACCCCGAGACCGGCGCTCCGGCCCGGCGCGACCCGAACACCATGCCCCAGTGGGCCGGGAGCTGCTGGTACTACCTGCGCTTCTGCGACGCGCGCAACGACGAGGCGGCGTGGTCCCGCGAGGCCGAGCGCTACTGGATGCCCGTGGACCTCTACGTGGGCGGCGCCGAGCACGCCGTGCTGCACCTGCTCTACGCGCGCTTCTGGCACAAGGTTCTCTACGACCTCGGCCACGTGCACACCAAGGAGCCCTTCCAGAAGCTCCTGAACCCGGGGATGATCCTGGGCACCAGCTACCGCTACTGGGACGACGACCTCGCCGACGCCGGCGGCGCCGGCGTCCGCGCCTACCCGAGCCGGGCGGTGCGCAGCGAGGGCGAGCGCACCGTGGCGGCGGACGACGGCCGAGAGCTGAAGGCGCGCTGGGTGCCGGCCGCGTCGGTGCGCTTCGCCGACGACGGCACGCCGCTCCACCCCGAGCGGGACGACCTCCCCCTCGAGCCCGTGGTGGAGAAGATGTCCAAGAGCCGGGGCAACGTGGAGAACCCGGACGACGTGATCGCCCGCTTCGGCGCCGACGCCATGCGGCTCTACGAGCTCTTCCTCGGCCCCCTGGAGAAGAGCGCGCCCTGGTCCACCGACGGCATCCCGGGCTGCCACCGCTTCCTCCAGCGCACCTGGCGCCTGTTCCTCGACGAGGACGCCGAGGGCGAGCCGTTGCGCGAGCTGCCCGAGGGCGCGGGCACCCCGGACCAGGCCCGGCTCACGGCGCAGACCATCCGCGGCGTCAGCGAGGACCTCGAGAAGCTCCAGCTCAACACCGCCATCGCCAAGCTGATGACCTGGGCCCGGGACGTGGCCCGGGACGCCCCCCTGCCCCGCGCCGGCGCCGAGGACTTCGTGCGCCTGCTGGCGCCCCTCGCCCCCCACCTGGCCGAGGAGCTGTGGGCGAAGCTCGGCCACGACGAGTCCATCGCCTTCGCGGGCTGGCCCAAGGCCGACCCCGCCCTGCTGGTGGCCGAGACCGTGCGCCTGGTGGTCCAGGTGAACGGCAAGCGCCGCGACGAGATCGAGGTGCCCGCCGACGCCGACGAGGCGGCGGTGCGCGCCGCCGCCCTCGGCTCGCCCAAGGTCGCGAAGTTCACCGAGGGCCGGGAGCCGCGAAAGGTGATCGTGGTGCCGGGCCGCCTGGTGAACGTGGTCGTCTAGCGGCCCGCGACCGTCAGCCGCCGCCGAGCACCCGGTCGATCGGCATGGCGGCGAACAGCCCGAGCAGGTAGGCGAGGGAGACGCCGAACATGCGGCGGGCCGCGGCGTCGCTCCGCTCGCGCAGCACCCCCACGGCGTGCCACAGGAACCAGGCGCCGAGCGCGAGGGCGGCGATGCCGTAGACCGGCCCCAGCAGCCCCAGGAGCCAGGGCGCCAGGCTCACGGGCACCAGGCCGATGGTGTAGTAGAGCATGCGGCGGCGAGCGGGCTGCTCGCCGATCACGCTGGGCAGCATCGGGATGCCGGCGCGCTCGTAGTCCGTCTTGCGGAACAGCGCGATGGCCCAGACGTGGGGCGGCTGCCAGAAGAAGATGATGGCGAAGAGCAGCAGCCCCGCGGCGCCCACGCGGCCGTCCACGGCGGCGTCGGCGATGAGGGGAGCGGCGGCGCCGGCGGCGCCGCCGATCACCGCGTTCCAGGGCGTGCGGGGCTTCAGCCAGACGGTGTAGACGAAGACGTAGTAGAGGATCGTGGCGATCCCGAGGCCGGCGGCCAGGGGCCCGCCCACGGCGTGGAGCAGCGCCGTGGCCAGCACGGTCAGCGCGAGGCCGAAGGCGAGGGCCGAGCGCGGCGCCAGCCGCCGGGAGGGAAGCGGCCGGCCGCGGGTGCGCTCCATCAGCGCGTCGGTGTCGCGCTCGAGGTAGCAGTTGAAGGTGTTCGCGGCGGCCGCCGCCAGCGCGATCCCGAGCAGCACGGCGGCGGCGAAGCCGGTGCCGGGCCAGCCGCCGGCCGCCATCCACAGCGCGGGGAGGCCGCTGAAGATCACGAAGAGCACGATCCCGGGCTTGGTGAGCTCCAGGAGGCTCTTGGTCTTCTCCGTCACCAGGGCAGCCATGCTTCCTCGGCTCGTCCGCCCCGGGGGCGTGCGGAGCTTCCCTGGCCGTGGCAGCCGGGAAGCAGGGGGGTTGGCCGACCAAGGGGTATCAGACGCGGATCTCGGGGTCGAGCGGACGCGGCTCAGTAGAGCCCCCAGTGGACGGCCGCGAACGCGATCGCACCGGAGAGGGCCCACAGCCCGAGCACGGCGCCGGCCGCGAGGCCGATCCGGCGCCGGCGCAGGTCGTGGAACACGGCGTCGGCGCTGCCCAGGAGCAGGATGGCCAGGGCCGCCAGGGCGAAGACGTTGCGGCCCTCGACGGCGAGCAGGAGCACCGAGGCCCCGAGGGTGGAGAGCGCGCCCACCAGCACGAAGAGCACGGGCCACAGGGTCGAGTCGGTGAAGTAGGGCCGGATGAAGCGCTCCACGCGGCGCTCCTCGGGGCCCTCGGAGGGCTCCGCGTCGCGGGTCGGGTCGGGGGAGTCGGCCATGGCGCTCCGCTAGCTTCCGCGCGTGGGCGACGGGAACGAGAGCGAGGAGGACGCCCAGAGCGGCCTGTGGGCCGGGGTGCGACGCCATCCCGTCATCGTGGGCACGCTCGTGGTCTGCGCGCTGGCGGGCGCCGTGGCGGGCTTCCTGTGGCTCCCGGGCGAGTGGTTCGCGGCCCGGCGCATCGCCGCCGGCACCGTGGCGGGCGGCGGCGTGGGCCTGCTCCTCACGGCAACGAAGATGTTCGACTGACCGCCGCCCGGGCGGGGAAGCCGCGCTCCGGCCGCTCCGCCTCGGCGTTCAGCTGCCGGGAGCGGCGCACCAGCCACCATACCCCGCCGCCCACGATGGCGAGCGGCAGGATGGACATGAAGATGGTGGTGAGCAGGAACGCGAGCTGGGTCTCGTCCTCGCGTCCCGAGGTGCAGACCGCGCAGGCCGCGGCCGCGCGGGGCAGCAGCAGCGCGAGGCCCGGCGCGGCGGCGCCCGCGAGTGCCGCGAGCCGCCGGCTCACAGGTAGACCGTCACGTAGAGGATGGGCCAGACGCCCACCACGAAGTACCAGAACACCTCGGCGCTGCCGAGCTGGCTGCTGGCGAGCCAGCCGCGCCGAAGGCGCCGGTAGGCCCGCACCAGCAGGTACAGGGCCACCACGGCGTGGAGCGCGTGGAGGCCCACGATCAGGTAGAAGAAGCTCCCCATGGTGCTCGAGGTGAGGGTCAGGCCCTCGCGCAGCAGCGCGACCCACTCGATGCCCTGGAAGAACACGAACAGGCCGCCGAGCAGCACGGCGGCGAGCAGCCGCGTGCGCACCTTGTCGCGGTCCGTCTGGAAGCTGCGTCGGGCGAGGATCAGGGCCACCGCCGAGGCCAGCAGCAGCAGGCTGTTCAGGGCCGTGGCCTCGATGGGCAGGCGCGGCTGGTCCGGCGGCGGCCAGAGCGGCGTCCCGGACTTGATGATCGCGAAGGCGCTGATCAGCCCCGCGAAGAACATCACCTCGGTGACGACGAAGACGAGCATGCCCAGGACCGAGCTGGGGACGATCTGGGGCGTACGCGCCTCGGCGGCGACCTCCAGTCTTCCGGCTCCGCGAATCGTCATGGACACGAGGCTAGCTAGTGGCTCCCGTCCTCGGCGTGGTCCTCGCCGTGCTCGTCGCCGTGGCCGTCCTCCCCGTGGGCGGCGTGCTCCGGGTTGGCGGTGATGTCCACCCCGGTCTGCTGCCACAGGGGCTTCTCCCAGTTGGAGCCGTCGGGCTTCATGACGTCGGGGGCGGCGCCGGCGAAGAACAGCAGCATGAACACCAGGCTCGTCGCCCCGAGGTAGGCGATGTAGCGCTTGGCGATGTCGATGTGCATGAAGTTCTTCACCACCAGGTAGGCCTTCACGACGGCGATCCCGAAGGCGGTGAGCAGGGTGATGATGCGGATCTCGAGCATCGGCCCCAGCACGCTGATCACCAGCAGCACCAGCAGGATCACGTAGATCCGGGTGTAGTTGGGGTGGTGGACGTGCTCTTCGGCGACGGACTCGGCGGTGGCATCGGACATGGGATCACCTACTTCGCGATGTAGAGGAGCGGAAAGAGGAAGATCCAGACGACGTCGACGAAGTGCCAGTAGATCCCGATCAGCTCGACGCGGTGGAGCTCCTCGTTGCGGCGGGCGGCCACGGCGATGATCGCGATGATGATGATGCCGGCCAGCACGTGGAGCGCGTGAAGCCCCGCCGCGGTGTAGTAGAAGGACCAGAACGTGTTCGACGCGATCGTGTAGCCGTGGAGGATCTCGGTGGTCCATTCGTAGCTCTTGACCGCCAGGAAGGTCGCGCCGCCGGCGAAGGTGTACCAGAGGTAGCGGGCGGCCTTGGGGCCGTCGCCCTCCTCGGCGGCCTTGTGCCCGAGCACCGCGAAGTAGCTCGAGGTGAGCAGCACGAAGGTGTTGAAGGCGCCGATGGCGGTGCTGGTGTGGGCCGCCTGCTCGGACCACATGTCGTGGGCCAGGCGGAACATGATGTAGGAGGCCAGCAGGCCGCCGAAGATCACGATCTCGGAGGCGATCAGCCACCAGACGGCGAGGCGCCCCGTGGGCATCCCCGCCGCGCTGCGCGTGGTCGCAATGGGTCTCGCAGACATCGGCTCTCCCGGCTCCGCGCTAGGCGGGCTCGTTCTGGGGCCAGTAATCGGACTCGCGGCCTTCCACGCTGTACTCGTAGGGGCCGCGATGCACCGTGGGGAGCTCCTTCCAGTTGCCGTGGGGCGGCGGCGACTCGGTGGTCCACTCGAGGGTGTTGGCCTGCCAGGGGTTCTTGGGTGCCTTCGGGCCCCGGAACATGCTCTTGAAGAAGTTGTAGAAGAACACCAGCTGGAAGGAGAACATCACCAGCAGCGAGATCGTCGCGAACACCCGGATCGGCTGGTAGGCCGCCAGGTCCGGGTAGTTGGTGAAGTCGTAGATGCGCCGGTGCTGACCGGCCAGGCCCAGGACGAACAGCGGGATGAAGATGAAGTTGAAGGGGATGATGGTCCCCCAGAAATGGATCTTGCCCAGCCGCTCGTCCATCATCCGCCCGAACATCTTCGGGAACCAGAACGTTATCGCCGCGTAGAAGCCGATGATGGCGATCGGGAAGAACGTGTAGTGGAAGTGGGCGAGCACGAAGTAGGTGTCGTGCAGGTAGATGTCCTCGCCGCTCGCCCCCAGGAAGATGCCCGTCACCCCGCCGATCAGGAAGGTGGCGATGAAGCCCAGGGCCCAGAGCATCGGCGTGGTCAGGCTGATCGAGCCCCCGTACAGCGTGGCGATGTAGACGAACATCGCCTCGGCCAGGGGCACGGAGATCAGCAGGGTGGTGACGGTGAAGACGTGGGCCATGCGCGGGTCGATGCCGGCCACGAACTGGTGGTGGGCCCAGACCGTGAAGCTCAGCACGCCGGTGCCGAACACGGTGTAGAGCACCGTGCGGTAGGCGAAGAGCTTCTTGCGCGCGAACACCGTGATGATCTCGGCCACCACGCCCAGGGCGGGCAGCAGCACCACGTAGACCTCGGGGTGCCCGAAGAACCAGAACAGGTGCTGCCAGAGGATCGGGTCGCCGCCGCGCTCGGGGTTGAAGAAGGCGGTGCCCAGGTTCTGGTCGAAGAGCAGCATCACGGCGCCGGCGATGAGCGGCCCCACGGACAGCATGAACAGCACGCTCGCCACCACGATCATCCAGACCACCATCGGGATGTCGTAGAGCTTCATGCCCGGGGCGCGGGAGTTCATGGCCGTGACGATGAAGTTGATGCCGCCCATCAGGAACGCCGCGAACTCGAGGGCGATCGCGACCACGAACAACGAGGAGCCCAATGGCGTGAGGCTGTACTCGGCAGTGGACGAGAGCGGCGGGTAGAAGGTCCAGGCCCCGGCGAAGCCGCCGCCGGGTACGAAGAAGGAGGCGAGCAGCACGATCGCGCTCACCAGGAAGATCTGGTAGGAGAGCCGGTTCAGCCGCGGGAACACCATGTCGTCGGCGCCGATCATCAGGGGGATCAGGTAGTTCCCCAGGGCGGCGATCAGCACCGGCATGGCGACCCAGAAGATCATGATCGCGCCGTGGTTCGTGATCAGCGCGTTGTACTCGTTGGGGGAGACCACGCCGAACAGGGGGACCTCGACCCCCGGGAAGGCGAGCTGCATCCGGAACGCGTAGGCGAAGAAGCCACCGATCAGGCCCATGAAGATGCCCGTGAACATGTACTGCATGGCGATCATCTTGTGATCGGTGGAGAAGACGTAGTGGCTCCAGAAGCTCTCCTCGTGGTGGGCTTCGTCGTGAACCGGTACGTCGGCGGGAATCGTCTGGGCCATCTACTCCTCCTCCTGCTTCTGCGCGGCGTTCGCAGCGAGCTGCAGGGGCGATTCCTGCGCCATCCAGGCGGCGTGCTGCTCGGCGGTCTCGATGTGGATGCGGGCGCCCATCAGGCCGTGGCCGACGCCGCAGATCTCGGCGCACTGGACGTCCCACTCGCCGGTCTTCGTGGGCGTGAACCAGCCCGTGATGACCCGGCCGGGGATGGCGTCCTGCTTGAGGCGGAACACCGGCACCGAGAAGTTGTGCAGCACGTCCTTCGACTCGAGCTTGTAGTGGTGGAGGCGGTCCACCTCGACGTGCAGCTCGTTCACCTTGGCGATGTCGTCAGCGGTGTCGATCTCGCCGTCGGGACCGGGGTGCACGAAGGTCCAGGCCCACTGCTGGCCGATCACCCGCACCGTGCGCTCGGCGGGCGGCAGGTCCTGCTTGATGTCGTACCAGACCCGCACCGCGGCCACGACGATGAGCACGTCGAAGAGCAGGATGGCGAGGTGGGGGTAGGTGACCCACTTCTTTTCGCTCTGCTTCTCGCCGGACACGTACTGGGCCCGGACCCCGTCCTTCTTCCGGAAGCGGAAGATCAGCCAGAAGAAGACGATCTCGCTGGCGAAGAACCAGATCCCCACCGAGACCAGGATGATCGTGAAGAGCCCGTCGATGTCTCCGGCGTAGGTGGACGCCTGGGGGACGAGGACATCGATCACGGACGGGATTCGTTCGAGCATTCTTACTCCGGTCTCACAGGATGAACAGGAACACGACGGCGATCCAGGCGAGCACGCCCGCCATCGTCACCAGGAAGGTCCGGAACGCCAGGTCGTCGGGCTCTCGCGCCTTCGCCATGGTTCGATCTCCCCGAGCCTACTTGCGCAGGCTCATGATGTAGGCGACGACGTCCTTCATCGCCTGCTCGTCGGCCAGGGTGCCCGCGATGCCCAGCATCACCTGGGCGTTCGCGTTGGCGGGGTTCGACGCGCGGACGCCGTTCTTGTAGCGCTGGAGCGACGAGAGCAGGTACCAGTCGTTGGCCTGGTAGAGCCGCGGCGAGCCGAGGGCCTCGTTGCCGGCGCCGTCGGGGCCGTGGCACGCCACGCAGGTCCCGTAGAGCTGGGCGCCGCGCTCGGCGTCGCCGCCCTCGACCGTGGGCTCGGGGTAGACCGGCGGCAGGCTCGCCACGTAGGCCGACACCGCCTTCAGCTCCTCGTCGGTCTCGAGGGCGAGCGCCATGGGGTGCATGCGCAGGCCGGCCACGTCGGCGGGATGCGTGCCGCGCAGCCCGCCCTTGAAGTTCCTCACCTGGGCGACGACGTACCACTCCTGCAGCCCGGCGATGGCGGGGGCCAGCACCACCTGGTTGCCTTCGCCGCGCTCGCCATGGCACTGGGCACACAGCTCGTAGAGCTCCGCACCGGGCGGCGTGCTCTGCTGGGCCGCGGCCGCGCCCGCCAGGGCGACGAGCCCCAGGGCGACGAGGGCGGTACGCCATACCTTCGTGATCGCTGCCATTCTGGTTCTCTCCCGTCTATCGGTGAGCGCCTTACGGAGCCGGGAAGCGGCTCGACGGAAGCGCTCTCGACGGCGCGGCCGGATCGTGGCCGATCGGGCGCCGGATCTCAAGATCCGAAGGCAAGATAGCCACTTCGCGGCGTTTCGCCCCAGGGGACGGAGGCCTTTGCGGAGCCGTTTCGGGACTCGAAGTCAGCTCCGGATCGAGACCTCGGGGCGGCTCGGGCCGCGTTCGAGCTGCGTTCAAGCGGGGTCCAAACGGTGCTCGACCGGTCGTCGAACGGTGCTCAGACGGGTACGGGATTCCACCGGTACAGCATGAGGTAGATCAGCACGCCTGTAGCGGAAACGTACATCCAGATCGGCCAGGCGATCCTCGCCAGCCGACGGTGGAGCCCGATGCGGCGGCGCAGGCCCAGCCGGATCAGCACGATGGCGAAGACCGGCACGGTCATGGCGAGCACCACGTGGGTGGCGAGCACGACCAGGTAGAACGTGCGTGCGACGCCCTCGCCGTGGTACGGGGTGGTCTCCCAGTCCCGCCAGATCTTGTGCAGGACGTAGAAGACCAGGAACACCGACGAGGCCGCGAAGGCCGCGAGCATCGCCCGGCGGTGCTCGCGCTCCCGCTTCTGGCGGATGCGCACCAGGCCGAGGGTCAGGAAGGACGCGGCCACGGCGTTCAGGCAGGCGTTCACCGCCGGCAGGAAGGACAGGTCCACGGGGGTGGCGCCGTCAGCGCAGCACCCCTGCGAGGTCGGGGAGCATCGCCAGGAACAGCAGGAAGAGGTGGGCGAGGGAGACCTGGAACATGCGCCGCGCCGCCTCGGGCGTGCGCACGCGCAGCACGACGACGGCGTGCGCCACGAACCACGCGCCGAGGATCCCCGCCACGGCGAGGTAGAGCGGGCCGAGCAGCCCGAGGGCCACCGGGGCGAGGGTGACGGGGACCAGGACGAGGGTGTAGGCGAGCATGCGCCGGCACGTCACGTCCTCGCCCCACACCGAGGGCCCCATCGGGAGCCCCGCACGCTCGTAGTCCCGCTTGCGGAAGAGCGCGATGGCCCACACGTGGGGCGGCTGCCAGCAGAAGACGATGGCGAAGAGGAGCAGGCCGGGAGCCCCCAGGCGGCCGTCGACGGCGGCGTCGGCGATCAGCGGGGCGACGGCGCCGGTCGCGGCGCCCACCTCGGTGCTCCAGGCCGAGCGCGGCTTCAGCCACAGCGTGTAGACGAAGACGTAGAAGAGGATGCTCGCCACGCCGAGGGCCGCCGCGAGGAGGCTGCCCGCCGCCGCCAGCAGTGCCGTCGCCGCCGCCGCCAGCACGAGCCCGAAGGCCAGTGCGGCGCCGGGTGCGATCTCGCCGCGCGGGAGCGGGCGCGTGCGGGTCCGCTCCATCAGCCGGTCGCGGTCGCGCTCGACCCAGCAGTTGAAGGTGCTGGCCGCCGCCGCCGCCAGCGCGATCCCCAGGATCACCGCCGCGGCGCGGCCCGGAGCCGGCCAGCCGCCGCTCGCCATCACCAGCGCCGGCAGCGCCGAGAAGATCACGAGGGGCAGGACGCGCGGCTTGGTGAGCGCGAGGTAGGACGCCGCGACCTCGCCGAGGGGTCGGCGCAGCGCCGGAGAGCCGGCGGCGAAGGGCGTCGCGGCGCTCTTCACGAGCGCCTCGTCCACGATCCGACGGACGATCGGGCGGACGCCCGAAGCGTGAACGACCGATGGGGCATGCGGCGCGGGATCCTCGGGGAAAGGACCAGGGGGTAACACAGGCGCGCGGCCCGGGCGACCGCCCGCCGACGGCGCCGACGGGCGCCGGCCCGAAAGGCCGGTGGCTGGGGCATGGTTGGGGCATGCCCGCCGACGCCCTCGCGATGGTGGTCGCCTCGGCCTGCCTGCACGCGGCCTGGAGCGCGGCCATCAAGGGGAGCCGCGACCCGCTCGGCTTCAACGTGCTCCAGACCGCCGTCGCGGCCGGCGCCGCCGTGGTCGTCCTGGGGACGCTCGATCTCTCCGAGGTGCCGCGCCCGGTGCTCGTCTGCGCCGCCGCGACCGGCATCCCCCACGCGCTCTACTTCTACTTCCTGAGCCGCGCCTTCGAGCGGGGCGACCTGAGCCTCGTCTACCCCATCGTGCGCTCCACGCCGGCCTTCCTGCCGCTGGTGGCCGTGCCGCTCCTCGGCGAGAGCGTCTCGCCCCTCGGAGCCCTGGGGATCGCGGTGGTGGTGGGCGGCGTGTGGCTGGTGCAGAGCGAGGGGCGCCTGCGCGTCGAGGCGCTGCGCGGGCCCGGCGTGGGCTTCGCCGCCCTCGCGCTGCTCGCCACCCTCGCCTACTCGCTGCTCGACAAGCACGGCATGTCCCTCTTCGCGAAAGCTCCCTGGAGCTCGGCCCTCCCGAAGGCCGTCGTGTTCTTCTTCCTGCTCTACGTCTCGACGACGCTGGTCTTCGTGCCCCTCGCCCTGCCCCGTCTCTCCCGGCGCTCCTTCGCCGCGCTGGCCCGCGCCGAGGGCGGCCGCGCCGCACTGAGCCTCGCGGTCAGCGTCGTGAGCTACGGGCTCATCCTCGAGGCCTTCCGCTCGGCCGCGGCGAGCTACGTCGTGGCGGTCCGCCAGTCGAGCGTGATCTTCGCGCTCGTCATCGCGATGCTCTGGCTCGGCGAGCGGCCCGGCCGCGCGCGCGTGCTCGGGGCCGGTGCCACGGTGCTCGGCGTCGCCCTCGTCGCCACGCGCTGACGCGACGCGCCGGACGGTTGCTAGCGTGTGCGACCCGTGCGACTCGCCCGCTCCTCTCCCGCCTACCGCTGGCTGCTCGCCCTCGTGGGCGTGCTCGGCGCAACGCTGCTGCGCATCCTCGGCGCCACCTGGCGGGTGCGCGTGGAGGGGCCCGACCCCTTCGCCGACGGCCGGCCCTTCGTGGGCGTGATCTGGCACCGCGGCATGCTGATCGCGGCCCACCTGTGGCGCGGCCGCGGGATCGCGGTGCCGGTGAGCCGCAGCCGCGACGGCGACCTCATCACCGCCGTGCTGCGGCGGCTCGGCTTCGCCGACGGCCCCCGGGGGTCGAGCTCCCGGGGCGGCACCGAGGCGCTGCGGGGCGCGGTGCGGCTCCTCGACCAGGGCTGCGTGGTGGCGGTGCTCTCGGACGGGCCGCGGGGCCCGGCCCGGGTCCTCAAGCCCGGGGTGATCGCCATGGCGCGTAACGCCGGCGTGCCCCTGGTCCATGCCGGGCTCAGCGCCCGGCCCTGCATCCGCTTCGGGAGCTGGGACCGGGCGCTGCTGCCGTTGCCTTTTGCCCGCGTCGAGTGTCGCTACGGTACGGCTTTCACCGTGCCGAAGAGCATCACGGGGGCGGAGTTCGACGGCCTGCGGGCCCGCACCGAGGCCGCCCTCGAGACGCTCACCCGTGAGCTCGACGCGCGAACCGGACTGCCCGAGGAGGCCTCCGCGATGCGGGCGCTCCCGGAGCGTGGACCCCAGGACCGTTCATGAGCCACCGCCTGCGCATCCTCACCGCCAACCTGCTGAACGACGCCGCCGACCCGGAGGTCCTCGCCGAGCGCCTCCACGCCCACCGCGTGGACGTCTGCGCGGTGCAGGAGCTGGGCCCCGCCCAGGCCCGCGCGATCGCCGACGTGCTGCCCCACGGCAAGCTCGAGCCCGCCACGGACCACAGCGGCATGGGGATCGCGCTGCGCCAGCCCGGCGACATCTCGTCCCTGCCCCTCGAGGCCCGCAGCGCCCACGTGGCCCACCTCGATCCCGCGGGCTGGCCCCAGCTCTCCGGCGCCGTGGAGGTGATGAACCTGCACGTGCGCGCGCCCCACATCTCGCCGATCTGGCGCACCCTGGCGATCCGCCGCGCCCAGCTGCGCGGGCTGCTCGCCCACCTGGATCGGCACCCCCACCCGGGCCGGGTGGTGGTGGGCGACTTCAACGCCTCGCCGGCCTGGCCCCTCTACCGCCGCATGGCGGCGCGCCTGCGCGACGCCGCCCACGAGCACCACCGGCGGCGCGGCTCCCGGGCGCCGCGCACCTGGGGCCCCCACCCCCGCGGCCCGCGCCTGTTCCGCATCGACCACGCCTTCGTCGAGCGGCTCGAGGTTTCCCACTCCGAGGTCGTATCGATCCCCGGGAGCGACCACTCCGCGCTCCTGGTGGAGCTCGAGACCGGAGAGGTCTCCGAGGGCTCCTGAGGCCTAGGGGGCGACTCCCGCGCGCTCCACCACGCCCGCCAGCCAGGCGCCCACGTCGGGGTGCTCCATCAGGCCGGCCTCGCGCAGCCGGCGCGCGGCGAGCTGGTGCACCTCGAGGGCGGTGCCCGCGGCGAGGGCCTGGCGGGCGTCGCGCTCGACGTCGTCGCACGCCAGGGCGCGCACGATCTCCTTCACCACCGGCACGGCGGCGGGCGTGCCCGAGAGCTCGCCGATCCCCAGCCCCACCAGGATCGGCACCGCGAGGGGGTTCGAGGACATCTCGCCGCAGATCGAGACCGGCACCCCGCCCCGCGCCGCGGCCCGCACGGTGTGGTCGATCAGGGCCAGCACGCCGGGGTGGAGCGAGTCGTAGAGGTGGGCGACGCGCTCGTTGCCGCGGTCCACGGCCAGGGTGTACTGGGTGAGGTCGTTGGTCCCGATGCTGAAGAAGTCGCACTCGCCGGCCAGGGTGTCGGCGATCAGGGCCGCCGAGGGCACCTCGACCATCACCCCGATGGGCAGCTCGCGGTCGAAGGGGACGCCGTCGCGGTCCAGCTGCTCCTGGGTCTCCTGGATCAGCTCCCGGGCCTGCCGCAGCTCCTCGAGGGCCGAGATCATCGGCAGCAGCAGGCGCACGTTGCCCTGGGCGCTGGCGCGCAGGATCGCCCGCAGCTGGGCGCGGAAGCTCTCCTGGTGGGAGAGGGAGAAGCGGATCGAGCGCCAGCCGAGCTGCGGGTTCTCCTCGCTGCCCAGGCCCTGGATCGGCACCGCCTTGTCGCCGCCGAGGTCGAGGGTGCGGATCGTGACCGGCCGCGGCGCCATCGCCTCGGCGACGCGCTCGTAGAGCTTCTCCTGCTCGTCCTCGGCGGGGAAGCCGCGGTGGGCGAGGGCCAGCAGCTCGGTGCGGAACAGCCCGATCCCCTCGGCGCCGTGGCGCTCGCACAGGCGCAGGTCGGCGATCAGCCCCACGTTGGCGGTGAGCCGCACCCGGCGCCCGTCGCGGGTCTCGGCGGGGCGGCCGCGCAGCGCGTCGAGGTGCTCGACGGCGATCTCGTAGCGGTGCTGGGCCCGCTCGTACTCGGCGCACAGCCCGTCGTCGGGCGAGAACCAGACGGAGCCGCTGCTGCCGTCCACGATGGCGCGCTCGCCGGGCCGGGCCGCGCCGATGATCCCCGTGGCGCCGGTCACCGACGGGATCTCGAGGGCCCGGGCGAAGATGGCGCCGTGGGAGGTCGGGCCGCCGCGCTCGGACACCACCGCGGCGATCTTCTCGGTCTCGAGTAGCGCGAAGTGGGCGGGCAGCAGGTTCTCGGCCACCAGGATGGCGCCCTCGGAGAGCGGGATGTTGTGGTGGCGCACGCCCAGCAGCTTGGCGGTCACCCGGCGCGCCACGTCCTCGACGTCGCTGCCGCGCTCCCGGAAGAAGGGGTCGGCGATGCCCTCGAACATGCGCCGGTAGGCGGCCTGGACCTCGCGGATCGCCGTGAGCCCGTTGCCCGTGCGCGCCACGGCCTCCTCGAGCTTCGCCACGAAGCCCTTGTCCTCGAGGATCTGGATGTGGGTGTTGAAGACCGCCGAGAACTCGGGGCCGAAGCGGTCCCCGACCTCGTCGCGCACGTCGTGGAGCTCGCGGCGCGCCGAGGCCAGGGCGCCCTCGAGGTCGGCCCGCTCCTGGCGCGCGTCGGGGTTCGGCGCGTACTCGACGTGGTCGAGGTCGAGGGGGTCCTCGAGCAGGTAGACGGGCCCGATCGCGACGCCCCGGGAGGTCGGGAAGCCCCGGACCTCGACGTTGCTCTCGGCGCGGTGCTTCTCGCGCCCCATCCCGGGCACCCGGCCCGAGCGGGACATCTGGTCGACGATCTCGGCCCGGTCCTGGTCGCTCGCCGCCACGAAGGAGAGCAGCTGGGAGTTCATCACCACCGGCGCGATCAGCTGGGCGCAGGTCTGGAGCAGCTCCACGTCCGGCGTCTCGAACTCCCGGGGCTGGATGGTCTGGACCGAGAGCACGCCGATCGAGATCCCGCTCACCACCAGGGGCGCGGCCATCAGCGAGGCGAAGCGCTCCTCGCCGCTCTCGGGGAAGTAGCGGTAGGCGGGGTGGGAGCGCGCATCGGCGGTGGCCACCGGCTCCCGCTGCTCGGCGGTGGTGCCCACCAGGCCCTCGCCGAAGCGCAGCCGCACGTTGCCGATGGCGCGCCGCTCGAGGCCCACCGTGGCCCGCAGGGTGAGGTGCTGAACGTCGGGGTCCGTCAGGTAGACCGAGCAGACGTCGGCGTCCAGACGCTTGGCCACGAGATCCACGACGTTGCCGAGGGTCTCGTCGAGGTCGTGGGAGCGGGACACGATCCCAGCGACGTCGGCCAGCAGCGTGACGCGATCCGGAATGGCGGCCCCCCCTCGACCGGCGGCGAGCCCGGGCGCCGCGGGTCGCGGGCCATGGTACCGCGTCGGCCCCGAGGGTCCCGGCGCGACGCCGGGATCCGCAGGAAGGGCGCCTCGGCGGGCCGCTGGAGCCGCGCCACGCGCGGTGTCGGGGAACCTACGAGAGGTTGAAGGGGCGTTCGATCTCGGCCGCCCGGGAGACGGGCGGGAACACCTGGTCCTTGTCCTCGAAGCGCATGCCGAGGGCGAGCAGGATCTTCCGCTTGGTATCCATGCGGCAGTTCATGCCCTTCTCCACGCTGTGGATCGTGCGCAGCGCGACCTTGGCCTTGCGCGCCAGCTGGGCCTGGGTCATCAGGCGGTTCTCGCGCAGCTCGCGCACTCGGTTCGGGTGGGTACCCTTGGTCGAGCTCACATCCGACTCCTCGCCTCTCGTTGCCGCAGGGGCCGCGAGACTCGAGGGTGGTTTCGGCCTCCGGTCGATTTTCTTTAGGAAAAGTGCGGGCTTTGGCGGTTCCGCCCGGCTCGGACGGCCGGCTCCGGGAAGCCCTTGAGTCCCGGGGGGATGGAAGCTTCGGCGCACCCCCGGGAACCCTCCACGAACCCTCAGTAGCCCTCGCCAGGCGGCAGGCCCCGAGCAGCTCCCGTGCAGCCACGAGGCGGCGTGGCCCCGCGGGGCGCCACCAGCCGTCCGGAGGCGGCGTCCGAAGCTCCCGGCAGGGGCGTTCTGCTACCGTGGCCCGCTCCCCCGCGCTCCACCGGAGTGGATCCTTGCGCCGCGCCCTCGACTCACCCCCGGCCGCCCCCTCCGCCGCCGCCGGCGAGCCGGCCGGCGGGCCCCGGCCGTGAGCCGCGCCCCGCGGACCCCTCGGGCCCGGGAGAAGGTCCTGGCGCCGGAGGCCGCCCGGCGGGCCCTGGCCTCGGCCCGGCGCCGGGGCGAGCGGGTGGTGTTCACCAGCGGCTGCTTCGACCTGCTCCACGTGGGCCACGTGCGCAGCCTCGAGGAGGCCCGCTCCTTCGGCGACCGGCTGGTGGTGGCGCTCAACACCGACGCCTCGGTGCGGCGCTTCAAGGGGCCCGAGCGCCCCATCGTGCCGCTGCGCCAGCGCGCCGAGGTGCTGGCCGCGCTGGCCTGCGTGGACTGGGTGACCTGGTTCGGCGAGGACACGCCGAAGCGGGCGATCGGGCGGCTGGCCCCGGACGTCTACGCCAAGGGCGGCGACTGGCCCCGGGCGGTGCTGGTGGCCCAGGACCTGCCCGAAGGCTACGCGGGCGAGGTCCGGCGACTCCGCCAGATCCCCCGGGTCCGCACCACCGCCCTCGTGGAGCGGGTCCGCCAGCGGAAACGGGCCGCCTCGCCGGGGCGTCCTTCCCAGGCGGGGCGGCGCTAGCGCCGGGCCCGGAGGAGAGCAGTGGCCAGCGTGGCGGACTCAGCGGGCTCGGCCGAGGAGACCCTCAAGCGGCTCCGCGACGAGGTGAACCGGGTGGTGGTGGGCCAGTCGGCGCTGATCGACGGCCTGCTGATCGGGCTGCTCGCCGGGGGCCACGTGCTCGTGGAGGGCGTCCCCGGCCTCGCGAAGACCACCGCGGTGCGCACGCTCGCCCGGGTGCTCGGCCTGGGCTTCGGCCGCATCCAGTTCACCCCGGACCTGCTGCCCGGCGACGTGGTGGGGACGCCGGTCTACCGCCCCGACGAGCGCCGCTTCGAGGTGCGTCTCGGCCCGGTCTTCACGCCGGTGCTGCTCGCCGACGAGATCAACCGGGCGCCCGCCAAGGTGCAGTCCGCACTGCTCGAGGCCATGGAGGAGCGGCAGGTCACCATCGGCGAGGAGTCCTTCCCGCTGCCCGAGCCCTTCCTGGTGATGGCCACCCAGAACCCCATCGACCTCGAGGGCACCTACCCGCTGCCCGAGGCCCAGGTGGACCGCTTCCTGCTGAAGGTCGTGGTCCCCTACCCGAGCGCCGACGAGGAGCGCGAGATCGTGGCCCGGGACGCCGCGCCGGCGCCCGAGCTGCGCGCCGTGACCGACGCCGCCCGGGTGGGCGCGCTGCGCGACGCCGCGGCCGCGGTGCACGTCGCCCCCGCCGTGGCCGACTACGCGGTGCGCCTGGTGCGTGGGACCCGGGACGCGGAGGCCGGCGAGGGCCCGGCCACCCCGGCCGACGCGCCGGGTGCGGCGGCAGCGCCACGCGTCGCGTCGACCGGCCGGGGCGCCCTCGCGGTGGGGGCCTCGCCCCGGGCCTCCATCTTCCTGGTGCGCGCGGCCCGCGCCCGCGCGCTCCTCGACGGCCGTCGCTTCGCGACGCCCCACGACGTGAAGCGGGTGGCGCCCGACGTCCTGCGCCACCGCCTGATCCTCTCCTACGAGGCCGAGGCCGACGGCGTCACGCCCGACGCCGTGATCGACGCGCTGCTGGCGAGCGTCGAGACCCCCTGAGGCGTGGCCCGTCCGTGACCGCGCCCGCCGCCCCCCTCACCCCGACCCCCGAGGAGCTCGAGCGCGCGGTGCGGCTGCTCGCGGTGCGCAGCCGCCGCGAGGTCTCGAGCGCCTTCGCGGGCGGCTACCGCAGCGCGTTCCGCGGCGGCGGCGTCGAGTTCGAGGAGTCGCGTCCCTACGTGCCCGGGGACGACGTGCGCAGCCTCGACTGGAACGCCATGGCGCGCACCGGCGAGCCCTGGGTGAAGCGCTTCCGCGAGGAGCGGGACCAGACCCTGGTGCTCGCCCTCGACGTCTCCACCTCGATGCGGTTCGGCAGCCACGGCCGCGCCAAGGCGGCGGTGGCGGCCCACGCCGCGGCCCTGGTGGCCGCAGCGGCCTCCCGGGCGGGAGACCGGGTGGGGCTGCTGTGCTTCGACGGCGGCGTGCGCAGCGAGATCGCGCCGGCCCGGGGCGAGGGCCACCTGTGGCGCGTGCTGCGCGGCGTCGTGGCGGCGGCGGGCGCGCCGGGTGGCGGCACCTCCCTCGCCGACGCGCTCACCCGCGTTCGCGGCCTCGCCAGCCGTCGCGCCGTGGTGCTGCTGCTCTCGGACTTCCGGGACGACGCGTTCTTCGCCGACCGCGCCGGGCTGGTCGCGGTGGCGCGCCACCACGACGTGGTGGCGGGCGTGCTCCACGACCCGCGCGAGGACGCGCTCCCCGACGTCGGCACCGTGCGCCTCGCCGACGCCGAGGGGGGCGGTCCCGGCCTGGTGCTGCGCACCGGATCCCGCCGGGTGCGCGCCCGGCACCGGGCCGCCTGCGTGGTGCGCCGCCGCGCCCTCGAGCGCCGCCTGCGCGGCGACGGCGCCGACGTGCTGTGGCTGCCCACCCACCGCGACCCGCTCCTCGCGCTGGCCCGCTTCTTCACCCGCCACCATGCGCGCGGAGTGCCGCGATGAAGCAGCCCAGGCGGGCCCGGTGCGCGCGGGCCGCGCTCCTGCTGGTGGCCCTCGCGTGCGGCGGCGAGCCGGACGCCGAGGCACCGCGGGCGCCGCTCGGCATCCAGGGCGACGTCGTGGTCGAGCCCCCCACGCTGCGCATCGGGCAGACCGCCACGGTGGAGGTCGCCGTGGTGACGCCGCCCGAGCACGGCGTCTCGCCGCCCGAGGCGCCCGCCGAGGTGCCCGGGCTGTGGGTTCTCGAGGCCGAGACCCTGCCCGTGGAGCGCGAGCCCCAGCGCTGGATCCACCGCACCCGCTTCCTGGTGCGGGCCCGCGCCACCGGGAGCTTCGCCTGGCCCGCCCAGACCCTGCGCGTGGAATCGCTCTCCGAGGAGGGCGCGGTCCGGCAGGCCCTCGAGCTGCCCGAGCGCGCCCTCGAGGTGCGCGAGGTGTCGGGCGAGTGGCCCGATCGCCTGGAGCCCTTCGGGCTGCGCCGGCGGGCGCCGGCGGGAGCCACGGGAGGCGCCCTGGTGCCGGCCCTGGCGGGCGCCCTGACGGCGCTCGCCGCGGTGGGGCTCGTGGCGCTGGTGCGCCGCGCGCGCGCCGCCGGCGACGAGCCCGCGCGGGCGGCCGCGGACGACCGCGAGGCGTGGCGCGCCGCCCAGGCCACCCTCGCCGCCGCCGAGGCGAGCGACGACCCCCGCGCCGCCGCGGACGCCGCCTCTGCGGCGCTGCGCATCTACCTGACCCGCCGCCACGCCGCCGCCGCCGACACGGCCACCACCGAGGAGCTCGCCGCGCGCGAGGCGCCCTGGGGCCTCGCGCGCAGCTGGCCCCAGGTGCTCTCGGTGCTGCGCCGCCTCGACGACGTGCGCTTCCGGCCGCGCGAGGCGCCGGCCGCCGGCGCCTCGGAGGTGCGCGCCGCCGTGCGCGAGGCGCGCGCGCTGCTCGGGGAGAGCCCTCCGCGAGGGCGACGCCCGTGAGCGAGCTCCTCACCTGGCTGGGCGAGATCCACTTCGCGTCGCCGCTGCGCGGGGCCGCGCTCCTCGCGCTCGTGGCTCTCGCGGTGGTGCGGATCGCGCGGCGCCGGCCCCGCGCCCTCGCCTGGCCCGGCACCGCGGAGCTGCGCGCCGCCGGGGCCTGGCGGCGCGATCCGCTGCGCGGCCTCTCCCTGGCGCTGCGCGCCGCGGCCGCCGTCGCGCTGGTCGCCGCCCTCGCCGGCCCCACGGCGCCGGCCTCCTGGCGCCCCGAGGCGCTGCGCGGCCTCGACCTGGTGCTGGTGGTGGACGCCTCGGGGAGCATGCGGGCCCTCGACGCCGAGATCGACGGTGAGTGGCAGCGCCGCCTCGACCTGGCGCGCTCGGTGGTGGGCCGCTTCGCGCGCCGCCGCGTCGCCGAGGGCGACCGCGTCGGGCTCGTGGTGTTCGGCGAGAGCGCGTTCACGCTGTGCCCGCTCACCAGCGACGGCGCGCTGCTCGCCGCGGCCCTCGCGCGCGTCGAGGCGGGCATGTCGGGCGAGGCCACCGCGCTCGGCGACGCCCTCGCCCTGGCGGTGAAGCGGGTGGCCGCTGCCGAGGATCCGACGCCGGCGGCGGGGAGCGGCCCGCGTGCCGGGCGCCTCGTGGTGCTGCTCACCGACGGGCGCGCCAACGCGGGCGCCGTCCCCACCGAGGTCGCGGCGGGGCTCGCCGCGACCGCCGGGATCCGCGTCCACACCGTGGGGATCGGGACCGGCGGCGAGGTGGCGGTGGCGGGCCCCGACGGCGCGCGGCGCCTGCGCCTCGAGCGCCACGACCTCGACCTCGGCGCCCTGCGCAGCGTGGCCGGCGCCACCGGGGGGCGCGCCTTCACGGCCCGCTCCTCGGCCGACCTCGCCGACGTCTACGCCGAGATCGACGCCCTCGAGCGCGTCGAGCGGCCCGCACCGCCGCGGCGCAGCGGCGAGCCGGCGCCCGAGCCGTTCCTCGCCGCCGCGGGCCTGCTGCTCCTCGCCGAGATCGGCGGCACGCGCGTCCTGGCGCGGAGGCTGCCGTGATGCAGTTCGCGCACCCCGAGACGCTGCCCTGGCTGGGCGCCGTGCTGGCGGCGAGCCTCGCGGCGCTGCTCGCGGCGCGCCTCCTCGCGGCGCGCCGCCGCGTGCGGCTGCTCGGACCCGGCGCGGGGCGCCCGGCCTGGCACGCCGACGCCCGGCGCGCCGCCGCGCTGGCGCTCGTCGCCGTGGCGCTCGCCGGGCCGCAGTGGGGCGAGCGCAGCGTGCGCCTGCCCGCCTCGGGGGTGGACGTGGTGCTGCTCCTCGACGTCTCGCGCAGCATGCTGGCCCGGGACGTGCCGCCGAGCCGGCTCGCCCGGGCGCGCCAGACCGCCGCCGAGGTGCTGGGCCGCCTCGCCGCCGGCGATCGCGCCGCGCTGGCCGCCTTCGCGGGGCGCGGCGTGCTGCTCACGCCGCTCACGCCCGACCACGCCGCCCTCGTCGAGATGCTGCCCGCCTTCGACCCCGACCTGATGGGGCTCCAGGGCTCGCGGCTGCGCTCCGGCGTGCGCGCGGCCCTCGGCGCCTTCCCCGAGGCGAGCGCCCGGCCGCGGCTGCTGCTGGTGCTCTCCGACGGGGAGTCGCCCGTCGGCTCGTCCCCGACCGGCGCCGAGGACGCCGCGGCCGCAGGGGTGCGCGTCGTGGCGGCCGCCTACGGGAGCGAGGCCGGCGCCGAGATCCCCGACCCGCCGGGCGTGCTGCGCGACGCCCGGGGCGAGACGGTCGTGACGCGGCGGGACGCCGCGCGCCTCGCCACCCTCGGCGAGGCCACGGACGGCGCGCTCCTGCGCGCCGACCGCTGGGGCGCGGTCGACGCCGAGGCCCTGGTCGCCGCGCTACGCCGCGACGCCCTCGCCGCGCCCGACGGCTTCGTCGAGCGCCGCCAGGCCGTGACCCACACCGCGCCCTTCGCCGCGCTGGCCCTGCTGCTGCTCCTCGCCGGCGCGCTGCCCGCGCGCCGGCGCCCCGGGCGCCGCGACGCACCCGCCGGCGCCTGGCCCGTGGTGGCCGCGGCGGGGCTCGCGCTCACGCTCCTCGGCGCCGGCCACGGCGACGAGCCCGACGCCGAGACCCTGCTTCGCCGCGGCGTCGAGCGCGCCGACGCCGGCGACTGGGTGGGGGCCGAGCACGCCTTCTTCGCGGCCGCCCTCCACGCCGAGGACGCCGAGCTCGCGACCGACGCCTACTACGACCTGGGCGTCGCCGCCCTGGGTCGCGGCGACTTCGCCCGGGCGCGCGACGCCTTCTTCGACGCCATCGCGCTCTCGCCGCGCGACCGCGAGGCGCAGTTCAACCTCGAGTGGACCCTGCGCCGCATGGCGGCCGAGCCCTCGGCGGCGGGCGAGCCTCCCCGACGACCCGCGCCGCCGCGGCCCGAGGAGTCCCCGAGCGACGAGGCGGGAGAGGGCGAGGCCGAAGCCCGGGAACGAGGGCGCGAGGAAGGCGAGGAGCTCGAGGAGCGGCTCGACGCGAGGCCGCAGCCCGCCGAGGAGCCCGCGACCGAGTCCGGCGCCCAGGCGGCGCCCGCCCTCAGCGAGGACGAGGCCGCGCGCTGGCTGGGCCGCGTCCAGGACGACCCGGCCCGCGCGCTGCGCGCCGCGGCGCGGGCCGGCGAGGCCCAGCGCGATCCGCGGCGGGCCCCGCCGGCGTGGTGAGGGCCGGGGTGCTGGGGGCCGGGCTTGCGGGCCCGCTCGTCGCCGCGCTGCTCGCGATCGCCGGCGCCTCGGCGGCCCGCGCGGCCGAGGCGAGCGGCGAGGCGCCGCTCTGCGAGGCCTCGCTGCACCTCGAGGCGGAGCACGCCCTCGTCGGCCAGCAGATCCTGTACGAGATCCACATCCTGCGTCGCAAGGACGTGACCCAGCTCGCCTGGGACCCGGCGCCGGGCTTCCCGGCCTTTCGTGCCGAGTGGCTGCCCGGCATCTCCGGCGACGCGCCGGTGATCCGCGACGGCGAGAGCTACGACCTCTACCGCGAGCGCCGCGCGCTCTTCCCGGCGCGCGCCGGCGTGCTCGCGGTCCCGCCCGCGGGCCTGCGCTGCGCCACCGCCGGGGGCGAGGAGCTCGTGGCGGTTCCCGGCGGCCGCGTCGCCGTGGAGCCGGTGCCCGAGCCCGGGCGACCGGCGGGCTACGACGGGCTGGTGGGGCCCGTGGAGGTGTCGGTCACGGCGAGCCCGGCCGCCCTCGCGCTCGGCGGCTCGGTGCGGATCTCGGTGGCGCTGCGGGGGCGCGCGAACCTGTGGGACGCCGGCGCCCCGCTGGCCGCCGCGGCCTGGCCCGACGCCGAGCTCTTCGCCCACCCGCCGGAGCTCTCCCGGGACGCGGGGCGCGAGCTGCGGCTGCGCCGCTACTTCGTCTACGACCTGGTGCCGCGGCGGGAGGGCCGGCTCCGGATCCCCGCCGTCGCGGTCGCCTGGTTCGACCCCGAGACGCGCCGCTACCGCGTCGCCGAGAGCTTGGCCCTCGAGGTGGCCGTGGGTCCGGCGCCCGCCGCGGCGGCCCCGGCGGAGCGCGCACCGGGCGGCGCCGAGGACCCCGTCGCGCCGGGGGGCGACGGGCGGCGGACCTGGGGGGTGCTGCTCGGCGCCCTCGTCCTCGTCGCCGCGCTCCTCGCCTTCTACCTGGTGCGCCAAGGGGTGCACCACGGCGTGCGCCGGGGTGCCGGGCGGGCGCCCGACTTCGACGCCACAGGCGCGCTCTCGAAGGCGGACAGCTTGCCCGCGGACGCCATGGCGCGGGCGCTCCGCGCCGCGCTGGCCGCGCGGCTTCCCGGGGTCGCGAGCCTCTCCAGCGACGAGATCGTGGCGGGCGCGCCCGACGCCCTGGTGCGCGAGGCCGGCGAGCTGCTGATGCGCCTCGACCGCGCCCGCTTCGAGCCCGGCGCCCCGGCGCCCGACCCCGAAGCCGTGCGTGCCTGCCTCGACGCGCTTCGCGCACGCCCCTAGGCCTTCGGCTACGTTCCGGGCTCCGCGGGCACCCTGGGCTGGGAGGAGACCGGCGACCATGTCCGACTTCCACTTCGAGAAGATCCTCCAGACGGGTGAGCACGACCCCCCGTGGCGCTCCCTCGGCAGCGAGGGCGTCTCCACCGCGAGCTTCCAGGGCCGCGACGTGCTGGTGGTGGACGGCAGTGCGCTCGAGCGCCTCGCCGCCGCGGCGATCCGCGACGTCTCGCACCTGTTCCGCCCGGGCCACCTGAAGCAGCTCGCGAAGATCCTCGAGGACCCCGAGGCCTCGGACAACGACCGCTTCGTCGCCCGGGAGATGCTGAAGAACGCCAACGTCGCCGCCGGCATGGTGCTGCCCTCGTGCCAGGACACGGGCACCGCCATCGTGGTGGCCCACAAGGGCGAGCAGGTCTTCACCGGCGGCAACGACGAGGAGTCGCTCTCCCGCGGCATCCACCGGACCTACACCGAGACCAACCTGCGCTACTCCCAGATGGCGCCGCTCTCGCTCTACGACGAGAAGAACACCGGCACCAACCTGCCCGCGCAGATCGAGATCTACGCCGACCCCGGCGACGAGTACGAGCTCCTCTTCATCACCAAGGGCGGCGGCTCGGCCAACAAGACCTTCCTCTACCAGCAGACCCGTGCGCTGCTGAACCCGGACTCGCTGCTGGCGTTCCTGGACGAGAAGATCCGCACCCTCGGCACCGCGGCCTGCCCTCCCTACCACCTCGCCATCGTGATCGGCGGCACCTCGGCCGAGTACACCCTCAAGACCGTGAAGCTCGCGAGCACGCGCTACCTGGACGGGCTGCCGGACACGGGCAACGAGCACGGCCGGGCCTTCCGCGACCGCGAGCTCGAGGAGCAGGTGCTCGAGCTGACCCGCAAGACCGGCATCGGCGCCCAGTTCGGCGGCAAGTACTTCTGCCACGACGTGCGCGTGATCCGCCTGCCGCGCCACGGCGCCTCCTGCCCGGTGGGGATCGGCGTCTCGTGCTCGGCGGACCGTCAGATCCTCGGCAAGATCACGCGCGAGGGCGTCTTCCTCGAGCAGCTCGAGACCAACCCCGCCCAGTACCTGCCCGAGATCACCGACGAGGACCTCGAGGGCGAGGTGGTCCCCATCGACCTGACCCGCCCCATGGACGAGATCCGCGCCACGCTCTCGAAGCACCCCATCAAGACGCGGCTCTCCCTCACCGGCCCCATGGTGGTGGCCCGGGACATCGCCCACGCCAAGCTGAAGGAGCGCCTCGACCGCGGCGAGGGCCTGCCCGACTACATCAAGGACCACATGGTCTACTACGCGGGCCCCGCGAAGACGCCCAAGGGCTACGCGTCCGGCTCCTTCGGTCCCACCACGGCGGGCCGCATGGACTCCTACGTCGACCTGTTCCAGTCCCACGGCGGCAGCCTCGTGAGCCTCGCCAAGGGCAACCGCTCGAAGGCGGTCACCGACGCCTGCAAGAAGCACGGCGGCTTCTACCTGGGCTCCATCGGCGGCCCCGCCGCCATCCTCGCCCTCGACTGCATCCGCAAGGTCGAGGTGCTCGAGTACCCCGAGCTCGGCATGGAGGCGGTCTGGAAGATCGAGGTCGAGAACTTCCCCGCCTTCATCGTGGTCGACGACAAGGGCAACGACTTCTTCGCCGACGTCTGAGCGCTCCCCGAACCCCGCCGCCCGAACCGGAGAACCCCCATGAGCGAGTCCAACGAGTACACCCCGCCCGCGGTCTGGAAGTGGGACAAGGCGAGCGGCGGGCGCTTCGCCAACATCAACCGCCCCATCTCGGGCGCGACCCACGAGAAGGAGCTGCCCGTCGGCGGGCACCCCTTCCAGCTCTACTCCCTCGCCACCCCCAACGGCGTGAAGGTGACGCTCATGCTCGAGGAGCTCCTCGAGCGCGGCCACACCGGCGCCGAGTACGACGCCTGGCTGATCCAGATCGGCGAGGGCGACCAGTTCGGCAGCGGCTTCGTGGCGATCAACCCGAACTCGAAGATCCCGGCGCTGCTGGACCGCAGCACCCCGACCCCGACCCGGCTGTTCGAGTCGGGCTCGATCCTCGTCTACCTGGCCGAGAAGTTCGGCGAGTTCCTGCCCACGGAGCCGGCCGCCCGGGCCGAGACCTTCAACTGGCTGTTCTGGCAGATGGGCAGCGCGCCCTACCTGGGCGGCGGCTTCGGTCACTTCTACGCCTACGCGCCGGTCAAGATCGAGTACGCGATCGACCGCTTCGCCATGGAGACCAAGCGCCAGCTCGACGTCCTCGACCGCAACCTGGCCGAGCGGACCTACATGGCCGGCGACGACTACAGCATCGCCGACATGGCGATCTGGCCCTGGTACGGCGGCCTCGCCAAGGGCCTGCTCTACGGCGCCGCCGAGTTCCTCCAGGTCCAGGAGTACAAGAACGTGGTCCGCTGGGCCGACCAGATCGCCGCCCGCCCCGCCGCCAAGCGCGGCCGCATGGTGAACCGCAACTGGGGCGAGCCCGAGACCCAGCTCCCCGAGCGCCACGCCGCGGGGGACTTCAAGAAACGAGCGCAGGACGATGCCGAGGCGGGCGGGTAGAGCCTCCCTGGCCGCCTGACCCAGGCCGCAGCCCGTTCGAGCAGGTAGGGCGTGCCCATCGACGTGATCCAGAAGCTCTGCGCCCACCGCGGCCCGCGGAGCACCGCGATCTACGCGAAGCTGACCGACCAGGCTCCTGGTTGAGGCCATCAGGCGCCCGAGGACGCGCTCAGCTGGGCGATCGCGAAACCACGGGTCCATGACGGTCGATGCTCCTCAGGAGAAGATCTCCCTCGCAGATTTCTGATTCTGTTGGTGAGAGTGGCGAAAGCGGCGGGAATCGAACCCGCTTCCGAAGCAACGAAATCAGGAACTTACGCCCGAAATCGGTGCCTCTCGGGCGGCCTCGGCTCATAACCCAGAATCAAGGTTATATCACCCATTTCTTGGGTTATATTGCTGGCTGTCCGATGGGGTCGGTCCGCATGCTCGAAGGCATCTTTGGAAACGCCAGCGCGGAGAAGGTCCTCCTCTACCTCGAGCAGTATGAGGAAGGCTACGCGACCGCGATCGCCCGGACCTTCGACGACCTCTCGCTCAACATGGCGCAGCGGCAGCTCGAGCGCTTCGAGCGCGCTGGTGCTCTCGTGAGCTCGCTCCAGGGCCGCACCCGCCTCTACACCTGGAACCCCCGCTACCCGTTCCGTCGCGAACTGCGCGCCCTCCTCCGCAAGGCGCTCGACCAGCTGCCCGCATCCGAACGCAAGCGCTACTTCACCGAGCGCAGGCGGCCGCGCCGCGCAGGAAAGCCGCTTTGAGCCCGAAGCCGCGCATCGACGATCGCACCTCCCTCGAAGACCTCGCCGCCCTGATCTGCTCCACGCTCGAAGGGCACGGCATATCGGTCGTCCTCTCCGGCGGCGCGGTCGTCTCGATCTACTCCGACGCGGAGTACGTCTCGTATGACCTCGACTTCATCCCGATCGGCCTCGCCCGCAAGGTCGATGCCGCCATGCAGTCCCTCAGCTTCGAGAAGACGCAGCGCCACTGGACGCATCCGAAGAGCCGCTACTGGGTCGAGTTCCCGCCCGGCCCCGTCGCGATCGGAGACGAGACGATCCGCACCTTCGCCGAGCGCGAGACGCGGATGGGGACGCTGCGACTGCTCGCTCCGACCGAGTGCGTCATGGATCGGCTTGCCTGGTACTTCCACGATGCGGACACGCAGTGCCTCGATCAAGCGATCCAAGTCGCGACGCGGCATCCCGTCGACCTGAAGCGCATCGCGAGGTGGGCGCGCGGTGAGCGGCCTCATGGCGAAGGGCGCTACCGGGAGTTCGAGCGGCGCCTACGCGAGACCGCGGGTCGGCACGCGCTCTGACTCGAGTGGCAGTTTTCGTTGAGGAAACGGTGGAGGCGGCGGGAATCGAACCCGGTAAGCCCTGGAAACCAAAGAGGTCTACGGACTGGATCCTTCTCCCGCGGTTGCCCCGCGGAACCCGTCGCCGGTCGCGCACCCGCACACGCTACGACCGGTGGCGTTCCAGCCACTCGGCTTCCTCACCTGGCTCCGGAAGCAGAGAGCCGCCTTCCATGTTCCACTTCGAGGGGATGTCGACGGTCACGACGCCAACCTCGGATTCGCCGCACCCGAGGGCGGACGCAACGCTGCTGCGGAGCTCGGAGACGATCTCGGCCTTCTGCGCGTCCGTCCGGCCCCAACGAATCGTGCCGAGCACGAACGCCGCCTGGCCTTCTGGGAGTTCAGAAGCCGCACGCTCCTGGAAGAAGGCGTGCACGAACGACGGCGGAGCTCCGGTGACCCCGCAGTGGATGCGAACGACCTCCTTGGCGATCTGCTCGCGCTGGGCCTCGTTGCTCAGGCCTTCGCGAATCGCACATCGGTACAACGGCATTCGAACACCTCCTAGAGCGGCAGCGGCCCATCGAAGGCCGTCGCCACGATCTCGTTGATGGAGCAACCGGTCGTGTCGACCCACAGGTCACAGACCGCACGAAGGAACTTCTCCCGCTCCCCATCGTCGTAGCCCACGGGAACGGAGCGGACGACGATGGACGACGTGCTGGGCTCCCCGGCGGTCCAGGCCCAGCCCTTCTCCTGGCGCGTCCAGCGGATGCCGACTTCGTTCGGATCGTCAGCGAAGAAGTCCCTCGCGAGCTTTCTGAGGCCCGTCTCGAGCGCGTCGATCCTCTGATCGGCGGCCTGGCCATCCTGAATGATGCAAGCGTAGTGGTCCATGTTGTTGCTCCTTCGCGATCGATACTAGATTTCAGCGAGCCGAGGTGATTTCGAACCGGATCTCTCCCAGGGAGCCGAAGTCTGCGTGGTATCGCCCGACCTCGGCCGGGACGACCGCCCCGCAGGCCCCGCCGAGGAAGAGCGTGCCCTCCTCACAGGGGAGTCCTCGATTGCGCGCCTCCTGCCACATCCAACGGGCGCCGGGCTCCGGCCCGCCCAACGCGTCGCTCATCGCAGCCTCGTTCAGAACTTCGTCGTCGCGCGTGAGCGTGACGGTGGCGTGGTCGAACGAGGGTTCCCACGGGATCGGCTCGCCAACGATGTACGCATCTGCGCCGAGGTTGCAGGCCACGAGGTTCGACGCTGACAAGTCCGTCGGTCGCCCGAACTGAACGCGCACGATCTCGATCGCCGGAGCAACCGACGCGGGACGCCCTTCGCCATCGACGATGATCGCGACCTCGCATTCGAGGTTGCGCCCTTCGATGTACGGAATCTTGCAGCGGCTCTCGTACCTCGAGTCGGCGTACAAGCTTCCGATGAGGGCATGATCGAGCTTCAGCAATCCCTGCATGCCCGGCGCAGTGACTCCGGCCTTGACGCCGCCGACGGCTCCTTGGGTTCGCGCTCGGGTCACCTGGTGCTGCAACCGGTATGAATCGTCGAGCGAGCGCTCGGTCTCGAACGCCGGGAGCGCTGAATGGTTCGCAATCGCGGCGACGAGTTCATCGGAGAACTTGGAGGACAGGGACGTTTCTCCTCTCAGGAGCAGGCAGCTCGAGCCTTCTTCTCGAGCCTCCGCGCATGGAGAATCGGTTCCGTGTAGCCGGAGGGTTGTTCAGCCCCTCGGAAGACGAGTTCGCAGGCGGCCTGAAATGCTTCTCCGCTGAAGCCGGGCCCCATGGGCCGATAGGACGGATCGCCCGCGTTCTGGCGGTCCACGACCTCCGCCATGCTTCGGAAGGTCGAGCGGACGTCTTCTTCGGACACGATCCCGTGCCGCAGCCAATTGGCGATGTGCTGACTCGAGATCCGGCATGTCGCCCGGTCTTCCATCAAGCCCACGTCGTGGATGTCCGGGACCTTGGAGCACCCCACGCCCTGGTCGATCCACCGCACGACGTAGCCGAGGATGCCCTGGGCGTTGTTCTCGAGCTCGGAGCGGATCGCTTCGGGCGTCCAGTCGGGGACGTGCGCGACAGGAATCTCGAGGAGCTGATCGCGAGTCGCGCGCGGGCCGCCCGCGCGAATCGCTTCTTGGCGCTCGCGGACATCGACGCGGTGGTAGTGCGTCGCGTGGAGCGTCGCCGCGGTCGGAGACGGGACCCAAGCGCAGTTCGCCCCCGCCTTTGGGTGCCCGATCTTCGCATCGAGCATCTCGGCCATCCGATCAGGCGCCGCCCACATCCCCTTCCCGATCTGGGCCTTGCCGAGGAGTCCGCAGGCGATGCCGACGTCCACGTTCCAATCCTCGTATGCCGAGATCCAATTCGTCGACTCAATATCCCCCTTCCGCACCATGGGACCTGCTTCCATCGAGGTGTGGATCTCGTCGCCGGTGCGGTCAAGGAATCCGGTGTTGATGAACGCGATGCGCGAGCTCGCGGCGCGGATGCACTCGCCGAGATTCAGGCTGGTTCTTCGCTCTTCGTCCATCAGACCGATCTTCACGGTGTTACGGGCGAGACCCAGGATCTCTTCGACGTCCGTGAGGATCTCGTCTGCGAACGCGACCTCGGATGGGCCGTGCATCTTGGGTTTGACCACGTAGATCGAACCTGCGGGAGAGTTGGTGCGCTCCCCATCGAGGTCGCGCTTCGCGGCAAGAACGGTCACCAGCGCATCCAGAAATCCCTCTGGCGCCTCACGCCCGTCACGATCCAGGACGGCTGGCGTCGTCATCAGGTGTCCGACGTTGCGGACGAGGAGCAGCGAGCGACTTCGTAGGACCTTCTCTTCGCCGTCGCGTCCCACCACACGCTTGTCCGATGACAGATTGCGAACGAAGGTCGAGCCGCCCTTTGAAACCTCCGTCGCGATTGTCCCCGTCACCAGACCAAGCCAGTTGCGATAGCAGGCGACCTTGTCTGCGGCATCGACCGCCGCGACCGAATCCTCCAGATCGACGATCGTCGTGGCCGCGGATTCCAGGACCACGTCGCTCACGTGCGCCATGTCGTCGCGACCCACCGGGTGTTCTGGATCGATCTGGATCTCGATATGGAGCCCGTGGTGTCGCAAGAACACCGACGACGGAGAGTCCTGAGCGCCGATGTGGGCCACGAACCGACTGGGGGTCGTCAGCCGGGTCCGCGCAGCGGCTGATCGAACCGCGACTTCGAGACCCGTTGAACCGACGGCGAGACCGGCAAGCTCGGACCACGAAGCGCCTTCGAGCGGCACCACGTCGTCGAGGAAACCACGTGCCCAGGCGATGACTCGCTCGCCACGGGCCTTGTCGTAGGGGCCCTCGGGAGGGAGATCACCAAGCGCGTCGGTTCCGTACAGCGCGTCGTAGAGCGATCCCCACCGAGCGTTCGCCGCATTGATCGCATAGCGGGCGTTCGACACCGGAACCACGAGCTGTGGCGCGGGAATCCTCGCCACCTCCTCATCGACGTTCCCCGTGGTGATCGAGAAAGGCTCGCCCTCCTCGACGAGGTAGCCAATCGCTTCGAGGAACTCGCGATACGCCGCGGCGTCGCGGGGCTTGCGTGCGTGCTCGCGGTGCCAGTCGTCGATCTTGGACTGCATCTCGACACGCCTGGCGAGGAGCTGTCGATTGCGAGGGCCCAGGCTGTGAACGAGGTCGGAAAGACCTCGAAAGAAGTCCTCGCGGGTCACCCCCGATCCTGGAATCAGCTCCTCCACCAAGAACGCGTGGAGTTCGTGGTCGATCTGGAGATCGGATTCGGCGATCCGAGCGGCGGTCGGCATGGGCAGTCCCTGCAACTCGCCTACCCCCGAGGGGAAGGTCGAAACTCGAACGTTGAATTCGTAAAAACGTGACTTGTCACATTTTTAATTACCGAGTAGCCTGTCCGAATGCACGCCCTCGACGCCGATCGCCGCACGGCGCCTCGCCCGGTTCAGGCGCGCAGCCACCGAACCCGGGCCAAGATTCTGGAAGCGACCACGCAGGTGCTCTTCGAGGTCGGGTACGCCGGCGCCAAGACGCCGCTCATCGCCGAGCGCGCCGGGGTCAGTCAGGGGGCCCTCTACCGCCACTTCCCCACGAAGATCGACCTCCTCGGCTCGGCCCTCGCGGAGACCCTGACCGATGCTCGCGGTCGATTCGAGCAGGCGTTCGCCAGCGACCCGGAGGCTCTGGCAGACCCGGCCGGGGCCACCTTCCGGCACCTCTGGGACGTCTTCGTGTCGCCTCCCCTCCAAGGAGCCTTCGACCTCTATCAGGCGGCGCGAACCGACCCGGCATTGGCGGCGCGCGTAGGCCCCATCATCGCGGACCATCGCGCCCGCGCCGTAGCCGGTGCGCGCACCCTCTTTCCGGACGCGGCGCGACAGCACGAAGACTTCGACGGCGCGGTCCATGCGCTGATGAGCACCATGCAGGGCGCTGCGGTGTTCGGTGCGTTGGTCCCCGCAGATGACGCGATCGTGGAGACCCAGCGCCGATCGATCGAACGCATGCTCCGCAGCGAGCTCGACCAAGGGAGAACAGGATGAGCCTCACCGTGACCCCGACCGGACAGGCCTGTGGAGCTTTCATCGAAGGCGTCGACCTTTCACGCGAGGTCTCGCCGGACGTGATTTCGAGCATCCGGGAAGCCTGGCTCGAGCATCACGTCGTCGTCTTCCCGAAGCAGAAGCTGACCGATGACGACCTCGAACGTTTCGCGCTCTACTTCGGCCCGTTCGGGCACGACCCCTTCTTCGAGTCGATTCCCGGTCACGATCACGTCGCGGCGATCCAACGCAACGCCGACGAGACGACGTCGATCTTCGCCGAGACCTGGCACACGGACTGGAGCTTCCAGAAGAACCCGCCGATCGGAACCTGCCTCTACGGAATCACGATTCCACCCAAGGGAGGCGACACGCTCTACGCGAACCAGCACCTCGCGCTCGAGCGCATGCCCGACGATCTGCGCGCTCGCTTCGAAGACAAGGTCGCCATCCACTCGGCCCGCCTGGGTTACTCGAAGGACGGGATCTACGGCGACGTCGAAGCCGGCTCCGATCGCAGCATGAACATCATCGCCTCCGACGAAGCCCTCGAAGAGCAGACGCATCCCCTCGTGCGAGCCCACCCCGAGACCGGTCGCCTCGGCATCTTCGGCGCCCCGCTCTCTTACATCGTCGGGTTCGAGGGCGTCGGCGAAGAGGAGAGCGCCACGCTCATGAAGGAGCTCCATGACTGGCAGACGCGCGACGAGTTCCTCTACCGGCACGAGTGGGAGCCGGGAATGCTCGTCCTATGGGACAACCGGAGCGTCCTTCACCGAGCCACCGGCGGATACGAAGGCCACGACCGGCTGCTCCACCGGACGACCATCGGCGCGTCGGTCTGATTCCCACCCGAAACCCACCAGGAGATCGAGATGTCTACAACCACCACGGTCGACCCTTCCGTCTCGACCTCGCCCCTTGCCCTCGACGCCACAGACGTCCCCGGCGCCTGCAATCTCTGCGGTCACAACTGCGGGTTGCTGTTCGATGTCGAAGGCGGGCGAATCAAGAAGATCCGTCCCGACGATCGCCATGCGCGCACCGAGGGATACGTCTGCAACAAGGCGTACTCGATCCCCAAGTACATCGATCACGTACAGCGGCTGGAGCGGCCCCTGCGCCGTCGCGAAGATGGCACTTTCGAGGAAATCTCCTGGGATACGGCCGTTCAGGAGATCGCAGCGAAGCTCACGCAGCTTCGCAACGACCACGGCCCGCGTTCGATGGCCGTGTTCGGGCTCGGCGGCCAAGCGAACCACCTCGGCGCGCTGTATCTGGTCAACTACCTGCGCCAGATCGGCTCGGACCGCTGGTTCTGCGCCTGGGCGCAGGAGAAGACACAGCACAATCTGCTCGACCAGTGGATGTTCGATTCACCGCCCATGACGTGGCTGCACATCGACAAGCCGAACACCCGCTACATCGTCATGATCGGGACGAACCCGCGCATCAGCAACAACTCGACGCGCGCGGTCGACTCCTACAAGGTCTTCGAGGGCGACGAGGACAAGCGCATCGTCGTGGTCGACCCTCGCACCACCGAGATGACCGGCCGCGCCGACCGCCACGTACGGCTCCAGCCGGGCAGCGACGCCTACTTCCTGCTCGGACTCGCGGCGGCCATCGTGCAGGAGAATCTCGTCGACGAGGGCTTCCTCGCGCACCGCACGGAAGGCTTCGAAGCCCTGCAGAACGCACTCGCACCCGTCGACATCGACGAGATGGCGCGACGCTGCGGCATCGACGTCGACGACATCCGCCTCACCGCGCGCGAGTTCGCGACGGCCGAAGGCGCCGGATTCGTCTACGACCTCGGCCTCGAGCAGTCCTGGTTCTCGACGCTCACCGCCTACCTGATGCGCGTGATCCTCACGGTGACGGGCAACCTGGCGCGCACTGGAGGCGCCGTCTTCCACGAGACGTGGATCCCGCCGATGCGAAGCGCCGACCGCCTGGACGAACCGCCGCGAGCCGTCGCGTCGGGCATCCAAGGCATCAAGGCGCTGTCGGATTTCCACATGTACTCGTACAACCTGGCGCCCGAGGAGATCACAGCCGATCACCCCGAACGAGTACGCGCGCTGATAGTCGACAACGCAAACCCGTGGTTGTCGGCTGCGGACACGCATGCCTGGGACGAGGCCCGCAAGCAACTCGAGCTGCTGGTGTGCGTCGAGGTGGCGATGACCGAGACGGCGCGCAAGGCCGACTACGTGTTGCCGTCCGCCGCATCGCAGGAGAAGTGGGAGACCTCGATCTTCCCGCGCCGATATCCGCAGGTCGACGTCCATCTGCGGCCGCCCGTGATTCCGCCGCGCGGAGAGTCCCTGCCCGAGCCCGAGATCTACGCGCGCATCATCGATGCGATGGAGCTGATCGAGCCCGCGCCGGCCGAGCTGGTCGAGCTCGCCGAGAAGGCGCTCGAGCCCGGCGGCTCCGGCGCCTTCTTGCTGAAGGCGCTCGAGCTCGCCAGCCAGTACGGCGAAGCGGATCCACAGCCGCGCCTCGGTCACTGGACCTACACGACCCTCGGCGACAAGCTCCCCGCCCGCGCGCTGGCATTCCCGTGGCTGCTCGCTCACCTGAACGCCATGCAGCGAAGCGCCGAGGTCGTGCGTGCCTTCGGTCCCGAGTGGGAAGGCAAGGACCCCTTCACACTGGGCGCAGAAGCGTTCCGCCGCATGGTCGAGCACACCGAGGGCTTCGTGCTTGCGGAGATCGATCCGACGGACGCACTCGACCGGAACATCGGTTGGGAGAACGGCCGCGTTCGCCTGGCGCCGGAGCCGATGATCGAGGAGATCGGCCGCGTCCTGAGCAATCCGCCGCAGCGCGACCCAGACTACCCGTTCATGCTCGCGGGTGGGACGCGTTCAGGCTGGACGGCGAACACGATCCAGCGCGACCCGTCGTGGCGCAAGGGCCGAGGGCCGCACTGTGCCGTCAGCGTCAACGCGGAAGACGCCGAGCGCCTCGGGTTCGAAAGCGGCGACGAGGTGACCGTGTCGAGCCGCCGCGGTGGCGTTCGGCTCCCGCTCGTCATCGACAGGAAGATGCTCCCGGGCCACATCAGCATCCCCAACGGGTTCGGCGCCCTCTACCCGGCGGACGGTTCGGTGGACGGCGAACTGGTGATGTCGGGCGTCTCCGTCAACGTCCTCACGGACGCTCAGGACCGCGACCCCTTCACCGGATGCCCCCACCACAAGCAGGTTCGCTGCCGAATCGATCGCGCCGACGCAGCGCTGTCCAGCAATTCGTAGAGCAGGAGTTTCCCGTGCATCACGCCGTGATGATCTTTCCGACCGACTACGCGATGCACCCCGCCGAGCTCGCGGTCGAAGTGGAGTCTCGAGGCTTCGAGTCGCTGTGGTCAGCGGAGCACTCGCACATTCCGGCCAGTCGCCTCTCGAACGGCCGCTTCCTCTTCGGGGTCGGCGCCGGCTGGAACATCGAGGAGATGAACAACCACGGCACTTCCGGCGAGGGTCGGTTCAAGCTCATGCGCGAGCGCATCGAAGCCATGAAAGCGATCTGGACACAGGACGAGGCTTCCTACGACGGGGAGAACGTCTCCTTCGATCGCATCATCGCGAACCCGAAGCCCACGCAGAAGCCGCATCCGCCGATCCACGTCGGCGGCGCCTTTCCCGGCGGCCTGCGCCGAGCAGTCCGCTACGGCGACGGGTGGATCCCGCTGATGGGCCGCGGCGACGACGACATCGTGAAGCACATGGGTGCGTTCCGGGCGGCAGCAACCGGGGCGGGACGCAACCCGACGAGATGGAAGTCTCCGTGTTCGCGGTGCCTCCGGACAAAGAAGCCGTTCATCGCTACGCCGACGCCGGCATTTCGCGAGTCGTCTTCGGCATGCCCCCGGTTGGCCGCGACCAGCTCCTGCCCTTCCTGGACCTTCTCGCCGGACTGGCGTGATCCACCGAGAACCAAGGCTTGTCGAGCACGGCTAGCGCCGACCCCGCACCGGCGTCTTCCATCTCGCTTTGGTAGGTGTGCCTCAAAGGTGCCTCAAACGAGAGAACAGCCACGTAAGTGACTACTTTCGTTGAGGAATTGGTGGAGGCGGCGGGAATCGAACCCGCGTCCGCCAGCCAGCATGACCCGAGCGGGCCTGCCCTCAGAGATCCCGCGCGAGCCGGATCCCGGTGAACTGCCAGCGCTGGTGCGGGTAGAAGAAGTTGCGGTAGGTCTCGCGGACGTGGGAGCGCGGGGTCGCGCAGGAGCCGCCGCGCAGCACCAGCTGGTTCGACATGAACTTGCCGTTGTACTCGCCGATGGCGCCCTCGGGCGGCTGGTAGCGCGGATAGGGCGCGTAGGCGCTGCGGGTCCACTCCCAGACGTCGCCGTACATCTGCACGGGGTGCTCGTCGCTGGCGTGCTCGCTCGGGCTCGGGTGCAGCGCGCCGCTCTCGACGAAGTTGCCCTCGACGGGGAGCCGCCAGGCCGCGCACTCCCACTCGGCCTCGGAGGGCAGGCGCGCGCAGGCCCAGGTCGCGTAGGCGTCGGCCTCGTAGAGGCTCACGTGGGTGACGGGATCGTCGGGGCGCAGGGGCTCGGCGCCGCCCAGGGTGAGGGTCCACCACTCGCCGTCGCGGTCCTCCCAGTAGAGCGGGGCGTTCCACTCCTCGGACTGCACCGTGGCCCAGCCGTCGGAGAGCCACAGCTCGGGGCGGTCGTAGCCGCCGTCGGCCATGAAGGCGAGGTACTCGGCGTTCGTCACCGGGCGCGAGGCCAGCTCGAAGCCCTCCAGCCAGAGCCGGTGGCGCGGTCCCTCGTTGTCGAACGCGAAGCCCTCGCCGTCGTGACCGATCCAGCGCTCGCCGCCCCCCCAGGCGAGCCAGCCCGACTTGGCGGCCCGGATGCGCGGGCGCTCGGCGTCGTGGTAGACGGGCTTCAGCGGGTTGCTCGAGAAGAGGTGCTTCAGGTCCGTGAGCATCAGCTCCTGGTGCTGCTGCTCGTGGTGCAGGCCGAGCTCGATCACGGCCAGCTCCTCGGGCGTGGGCGCGCCCGCGAGCACGGCGGCCATGCGCTCGTCCACCGACGCGCGGTAGGCGCGCACCTCGGCGAGGGACGGGCGGGTGATCAGGCCGCGGCGGGGCCGCGGGTGCTGCTCGCCCACGGTGTTGTAGTAGGAGTTGAAGAGCACCCGGAAGCTCGGGTCGAAGGGCCGGTGGCCGGGCCGGGGCTCGAGCACGAAGGTCTCGAAGAACCAGGTGGTGTGGGCGAGGTGCCACTTGGTGGGGCTCGCGTCCTCCATGGACTGCGGCGTCGTGTCCTCGGGGGAGAGCGGCGAGGCGAGGGCCTCGCTGGCGGCCCGCACGGCCGCGTAGGCCGAGGCTGGGTCCGTGGCAAAGCGCGCGAGCGCCTCGGAGTCGCGGAAGCGGTCCATCGGAGCTCCCCTCTCGACGCCCTTCTCGACCCTCCTCGCAGCCGAGACGCCGATCCGTGCCTGCCACCGCGCGCTGCGCCGCGCTACCAGCCTTCCGTACCCGGCTCGCCCTTGAAGGGCCCCACCAGGTCCGCGGTCACCCAGCCCCCGTAGAAGCCTCCGGGCTGGGGCGTCACGCGCTCGTCGCCAACGTAGCAGGCATCCACCCGGCCGGCGAAGAACGCCAGGTGGTCGGCCAGCTCGGCGAACCCGGCGTCCGGGGTCGGATAGCTCCAGGCGACGTCCTCGACGCGCCGCTCGCCCACCCGTACGGTCCAGTAGCGCGCCCGGCCCTTCCACTCGCAGAAGCTGGTGTGGGGGCTCGCCTCCAGCAGGTCCATGCGCACGTCCTCGGCGGGCACGTAGTAGGTGGGCGGGCTCGCGGTCTCGCACACGCGCAGGGCGCGGGTCGAGTCGGCGAGGAGCGTGCCGGCGAGCTCGACGCGCACCCGCTTCGCGACCCGCTCCAACCGGGGTGGGCGCGGGTAGTCCCAGACCGACTCCTGGCCGGGACCGGGGCGCGCCGGGTCCCGGGGACGGCGGCGGGGGAAGCTGCGCCAGCGCGCACGCTCGGCGGCGTCGGGATCGTGGCGGGTCACTCGACCTCCCTTCTCTTCGCGGGCGCGTCCTCGAGCCAGCCGCGCTCCACCGCCTCCTCGATGCGGCCCCGCGCGAGCTCCCAGAGCCGACTCGACGCGAAGGCGATGGGCCGGTTGCGGTCCATCACCCGGTCCCGGGTGATGCCGTGCTCGCGCCAGGTGCGGCCCCGGGTCGCGTGGCCCTGGAGGAGCGGCATCAGGCGGTCCACCGCGGCGGCGAAGCGCGCCTCGGGGCTCTCGCCCGCCTCGAACTCCTCCCACAGCGCGCGCAGGGAGCCGCCCTGGTCCTCGGGCAGCAGGGCGAAGAGGCGGTCGGCGGCGCGGCGCTCGCGCTCCTGCTTGTCGCGGGCGCCCTCGTCGTCGTAGCGGAAGGTGTCCCCCGCATCGATCTCGACCAGGTCGTGGACCAGCATCATGCTGACCACGCGGCCCGCGTCCACCGGCTCGTCGCAGTGCTCGGCGAGCAGCAGGGCGAGGAGCGCCACGTGCCAGCTGTGCTCCGCCGTGTTCTCGCGGCGCGCCTCGCCGAGGAGCCAGCTCCTGCGCTCGACGTGCTTGAGCGCGTCGATCTCCAGCAGGAAGCGAACCTGCCGCTCCAGGCGGTCGCTCACTCCTCGCCCTCCAGCAGCGCGCGCATCTCGTCGAAGCGGGCCTTCTCCTCGGGCGAGACCACGGGCCAGTGCAGGCCGAGGCCGTGCAGGGACTCGACGATGCGCTCGGCCACCGCGATGCGCATCGCCGGCTTGTCGTCGGCGGGGATCGCCCACCACGGCGCCCAGGGGCGCGAGGTGGCGCGCAGCGCCTCCTCGTAGGCGCGCATGTAGGCGTCCCAGTGGCCGCGCTCGCGCACGTCTCCGGCGCTGAACTTCCAGTGCTTGTGGGGCTCGTCGAGGCGCGAGAGGAAGCGCCGCCGCTGCTCCTCCTTCGAGACGTTCAGGAAGAACTTCAGGATCAGCGTGCCGTTGCGGGCGAGGTGGCGCTCGTGCTCGCGGATCGACTCGAAGCGCTCCTCCCAGACGGCGTCGAGGTCGATCGGGCCCGGGAGCTTCTGGGAGTCGAGGATGCCCGGGTGCACGCGCACCACCAGCACCTCCTCGTAGTAGCTGCGGTTGAACACGCCGATGCGGCCGCGCTCGGGGAGCCGCCGCGCCGTGCGCCACAGGAAGTCGTGGTCGAGCTCGAGCGAGCTCGGTCGCTTGAAGGAGTAGACCTCGCAGCCCGCCGGGTTCACGCCGGTCAGCACGTTGCGGATGGTGCTGTCCTTGCCCGCCGCATCCATCGCCTGGAAGACCAGCAGCACGGCGTGGTGGTCGTGGGCGTAGAGCATGCGCTGGAGGTCCGACAGCTCCTCGGTGAGCTCCTCGAGGCGCTTCTTCGCGGCCTTCTTCTCCAGGGGCTTCCCGTCGGGCACGGTGGGGGCGTCGGCGAGGCGGAAGCTCCCGTCGAAGGGGACGCGGTGGCGCTCGAGGACGCTCACGCCGAGGCCTCCCCGGCGAGGCGCGCGCGGGCCTCGGCGAGCTCCTCGGGGGTGTTCACGTTGAGGAGCGAGTCGCCCGTGGGGTCGGCGGCGGCGAGGTCCGCGCCCTCGAGGGTGCGGGTCTCCACGGCGTCGAGGAGGCCGCGCAGGGCGAGGCTCCCCTCGGCGAGGCGCCGGCGCGCCACGGCGAGCACGGGCTCGCGCCGGTAGACCGCGCACAGCGGCTGGAGGCCGCCGGGCTCGGCCCGCGGCACCACGGCGTCGGCCTCGGGAAACGCCAGCAGCGCGAGCAGCAGCTCGGGGCGCAGGGCGACCAGGTCCGTGGCCAGCACCAGCACGCGCGGCGAGCGCGCGGCGCCGAGCGCCGCGACCAGCCCGCGCAGCGCGCAGCGCGGCACGTCCTCGGGGTCGGCCACCCGCCGCCCCGGCGCCTCGGCGGGCGGGTCGCCGCCCACGAGGAGCACGTCCTCGAAGAGCGCGTCGAGCTCGCGCGCGAGACGCAGCGCCGCGGGCACGCCGCCCACCTCGAGCCGCGCCTTGTCGCGGCCCATGCGCCGGGAGGCGCCGCCCAGCAGCAGCGCGCCCGAGACCTCGGCGAAGCGACCCTCGGCGGGCTCGCTCACGGGAGCGGGTCCTCCCGGGCGAAGAACTCCGGGTCGAGCACCTGGACCGACACGGTCTGGCCCCGGGCCAGCCGGGTGGCCTCGGCGGGGAACACGAGGAGCCCGTCGGCGAGGGTCATGGAGCGCAGCACGCCGGAGCTCTGGGTGCCGGTGGTGCGCGCCTCGAGGGTGCCGTCGGGGCCGGACTCGAGGAACACGCGCACGAAGTGCAGCCGGCCGGCCTTCTTCTCGAGGTCCTCGGCGAGGCGCGCGTCCACCCGCGGACGGAACGGAGCGCGGTGGCCCGTCATGCGGCGGATCACCGGCCGCACGAACTGCTCGAAGGTCACCATGGCGGAGACCGGGTTGCCGGGCAGGCCGAACACCAGCGGCCCGCGCTCGCCCTCGAAGCGACCGAAGGCCAGGGGGTAGCCGGGCTTCATGAGGACGCCCCAGAAGACCAGCCGGCAGCCGAGCTTCTCGAGCACGGGCCGCACGTGGTCGTGGTCTCCAACGGACACGCCGGCGGAGCTCACCAGCAGGTCCGCCTGGAGCCCCGCGCGGAGCAGGCGCTCGAGGTCGGCCGGGTCGTCCCGGGCGATGCCGAGGTTGAAGGGCTCGGCGCCCGCCTCGCGGCACTGGGCGGCGAGCGAGTAGGCGTTCGAGGCCACGATGCGGCCGCCCGAGACGTCGCCGTCGGGCTCCACCAGCTCGTCGCCGCCCGAGAGGATCGCGACCCGCGGCCGCTGGTGCACCGCCACGACGCTGCGCCCCAGGGACGCGAGCAGGCCGAGCTCCGGCGCGCCCAGGCGCGCGCCGGGCTCGAGCACGACGTCGCCGCTGCGGACGTCCTCGCCGGCGTCGCGCACGTTGGCGCCGGGCTCGGGGGCGACGAGGATGCGCACGCCGCCGTCCGCCGCCTCGGTGTCCTCCTGGCGCACCACGGTGTCGGCGCCGGGCGGGACCGGTGCGCCGGTGAAGATCCGCACCGCCTCGCCCGGGGCGACGTCGCTCTCCCGCTGGCCGCCGGCCGCCACCTCGCCCACCACCCGCAGCTCGATCGGGGTGGGGCCGGCCAGGTCGGCGGCGCGCAGCGCGTAGCCGTCCATCGCCGAGCAGTCGGCCGGGGGCAGGGTGCGGGAGGAGACCACGCGCTCGGCCAGCACCCGGCCCAGGGCCTCCCGCGCCGCGACGGTCTCGGCGCCCAGGGGGCGTGCCGCATCGAGCACGAGGGCGCGGGCCTCCTCGACCGGGATCCCGGTTCTCATGGAGCGAGGCTAGCGCGCCGCGGCCGCGGCGAGGCCCGGGCGGCACCGCCCCGATCGGCGCTCATCCTCCCGGCCCCGGCTGCCGATGCCTCCTGCCATGAGCTCCCGTCCCGTGCCGCTCCTGGGCCGCCTCGCCATCCATCTGAAGATGATCGACATCGAGCAGCTCGCCGGGCTGACCCGCGAGCAGGCCCAGACCGGTGGCTCCACCAACCTGGGCGAGCTGATGGTCGAGAAGGGCCTCATCACCCGGCTCCAGCTCGAGAAGCTGCTGGCCGCCCAGCGCCAGGTGGTGGCGAAGCAACGCGCCAAGCAGCGCGCGGAGGCCGCCGTGGCCCAGGTGGACCCGGAGCCCGAGGTCGCGCCCGCGGCCGCCGCCGCGCCCGCCAGCGCCGAGCCCGCCGCCGCGGCCCCGGCGGCACCGGCTGCGGCCTCCGTCGCCTCGGCCGCGCCCGCCGGCGAAGCGGAGCAGGAGCTCCACGCGCTGCTGCGGCTCGGCGTGGAGCGCGGGGCGAGCGACGTCCACATCCACGCGGGGGTGCCGCTGCGCCTGCGCACCCACGGGCGCTTCGAGGTGGCGGGCGACGCCGCGATCCCGCCGGAGCGCGCCGAGGCCCTGGTGCGCGCCGCCCTCGACCCGCAGCAGACCGAGCTGTTCGACGAGCGCGGCGAGCTCGACTTCCCCTACACGCTCGAGGGCGTCGGCCGCTTCCGCGTCAACGCCTACCGCGAGCAGCGCGGCGCCGACATCGTGTTCCGCGCCATCCCGGCCGAGCCCCCGACCCTCGACGAGCTGGGGCTGCCCGGCGACCTGGCGCGCTTCACCAACTACCACCAGGGCATGGTGCTGATCACCGGCCCTGCCAACTGCGGCAAGTCCTCCACCCTGGCGGCGCTGGTGCGCATCCTCAACGAGGAGCGCCGCGACCACATCCTCACCATCGAGGACCCCATCGAGTACGTGCACCGCTCGAACCGGTGCGTGGTGAACCAGCGCAGCGTGGGGCCCCACACCGAGAGCTTCGCCCGGGCGCTGCGCGCCGCACTGCGCGAGGATCCGGACGTCATCGTGATCGGCGAGCTGCGCGACTTCGAGACCATCTCCCTCGCGCTCACCGCCGCCGAGACGGGCCACCTGGTGCTCGGCACCATGCACACCAACAGCACCATCCGCACCATCAACCGGCTGATCGGCGTGTTCCCCGCGGACCAGCAGGACCAGGTGCGCAACATGGTGTCCGAGTCCCTGCGCGCCGTGGTGTCCCAGCGCCTCGTGCCCCGGGCCGACGGCTCGGGCCGCGTGCCCGCCCTCGAGGTCCTGGTGGTGAACAAGCCCGTGGGCAACCTGATCCGGGAGAACAAGACCTTCCAGATCGCCTCCCAGCTCCAGATGGGCGCCAAGCAGGGCATGTGCCTGCTCGACAACTCGCTCTCGCGCCTGGTCCGCGAGGGCATCGTCACCAAGGAAGAGGCGGTGCGTCACGCCGAGGACGAGAAGAAGATCGGAGGCTGAGCGTGGCCCGACTCGACGAGCTGCTTCGCTATCTCAAGGACCACGGGGGCTCGGACCTCCACCTCGCCGCCGGCCTCGAGCCGCGCATCCGCGTCCACGGCGGGCTCGACCCCGTGGAGGGCTGGGAGGCCCTGGCCCACGAACAGCTCCTCGCGCTGATGGAGGAGCTGGCCTCGGAGCGCCACTGGACCGAGTACCGCGACACCCGCGACTGCGACTTCGCCTACGGGCTCGAGGGCGTGGCCCGGTTCCGCGCCAACTACTTCGTGCAGGAGCGGGGTGCGGGCGCGGTGTTCCGGATCATCCCGGAGAAGATCGTCCCCCTCGAGGACCTGAACCTGCCGCCCGCCATCGAGAAGCTCGCCCACCTCGAGCAGGGCCTGGTGGTGGTGACCGGTCCCACGGGCTCGGGCAAGTCCACGACCCTCGCCGCCATCGTGGACAAGATCAACCGCGCCTACGCGAAGCACATCGTCACCATCGAGGACCCCGTCGAGTTCGTGCACCAGAACAAGGAGTCGGTGCTCTCCCACCGCGAGGTGGGCGAGCACTCCAAGGGCTTCGCGCCCGCGCTGCGCGCCGCCGTGCGCCAGGACGCCGACGTGGTGCTGGTGGGCGAGATGCGGGACCGCGAGACGATCTCCATGGCGATCACCGCCGCCGAGATGGGGCTGCTGGTGTTCGGCACCCTGCACACCGCCGGCGCGGCCAAGACCGTGGACCGCATCATCGACGCCTTCCCGGCCAGCGAGCAGGGCATGGTGCGGCTCAGCCTCTCGGAGTCGCTGGCGGGCGTGGTCTCCCAGCTGCTGCTGCCCACCGCCGACGGCAAGGGCCGGGTGGCCGCCAACGAGATCCTGCTGCGCACCTCGGGGCTCCCGAACCTGATCCGCGAGGGCAACACGCCCATGATCGGCTCGGTGATCCAGTCCGGGAAGGCCCAGGGCATGCAGGCCATGGACGACGCGCTCTTCGCCCTGCTCCTGTCCGAGCGAATCACCGCCCGCGACGCCTACATGAAGGCGAGCGACAAGGCGCGCTTCGAGGCCCTCGTCCCGGACGAGTAGGCCGGCCTTCGGCCGGCGCGCGGGCCGGGGGTGGTGTTGTCGGGCGTGGGCTCGAACGGGGGCGCGCGCGGGTCGACTCGCTGGGTCCGGGTGGCTAGAGTGCCCATTTTCTGGGGATTATCACCTTGCTACAAGGTAATCCCCTGCCTAATCTGTGGGCACTTCTAGCGAAGGCCCAGTGGTGCAGCCAGCCCTGGGGCCTGGGGTGCTCCACCTGCAAGGGCCTTGGCGACACATACGAAGAATCGTCCCGGATCGTTTGCGACGCTGGGCAACGCTCGTTGTTCTCTCGATCGGTCCCCTTTGGACATGGGGCCGCAAGCTCGTCGAGATCGTCGGGGACCTACAAGCTATCCGCGAAGCTCAAGCATGGCTCGGCGAGCATCCGAGCGTGATGGAGTGGATTGCCGACTATGGGTGGGCACCGCTCACGCTGGCCGGCCTCGTCTACATCGCGTTGACGCCACTACGCGCGTCAACCACCGAGACCATTCAAGGCGACGAAGAGGAGCGGAGTACCGACTCTCGCATCTCCATACGCCCAGAAGGCGTATGGACCAACGAGGCCCGCCTGATCGTCAAGAACCTTGGTCCAACCGCGACTTTCGTTGCCAATGCCGAGCTAGTAGGCATCGATCAGCGCGGCATGTCGAGAATCGGAAGGCAATTCAAGCCAACTTGGACGCATTCAGATTCTGCGCTTGATGCCGAGATCCCGACGGGCGACACCAGAACTCTGGTTCTCGTTTCGTACAAGCGCGGATTCAACGACCTCTTGCACATGAACGAGAACAATGTGTACGTGCCCGAGGCCAGTGGAAAGACTCACGTTGCCTCTAGGGTTTGGTGGACCGAATCCCTTGATGTGCTCATCGATCCAGAGAAGAAGCCTCCGTTTACCCCCGAGCTTTCCGACCCGCCGACTCTTCTGTTTCGTCTTCGCATAGGACCGATCTCCGGGAAGCAACGCGCGGAGAATCTTCTCGTGGCTTGTCGGCAGGAATGGCCCCCGCTCAAGCTTACCCGCGCAACGGGTAGCGACGTGCGAAGATTCAAGCAGTGAGTACCTTGTATTGCATCCGTTCAGCATTCACCAACTCGACGATCGTATCCCGGAACAAGTACGGGTTCTCTCGGTTGTTGTACCGCCATTCCATCTCATCGACGTACGCCGGAAGGTGCTTCTTGGAGACCTTGTGGTAGCTGCCGATGATCGACCGCTTGAGCAGGCTGTGAACGCCTTCGACGGTGTTCGTGTGAACCTGCCCGTTCACCCACTCGTCGAGCGAGTGCTTTACGCTCGCGTGCTCGGCGTCGTGCTCGCGGTCGATGAAGTCGTAAGACGAAAGCTCATCGGTGTAGATTGCATCGGTGTCGCGAGAGACGTTGCGCTCGACGAAGCGCCGAACAGTCGGGGTGCGACGATCGGGAACGACCTTGACGCGAGCCTCGCCACCGCGCTCGACGGCCGCGATGACTACGGCCTTGTTGCCCTTGTAGCCGTAGCCCTTCCCTTTGGCGACGCCGCCAACCCACGTCTCGTCGATCTCCACGGTGCCCGAAAGCTGACGCTGATCCTCGTCGCGCATGGCGGCCCGAATCCGGTGGCAGAGATACCAAGCGGTCTTGTAAGAGACGCCGATCATGCGCTTGATCTGGTTCGCGCTGACGCCCTTCTTCGACTCGCACATCATGTAGACGGCAAGGAACCACTTCCAGAGAGGCAGCTTGGAGTCGTGGAAGATCGTCCCGACGCGGACGCTGAACTGATAGCGGCAGTCGTCGCAATCGAACTGGCGACGGGCCTTGATGCGCGAGATTGTCTTGCCGCCGCAGCGGGGGCAATCGACACCCTCGGGCCAGCGAAGCTCCTCCAGGGCTTCGTGGCACGCATCCTCGCTGCCAAACTGCTCCATGAGCTTCGGAAGAGTCATGTTCTTAGTGGGCACGGGGGGCTCCGGTGATGCCGAGGAAGCGGAAGAAGGCCGGGGACCTGACGACTCGGGGTCTGGCCGAACGGCTGTTCCCCAAAGAGGTCCGAGACGAGGTCAAGCGGGAGACGAAGGAAGCTCCCAAGCGGCCGAAAAAGAAGAAGAAATCGGGAAGCACAGGGGGATGATACAGGGGAGGTACCCTTGTGTCAAGTATACAATCCCCCATTTTCTAGGCACCCCCCAGCGTCGTCCCGGAATTCGCCCGTGGCGACGGAGACTTCCGCCCTTGGCCCGGGACCTGCGCCACGTCCTCGACGCCATCCTCGCCGGCGTGATCGTGCTCGACGCCGAGGGCGCCGTGGAGGAGCTCAACGCCGCGGCGTGCCGCATCCTGCGGGTTTCGCCCGAGGCCGTGACCGGCCTGCCCGTGGAGCGCCTGCTGGGCGCCGACCACGCCCTGGCGCGCCTGGGCCGCCACACCCTGGCGACCGGCGCCTCGGCCTCGGAGTCCGAGGCCCGGGTCGAGCGGCCGCGGGTGGCGGCGCTCCAGGTGGACCTCGCGTCGTCGCCGCTCTTCGACGCCTCGGGGCGGCGCGACGGCGCGGTGGTGGTGCTGCGCGACCGGACCCTCCAGCGTCGCCTCGAGCAGCTCGAGTCCGAGCGCGAGCGCCACGAGTCCTTCGGCCGCATCGCGGCCGGCATCGCCCACGAGATCAAGAACCCCCTGGCCGGGATCCGCGGCGCCGCGGAGCTGCTGGGGCGTCGCAGCGACGACGAGAAGACCCGCGAGACCGCGGAGCTCGTGGTGCGCGAGTCCTCGCGCATCGCCTCGCTGGTGGACGACTTCATGGTCTTCGCCCGGGGCGAGGATCTGAAGCACGAGCCCACGAACCTCCACGAGGTGCTCGACGGCGTGCTCGACCTGCTCGCCTTCGACCCGGTGAGCGGCGACACCCAGGTGGAGCGCTCCTACGACCCCTCGATCCCCGACCTGCTGGCCGACGCCGATCGCCTCACCCAGGTGTTCCTCAACCTGGCTCGCAACGCGCTCCAGGCCATGGCTCCGGCGGGCGGCCGGCTCACCATCCAGACCCGGACCACCCTCGAGCGCCGCTTCGCGGTGGGGCCCGGGCGCTCGGTGCCCGGCGTCGAGGTGAGCTTCTGGGACACCGGGCCCGGGATGAGCGACGAGGTGCTGCGCCAGGCCCGTACACCCTTCTTCACCACGCGCAGCGGCGGCACCGGCCTGGGCCTCGCCGTGGCGGAGTACTGGACCTCGCGCCACGACGGCACCGTGGAGATCGAGAGCCGGCCCGGGGAGGGCACCTGCGTGCGGGTCCGGCTGCCCCTCAAGCGCCCCTCCCAGGAGAGCCCGTCGTGAGCGAGTCCGCGCGCGTCCTGGTCGCCGACGACGAGCCCTCGATCCGCTTCGTCCTGCGCGAGACCCTCGAGGAGGCGGGGCACCGGGTCACGGACGTGGGCGACGGCGACGCCGCCTTCGAGGCCCTGGCGGGCGGCGGCTACCAGATCGCCTTCCTCGACGTGCGCATGCCGGGCGCCTCGGGGCTCGAGCTCCTCGACCGCGTGCGGGAGCTCGGCAGCGACGTGGCCGTGGTGATCATCACCGCCCAGAACACCCTCGAGAACGCCGTCGAGGCCATGAAGCGCGGCGCCCTCGACTACCTCTCGAAGCCCTTCGCGGTCGAGGACGTGCTGGCCCTGGTGACCAAGGCCCTGCGCGCCCGGGCCCTCGAGGGCGAGGTGCGCGCCCTGCGCCGGGAGGTGGGCGAGCAGACCGGCTCGACGCTGGTGGGGCGCAGCCCGGCGCTCCTCGACGTGTTCAAGACCGTGGGCCGGGTGGCGCGCAGCGACGTCGCCGTGCTGATCACGGGGGAGAGCGGCACGGGCAAGGAGCTGGTGGCGCGCGCGATCCACGGCGCCAGCGACCGCACCGAGTCGCCCTTCGTGGCGGTGAACGCCGCCGCCATCCCCCGGGAGCTGCTCGAGAGCGAGCTGTTCGGCCACGAGCGCGGCGCCTTCACGGGCGCCGTCGAGTCGCGGCCGGGGCGCTTCCGCGAGGCCTCGGGAGGCTCGCTCTTCCTCGACGAGATCGGCGACATGCCCCTCGAGCTCCAGGCCAAGCTGCTGCGCGTGCTCCAGAGCGGCGAGGTTACCTCCGTGGGCGGCCGCCGCGCCGAGCGCGTCGACGTGCGCATCCTGGCCGCCACCCACCGCGACCTCGACGAGGCGGTGAAGGAGGGCGGCTTCCGCGAGGACCTGCTCTACCGCCTGCGGGTGGTGCCGATCCACATCCCGCCCCTGCGCGAGCGGCCCGAGGACGTGGTGGCGCTGGCCGAGCACTTCCTGCGCAGCCACGGGGGCGAGCTCGGCGGCGAGGCGCGCACCCTCTCCCCCGAGGCCCTGGCGCGCCTCGGCGACTACGACTGGCCCGGCAACGTACGCGAGCTCGAGAACGCGATCCGGCGCGCGCTCGTGCTCTCCTCCTCCGACGTGCTCGGGCGCGAGGACTTCGCGTTCCTGAGCGCACCCGAGGAGGCCGGCGAGGAGACCGCGGGCCTCGAGGCGCGGATCGTGCGCGAGGTGGAGACGGCGCTGCGCGGCGAGGAGAGCGGCGAGCTCTACCGCGAGCTCCTGGAGCGCGTCGAGCGGCCGCTGCTCGAGACCGTGCTGGCGCGCACCGGAGGCAACCAGATCCGCGCCGCCGCCATCCTGGGGATCAACCGCAACACGCTGCGCAAGAAGATCACGGAGCTCGGCATCGCGATGCCGAGCCGGACCTGACGGCCGCCGCGTGGAGCGCGACCCGGCGAGGCTGGCGGGGGTGCACGTGCTGGCCGACGACGATCCGCGCTGGCCCCACGACCCGGTCGCCCTGGCCCGCGCCGCCTGCGCGGGAGGGGCCGCCGGGGTGCAGCTGCGCGCCAAGCACGCCACGGACGCCGAGGCCCTGCGCCTCGCCGAGGCGATCCGCCCCCTCGCCCGGCAGGCGGGGGTGCTGTTCTTCGTGAACGACCGCTTCGACCTCGCCCTGGCGGCGGGCGCCGACGGCGTGCACCTGGGCCAGGCCGACCTGCCCCCGGCGCGGCTGCCGCGGGAGGTGCGCGAGCGGCTCTGGGTCGGTCGCTCCACCCACACCGAGGAGCAGGCCCGCAGGGCGCGCGACGAGGACGTGGACTACGTCGCCTTCGGCCCGGTGTTCGGGACGCGCTCGAAGGAGTCGGACTACTCGGCGCGGGGCCTCGACCGCCTGGCGCGCGTCGCCGGCCTGGTGGCGCCGCGACCGCTCGTCGCGATCGGCGGGATCGAGCGCGGCCACGCCGCGGAGCTGCGCCGCGCCGGGGCGGCGGGCATCGCCGTGATCTCCGCCGTCGCCGGCGCCGAGGACCCGGAGGCGGCGACCCGCGCGCTGGTGGAGGCCTTCGCGGACGCTCCCGTGCGGACGGCGCGGGCGTGACCGAGCGCATCGTCCCGGCCCTCGGCATGGGGGTGCTGCTGGGGATCGCGTGGGCGTTCTCCACGGACCGGCGCCGGGTGCCCTGGCGGGTGCTGGCCTGGGGGATCGGCCTCCAGCTCGGGCTCGGCCTGCTGCTGCTCCGCACCGAGCCCGGGCGGCGCGTGTTCCTGGGCGTGAACGACGTGGCGGTGCGGATCGTGAGCTACACCGAGGCGGGCGTCGCCTTCGTGTTCGGCCCGCTCGCTGCGTCGGGCCCCTCGATCTTCCTGAGCGCGCTCCCCATCATCGTCTTCAGCGGCACGCTCTTCGCGATCCTCTACCACTGGGGCGTGGTGCAGCGCGTCGTGAAGGGCCTCGCCTGGGCGCTCACCCGGAGCATGGGGGTCTCCGGCGCCGAGAGCCTCGCCGCCGTGGCGAACGTCTTCGTGGGCATGACCGAGGCGCCGCTCCTGGTGCGCCCCTACGTGGAGCGCATGACGACCTCGGAGCTCTTCACCCTGATGACGACGGGCATGGCGACGGTCGCGGGCTCGGTGCTCGTCGCCTACGTGGTGATCCTCGGTGGCGGCGACTTCGCGGGCCACCTGGTGACCGCGAGCCTGCTCTCCGCCCCCGCCGCCCTCGCCATCGCGAAGCTGATGGTGCCCGAGACCGGGGTCCCCGAGACCGGCGGCGGCACCCCCCACGACTTCGAGCGCCAGACGGTGAACACCATCGACGCCGCCGCCCAGGGCGGCCTCGCCGCGCTGCGCCTCGCCGCCTACGTGGGAGCGCTGCTGGTCGCCTTCGTGGCGCTGGTCGCGCTGGCGAACGACGTCACCGCCGGCCTCGGCGGGCTCGTGGGCGTGCCCGACCTCACCCTCCAGCGCATCTTCGGCTGGGTGTTCGCGCCCCTCGCCCTCCTGATGGGCGTGCCCTGGAGCGACGCCACCACCGTGGGTGGCCTGATGGGCATCAAGACCGTGCTGAACGAGTTCTTCGCCTACCAGGAGCTGCGCGCGGCCATGGACGCGGCGAGCCTCTCCCCGCGCTCGGCGGTGATCACCAGCTACGCGCTGTGCGGCTTCGCGAACTTCGGCTCCCTCGGCATCCTGCTCGGCGGCCTGGGCGGCATGGCGCCCTCGCGGCGCAGCGAGCTGGCCCGTCTGGGCATGCGCTCGATCCTGGCCGGCACCCTCGCGACCCTGATGACCGGCTGCGTGGCGGGCCTGCTGCTCTAGGGCCGACGGGAACTCCCGCGCCCGACGCGGCGTCCCAAGGGGCTCGGATCCACCCTGCGCCCCGAGGTCGCCATGGCTCCCACCGCCCCGCTCCACGCCTTCGAAGCCCTGCGCCAGTCCCAGCTCGCGCGCCTGCTCGGCCTCGGCCTGCTCGTCCTGCTCCTCCAGGTCCCCATCGGCATGGTGGAGGGCGTGATCCTGGAGCGACGGCAGACCCGCAACGAGGCGATCCACGAGGTGACACAGAAGTGGGGGGGCCGGCAGCAGGTCGCGGGGCCGCGCCTGGTGGTGCCCTTCCGGACGGCGCCGACGGCGTCCACCGAGGGCTCCGCCTGGAGCCGCCGGAGGTTCACCGGCGTCGCGCACTTCCTGCCCGAGCAGCTCGAGATCTCGGGAGGCGTCGAGACCGAGATGCGCCGGCGCGGGATCTTCGAGGTGCCGGTCTACCGCGCCGACCTCACCCTGGCGGGCCACTTCTCCGAGCCGGACTTCTCCGACTGGGGCGCCGGCCCCGTGGAGCCGGCCTGGGAGGACGCCTACCTGCTGCTCGAGCTGTGCGAGCCCCGCGCGCTCCAGAACCCGCTCCGCGTCGACTGGAACCAGGAGACCCTCGACTTCGAGCCCGACGGCGAGAACGCGATCCGGGTCCCGCTGGGAGCGCTCGCCCGCGCCGACGAGCGGCGCTTCCGCATCCCCCTCGCGCTGCGCGGCAGCGACGCGCTCTCCTTCACGCCCGTCGGGCGCGATACCCGGGTGGAGCTGCACGCCGACTGGCCCAGCCCGAGCTTCCAGGGAGTCTGGCTGCCCGTGAGCCACGACGTCACGCGGGAGGGCTTCCGCGCGCGCTGGCAGGTCCCCTCCTTCGGGCGCGGCTTCCCCCAGCGCTTCCTGGCGTCCGAGGGCGTCGCCAAGAGCCTCGCGACCACGACGGCGGGCGTCACCCTGCTCACCCCCGTGGACCCCTACCGGATGGCCCAGCGCAGCGTGAAGTACGCGAAGCTCTTCCTGGCCCTCACCTTCGCGAGCCTGTGGCTCTTCGAGTGCCTGGCCGGCGTGCGGATCCACGCCATCCAGTACCTGCTCGTGGGCGCGGCCATGTGCCTCTTCTACCTGCTCGAGCTCTCCCTCGCCGAACACGTGGGCTTCGGCGCCTCCTACGCCCTGGCGAGCGCGGGCGTGGTCGCGCTGGTGGCGAGCTACTGCGCCTCGGTGCTGGGACGCACCGGGCGCGCGGCGAGCATCGGCGCCGTGCTGGTCGCGCTCTACGGCTACCTCTACGTGCTGCTCACCAACGAGGACTACGCGCTGCTCTCGGGGTCGCTGGCCCTGTTCGCCGCCCTGGCGCTGGTGATGTTCCTGACCCGGCGCGTGGACTGGACCGCCCTGCCCGGCCGTGTGGCGAGGAGCGCCTGAGCCGCCTCGCTCCTGCGCTACCGTGCGGCGGCGTGAAGCGGCTCGAGTTCTTCTTCGACTACGGCAGCCCCTACAGCTACCTGGCGAACAGCCAGCTCGGGGGTCTGGTGCAGCGTACGGGCTGCGAGCTCGTGCACCGCCCCATGCTGCTCGGGGGCGTCTTCAAGGCCACGGGCAACCGCTCGCCCGCCATGGAGCCCGTGGAGGCCAAGCGCCGCTACGGCGCGGTCGAGATGCGGCGCTTCGTGGCCCTCTACGGCTGCCCGTTCCGGCCCAACCCGCACTTCCCGATCGACACCCTGCGCATCATGCGGGCCGCCCACGCGGCGCTGCGCGAGGGCGTCTTCCCGGCCTTCCACCGCGCCGTGTTCCCGGCCTTCTGGGCCGAGGAGGTGAACCTCGGGGACCCGGACGAGCTCTCCCGCGTGCTCCTCGAAGCCGGGCTCGACGCCGTCGCGCTCGTGGAGGCGGCGAGCGACCCCGAGGTGAAGGCGTCGCTCCGCGCCACCACCGAGGAGGCGGTCGGGCGCGGGGTCTTCGGCGCGCCGACCTTCTTCGTCGGCGACGAGATGTTCTTCGGCGCGGATCGGCTCGGCTTCGTCGAGACGGCGCTCGCCGGCTGAGCCCGTTGGAGGAGGGTGGCCATGGCCGATTCCAGGGTGGTGGTGGTGTTCGGTGCCGGGGACGGGCTCGGCGGCGCGATCGCGCGCCGCTTCGCGCGCGAGGGCTTCCACGCCGCCGTGGTGCGGCGTCACGCCGAGGCCCTCGACGGGCTCGTGGGGCAGATCGAGGCGGCGGGCGGGGCCGCCACCGCCTTCGGGGTCGACGCCCGCAAGGAGGAGGCGGTCGCCGGCCTGTTCGACTCCTTGGAGAGCGGGATCGGCCCGGTGGAGGTCGCGGTCCACAACATCGGCGCCAACGTGGCGTTCCCGATCGTGGAGTTCGAGGCGCGCAAGTACTTCAAGATCTGGGAGATGGCGTGCTTCTCGGGCTTCCTGATGGGCCGCGAGGCGGCCCGGCGCATGGTCGAGCGCGGGCGGGGCACCATCCTCTTCACCGGCGCCACCGCCAGCGTGCGCAGCCGCCAGGGCATGGCGGGCTTCGCGGGCGCCAAGCACGCGCTGCGCGCACTGGCCCAGTCGATGGCCCGGGAGCTCGGGCCCCTCGGCATCCACGTCGCCCACACGCTGATCGACGGACCCATCGACATGCCCTGGATCCGCGAGAACTTCCCGAAGCTCGTCGAGTCCCGCCCCGAGGACGGCCTGCTGGCCCCGGACGACATCGCCGAGAGCTACTGGGCGCTGCACTGCCAGCCGCGCAGCGCCTGGACCCACGAGCTCGACCTGCGCCCCTGGGTGGAGCCCTGGTAGGCGCCGCCCGCCCACGCTCAGCGGCAAGAAAGCGCGCTGCTCTCGGGCGTTCTGGCCCGCGCCCCCGGTCGTGATGTTCTCTTCCCGGCGCGTGGGCTGGACCGCCCTGCCCGACCGCGTCGTCCCGGGTTGCCTGCGCCCGAGGCTACGGATCACGTGCGGCAATCCGGATCGATCATTCGGAAGAGTTCGGTCGACGCGCAGAGGACTTCGAGGTCGCCTCGTGCGAGCAGAGGGAGTAGACAAAGGCTTCTAGCTCGCGGGCGATATCAGCGTGAAAGCTCATTGCGCCGCCCCTTCGCGACCTCACCTTCCTCTCCACGATCTGGCGCGACTGCCGGATCTCGAGTCTCGCGTCTACCAGGAGACGGTCGCGGTCACCCTTTCTGCTCGCATGGGCCGCCTGCAGGGAGTGTGCGATCGCGGCTCCTTGGAGACGAAGGCTCGAGTCTCCAATTTCTTTCTGCGCCTCGAGCCAGTCCAAGAGCTGCAACGAGATGTCTTCAAGCGTCGAACGCAACTCGCGGAGCGTCCTCCAGCCGCCCTCAGCACCTCGCAGCTGGCGACCGCCTTGCTGCGCAGAAGCTTCGTAGAGCGCGAGTGTAATCCCGAGGGAGAGGAGCTTTCCGCGTAGGATCTCGCGATCCGTCTCGTCCAAGCGACCTTCCCATCCCTGGTTCGGATCAAGTGCACCAATGCCTTTCACGGTCGCGTTGAGTGCCTCGACGAGATCGGTCGATTGACGTCCTTCGAGCTGGTAGGCGGCCCAGGCGCCTTCGGCTCTGCGCAGGAACATGTGCGGCGCAGTCAGCTGCCGCGGAACCTCCTCTTGACGCTTCGTCCAGGGCTCGATTTGAGCCAGGCCCTCGTCGAGAAGCTGATTGGCCCTTCGGAAGGAGCCGAAGTGCCGATAGTGGACGCTCGCCGCCCTGGCCACGATCAAGGGGTCGTGGAACACCTCGTTCTCAGTGGTCCGCCAGAACCATTCATCCAGAATCCTCAGGTGCTCGTAGAGCCTTACTGCCGCGACTCGCGGAAAGACCCACGGAATGGCCTCGGTCGGAAGATTCGCTTCCAGGTACGCCTTGGCAGCGCGATGCCTCACGTTCTGCTCCTCGGCGTCATCAAACTTGCCGCCCGGGCTCCATGCGTGACCGAGGATGAATCCGGCGAGCAGAAGCAGGGTGCGCCTCCGTCCGTACTCTTCCGGATCCAGGGCTTTGGTTTTCCTGAGGAGGTTCGTCCCCCTCGGTTTGCCTTGGCCCAGTCGGGCGACCGTCGCATCGAAACGATCCATGACCGGCTTCCAGGTGTCGCCAGAAGGCTTTTCCTTGTCGCGGCGATCCTTGAAGAGAGCCCAGCCGATCTCCTGATCGAGGGTTTCGATCTCCTTGCGCTCCGCGGGATTCGTCCAGAAGTTGGCCCTCTCCCCGAGATTCACGCTGGTGGAACGCCCTACCATTGCGTCCTCGTCGGAATCCCATCTCCCGAAGCCAGTACGGATCGAGTTCTGGTGCATCTGGGCAGCGCGAAGAATGGCCTTGAAGTTCCTGAAGGTGCGCGTCTGGTCCTCGTCGCGCGGTTCAGCGCCTTCTTCGAACTTGTCCGGCGAGTAGCGAAACCGGTGCTCGACCTCCGCCCAGGTGTGTTCCAGGATGGTCTGGCACTGGATCTCGAAGGTCAGGCCGTCTAGCGCACGGATCCGCTCCCTTAGGTCGGGGAAGTCAGCCTTGAGGGCGCCCCAAGGGAAGCCAGCGCTCTGCTGCTGCGTATTCTGCTTGTGGCACCAACCCTCGAAGCGGGCGACCAGAAGATCGGGATCGACCGTCAAGATCAAATGGAGGGCTTCGTAGCCGGACCGCTTCGGCACCGGCGCAAGGACCGCCTTCAGCCAGAGCGGGCGCGCGAGCTCGCTGTCGAAGCCGCTGATGTCTTGGACCCAGCTGGCGATCTCCAGGGGTACGTACGTCGGATAGCCGAGCCAGAAGAGAATGCCCTCCAGGATGTCTCGCTCGAAATAGAAGATCATCCGACCACCGACCAGATCGTTCACGAGCTCGAAAACAGAGAGTGCGGGACCGAGCTCGTTGAACTTCTCCTCGAGGCGCTCACGATCCTCCACCAGTCTCAGCATCTTGTTTACGAACGAATCCCGCTTCTTCACGCGCACGTGCGTCATCGCCAAACGCGAGCGTCCGCTTTGCGCCGCAAATGCTCCGAGTTCGCCGCGGATGAGCTCGCTGGCGAATTCGAGCGTGGCCTCGAGTTCGGAATAGATCTCGACCCATCCCTGCTCATCGAGCCTCTCGACATCGGCCAGGGTCAGGCCGGTCCACTTGCGAACAACGCTGTCGGGCACGGGCGCTCCGAGGGTCTGAGGTATGCGAGCAGCGTGGTAGCACCCGGGAAGGGGGCCGTTCAAGCGAGATTGGTCGTCCCGGGGTATGTGAGCCCAAAAGAGTCGTGGGTGTGAAGTACTTCACACTGCCTCGACCCCGTGGATCCGAACGCCCGCTCTCAGTCGAGCGCCAGCCCCAGCATCCGCTCCACCACCGCGCCGCCGAGCCAGGAGCCCACGGCCACCAGGGCGAGGACCCCGAAGCGCAGCCAGGTGGCGGTGTCGAAGGGCCACTCGTGCACGGCCTCCACGCGGGCCTCCCAGGCGAGCAGGCCCGGCAGCCGGGCCGCGGCGGCGGGCTCGCCCGGGCCCAGGGCGGCCTCCCGCGCACTCTCGATCGCGCGCCGCACCCGGGCCAGCTCGGCGCGCTTGGCCTCGCGGATGCGGGGCCGCAGGCGGCGCGCGGGCTCGACGAGGGCCGCCGTGCCGAGCCCCACGGTGGTGACGATCACGGCGAAGACGCTCCAGGAGAAGCCCCAGTTGGCGAACAGCAGCGAGGCGATGGAGCTGCCCAGGAACCAGAACAGGCAGCCGCGCAGCCCGCGCCGCGCGTAGGGGGCGAGGGCCTCGCGGTCGAGGAGCGGCACCGCGATCCGCGCCGTCACGGTCCGGTGCAGGAAGCGCTCGCCGGCCTGCTGGCTCCAGGCGAGCTGGCCCATGCATGCGAAGAGCAGCAGGTTGGCGGCCAGCGACCAGGTCGAGTGGGCGGTCCACTGCTCGCGCATGGGCGCGAGCCCGCCGAAGCTCGCCACCACGACCGCGGCACCGACCGCGGCCCCCAGCAGCGCGGCGAGGCGCGTGCCCCGCGCCCCGAGCTCGGGCGCCGCCTCGGGCTGCGGTGCCGCGTCGCCCTCGCCCACCAGCGGGGCCAGGGCGGCGACGTCGCCTCTCAGGTGGGCGGTCATCACGAGGCGCATCACCAGCACGAAGCCGATCAGCGCCGAGATCACCGCGCCGTGGCGGATCCGCATCGCGGCCTCGGGGTGGTCGAAGCCTCCCGCGAGCTGGCCGACGAGCAGCAGGTAGGAGGCGAAGCCGACGGCCGCGATCCCGAGCATCGCGGCGACCTGCGTCGGCCCGCCCCAGGCCGCGACGCCCTCGGCCCCCGGCCGGCGATGCCGGGCGACGCGCTCGGCGGGCTGCGCCTGGGCCACGGGGCTCAGCGCCCCTCGAACTTCCCGGGCCGCTTCTCCACGAAGGAGCGCACGCCCTCCTGGAAGTCCTGGGTGCGGAACAGGGGCAGCAGCTGGAGGAACACGTGATGCACGTTGGTCTCGAAGTCCTCCTGGAGGCCGAGACGCATCATGCGCTTGGTGGCCTGGACGGCGAGCGGCGCGTTGGCGGCGATCTCGTCGGCCAGTGCGCGCGCCTCCTTGGCGAGGAGCTCCGCGGGCACCACGCGGTTCACCAGGCCGAGCTCGAGGCAGGCGGCGGCGTCGAGGATGCGGCCCGTGAAGGCGATCTCCGCCGCCTTCGCCCAGCCGAGCAGGCGCGGCAGCAGCCAGGTGCCCCCGCTCTCGGGCACGACGCCGCGCTTGCCGAACACCGGAGCGAGCTTCGCCGTGTCCGCGGCGATGCGGATGTCGCAGCCCAGGGCGAGGTCCATGCCGTAGCCCGCCGCGGCCCCGTTGAGCGCGCAGATGGTGGGCTTGTCGAGCTCGTGGAGCACCACGGGCGGCGCGTTGCGCAGGTCGAAGCGCTGCACCATGACGGCGGCGCCCTGGGCGCCACCGATGCCCTGCCCCGCGGCGGCGTCCTGGAGGTCGAGGCCCGAGCAGAAGCCGCGGCCGGCGCCGGTGATCACCACCACGCGCACCTCGGGGTCGCGGTCGGCCTCGCCGATCGCCTCGGAGAAGCGGTCGAGCATGGCGCCCGTGATGGCGTTGAGGCGCTCGGGCCGGTTCAGGGTGAGGGTCGCGACGGCGCCATCCTTCTCGAAGAGCAGGTCGTCCACGGGTCTTCCTCCTGGCGGGTCGGGGCGGGTCGGGGCGAGCGGTCGATGGGCCCAGTCTACTGCCGCGGCGCCGTCCCCAATATTACATGGATTGACGATACCTGGCTCGATCTGTAATATTCCCGGATGCAGCCGACGGCCCGGAGCCTCGTCCTGGACCTGCTCTCCACCCTGCGCCGGGGCACCATGCCCGTGGGCGCGCTGGTGGCGGCGGGCGAGCACTTCGGGCTCTCCGAGAACGCGGTGCGGGTCGCGCTGGCGCGGCTCTTCGCCGCGGGCCGGGTCGAGCGCGACGAGCGCGGGCGCTACCGCCTGGGCTCCGCCGCCGCGCCGGTGGCCGAGCGCGTGCGCGGCTGGCGCAGCGCCGAAGCCCCCACCCGCCGCTGGAGCGGCGGCTGGCTGGCCGTGCATCCGACGCGGCCGCCCGGCCGCGGCCGGGCGCGCCGCGAGCACGAGCGCGCGCTGCGCCTGCTGGGCTTCCGCGGCCTCGAGCCCGGTCTCCGGCTGCGCCCGGACAACCTGCGCGCCGCGCTGCCCGAGCTGCGCGAGACCCTCGCCGCGCTGGGTCTCGGGCCGGGCGCGCTGGTGTTCGAGCTGCGCGACCTCGACGCCCGCGCCGAGGCCCGCGCCCGGGGCCTGTGGGAGGTCGCGGCGCTGCGCGCCGGCTACCGGCGCTCCCTCGAGGAGCTCGCGGCCAGCGAGCGCCGCCTCGGGACCCTGTCCGAGGCGCGCGCCATGGTGGAGTCCTTCCGCGTGGGCGGCCGGGTGATCCGACAGCTCGTCCTCGACCCGCTGCTGCCCGACGAGATCCTGCCCGGCGGCGAGCGCGCCGCCCTCGTCGACGCGCTGCGCCGCTACGACCGGGCCGGCCGCGACTGCTGGGCCGGCTTCCTGCGTCGCTTCGACGTGCTCAGCCACGACACCCCCGCCGACACCCACGGCGCGGGGGAGACCCACGCCGCCGCCTTCGCCTGAGCGGGGCGCCAGGAGGAACGCCATGACGACCAGTGCCGCCAGCGCCGAGGAGGCCCGCGGAGCGCCCTGGCGCGAGGCCTTCACCCGGGACGAGATCCGCGAGCTGCTGGCCTTCCAGGACTGGCGCGCCTGGCTCTCCGTCGCCACGAACTGGGGCCTGGTCTTCGCCGCCATGGCGGTGGTGGCGGTCTGGCCCAACCCGCTCACCGTGGTGGCGGCGCTGTTCGTGATCGGAGCGCGCCAGCTCGGCTGCGCGGTGCTGATGCACGAGGCCTCCCACCGCGCGCTGTTCTCGAGCCGCGCGGTAAACGACTTCGTGGGCCAGTGGCTGGCCGCCTACCCGGTCTGGAGCGACCTCGAGGCGTACCGCCCCTACCACCTGCGCCACCACGCCAAGACCGGCTCCGCCGAGGACCCGGACCTCGGCCTGGTCACGCCCTTCCCCATCACCCGCACGAGCCTGCGCCGCAAGGTGTGGCGCGACCTCTCGGGCCAGACGGGCTGGAAGTTCGCCAAGGGCGGCTGGAAGCGGACCTTCGGGCGCGCCGGGCAGGACCCGAACGCGCGCCGCGCCGCCATCGGGATGGCGGTGAGCAACGGCGTGCTGCTGGCGATCCTCACCGTCGCCGGCCACCCGGCCCTCTACCTGCTCTGGGTGGGGGCGTGGCTCACCACCAACACCCTGGTGACGCGCATCCGCGCCATCGCGGAGCACGCCATGACGCCGGACCCGGACGACCCGCTGCGCAACACGCGCACCACCCTGCCGCGCTGGTGGGAGCGCCTGCTGGTCGCTCCCAACCGCGTGGGCTTCCACCTCGAGCACCACCTGCTGATGACCGTGCCCCACTACAACCTGCCGCGCATGCACCGGATGCTGGCCGAGCGCGGCCTGCTCGAGAACGCCTGCGTGGACCGCGGCTACGGCGTGGTGCTGGCCCGCGCGGCGTCGCGGCCCGAGGCCGAGCCCGCGACGGACGCCGCCGCGGAGCGCCCCGAGGCGCCGGCTCCGCGCTACCCGCCGTTCTGAGCCGGACCCGAGACGGGTCGCCGGAAGGTTCCGCGAAGCGGAAGCCCGGCGCGGCCGTCAGCGCTCCGCCAGGCGCTTCAGGTTGAGGAGCTGGCGGCGCATCATCACCAGGTCTCCCCAGGGCAGCAGGGCCGCGAGCAGGCGGCCGCGCAGGCCGGGCGGGTACTCGACGCGAAGCTTCACCAGCAGCCGGGTGCGCGAAGGCGCCACCGGGACGGCGCGGTAGGTCACGCCGACGCGGCCGAAGAGCCCGGCCCCCGGTCCGGACCTCGAGGCGATGGTGAGCTCGCGGCCCGGCGTGAACGAGCGCAGCTCGAACACCGTCATGACGGTCTGGCCGACCTCGAGCTCGTCGAGGCCGGGGGTGAGCTCCGGGGGGCTGCGCCGACCGAGGTTGTCGATCCAGTCGTAGCTGTAGGGCGCCGCCCGGAGCTGGCACAGCCAGCGGTACACGTGCTCCGCCGGCGCCTCCACGGTGACGCCGCGGTAGTAGGCCGCGGCCTCGCCCTCGGGCCAGGCGTCGCACGGCCACGCGCCGGCGCGCTCCTCGGGCCGGGTGCCCCAGGTGAGGGCGACGGACATGCAGGAAGGCTAGCGAGCGAGCCCCGGCGGCTACCCGGTCAGACCGCAGGCGATCGCCTCGAGGCGGTCGGAGCGGTGGATCAGGAGGTGGCCCTCGTCGGTCTCCACGATCTCCTTCTCCTCCCAGTCGCGCAGCTGCTTGTTGACGCTCTCGCGCGTGGTCCCGACCAGGGCGCCCAGCTCGGTCTGGGTGAGGCGCAGCTCGATGCGGGTGCCGCGCCGGGTCTCGAGCCCGTAGCTCGTGGAGAGCTCGAGGAGCCGCTTCGCCAGCCGCGCCGGCAGGCTCAGGAAGTTGGTGTCGTCCACGAACTCGCACAGGCGGCGCATCTTGGCCGCCACGGCGGCGAGCAGGTGGACGGCGACCCGCGGATGGCGCTCCAGGTACGGCATGAGCAGGTCACCGCGAACGCACAGGGTCTCGCAGTCGTCGAGGGCCTCCACGCTCGCGGTGCGGGGGCGCGCGTCGAGCATGGCGATCTCGCCGAAGACCTCGCCGGGGCCGAGGATCGCCTCGGCGAGGTGCTTGTCCTCGGGGCTCGAGCTGATCACCCGGAGCCGCCCGGAGAGCACCACGAAGAGCTCGCCGCCGGCGTCGCCCTGCTCGACGACCCGCTCCCGGGGTCGGAAGTCGCGACGCTCGCCGATCCGCCACAGCGCCCGAAGCTCGGCGTCGGTCAGACGCGCGAGGAGATCCACTTTCGACCGGCCGTCCACGTCCGGGAAGAGAAGCTGGCTCGCCATGCTTGGCCGCTCCCGCGAGATCTCTTCACCCCACCCATCTGCAGCAGCGGAATTATACGACCGGGGCCCGAAACGGAAGTGACAATTTGGTCGAAACGCTCCGTGAACGCCGTTCAGCGCTCCGGGTCGCGCGCCTCGGGGAGCGCCACCTCGGCGTCGTCGTCCGGCGGGCGCGGGCCCGGGCGCTCGCCTGGGGCAGGAAGGGACGGCGCCTCGAGCGGGATGCCCCGCTCGAGGTCCTCGAGCATGAGCTGCACCATGCGGAGGTGGTGCTCGCTCACGGAGGCGTCGCCGGAGAAGCGCGCCGGGTCGTGGACCCCGGTGCGCCACGTGAGGTCGGAGTCGGGAAGGCGCTCGCGGTCGGGGTAGCGTGCCTCCAGGAACCGGTAGCCGCGGATCTCGCTCAGCGTCCAGGGGCCCGGCGTGCCCACGTCGCGGAGCACCTTGCCGAAGACCTCGAGGGGCACGAAGCCGCGCCCGCGCTCGAGCTCGCCCTTGAAGCTCGTGAAGGCGACGGGGTCGCCCGCGGCATCGCGCAGGTTGGCGTCGAAGCGGTAGAAGCCCGCCTCGTCGACCTCCGCGCCCACCTCGATGCGCAGGCGCGACGGGTCGACGTCCTCGCGGAACTCGCCGGTGAGCCGCGCCGGGATGCGTCGCACCGGCGTGTTGAACACGCGGATCGACGCCTCGTGCCGGCGGCCCGGCTCGTACTCGAAGTGCACGGTCAGCAGGATGGGGCCGTGGTGCTCGGGGAAGCGGGTGAGCGGCAGGTCGGCGACGAGGCGATCGTCCTCCCAGACGAAGCCCAGCTCGCGCCCGCCGCCGGCAACGCCGCCGCGACCCTCGGGCTCCGCCCGCGCCGAGAGCACGCGCAGCGCCACGGTCTCGGCGCCGCGCCAGCCCCGGAGGCTCGCGTGCACCGTGTCCGCTCCGGTGTAGTAGAAGCGATCGGCGGTGAAGAGGTAGGAGACCACCGACTCGGGATCGTCGGACAGGGAGTCCGGGACGGGACGCCTCCGCTCGTGGCGGCGGTTCGGTCGCAGCAGGTCCTCGTGGGCGGCGGTCAGCGGGCCCGAGGTGGGCGGGTAGGCGTTCGCGTCGAGCCAGCGCCGGACGGGCTCGGGGAGCTCGTTGGCCGGGGGCAGCGGCGGAGGCGGCATCGCCACCGCCGCTGCATCCGGCGTGGGGGGCGGCGGCTCCCCGACGGTCGCCGCCCCCTCCTCTCGCCCCCCGCGCCAGAATGCGAGCCCTGCGATCACGCCCAGCAGCGCGACCGCCAGGCCCAACCGACCTCTCACCACCCCATGTTCGAGATGAACTTCGACTTCATCTCGTAGTGATCCAGGTTGTACCCCGTACAGGTCCAGGCCGCGACGTGGTTGGTCCACTTCGGCGTCTTGCACATGCTGCTCGTGGAGGTGGTGCTGGTCACCGCCCCCGCCGAGTGGTACGCGACGGCGCCGTCGTCCTCACCGGGCAGCAGCCACGACGAGTACCACCAGCCGTCGTAGCCGCCGATGTGGTAGACGGTCTCGCCGTTGGTGTCGTTGTGGTTGTAGGCGTTGCGCACCTCGCTGGTGCCCAGGTGCCCGGCGTAGTCGCAGGGCCCGAAGATGTCCGCGAGGAAGTTGCCCGAGAGCTCGCTGCCCCCGCCCGCCCCCGCCGACGTGCCCACCCAGTGGATGTTCCAGTTGGTGGAGTCGTTGGCGAAGCGGTGGCCCATCACGGCGTCGCCGCCGCTGTAGTTGAGCACGTAGCAGAGGTTCGACCCCGTGCAGCACTGGTCGAGGTAGACGTTCAGCGTGTGGCTCGAGTCCGACAGCCCGCTGTGGTTGGTCTGGACCGCCTTGACGTCGATGGACGTGTAGCCCGCCTTGCTGGCAAGGGCGTCGTTCCAGCCCTGGGAGCACATCCCTCCCAGGTGCAGGACGTAGCGCCCGCCGGAGTTCGCGGTGCAGCCCGTGTTGCCGTTGCAGACGGGCTGGTAGTCGGCGCAGCAGTCGCCGTAGCCCGCGCAGGCGGAGTCGCAGTAGCAGCCGTTGTCGTTGTTGCCGGCGCCGTAGCCGCCGCAGGCGCCGACGCAGGTGCCCGCGTCGTCGCCGCCGACGCCCGCCTGGGCGGGACCGGCGGCGAGGGCAAGCAGGCCGAGGAGCGCGATGATCCGGAAGCCGGAAGCGAAGCCGAAGCGAGTCGTGCGAATCGAGCCCATGGTTCCCCCTCCACGAGTTCGCTGCATCCTTCGTCGCATCTTACGAATCTCTCCACACGCGAGTCAACGGGGAGGTCGCGCAAAATGCACGGCCTTCCGTCGGGTCGACGACGACGACCGGGGAGAACGGGGTTCACTCACAGCCAAACACGGTGTCGCGAACCTGACGTTTCGACCTGGTGCGTGACTCCGCGTCAGTGCGGGCGCGATGGACGCGGGCCGCACGCCACCTCGGCGAGGTGGCGGGCGCCGGCGCCCGCGACCTCGCCGCGACAGAACGGGTCGAGATCGCGCAGGCGCGCCTCGGCGCTCGCGCGCGAGCCGCGCAGCAGCACCCGGGCGGGATCCTCGGGCACCCCGCTCCGCACCAGCCCGTAGCCGGGGTGGAAGAAGAGCAGCTCCGGCCCGTAGGTTCGCAGCAGCCACATGCGCGGGCTGGGTGCGAGCCCGCCCTCCAGGCGGAAGCGGCCCGCGGCGTCGCTGCGCGTCCAGCGCGCGTGGTACTCGGGTCGGGCGCTTCCGGGGACGCCGCCCCCGACCCAGCGGGCCACCACCTCGGCGTCCGCGATGGGGGCCCCGGTGTCGGTGTCCACCACGCGTCCCTCCAGCGGCGGGAGCACGAAGGGTCCGGGGCTCGGCACGCAGCCGGCCAGGAGCACGAGTGCGGCGGCGCCCGGGAGAGACCAGCCGAGGCGAGGCATGGGGTGGAGATAGCGAAGCGCGGCCTCGGGCTCGCGGTCCGAGGCGACCGGTCCGATGGGCTCGGCGTGGGGGACTCGACCCGGTGCGGCCCGGGCCCGGGCTCCGCAGGCGCGCCCGTGGGCTCGCCACGCTCCCTCCGGGCTGCGCTAACCCCACAGGGTGGGCGACTGGCTCTCCCGACTGCGCGGACGCGCTCCAGACCTGCTGCTGACCGCCGCCGTGCTGGGCTTCGCCGCGCTGCTGGTGGTGCTCGTCGGGCGCGGCCCGGGCAGCCCCGCCCCCTCCGCCCGCGAGCCGG
>JANQFK010000049.1 GCA_028277885.1 Myxococcota bacterium
GGTCTCGGACCTCGTCGTGAACGACGCGACCCTGGGCCTCGTCGACGTCGCCGTGCCCGGCAGCATCGCGCCCGGCGGCGAGCTGGTGATCGACTCGGGGACCATCCCGGGCCTCGAGCTCCCGATCCGCTGCGCGACGGGCGGCGTGTTCCCGAACACCGCCAGCGCCGACGCCAGCTCGGTCGAGACCGGCACGCCGGCCCCGACCGCCATGGACCCCGCGATCCTGCGCTGCGTCGACCCGCCCAGCATCGAGCTCGAGAAGCAGATCCAGGCCCCGGGCGGCGCCTTCGTGGACGCCGACGACGCCGGCAGCGCGCCGGTGGTCGACTTCCCGAGCGGCGCCGTCTACCGCCTGATCGTGCGCAACACGGGCGCCGTGGACGTGACCGACGTGGTGATCAACGACGCCACTCTCGGCCTCGTGAACGTGGCCGTGCCCGGGACGATCGCGCCCGGCGGCGAGCTGGTCATCGACTCGGGCACGATCCCGGGCCTCGTGGTGCCCACGCGCTGCGACCAGGCCGGCGTGTTCCTGAACACCGCCAGCGCCGACGCCAGCTCGAGCGAGACGGGGACTCCGGCGCCGACGGCGATGGACCCGGCGAACCTGCGCTGCGTGCCGTCGCCGGTGATCGACCTCGAGAAGCAGATCCGGAACGCCAGCGGCGTCTTCGTCGACGCCGACGACGCCGGCGGCGCGCCGGTCTTCGACTTCCCGAGCGGCGCCACCTATCGGCTCGTCGTCCGCAACCTGGGAGGCGTGGACGTCACCGGCATCGTGGTGAACGACGCCACCCTCGGCATCGTGAACTTCCCGGTGCCGGGCACGATCCCCGCCGGCGGGGAGCTGGTCGTGGCCTCGGGCACGATCCCCGCCCTCACCGTGCCGCTGCGCTGCGACGGCGCCGGGGTGTTCCTGAACACGGCCAGCGTCGACGCGGTGTCCGTCGCGACGGGGAGCGCCGCGAACAGGGCCACGGACCCCGCCAACCTGCGCTGCGTGGGGCCGCCGCGGATCGAGCTCGAGAAGCAGATCCAGGGGGCCACGGGTGACTTCTTCGACGCCGACGACGCCGGCAGCGCCCCGGCCTTCGACTTCCCGAGCGGCGCCACCTACCGGCTCATCGTCCGCAACGTGGGCCCGGTGTCGGTGATCGACATCGTGGTGAACGATGCCGAGCTCGGCCTCGTGAACGTGGCCGTGCCCGGCGCCATCGCCCCGGGCGGCGAGCTGGTGATCGACTCGGGCACGATCCCGGGCCTGGTGGTGCCGACGCGCTGCGACCAGGAGGGGATCTTCGAGAACGTCGCCAGCGTCGACGCCCGGTCCACCCAGACCCTGACGCCGGCCCCGACCGCGACGGACCCGGCGAACCTGCGCTGCGTCCCGCCGCCCCAGGTGAAGATCCGCAAGGAGATCTTCGACCCCGCGACGGGCCAGTTCGTGGACGCCAACGACCCCGGCGGCGCCGACGCGCCCGAGGTCGAGCTCCCGGCCGGCGCCAGCTACCGCCTGGTGGTCCGCAACCCGGGCCCGGTGGCGCTGAACGACATCGTCGTGAACGACCCGACCCTCGGCATCGCCGGCTTCCTGGTGCCGGGCCTGCTGGCCGCGGGCGACGAGATCGTGATCGACGAGGGCGCCCTGCCCGAGCTCGCGGTGCCCCTGGTGTGCGACACGGCGGGCGTGTTCGACAACGTGGCCAGCGTGGACGCCAACTCCGCGGAGACCGGAACACCGGCCCCCACGGCGAGCGACCCGGCCCACCTGGTCTGCATCGAGCCGGTCTGCGAGATCGAGGTCAAGAAGACCTGCTGCATCGTGCCCTCGCCGAAGGAGCTGCGCTGCAAGGCCAAGATCGCCGCCACCCTCCTCCAGTACATCGGTCCCGACCGGACCGGTGCGCGGGTCGTGGTGGAGCCCTGGAACGGGCCGACGGTGATCTACGACCCGATCGACCTGGTCTCGGGGGTGACGGTCCTCGAGCGGCCGGACCAGGACGGCTACACGATCGACAACCGGCCTTACAGCCTCGGCTCGAAGGTCTCGATCACCGTGGACGGGGTCCGGGAGAAGATCCACACCAGCTGCTCCACCCCCTACGTGGCCGGCGACCCCGCGCCCCTCGACAAGAGCTCGGGACCGGGCGTGAAGAAGGGCGACCCGTCGCCGACCTGGCGCGTGCTGGGCTTCGTGGACAAGCAGGGCCACTCGGCCCTGATCCCCTCGACCTCGCCGCCCGGGTCGCTGTGCCCGATCGCGCCGGACGAGCTCACCAACGTCTGCGAGCTCGAGTTCAAGTGCAAGCCCGGTGACGACGACGGCGACTCCGACTCGGACACCGACTCGGACTCGGACTCCTACTCGGACAGGGACTGGAACGGCGACTCCGACGGCCGCTCCGACTCCAGCGCGGACTCGGACTCCTACTCGGACTCGGATCTGAACTGGGACGGGGACTCGGACGGGAACTCCGACTCCAGCACCGACTCGGACTCCGACTCGTACTCGGACAGGGACTGGAACGGCGACTCCGACGGCCGCTCCGACTCGAGCGCCGACTCCGACTCCGACTCCGACTCCGACCGGGAGTGCGTCGAGGACTCGGACATCGACTCCGACTCCGGCTCGGACTCGGATTCCTACTCCGACTCCGATCTGGACTGGTGGTGGAACGGGGACTCGGACGGCGCGTCGGACTCGAGCACCGACTCGGACTCGGACTCGGCCTCGGACAAGGACTGGGACGAGGACTCCGACGGACACTCGGACTCGAGCACCGACTCGGACTCGGACTCGGCCTCGGACTTCGACGAGGACGGGGACTCGGACGGGCGCTCGGACTCCGAGGAGGACTCGGACTCGGACTCCGACTCCGACGGCGGCGGTGGCGTCAAGAAGAGCGGACTGGTCGAGTACCAGTACATGGTCACCAACGTGGGTGACGGCGCCGTGTCGCAGGTGACCCTGAGTGACGACAAGCTGGGCCCGATCGCGACCATCGAGGACGACATCAGCCTGGAGCCGGGGGAGATGGTGAGCTTCCTGCGACGCACGGAGCTCGAGAAGTCGACCCTCAACGTGGCGGTGGGCATGGCCCGGCGCGGCAGCCAGGTCTGCCTCGACAACGCCTTCGCGGTGGTCGACGTCATGAAGCCGCCGAACCCGTTCGTGTGCAAGAAGCCCATCAACGAGCTGTCGATGGTGTGGCACGGCGCGGGTCCGGTGGACGTGGTGGTCTGGAACGGCCAGCCCGGCAGCCAGCAGCTCGTCAGCATCGAGGACGTCCAGGTGGGCGAGAAGGTCACCGTGGCGGGCTTCGCCGGCGGGCCGAAGGACGTGATCTGGGAGATCTTCCAGCCGGGTGGCGGGAAGCTCGGAGAGTCCACGTTCCACCTGTCCTGCTCGGACAAGCAGATGGACCACGAATCGGACTGCGGCAAGCGCCAGGGCGACGGGAAGGGCCAGTACGGCTACATGAACGACTGGAGCCTGGAGGGGATCGTGGCCGCGAGCTCGACCCTCGACTGCGACTGGGACGGCGAACCGCTGCCCTTCGGCTCCAAGTGCGGCCTGGGCTTCGAGCTGGCCTTCCTGCTGCCGCCGCTGATGTGGCTGCGCCGGCGTCGGCTGGCCGCCCGCAGCCGCTGAGCGACTCGACGCCGGCGCGCCCCGCCCGGGGGTGCGCCGGCCGTCGGGCCCGGTGGAGGGAGCGGGCTAGAGGCCGAGGATGCTCACCACCGCCGGGAAGCCGGTGACGCAGACCGTGGCGCCGTCGAGGGCGGCGTCGTGGACCTCGCCCACGACCTCGCCGCTGCTCAGCAGGTCCGGCGACGCCGGGTCGGCCAGGTCGTAGAGGAGCAGGCCCTCGGGCCCGGCCGCCACCGCGGCGAGGTTGCCCGAGACGTCCACGCCGCCCGCAGCGCCGCTGTCGGCCACGGCCAGCGAGGCGATCCGGGTCGCGCTCGACGGATTGCTCACGTCGAGCACGTCGAGGAAGTCGTCGCTCGAGTTGCCCGAGTGCACCACGGCGAGGTCGCCGCTCACCGCGACGTGGTAGCCGAAGCCGCTCAGGCTGGCGGAGCCGATCCAGCGCGGGCTCGCGGGGTTGGTCACGTCCACCACCCGCATCGAGCCGCCCTGGTTCACCACGAAGGCCAGGCCGCCCTCCACCGCCACGTCCCGCTGGGTCCCGGAGAAGCCCAGGCTGCCCACCAGGGTCGGCTGGGACGGGTTGGCGAGGCTCAGCACCTTGAGCCCGCCGGTGCCGTCGGCGAGGTAGGCGTGGCTGGCGGAAGCGTCGAGGTCGAGGCCCATCACCCAGCCCGGCGAGTCGTAGATGCCGACCACCACGGGGAAGGAGCGGTTCGAGACGTCCACCAGCCAGACGCCGTCCGAGCCCGCCGCCACCACCGCGAGGTTGCGGCTGCGCGAGACCACCACGTCGCGGAAGCCCGTCACCGAGCCCGGCACGATGCTGGTGGCGAGCTCGCCCGTCCGGACCGGCTGGGCCGGGTTCGCGAGGTCGAGCACCTGGAGGTGCGCGTGGCCGGTGTTGACGTCGTGCCCCACCACCACGGCGAGGTCGCCGTCGGCCCCCATCTGCTCGCCCACGAAGCGGTCCTCCACCAGACCGCTCAGGCTGAGCGACGCGGAGCCGGCGTCGTAGACTTGGAGGCCTCCGGAGCCCGCCGCCACCCAGGCGCGGCCTCCGGCCAGGGCGAGCCCCTTGCCCTCGGACAGCGGACCGACCACCACCGAGCCGGTCTTCGCCGGGATCGTGGGGTTGGTGGCGTCGAACAGGTCGAGGACCGAGTCGGCGCCGCTCGCCGCGAGGGTCGCGACCTGGTTGCCCTGGGCCGCCACCCGCAGCCCCACGCCGCTCATGGCGCCGGTGCCGAGCCACACGGGGGCGGTCGGGTTGGCGACGTCGAGAACGCGCAGGGCCCCGGTCTGGCTCGCCACGTAGGCGCGGACGCCCGAGACGGCCACGCTCTGCTGCGTGCCCGAGAGCATGCGGGTGCCCACGAGGGTGGGCTGGGAGGGGTTGGCGAGGCTCAGCACCTTCAGGCCCCGGCCGCCCTCGGCCACGTAGGCGTAGCCGCCCTGGAGCGCGACGCCGAGCGACCAGGCGTTCCACTCCGGCGCGTCGTAGCTACCGAGCACCGAGGGCGCGGAGGGGGTCGAGAGGTCGACCACCCAGACGCCGTCGGAGCCGGCCGCGACCACGGCGTGGCTGCCCGAGGGGTCGATGGCGACGTCGTGGAAGCCCGTGGTCGAGCCGGGTACGAGGGTGGTCTCGAGCGTGCCCACCACCTCGGGCCAGCCCGCCGGCGGCAGGTCGAGCACGTAGAGGGTGGCGGTGCCGTCCTCGGCGACGCCCGTCGCGACGCCGCGGGTCCCCGCCACCGCGAGGTGCTCGCCCGAGAAGGCGCTGGTCGAGGCCGCCGTCACCGTGGGGGCGCCCGTGGTGACGTCGTCCACCACGGCGATGCCGAAGGTGTCCGACGCCACGTAGGCCGTGGCCCCGGCCGGGACCACGTCCCGGGCCGAGCCCATGCCCGGCAGGAAGCCCAGCAGCGCCGGCTCGCCCGTGGGACCGGCGGGGACGTCGACGACGAGGGTCGCGGTGGCGGAGACCTTCTCGAGGCCGTTCGCGGCGTGCACCGTGGCGTGCCAGGTGTGCAGACCGTTCTGGGCGCTGGACACCGGCCAGGGGCAGCTGAAGGGCGCCGCGCTGACGCTGCAGGCGAGGCCGCCGTCCACCCAGAAGTCGATGCGCTCGAGACCGCCGAGGAGGTCGACGCTCTCCTGCCCGACGGGCGTGAGCGCGACCCGCAGGTTCAGCGTCTGGGCCGCCGTCACGGTCGTGCCCGATCCGGGCGAGACGATCTGGACGACCTCGCCGTCACAGGCGGAGCCCAGGGCCAGGAGGCCCGCGAGGAGGGGGAGGACGAAGCGTGCCTGGGACATGCGGGGGAGCCTCTCCGTGGAGCGCGCCGCACCGGCTCGCTCGGCGGTTCTCACGGGCTCCCGCCGCCCTCCCCCGGACGGGCCGCCCTCGATCAAGCCCCTCGTGTTTCGTCGGTGCGGCAGGCCCCGTCTGTGACGAAGCGCACAGGGCGGGTGGAATACGCCGCGAACGGGGGGAACTCTTGATGACTTCTTCGAAAAGCGGGGATCCCCCCTGGGGCAACAACCCGTGTTTGGGCTTCGCGCTACAGGGAAATTCCCCCAATTTCCTGTTGTTTCTGCACGCCCTTTGCGTCTTAATTGGGCGGTTGCCGGGCGGCAGGGGTCCGGGGGCGCGGTACCGGAAGCGATGCAGGCGGCGCGGAATCGGCAGGGACGCGGCGCAGGGAGAGCGGACCGACATGCGGGTACATGGGATGCGGCGAGGTGCGGTGACCCCGCGCCTTCGGGACCGGTGGGCGCAGGTCGCCCTGGCGCTCGCGGCGGGCGCCATCCTCGTGCTGGGCGGCGCCGATGCGGCCCGCGCCCAGACGAGCTGCAGCGCGCTGCTGCTGCCCCAGCCGAACCTCGGCCAGACGCCGCCCGGTGACGTCCTCGAGCCGGGCGAGGTCGTCACCATCGATCTCTTCATCCTCAACACCTGCATCACCGGCGGGGTCGAGGTGCCGGCCCAGATCCAGGGGACGACCACCGTCACCCTGGCCTGCGCGGACGCCGAGCCGTGTCTGGTGCCGCTGGTGGGGACCTTCGCGAACGTGAACTGCGCGCCCGAGGTGGACGTCTCGTGCGCGGTGAACCCCAACAACAACGAGGTGCTGCTCACCTACACGGGAGCCGGCAACACCAAGAACCTGCCGGCCTTCCCGACCTTCACCAAGCTCGCGACCATCACCGCCCAGGCCCAGCCGGGCGGCCAGCCCGCCACCCCGGCGGGCCGCTTCGAGCTCGACGCGACCACCGACCCGGGCGACGTCTTCACCGCCCAGGCGTCGGGGAGCGGCTCGGGAAGCGCGCCCTTCTTCTTCCCGGGCGCCTGCGTGGTGAAGCTCGACCGCCAGATCTCCTGCGACGGCGGCACCACGTTCTTCGACGTGCGCGACGGTGACGACCCCGCCAACACCCTGGTGCAGTCCTGCGCGGCGGCCACCACCGACGGCGTGGTGGTACGCCACGAGATCCAGAACGGCGGCGTGGCCGACCTGCTCGCCTGCAGCCTGGTGGACGCCAACAACCTGCTCGGCCTGCCGAACCCGCTCGTCGTCGGCAACATCGCCGCCTTCGACGCCGCGGTGGTGATCGACACGCCGGCGGTCTGCGCCGACATCGTGGGCGGCGAGCCCGCCGTGGCCGCGGTGGTGTGCCAGTGCACCGGTCCGCTGGGCGCCTTCGACGTCGGGGACCAGGACGCCTCGGGGCTCGAGTGCACGCCGGTGCAGGTGCCCGTGACCTCGACCTGGGGCTCGGCGCTGCTCGCCGCGCTGCTGCTGGCCGCGCTGTCCCTGCTCGGCTTCTGGCGGGGAGAGGCCCGCAGCCGGAGCTAGGGGGCCGACCCAGGATGGGTCGGCTTCCGCCGCAAGGCGAGCCCGGAGGGCTCGCTCAGCCAGGGGGCCGATCCAGCGAGCTGCCCGGACCGGCCCCTAGGAGCCGGCGCCGGTCAGCCGGCGCGAGGCCTCGAAGGCCGCGGTGAGGAAGCCCTCCACCGCGGCCTCGCGGGCCGGGCCCGGGCTCGTCGCCACGAGGCTCGAGCCCGTCAGGATGGCGGCGGTGAAGCCCTCGGTGTGCCAGTGGCCCCCCTCCGGAAGCGGCGGCAGCGGGGAGCCCGCCTCGGGGTAGGGCCAGGGCGTCACGTAGAGGTAGGGCTCGGCGTAGCTCCCGTCGCCGGGGCTGAGCCCCAGCCCCACGGTGCGCGAGCTCTCCGGGTCGTCGCCGGCCTCCAGGGTCACCAGGGTGGCGAGGTCGAAGTGGTGGGGCCAGCAGCGCACCGGAGAGGCCCCGGGCGTGGCGGCCGCCAGCCGCTCCAGGCTCGCCGCCGTCGCCGCGTACCAGCGCGACAGCTCGGCGAAGGCCTCGGGCGGGCGCGCCGCGAAGGCCGCACCCCGCGCGATCGCGTGGTCGGGCAGCTCGTAGCCCGGCGGCCGCACGCCGTCCGGCGCCCGCTCGCCGAGGGTCCGGGCCAGCCAGGCCCCGGCCTCCTCGAGGGTGCGGCCGTCGAGGGGTAGCGAGGCGCTCTCCCGGCCGTCCTCCTCGAGGACGAGGAGCGCCGGCTCGGCCAGGCGCAGCGCCCCTCGGAACGGGCGCGGGCCGGCCACGGCATGGCCGGCCAGGGAGCCGCTGGCCGCGTCCCAGCCGAGGTTCGGGTGGCCGTCGTCGGGCCGGGGCTCGAGCAGCGTGGCCCCCACCGCCGCCGCCCACAGGGCGGCGTGGTGGAGCTGGAGGCGGGCGTCGACGAGGTCGGGCGGCTTGGGCGAGCCGAGGTCGCTCCAGCCGCTCACGGCGAGACCCCCGCGTAGGCGACACCGGTGAGGTGGTGCATCTCGCGCTGGCAGGTCACCAGATCGTCGGGGGAGAAGCGGCTCAGGTGGCGGTGGCCGCAGGCCCGGGCCAGCACGCGCATCAGCTCCGTCGCGCTGCGCAGGAAGCGGGCGAGGCGCTTGGCGGCGAGATCCACCTCGAGCCTCGCGCGCAGCTCCGGCCGCTGGGTCGCGATCCCCACCGGGCAGTTGTTGGTGTGGCAGGCGCGCATGCCCAGGCAGCCGATGGCCTGGATGGCGGAGTTCGCGAGGGCGACCCCGTCGGCGCCCAGCGCCATCGCCTTCACGAAGTCCGAGGGCACCCGCAGGCCGCCGGTCGCGATCAGGGTGACGTCCCCGCGGCCCAGGCGGTCGAGGTGGCGCCGCGCCCGGGCCAGGGCGGGGATGGTGGGCACGCTGATGTTGTTGCGGAAGATCAGCGGCGCCGCCCCGGTCCCGCCGCCCCGGCCGTCGAGGATCACGTAGTCGGCGCCGGCCGAGAGCGCGGCGTCGATGTCGCGCTCCACGTGCTGGGCCGAGAGCTTGAAGCCGATCGGGATGCCGCCGCTGGCCTCGCGCACCTCGTCGGCGAAGCGGCGGAAGTCCTCCACGTGCTCCCAGTCCGGGAAGCGCGACGGCGAGATCGCCGACTGGCCCTCGGCGAGCCCGCGCACCTCGGCGATCTTGCCCTTCACCTTGTGGCCGGGCAGGTGGCCGCCGGTCCCGGTCTTGGCGCCCTGGCCGCACTTGAAGTGGAAGGCCTGGACCTTCGAGAGCTTGTCCATGGAGAAGCCGAAGCGGGCCGAGGCCAGCTCGTAGAGGTAGCGCGAGCTCTCGCCCTGCTCCTCGGGCAGCATGCCGCCCTCGCCGGAGCAGATGGCGCTGCCCGCGGCCTCGGCGCCCCGGGCCAGGGCCACCTTGGCCTCCTCGGAGAGCGCTCCGAAGCTCATGTCGGAGACGAAGAGCGGGATCTCGAGCACCAGGGGCCGCTTCGCGTTGGGGCCGATCACCAGCTCGCTCCCCACCTCCTCGTCGTCGAGCAGCGGCACCCGGTGGAGCTGGGCGGTGAGCAGCTGGAGGTCGTCCCAGGAGGGCAGCTCGGCGCGCGGCACCCCCATGGCGTCCACGCGGCCGTGATGGCCCACGCGCTCGAGGCCGCGCTCCGCCATCTCCTGGATCCAGTGGTTGAAGGGCTCGTCCGGCGTGCCGTGGGGGTCCGCGTAGGCACCCTGGTAGGCCGCGCGGTCGTAGGGCTGGGGGTTGCAGCGCTCCCACTCGCGGATCTCCGCCTCGTCCACCCAGACCTGGTCGTCCTCGATCCAGTGGGTGAAGCGCTCGAGGCGCTCGCGGTTGTTGTAGGCGCTCACGCCGCTGCGGTAGCGGTAGTCCCAGCCGTGGACGCCGCAGATCAGGTCCTCGCCACGCACCTCGCCGTCGGCGAGCAGCGCGCCGCGGTGGAGGCAGCGCCCGTAGAGCACCGAGACCTCGTCCCGGTCCGGCCAGCGCACGATCACGAGGTCCACCCCGGCCACCTCGGCGGGATGGGGAGTCTCGGGCTCGAGCTCGCTGAAGCGGGCGACGGCGACCTTGTGGGTGGCTTCGCTCATGACCCCTCGCTGGGCGCGCCTCGGAGCCTACCCGGCCCGGGTGACCTCGTCGCGCAGCTGGTTCTTCAGGATCTTGCCGTTGGCGTTGCGGGGCAGCGGCTCGCTGCGCAGCTCGATGCGCACCGGCACCTTGAAGGCCGCCAGGCGCTCGGCCACGTGGGCGCGCAGGGCCGCCTCGTCCGCCGTGGCACCGGGCGTGAGCTGCACCACGGCGCCCACCTCCTCGCCCAGCACCTTGTGGGGGAGCCCGATCACGGCCGCATCCATCACCTGGGGGTGCTCGTAGAGGACCGACTCGACCTCGACGCAGTAGACGTTCTCGCCGCCCCGGATCACCATGTCCTTGGCGCGATCCACGATCACCACGAAGCCCTCGTCGTCGATGCGGGCGAGGTCGCCGGAGTGGAGCCAGCCGTGGCTGAAGGTCTCGGCGGTGGCCTCGGGCTTGCGCCAGTACTCCTTCACCACGTTGGGGCCCTTGATCCAGAGCTCGCCCACCTGGCCGTTGGGAAGCTCCTTGCCCTCGGCGTCCACCACCTTGAGCTCGCACACCGGGATCGCGGGGCCGACGCTGTCCGGCCGGGCCACGTAGTCCGCGCCGGCGTTGAAGGTGGTGATGGACGAGGTCTCGGTGAGGCCGTAGCCGTTGCCCGGAGACACCACGTCCCCGAAGGTCTCGCGGATGCGGCGCACCAGGTCCGGCGCCGCCGGCGCGCCGCCGTAGCTCACGCCGGTCACGCTCGAGAGGTCGTGCTTCCCGAGGTTGGGCGACTCGAGGACCTGCCAGACCATGGCGGGCACGCCACCGAAGCTGGTGACGCGCTCCTCCTCGATGAGCTTCAGGGCCTGCTCGGGGTCCCACTTGTACATCATCACCAGCTTGCCGCCGAAGGCCAGGTTGCCGCACAGGATCGCGTGGCAGCCCGTGGCGTGGAAGAAGGGCACGGAGACGAGCTGGGCGTTCTGGGGCCGCTCGCCCGGGGGCGGCAGGGCGCGGCCGCTGCGCAGGGCGCTGCGCGCCTGCACGAACGCCACCGCCACCAGGTTGGAGCAGATGTTGCGGTGGGTGCCGAGGGCGCCCTTGGGCCGGCCCGTGGTGCCCGACGTGTAGAACAGGGTGGCGGCATCCTCGGGCTCGAGGGCGAGCTCCGGCAGCGCGGCATCCGCGGGCGGCGTGCCGAGGACGCCCTCGAAGCGCAGGGCCCCGGGCACGTCGCACTCGCCGCGGGCGACCACCAGCTTCTCCACCGGCAGGCCGGCGAGGTGGGGCTTCAGGCTCTCGGCCCGGGCCGCGTCGGCGAAGAGCAGGGTCGAGCCCGAATCCTGGAGCCCGTACTCGAGCTCCTCGCCCTTCCACCAGGAGTTGAGGGGCACCACCACGGCCCCCGCCGCGGCGGCGGCGAAGAACGCGATGGACCACTCGGGGAAGTTGCGCATCGCGATGGCGACGCGGTCGCCGGTCTGGACGCCCCACTCCTCGCGCAGGATGCGCGCCAGGTGGGCCGCCGCCCGGAAGTGCTCCTCGAAGCTCCAGCGCTCGCCCTCGTAGACCAGGAAGGTCTTGTCGCCGTGGAGCCGGCTGTTCTCGAGGACCTGGCGCAGGGAGGGGGGCGCGTTCTTCCAGGTGCGGGTGGGGACCCCGCGGACCTCGGTCTCGCCGGTCTCGAACATGGAGCCGGGAGCCGTCAGCTGGGCGTGCACTTCGGCGATGGTGGGCATGGGGGGAGCCTCCGGGGTGAGAGCCAGAGGGGTGTAGCGCGTCCCGGGCCGGCTCGCCGGGCAGTCGGCGGGACGCGAGGGGGGCGCGGGAGGCTCAGCCCGGGAGTGCGGCGAGGCGCGCGATCACCTCCTCGGCCTCGCGCATCACGTCCTCGACGATCTCGGCTGCCGGGACGATGTCGGAGATCGCTCCGGCTCCCTGGCCGCAGGGCATGCACTGGGTGGCCGGGTCCCCGCCCTCGCCGGCGTCGGGAGCCACGAAGCCCATGACGCCGGCCCGCGTCGAAACCCCCATCTGCGCCGGGAAGCGCTGGAGCTCGTCGGAGCGCCGCTCCCAGTCCTCGACCCAGCGGTTGCGGATCACGCGCATGGGCTTGCCCGAGTAGCTCCGGGTGACCGCGGTGTCGGCGGAGCCGGCCCGGGCGACGGCCTTCTTGTAGCCCTCCGAGGCGCGGGCCTCGCGGGACGCGATGAAGCGCGTCCCCATCCACACCCCCTGGGCGCCGAAGCCGAGCGCCGCCACCAGGCCGCGGCCGTCCACGATGGAGCCGGCGGCGAGCACGGGGATCGAGACGGCGTCGACGATCTGCGGGATCAGCGCCATGCCCGCCACGCGTCCCGTATGTCCGCCGGCCTCGGTGCCCTGGGCCACCACCACGTCGCAGCCGGCCTGCTCCGCCGCCACGGCGTGGCTCACCTTGCCGCACAGGCTCATCACCTGCAGGCCGGCCTCGTGGCAGCGCTCGATCACGGGGCCGGGCACGCCCAGGCCGGCGATGAACGCGCTGGCGCCCTCCTCGATCACGACGTCGATGGAGTCCATCATCTGGTCCGGGAGCGCGGCGAGGAGATCCACGCCGAAGGGCTTCGCGGTGAGGCGTCGCACCTCGCGCATCTGCTCGCGGATCGCCTCGGGCGGCACGCCCGCCATGCCGAGGGTGCCGTAGCCGCCCGCCTCGCTCACCGCCGCGCAGACCTCCGCGTAGGCGACGCCGCCCATGCCGGCGAGGAAGATCGGCACCTCGATTCCGAAGCGTTCGCACAGCGGGGTTCGCAGCATCCCTCGGGCTCCCGGTCCTTCTGGCTCCCGGTCCTTCTGGCTCCCGGTCGAAGGCGGAGACAGGCCCGGTTACAGTATCACGATGTCCGAGGAAGCCGCCGAGCCGACCGACGCCTCCGAGCCCCTGGAGCCCCGCCCGCGCATCCTGCGCGGCGCCAAGGACCTCGGCCTGTGCGCCGACGCCTGGGGGGAGCCCTCGGGGCCGCCGGTGCTGCTGCTCCACGGCGGCGGCCAGACCCGCCACTCCTGGGGCGGCACCGCGGCCGCCCTCGCCGCCGAGGGCTGGTACGCCCTGGCCATCGACCTGCGCGGCCACGGCGACAGCGAGTGGGCGCCGGACGGCGACTACTCCTTCGACGGCTTCGTCGCCGACCTGCGCGCCGTCCTCGCCACCTTCTCCGAGCGTCCCGTCCTGGTGGGCGCCTCCCTGGGCGGCATCACGTCGCTGCTCGCCGAGGGCGAGACGCGGGGCGGCGTGGCCCGGGCGCTGGTCCTGGTGGACGTCGTGCCGAGCCTCGACCGCCAGGGCGTCGAGCAGATCCTGAGCTTCATGCGCGGAGGCTTCGAGGGCTTCGCCAACGTCGAGGAGGCGGCGGACGCGATCGCGGAGTACCTGCCGCACCGGCCGCGGCCCAAGGACGTCTCGGGCCTGCGCAAGAACCTCCGGCTCCACGACGACGGCCGCTACCGCTGGCACTGGGACCCGCAGTTCCTGACCGGCGACCGGCGGCCGGCCGCCACCCGCAACCCCGAGCGCCTGCGCGACGCCGCGCGCGCCGTCGGCGCCCCCACCCTCCTGGTGCGCGGACGCAAGAGCGAGCTGGTCACCGCCGAGGGGGCGCGCGAGTTCCTCGACCTGGTGCCCCACGCGCGCTTCGTGGACGTCGCCGAGGCGGGCCACATGGTGGCGGGCGACCGCAACGACGTCTTCACCGAGGCGGTGCTCGAGTTCCTTCGCGAGCAGCGCGACGCCGTCTAGGAGGGAGGCCGACCCGGGATGGGTCGGCTTCCGCCGCAAGGCGAGCCCGGAGGGCTCGGTCGGCTGGCGGGCCGGCCGCCTAGCTCGCCTCGGCGAGCATGCCCCGGAGCCGCTCCACGAGCTCCTCGGGCTCGTAGGGCTTGCGCAGCAGGCCGGACAGCGCCGCGCAGGGGAAGTGCTGCTCCGCCAGGGCCTCGCTGTAGCCGCTCACCACGAGGATGGGCAGGTCGGGCCGGATGCCGCGCAGCGCGGCGAAGGTCTCGACGCCGTTCATCTCGGGCATGGTGAGGTCGAGCACCACGGCGTCAACCTCGTCGCGCCGGGAGCGCAGGATCTCCACCGCCTTGGCGCCCCCCGGCGCGCACAGCACGCGGAAGCCCGCCCGCTCGAGGAACACCTCGGCCACCTCGAGGACGGCGGGCTCGTCGTCCACCACCAGGATGCGCGCCTCGCCGACGGGGCGCAGGGCGGCGCGGTTGCGCTTCCGGGTGAAACCGTCGCCGACGGCCGCGGAGCCCCGGGGAAGCAGCACCCGGAAGGCCGTGCCGACGCCCGGCGTGGAATCCACCTGGAGCCCGCCCTGGTGGGCGCGCACGATCCCGAGCACCACCGCGAGGCCCAGGCCGCGCCCGTTGCTGCGGGTGGAGAAGAAGGGCTCGAAGAGCCGCTCGCGGCGCGCGGGCGCGATGCCCGCCCCGGAGTCCGAGACCTCGACGAACACGTAGTCGCCGGCGGGGAGATCCGGCGTTCCGAGGCTGCCGGCCAGCTCGTCGCGGCCGGCGCGCAGCGTGCCGGTCCGCACCCCGATGCTCCCGGCGTGGCCCTCCAGGGCCTCGGCGGCGTTGATGACGAGGTTGAGGACGACCTGCCGGAGCTGGGCGGGATCGGCCTCCACCGTGGGCAGCGCGGAGTCGAGACGGGTCTCGAGCACGGCCCGCCCGCCGATGCAGGCGTCGAGCAGGGGCCGCATCTCCTCCACGACCCGGGAGAGCTCGACGGGCTGCTTGGCCAGCGGACCCTCGCCCGCGTAGACGAGCATCTGCTCGGTGAGCCGGGCGGCCTGCTCGGCGGCTCCCCGCACGCGCTCGAGCCGCGAGCGGAGCGGCGAGTCCGGGGCGAGCTCCTCGAGGACGAGCCGGCCGTTGCCGAGGATCACCGTCAGCAGGTTGTTGAAGTCGTGGGCGATCCCGCCGGCCAGCGCGCCCAGGCTCTCGAGCCGCTGGGCGTCGCGCAGCTGCCCCTCGAGCCGGGCGCGGGCGCCCTCGGCGCGGCGCAGCGCCGTGACGTCGGTGTGCTCGATCACCGCGGCCGCCGTGGCGTTGCCTCGCAGCGGCGCCACGCGCATGAAGAACCAGCGCCGCCGGTCCGGATCCGCCGGGTCGTGGCACGGGTACTCGATCTCGAAGGCCTCGGCGCGGCCCCGGATCACCTCCCGGATGCCCTCCGCCACCCGCGCCGCCCCGGGGACGCCCTCGGCCGCGGCCCGGTCGCAGACCCCGAGGTAGCTGGCGCCGACGCCGGCGTCGGGCAGGGCGAGCCCGCTCTCGCGGGCGAAGGCGCGCCAGGCGCGGTTGACGACGCGGATGCGCCCGCCGCGGTCCAGCACCGCCACGTGGCAGCCCAGCCCGTCGAGGGCGGACTGGAGCAGCGCGCGGCCGGGGGCGCCGGTGTTCTCGCAGCCGGGCAGCGGAGCGTCGGGCAAGGACCCACCTCGATCCGAATCGAAAGGTCGAAGTGGCTGCAATCCGCGTGCCCGGTGCGCGGCGGGACCCAACCGCGTTCATCGGGGCGTTTGTCCACAGGCGCCGGCGCGAGCTGGGGCGGGATACCGGGGCCCGGTCAGCACATGGTGAGGCCGCCGCTCACGGAGAGCGTCTGCCCCGTGATGAAGCGGGCCTCGTCGGACGCGAGGAAGGCCACGGCGGGCGCCACGTCCTCGGGCACGCCGAGCCGGCCGAGGGGAATCGCCCGCGCGAGGGCCGTTCGCATGCGCTCGCCCGAGGGGCTCGCGTCCGCCATGTCGTTGAAGAGCGGGGTGTCGGTGGGGCCCGGGCACACGGCGTTCGCGGTGATGCCGTGGCGGGCCATCTCGCGCGCGATGGTCTTGGTGAAGGCGACGAGCCCGCCCTTGGCGGCGGAGTAGACCGACTCCATCGAGGACCCCACCCGGCCGGCGTCCGAGGCCACGTTGACGATGCGCCCGGCCTCGCGCTCGACCATCCCCGGCAGCACGCGCCGCGTGATGCGGATCGGCCCGGCCAGGTTGATCTCGAGCACCTTGGCGGAGAACGCCTCGTCGGTGTCGAGGAAGGCCCGGAACTCGTCCCAGCCCGCGCAGCTCACCAGCACGTCCACGGGGCCGAGCTCGGTCTCGCTGCGCGCCACGGCGGCCTCCACCGAGGCCGGGTCGGTCACGTCGAGGGCCACGCCCCGGCCCCCCGCGCCGGCCAGGCCGGCCGCCACCGTCTCCGCGGCCTCGAGGGAGAGGTCCGCCACGGCGCAGGGATGCCCCGCGGCGGCGAGGGCCCGGCAGATCGCGGCGCCGATCGCCCCCGCGCCCCCGGTCACCAGTGCGACGCCGCGGGGCACGTCTAGGACCGGAACTTCGAGAAGTCGGGGGGTCGCTTCTCGTTGAAGGCCTCGACGCCCTCGCGCGCCTCGGGGCTCTCCACGAACAGGTCGAGGGAGTCCCAGGCCAGGGTGCCGATGCCGGCCACGGACTCGCTGTCGGCGTTGAAGGAGTGCTTCAGCACGCGCAGCGCCGTGGGGCTCTTCTCGAGCATCTCGTCGGCCCAGCGCCGCACCTCGGCGCGCAGCTCGGTGCCGGGCACCACCTGGTTCACCAGGCCCCAGCGCTCCATGGTGGCGGCGTCGTACTGGCGGCACAGGTACCAGACCTCGCGGGCGCGCTTCTCGCCCAGGATGCGGGCCAGGTAGGCGCTGCCGAAGCCGGCGTCGAAGGAGCCCACCCGGGGCCCGGCCTGGCCGAAGCGGGCGTGCTCCGCCGCGATGGTGAGGTCGCAGATCACGTGGAGCACGTGGCCGCCGCCCACGGCCACGCCGTTCACCGCAGCGACCACGGGCTTGGGGATGTCGCGGATCAGGCGGTGCAGCGACTCGATCTCGAACAGCCCGCTCTCCGAGGGCCCGTAGTCGCCGGTCTCCTGGCGCTGCTTCTGATCGCCGCCGGCGCAGAAGGCCTTGTCGCCGGCCCCGGTCAGCACCACCACGCCCACGCTGCGGTCCGCCCAGGCGGCCTTGAAGCAGCGGATCAGCTCGTCCACGGTACGGGCCCGGAAGGCGTTGTAGCGCTCGGGGCGGTCGATCGTGATCCAGGCGAGGCCCCGCTCGACCTCGTAGGCCACGTCCGTCAGCTGCGTCGGGTCCATTGCGCCTCCTCTCGATCTGGCTCAGGCTTGCACGTCCGGGGGGCAAGCGTACTCGACCGCGGAGGACCCATGCGACACGGGCTGATCCTCGCCGCGCCCACCATCGCCGACCAGGTGGACGCCGCGCGCCGGGCCGAGGCGGCGGGCTTCGACTCGGTGTGGACCATCGAGTTCTTCAACCAGCACGGCTTCGTGCGCCTCGCCGCCGTGGCGGCCGCGACCGAGCGGGTCCGGGTGGGCACCGCCATCGCCTACGCGTTCATGCGCACCCCCCTGCTGGCGGCCAGCGCCGCCATGGACATCGACGAGCTCTCCGGGGGCCGCATGGTGCTCGGCCTCGGCAGCGGCACGCGCAGCATGAACGAGCGCTGGTACTCGGTGCCCTTCCAGCACCCGCCGGCCCCGCGCATGCGCGAGGCCGTGGCCCTGATCCGCGCCGCCTTCGCGGCGGCCAAGGGCGGAGGCCTGCGCTTCGAGGGCGAGTACTACGACGTCCAGATCCCCATGTACGCCCGCCCCGACGCCGCCCGGGAGACGATCCCGGTCTACGTGGCGGGGGTGAACCGCGGCATGATCCGCACCGCCGCCGCCGTGGCCGACGGGCTGGTGGGCCACCCGGTCTACACCCGCCGCTACATCCGCGAGCGCGTGCTGCCCGAGCTCGAGGGCTCGCGCTGCGAGCTCGCCCCCTACGTGGTCTGCGCGATCTCCGACGACGTGGACGAGGCCCGCCGCGAGGCCCGGGCCCAGGTGGCGTTCTACTACTCGACGAAGCTCTACCACACCATCCTCGACGTCCACGGCTGGCGCGCCGCCGGCGAGGAGATCGCCGCCGCCTTCAGGCGCCTCGACTTCGGCGCCATGGCGGCGGCGGTGAGCGACGAGATGCTCGACGCCATCGCGATCGCGGGGCGCCCCGCCGAGGTGCGCGACCGGCTGAAGGAGTGGGAGGGCCTGAGCGACCAGGCGCTGCTGTATCCGCCCACGGTGGGGGCGCGCCCCGAGCGCGTGCGCGAGAACCTCGCCGCGATCACGGACACCTTCGGAGACGGACGCTCCTGAGCGGCGGGCTGCGCCCCCTCGCGGCCCTGGCGAGGCTGGCCTGGGCGGGGGTCGCGGGAGCCGGCCCCGAGGCGCTGCCCCGCCTCGCGGCGACCATCGCGCGAGGCTTCCCGACGGTGCGCCAGCTCCCCGTGGCGGAGCTCGAGCGGCGGCTCGCGGCCGGCGACCCGCCGCTGCTGCTCGACGTGCGGGCCCCCGCGGAGTTCGCGGTGAGCCACCTGCGTGGCGCGCGGCGCGCCGCCAGCGAGGCCGAGGCCCTGGCGCTCCTCGCCGAGGAGCCGCGCGATCGCGAGATCGTGCTCTACTGCTCCCTGGGGTTGCGCTCCTCCCACCTGGCGCGAGCCCTCCAGCGGCACGGCTTCCACCGCGTCGCGAACCTCGAGGGCTCGATCTTCGCCTGGGCGAACGCGGGGCTCCCCGTCCATCGCGACGAGGAGCGGGTGCGCGAGGTGCACCCCTTCGACGCGCGCTGGGGGCGCTACCTCGACCCCGCCCTGCGCGCCCGGCCCTGAGCCGGGCTCAGCTCCGGACGATCCGGTGGGCGTCCTCGACGAGGCGCTCGAGGCGCAGGCCGTTGGGACAGGCGCCGGCACAGGGGCGCGCCGTGCAGGACAGGCAGGCCGACGCGTCGGTGCCGAGCCGCGCGTAGTCGGCGCGGGCGAGCTCGAGGTCGCCCTGGTCCCGCGCGTACATGCCCGTGCGCAGCACCTCGGGGATCGGGACACCCTGGGGACAGGCGCCGGCGCAGTCCGCGCAGCCGTAGCGGCACTGGCGCTCGCCGTTGCGCTCCACGTAGCGCGCCAGCAGGGCGAGGTCCGCGACGTCCGGGCGCCTCCAGCCCGAGGCGCCCAGGTACTCGTCGATCTCCGCGACGCTCCGCATGCTCACCACCAGGGCGTCGACGTGGGGCCCCGAGAGCACCCAGCGGAAGGCCGCCTGGGCGTAGGTGGCGCCGCCGCCCTCGTAGGGACGCAGGTCGTTCAGGCGCCCGCCCATCAGGGTCTTCATCGCCACCACGCCCACGTCCTTCTGCTTCGCCCTGGCGAGCACCCGGGGCAGGTCCGGCTGGCGCGCCACGAAGTCGAAGCGCTGGGTGAAGCGCTGGTAGAAGGCCGGGTCCTGGCCGAAGTTGTAGGCGACCAGGATCACGTCCACGAGGTCCCGGTCGAGGGCCTCGTCGAGGCACTCCACCAGGCGCCCGCCGTGGCCCGACATGCCGGTGAAGCGGATCTTGCCCTGGGCCCTGGCGCGACTCGCGAACTCCGCCCACTCGTCGTTGCGCAGGCGCTCGGGATCGTTCACGGCGTGGTTGAGGTAGACCTCGACGCGGTCCGTGCGCAGCCGACGCAGGCTGCCCTCCAGGGCCCGCATCAGCTCGTCCCGGCTGGAGTCCCTCTCGCACTTCACCTTGCTGACGAGCACCACCTTCTCGCGCTTCCCGGCGAGGGCCTTGCCGAGGGTCTCCTCGGAGCGCCCCCCGGTGTAGCTCTCGGCGGTGTCGAAGTAGTCGATGCCGCGCTCGAGGGCGTGGTGGACCAGGCGCTCGTCGCCGCGCAGGCGGCTGGAGCCGAAGGAGACGTCGGAGATCGTGAGCCCGGTGCGGCCCAGGCGCACGCGCCGGCGCACCCGGGGCTCCTCGGGGACGGCCCCCGCCGCCGCGGCGAGGGGCAGCAGGCCCAGCCCGACCCCGGTGGCGGCGCCCCGGCGCAGGAACTCGCGCCGGTCCAGCCCATCGCTTCGGCTCTTCGTCATGCGTAGGTCACCACGCTGCGGATCGACTCGCCCGCGTGCATCAGCTCGAAGGCGTCGTTGATCTTCTCGAAGGGGAGGGTGTGGGTGATGAGGGGATCGATCTCGATCTTCCCCTCCATGTACCAGTCCACGATCTTCGGAACGTCGCTGCGGCCCCGGGCGCCGCCGAAGGCGGTGCCGCGCCAGACCCGCCCCGTCACCAGCTGGAAGGGCCGCGTCGCGATCTCCTCACCGGCGCCGGCCACGCCGATGATGACCGACTCCCCCCAGCCCCGGTGGCAGCACTCGAGGGCCTGGCGCATCACGTCCACCTTGCCGGTGCAGTCGAAGCTGTAGTCGGCGCCGCCGCCGGTGAGCTCGACCAGGTGGGCCACGAGGTCGCCCGGGACGGCGGTGGGATCCACGAAGTCCGTCATCCCGAACCGCTCGGCGAGCTCGCGCTTGGCGGGGTTCACGTCGATGCCGACGATCTGGTGCGCGCCCACGAGCCGGGCGCCCTGGATCACGTTCAGCCCGATGCCCCCGAGCCCGAACACGACGACCCGCGAGCCGGGCTCGACCTTCGCCGTGTTGATGACGGCTCCGATGCCCGTGGTGACGCCGCAGCCGACGTAGCAGACCTTCTCGAAGGGCGCGTCGGGCCGGATCTTCGCCACCGCGATCTCGGGCAGCACGGTATGGCTCGCGAAGGTCGAGGTTCCCATGTAGTGGAGCAGGGTCTTCCCGCCCACGGAGAGGCGGCTCGTGCCGTCCGGCATCAGCCCCTGGCCCTGGGTGGCGCGGATCGCGGTGCACAGGTTGGTCTTCGGGTGCAGGCAGGACTCGCACTGCCGGCACTCGGGGACGTAGAGGGGGATCACGTGGTCGCCGGGCGCCACGGAGGTCACGCCGGCCCCCACCTCGGCGACGACGCCGGCCCCCTCGTGGCCCAGCACGCAGGGGAAGGCGCCCTCGGGGTCGGCGCCCGAGAGCGTGTAGGCGTCGGTGTGGCAGACCCCGGTGGCCTTCAGCTCCACCAGCACCTCGCCGGCCCGGGGACCTTCGAGGTCCACCTCCTCGAGGGCGAGGGGGGCACCGGCCTCGTGGGCGACGGCGGCGCGGATCTTCATGGGGCCTCCTCGGGTTCGGGTCGCGTGGAAGGATACCTCACACGTCGACGGTGAAGCGGGCCTCCCAGCCCTCGGGACAGGGCGCCACAGCGAGGCCGTGGGCCGTGGTGGCCTTCACCTCGCCCGCCGCCTCGTGGCGGGACGCGTCGAAGGTCTCGCCCTCGAGGCGCGCCTCGAGCGCGGTGCCGCCGCTGCCGTCGCGCCGGATCGCGAGGCTCGCCACCCGCAGCAGCAGCCCCTCGGCGTCGCGCAGGTAGACCAGCTCGTTCAGGAAGCGCAGCAGCAGCAGGTCGAGGGCTTCCTCCTCGAGCCGCACCGCGCGGGTCTCCCGGGCCGCCACGGCCTCGGGGTTCTCGACGGTGAGCGAGAGCAGCCCGTCCGCGGCCGCCGTGAAGGCGGCCTCCAGGCTCTCGCCCCGGGCGCGCAGGCTCACGTCGCTGGTGACGTCGTCGAGGACCTCGCAGCGGCCCCGTCCGCCCCCGTGCGTCATCCCTTCACGTTGGCGACGGGCACCAGGCGAGCGACTCGCCGCGACAGGCCGGCCAGCTCCGTGGCGGCCGCCACCTCGTCCACGCTCTTGTACGCGAAGCCCGCCTCCTCGGCGAGGCCGCGCATCGAGGCCGCGCGCACCAGGATGCCGTGATGCTCCATGCGCCGCTTCAGGTCCCGCCCGCGCACGCGCTTGCGCGCCTGGGTGCGACTCATGGTGCGGCCGCTGCCGTGGGCGGTGCTGAAGAAGCTCGCCGCGCCGGTCTCGACGCCGGCGAGCAGGTAGGAGCCCGTCTCCATGCTGCCGCCGATGATGACGGGCTGGCCGGTCTCGCGGTAGGCCGGGGGCAGCTCCGGGTGGCCCGGCGGGAACGCGCGGGTCGCGCCCTTGCGGTGCACCAGCAGCTCGCGGCGTCGTCCGTCCACCTCGTGCTGCTCGAGCTTGGCCGTGTTGTGGGCCACGTCGTAGACCATGTCGAGGCCGAGCGACGCCTCGTCGCGCTCGAACACGTCGCCGAAGACCTCGCGGATGCGATGCAGGATCACCTGGCGGTTCGCGAAGGCCATGTTGGCCGCGCAGCACATGGCGGCAAGGTAGTCCCGGCCCTCCCGGGACGAGACGGGCGCGCAGGCCAGCTCCCGGTCGATCACCTCGAGGCCGAACTTCGCGGGCATCTTGCGCAGGAAGTCCTCCAGGTAGTCGCTCGCCACCTGGTGGCCGAAGCCGCGGCTGCCGCAGTGGAACATCACCACCACCTGCTCGTCGAGGTCGAGTCCGAAGGCCCGGGCCCGCTCGGCGTCGAAGACGCCCTCGGGCCGCAGCACCTGCACCTCCAGGTAGTGGTTGCCCGAGCCCAGGGTGCCGAGCTGGTCCTTGCCCCGCTTCCACGCCCGCTCGCTCACCGCGGCGGGGTCGGCGCCGGGGAAGCAGCCACCGGACTCCGTGAGGGCGAGGTCCGCCGGCCGCCCGAAGCCGCGCCCCACCGCCCAGCGGGCGCCCTCGCCGAGCACCGCCTCGAGGTCGTCGTCGGCGAGCTTCACGAAGCCCCGGGAGCCGACGCCGGCGGGGACCCGCGCCGCGAGGGCGTCCACCAGCTCGGCCAGGCGCGGCTCCACCTCGGGCCAGGTGAGGCGCGTGCGCACCAGCCGCATGCCGCAGTTGATGTCGAAGCCGATGCCGCCGGGAGAGATCACGCCATGGCGCGGGTCGATGGCCGCGACGCCGCCGATGGGAAAGCCGTAGCCCCAGTGCGCGTCGGGCATGCAGCAGCTGGCGCCGACGATGCCCGGCAGGGTGGCGACGTTGGCGGCCTGGGTGAAGACCTGATCGTCCATCTCGTGCAGGAGCTTCTCGCTCGCGAACACGCGCACGGGAACGTGCATGCCGGGACGCTCGTCGCCGGCGGACTCCCAGACGCCGGGGCGAAGCGGCCGGAGCGCGGGACGCGGTCGGGCGGGGCCGGGCATGGCACCCACCAGGGTAGTGCGCCCGACTCAGTCCTCCACGGAGACCGCGGGGCGCAGTGCGGCGTCGCGCCCCAGCACGCGCGTCTCTCCCACGACGCGGAAGTCCCCCTCGAGCCGCAGGTCCGCGCTCGAGGCCCCCAGCGCCACCTCGATGCGGCCGGGCTCGACGATGGGGCGGAGATCGGGGCCGCTGAAGGCGAGCGCGTCGGTGGAGAGCTCGAAGCGCACGCGCCGCGACTGGCCGGGCTCGAGGGGCACCCGCGCGAAGCCGGCCAGGGAGCGCACCGGGCGGGTCACGCTGGCCACGGGATCGCGCAGGTAGAGCTGCACCACCTCGGCGCCGGCCCGGGCGCCCCGGTTGCTCACACGGCAGGCGATCGACACGCGTCCGTCCACCGGCACCTCGGCGGGCTCGATGGCGAGGTCCTCGTAGGCGAACTCGGTGTAGGAGAGGCCGTGGCCGAAGGCGAAGACCGGCTCGAAGGACGGGCTCGGCGGGATGCCCCGGGCCAGGGGCTTGTGGTCGTAGGACCGGGGCTCGGCCCCGGCGCTGCGGGGATAGGTGACGGTGGAGCGTCCGCTCGGGTTGACGTCGCCGACGAGGGCCGCCGCCACGGCGGCGGCGCCCTCCTGGCCCGGGAACCAGGCCTCCAGGGTGGCGGCGGCGCGGTTCGCCAGGTCGCCCAGCGCGAAGGGGCGGCCGTTCAGCAGCACCAGCACCGTCGGCGTCCCCGTGTCGAGCACCGCGCGCACCAGCTCGGCCTGGACGCCGGGCAGCGAGAGGTCGTCGGTGTCGGTCCCCTCCCCCACGGTGCCGCGCCGGAAGTGGCCGGCGCGGTCGCCCACGGCGACGATCGCCACCTCGGCCGCGCGCGCCGCCGCGACGGCGTCGGCGAAGCCCGAGCGGTCCTGGCTCGGCCCCGGGCCCTCGGCGGGATCCAGGATCGCGCAGCCGCGCGCGTGGGTGACGCGCTCCTTGCCCAGCCTGGCGCACAGCGCCTGGTGGAGGGTCTCGATGGGCGGGACCGGGTGGTCCGGGAAGTGGGCGGCGACGTGGTTCGAGAAGCTGTAGTTGCCGAGCAGGGCGAAGGGGGAGTCGGCGTTCGGTCCGATCACGGCGAGGCGCGTCCCCTCGGCGAGGGGCAGCACGCCGTCGTTGCGCAGCAGCACCAGGGACTTCTCCGCCACCTCCCGCGCGAGCGCCCGGTCCTCGGGCGTCTCGAGCCGGTGCACCTTGGGCGTCGCCACGGGCTCGTCGAACAGGCCCAGCGCGAACTTCAGTCGCAGCACGCGGCCCACGGCGCGGTCCACGTCCTCGGCGTCGAGCAGGCCGCGGGAGAGCGCCTCGGGGATCCCGTCCGGGAAGCACTGGGCGCTCGGCAGCTCCACGTCGAGGCCGGCGCGCAGCGCCTGGGCCGAGGCCTCGGCGGCGTCGGCCGCGGTGTGGTGGAGGCTCTCGAGCATCGAGACCGCGAAGTAGTCGGCCACCACGATGCCGTCGAAGCCCCACTCCTCGCGCAGGATCTCCGTCAGCAGGCGACGCGACGCGGCGCAGGGCTCGCCGTCGATGTCGTTGTAGGCGTTCATCACCGACAGCGCGCCGGCCTCGCGCACCGCCATCTCGAAGGGCTTGAGGTACACGTCCCGCAGCTCCCGCGGCCCCACGTGGGCGGGGCCGAAGTTGCGCCCGCCCTCGCTGCCCGAGTAGGCGCAGAAGTGCTTCAGGGTGGCGACCACCCCCGTGGCGAGGTCCTCGCCCTGGAGCCCGCGCACGTAGGCGCACACGATCTCCCCGACCAGCAGCGGGTCCTCGCCGACGCACTCCTCGACGCGCCCCCAGCGGGCGTCGCGGATCACGTCGGCGACGGGCGCCAGGGCCTGGTGGATCCCCGCGGTGCGCAGCTGGCGGCGGATCGCGGCGCCCACGCGCTCGATCAGCTCCGGGTCCCAGGTGGCGCCGTAGTTGAGCGGGGACGGGAACTGGGTGGCGCCCTGGGTCATGAAGCCCGTGAGCGCCTCCTCGTGGGCGATGGCGGGAATGCCGAGCCGCGTCTCCTCGACCAGGTGCCGCTGGAAGGCCGCGAGCCCCCGGGCGCCGGCGCCGGGCTCGATGGGACGGCTGCCCAGCGGCCGCGTGATCTGGCCCAGGCCGTGGCGCAGGTCCGGCCCGCCCTTGCGGGGCTGGAACACGCCCTGGTAGGGCGCGAACTCGCCGCCGTCGGGATCGAGGGTGAGCCAGGCCGAGCCGAGCTGCGCGACCTTCTCGGCGGGGGTCATGCGCGCGAGCAGGTCGGCGACGCGCTCGTCCACGGGACGGCTCGCGTCGCGGTAGGGCGCGTTCGCGGGGGGCGCGATCTCTTCGGCGGTCACGGGGCCCTCCTCCTGGCCCGCGAGGGTAGGACACGCGCCGCCCCTTTCGCGCTAGGGTCTACCGACCCCGCACAGGAGCCCACCCCCATGCGCGCAGTCGTCTGCAAGGAGTTCGGACCGCCGGAGAGCCTCGTCGTCGAGGAGGTGCCGGAGCCGGACCTCGCCCCGGGGAAGGTCCGGATCGAGGTGGGCGCCGCGGGCGTCAACTACCCCGACGTCCTCATCATCGAGAACAAGTACCAGTTCAAGCCCGCCCTGCCCTTCACGCCCGGAGGCGAGGTGGCCGGGGTGGTGAAGGAGGTGGGCGAGGGCGTGACCGGGCTCGCGCCCGGCGACCGCGTGCTCGCCTCCACGGGCTGGGGCGGCTTCGCCGAGGAGGTCGTGGCCGAGGCCCGGGGCACCTTCGCGATCCCGGACTCCATGGACTTCCAGACCGCCGCCGCCTTCCTGATGACCTACGGCACCTCCCACTACGCCCTCAAGGACCGCGGCGAGCTCCAGCCCGGCGAGAACCTGCTGGTGCTCGGCGCCGCGGGCGGCGTCGGCCTCGCCGCGGTGGAGCTCGGCCACGTGATGGGAGCCCGGGTGATCGCCGCGGCCTCGAGCGCCGAGAAGCTCGCGGTGTGCCGGGAGCACGGCGCCGACGAGGCCATCGACTACACCGAGGAGGACCTCAAGCAGCGCACCAAGGAGCTCACCGGCGGCGCCGGCGCCGACGTGGTCTACGACCCGGTGGGCGGCGACTACGCCGAGGCCGCGCTGCGCGCCACGGCCTGGAAGGGTCGCTTCCTGGTGATCGGCTTCGTGGCGGGCATCCCGAAGGTTCCCCTCAACCTCGCCCTGCTGAAGGGCTGCCAGATCATCGGGGTGTTCTGGGGCGCCTTCGTGGGCCGGGAGAACGAGCGCCACCAGGCGAACGTGCGCGAGCTGCTGGAGTGGTACGACCAGGGGAAGCTCAAGCCCCGCGTCTCGGCCACCTACCCCTTCGACAAGGTGGCCGACGCCCTGCGCGACCTCTCGGAGCGACGCGTGAAGGGCAAGGTGGTGCTGGTCCCCTAGAGCCTCCGTCGCGAGGCGAGCCCGAAGGGCTCGCGCGGGTAGCTCAGGGGTCCGGCGCCAGGCAGGGCGCCGCGCCGCACACGTCGATCACCACGCCGTCCTCGGAGAGGAACTCGGACTTCTGGAGTCGCGCGCTCGGCTGGCGGCGCGGACACTCGTGGGGGTCCTCGCCGAAGCGCAGCGCGCAGGCGCTGAGCCCGGGGTCGCCGGTCGCCCGCGGCGGGACGTTCTCGTCGGGCGGCGTCGGGTTGCCGCTGTCCCAGTAGACGAGGGCCGAGCCCGGGTGCGGGTACGCGATCGGGGGCAGCCCCACGTAGGGGTCCGCCTCCCAGTGCTTGCCCGGCGCCAGCGCCGGCTGGTGGATCGAGGCCCCCAGGCTGCGCGCCTCCACCTCCGCCGACACGTTGGCGACCTGGAAGTCGCCGAAGGCCACGTGGAGCAGGATCTGGTGGACCGGCGTGTCGGGGTGGGGGTCCCGGGTCAGGTGGTTGGCGTGGCCGCTGGTCTCGACGCGATCCCAGGGCATCTGGATCAGCGCGATGGCGAGGCTGCGCTCGAGGTTCTCCGCGTAGCCCGCCTTCAGGAAGGTCGCGAAGGGATCGAAGTCCACGCTGCGGCGCAGCAGGGTGCTGTAGTTCATGCCCGGCACGCCGAGCACAGCGCGGGTCCAGTCCTGGGCGAAGGCGGTGACGGCGCCTCCCGAGATCGCGCCCTGACTGTTGCCGTCGTAGAAGACCGTGGCGCCGCCCTCGATGATGCCCTTCGGGTTGCCGTCCCAGGAGACCGGCGCCGCATCGAGCACCGGCTCGGCGGGGTCGCCGGCCAGGAAGGCGGGATCCGACGCGAAGCCGTCGGGATGGCGCAGCAGCCGGCCCAGGAACAGGCTGTTCAGGATGCCCTGGTGCATGCGGTCCGAGAGGCTCGGGAAGTTCGAGAGGTCGTTGATGATCTGGAAGATGTTGCCGCCATCGATGTCGTCCGAAGCCATGCCGATCATGTCGGTGCCGCAGAACACGAAGCCGTGCTCGAACGCCATGGCGGCCACGTGGCTGGCGTTCACCTCGCCGTTGCTGCCCAGCAGGCCGTGGCCGTAGAGGGACGGGCGCGAGCCCAGGGCCGCGCGCCCGTCGCCGGCCGCGGCGTCGCGCGGGATCACGCAGCGGAAGCTCGCGGCGAAGGTCCCGGGCTGGCGCACGGGCAGGCCCGCCGCGTCGAGCACCAGCCGGGAGCCGGGGACGCCGCCGTCGGTGAGGTACAGGGGCACGTCGTAGGTGCCGCGCACGCGCCGGAAGATGCGCGTGTCCCCGGCGTCGCGGTCCTCCGTCTCGGTCACCGTGAAGGCCGGCGCCTGGCCCGCCAGGGCGCCGAAGGCGTCGTCGCGCATGTGGAGCAGGCGCTCGGCCAGGTTGCGCTGGCTCGCCACGGTGAAGTCCCAGGCCAGCACGAGCTCCTCGCGCGCCACCCCCGCCGCCTCGAGGTCGGCGAAGAGCGCCTCCATGGCGGGGCGGCGCGCCTCGAGGGCCGGGGCGAAGGTGGGGATGGCGTCGCGGTAGACCTGGAAGCCGCGCGAGGCGGGCACCGGGCCGCCGGCGGAGTCGCGCAGGCCGCGCAGCGCCACCAGGTAGCGCTCGCCGCTCTCGAGGTTGCGGCCCGGGCGCAGGATCAGGGCCCGGCGCGCGTCGGGGGGCACGCCGTTCTCGGGCGCGTCGAGCTCCGCCCAGACCAGCTCGCGCTCGCCGGTGGCGGCGCGCACCAGCACCACGGCGGAGTCCGGCTCGAGGGAGCGGCGCAGGTCGCGGATGGGCGGCGCGCCGCTGGCGTCGAGGTCGAGGTCCGGGAAGTAGGCCAGCAGCATGGGGCCCGGGCTGAAGCCGTCGCTGCGGTTCCACTCCGTCGGGTCGATGGGGCCGAGGGGCGTGTCGGGCATGGCGCTCGGCGTGAGCGCCACCCGGCGCCCCGTGTCCGTCTCCGGGTCGGGCAGGGTGAAGTGGTCGTTGGGGAACGGGAACAGGCACTCCTCGGGATCCAGGGGATCGCACACCGCGGGCGCGTCGGGATCGAACAGGTCGGGCTCCCAGGAGAAGGTGGAGCTCGCGACGAGGTCGCTGGTGCCGTCGGCGTCGAGGTCGACGTTCACGAAGAGGGTGTTGCGGCCGGGTTCGAGGAGCTCTGCGTCGACGAAGGCCGAGAGGCCGTCGCTGCCCCCGACCGGCACGTCGAACACCTCGACGATGTGGGGGCTCGCGGCGCCGCCTCCGGGCGGGGGATCGATGCCCGTGAGCAGCCGGACCGTCACCCGGGCGGCGAGGGGGAGCGCGGTGCCGAAGTCCACCTCGAGGGGGGTCCCGCCCACCGGCTCGACGGAGCTGTGGTCGAGGGGCTCGAGGATCTCGGGCCGGGGCTCGAGGGGCGGGCAGCCGAGAGCCAGCGCGCAGGCGGCCGCGATGGCGAGGACGCGCATCACCGGCGCCCCCCGGCTCGACGCGCCCGGCGCGCCAGGGCCGAGAGGCCCGCCCCCAGGAGCAGTGCGCTGCCGGGCTCCGGGACCGGCGTGAAGCGCACCGTGTCGAGCCACACCGAGCTGGTGGGCCCGATCTCGAAGCAGACGAGGGCGTCGCTGCAGGGCCCGGGGGTCGCCGGGCTCAGCACCACGCGGTCGATGGCGTCGCCGGCGAGGGCGAGCACGTCCTCGTGGAGCCCGCTGTCGCCCACGCGCTCCACGTCCGAGAAGGCCAGGTCCACCAGCACGTCGCCCCGCCAGGCCTCGGCCAGGACGCCCTGGAAGGCCCCTCCGCCCGCCGGCAGGCCGAGCACGTCGACGACGAAGCTCGTGATGGGGACCGCGAAGGCGAAGCGCGTCTCCGGGGCCAGGGCGTTGAGCAGGCCCGAGGCGCCGCTGGTCGCCCAGGTGCCCGCGGTGGCGAAGCCGGTGAGGCGGGCGGCGTCGGCCTCGTCGACCACCAGGTTGGTGCCGACGGCGACGCCGGGCAGCAGCGCGTCGGCGACGTCCGAGGGGGACGGGAGGGCGTCGAAGTCGATGGGGAGCGCGGTCGCGGGGAGGCTCCCCAGCCCCAGGGCGAGCGCGAACAGGAGCGACGGCAGCGAGAGCGGCGAGCGCGGCAGATGGGCGTGGCGGGGCACGCGAGGCAGACCTCCACCCGTTCGTGGTGCCTGGCGCGGCGTTGTGTCGCCCCCGGCAGTCCGGCGCGTGTATGCTGGCGGCATGGAGCTGCGCGAGATCGCCCGGGACGTCTACGTCTGCCTCCAGGAGGACCGCGGCCTCGGCTGCAGCAACTCGGGCCTCGTGAACCGCGGCGGCGGCCTCGTGGTGGACACCTTCTGGGACCTGCCCCACACCCGCGACCTGATCCGCGAGTACGCGACGGTCTGGTCCGGCCCCGCCCGGCGCGTGGTGAACACCCACGAGAACGGCGACCACTGCTGGGGCAACCAGCTGTTCGAGAGCGCCGAGATCATCGCCCAGCGCCGCTGCGCCGAGGCCATGGGCCGCTCCGAGTCGCCCGCCGTGATGCAGGCCCTGGCGCGCCAGACCGACAGCGAGGACCCGGCCGTCGCCGCCCTGGCCCGCAAGCTCTCGGACTGGGACTTCGACGGCATCGAGGTGACGCCCCCCACCACCACCTTCGAGGAGCGCCTCGAGCTCGACCTCGACGGCGTGGCGGTGGAGCTCCTCTCCGTGGGGCCCGCCCACACCGCCGGCGACCTGCTCGTGCACCTGCCCGAGGCCGGCGTCGTCTACACCGGCGACATCCTGTTCCGGCTCTGCACCCCCATCGGCTGGGCGGGCACCTACGAGGGCTGGTACCGGGCCCTCGACCGCGTGGTCGAGCTCGGCCCCGAGGTGGTGGTGCCCGGGCACGGCCCGCTGTGCGGCGTGGAGGGGGTGCTGGAGATGAAGGCCTACCTCGAGTTCGTGCGCGCCGAGTCGGCCCGTCACCATGCGGCAGGGCTGTCGCCCCTCGAGGCGGCGCGCCGCATCGACCTCGGCCCCTACGCGGACTGGACCGAGCCCGAGCGCCTCTACTTCAACGTGGAGCGCGCCTACCGCGAGCTGCGCGGCGACCCCTGGGACGCCCCCATCGACGCCGCGGCCATGTTCCGCGGCATGCACGAGCTGGCGAGCGCCCGCTGAGCGAGTCGGGAGCCGAGGCTCAGCAGTTCTCCTCGACCACGCGCAGCAGGTCGAGGGAGGTGATGACGCCCACCACGCGGGTGCGCTCGCTCACGATCAGCCGGTGGATGTGCCGCTCGCGCATGATGTTGGCCGCCACGGCCACGCTCGTGTCCCGGGACACGGTGTAGACGCGTCTCGACATCACCTCCTCGACGGGCGTGTCCGAGACGTCCACGGGCACGTCGGCCAGGTCCTCGAAGAGCTCGTCGTCGCTGTAGAAGCGCCCCGACTCCTCGGCGGAGACCTGCTTCGTGCTGTGTCGCACCAGGTCGTTCTGGGAGACGACGCCGAGGATGCGTCCCTGCTCGTCCACCACGGGCGCGCCGCTCACCCCGCGCACGGCCAGCAGCTTGGCGGCCTCGGCCACGGTCATCTCGGGCCGCGCGCACACCACGTTCGGGTTCATCAGCTCCGAGACGCGTCGCTTCGCCATCCGGCGAAGAGTGACACACTGGCCGAGGGGGGCGAGGCCCGGCCGCGGGCCCCGGAGCCCACCGCGGAGCCGGGTCCGAGGCCGGCCCCGGAGCTGCGGCGCGCGGCCCGGCGTGGTGGGCGTGCCCCCGGTGGCACGCCGCGGCGAGGCCAGCCACCCTAGGGGACCGGCCGGCGG
>JANQFK010000007.1 GCA_028277885.1 Myxococcota bacterium
CGGCCTCGCGGAGCTGCTGCAGGAAGTCCGGCAGGGCCGAGGTGACGCGGTTCCAGTTGGGGATCTGGGGGGCGCCCATGGGGTCGCCGACGAAGGAGAGGCCGGCGTTCCGGAGCGCTCGCGAGAAGGTCTCCACGGCCAGCTCCTCCTCGTGGCGGTCGAAGCCGAGGCCGTTCAGCGCGGCGTCGTCGCTGTAGCGCGCCACCGCGTCCTGGGCCATGCGCACGTAGGCGACCCGGAGCGTGTTCAGGAAGCCGGCGTCGAACTGCACGCCGTAGCTCGCCAGGTTGCGGATCAGCGAGGCCGCGATGTCGACCACCATGCGGTGGAGCCCGCGGCTCGAGTCGTCCTCGGAGAGCTCGCGGTGCTTGTGGTCGTAGTTGTCCACCAGCTCCACCTGGCAGATCCGCTTCTGGGAGCAGTTGCGGTAGACCTCGGCCAGCATGCCGACCTCGAGCCCCCAGTCGCTGGGGATGCGGGTGATGCGCGCGAGGTCCGTCGTCATCGCGCACTCGCCGGCCAGCGGGTACCGGAAGGAGTCGAGGAAGTCGAGCAGCGGGTTGGGGCCCAGCACCGACTTCATGGCGCGCAGCAGCGGCGTCATGAACAGCCGGGTCACCCGCCCGTAGAGGCGGTCCGCCACCCGGCCGTAGTAGCCCTTGGCGAACTCGTAGTTGAGGTTCGGGTTCGCGATGGGGAAGCACAGCCGCGCCAGCAGCTCGCGCTCGTAGTCGCGGATGTCGCAGTCGTGGATCGCCACCACCCGCGCCACGTCGCAGGCGAGCACGTAGCCGTAGGCCATCCAGGCGCTGCGTCCCTTGCCGTCGGCGCCGGGCCCCAGGCCCTCGCCCTGGAGGTCGGCATAGAGCTCCGAGAGCGCGTCGCCCTGGTTCCAGACCAGGGTGGCGGGCCGCCCGTCGAGGGTGCGCACGCCGTCGAAGGCGGCGCGCATCTCGTCGAACTCGGCCCGGGTCTCGGTGCCCGAGCAGCTCACCACGATCTGGCGCAGGTACTTCACTCCCCGGAGGGAGTCGATGATCCCCTTGAGCGCGACGTCGCGCAGCTCGGCGTGCAGGCACGGCAGCACGAGCGCGATGGGGCGTACCTCGGAGAACTCAAGGAGATCGGCTTCCAGGCGCGCGAGGTCCCGGGGCCCGAGGCGGTGCAGGGTCGTGATGGCCCCGGTCTGATGGAAGTCCGCCACGCGGGGCAGCCTTGCACCCCATCTCCCCCACGGCAAGCCCCCGCGGGGCTTCTCGGTTCGGGGGGCGGTGGTGCGGGCAGCGGAGTCCGGTCGGCGGCGGGGGGTGCGCTGCTCCGAATGGCTCGCGCGGGCGATCCGGCTCCGCGTGGCGTGAGGAGGCCGTGCGCGTCATGGGGCCGGCGCCGCCCTGCGTGGGCGCTCCGCTCGAGTTCTCCGCATCGCACCCCCCGCCGCCGCCGGGCGCGCGCGCAGCTCCGGCGCCCCGGACGTTGATGTCCCGAAGGAGGTCTCTCCGGTGCGGGCTGGGCAAGGGCCCGCGTCTGGGCGCGTGGGGAACACGCGCCCGAGCGAGCGCGGCGAGCGATCAGCTGGGTGCGGGCGAGGTCTCGGGACGCAAGCCCGCTGTAGGCGGGCGCGCAGCGCGGCGGTAGCCGCGCGAAGTTCAGATGGACGGGATCTGCTCGGTGCTGTCCTCGAGAAGACGCAGGTCCATGGCGTCGATCTCCAGGAACTCGAGGCCGATGTCGAGGGTGATGGGATCGATCTCGGTGGCGCGGACGACGCGGCCGACGGTGGTGATGGTCTGCTCGCCGACGTTGAAGGTGACGCGGATCACGTCGCCCATGTTGATCTCGCAGCCCACGGCCTCGAAGCGGATGCCGCCGGCGGAGACGTCCTTGCTGACGCCGAGCTGGTCGCGGGCGTCCACGTGGGAGAAGGACATGACCTGGTCCGTGTGGATCCGGGAGAACTTGCGCCGATCGCTGCCGTTCGACTCCGCCACGACCCCTCCGGCCTTCCACCCCCTCGTGGGTGGATCACCAGACCGGATCGGCCGCTCCCGGGCCCCGCTTGAGCCCCCGAGAGCCAGGCCCGGGGCATTGCGCGGGCCGCACCCCGCCCGCAACGCAGCCGTGAGGCACGCGACCCGAGAGCGTTCGGGGGCAGCGGCGCCCACAGACCCGCTCCAAGAATGCCCGCGAGGAGCGAGAGCCCGTAGGGCTCGAGCCCCACCCCGAAGCCCGGACGAGCACCAGGGCAAGCGCCCGCCAGGCGCGCGCAGCCGGGCCCGCCTTCGCGGGCCCGGCGAAGCTCAGAACAACTCGAGCTGGCGGTCGTCGCGCGCCGCGCTGTCCAGGGCGCCCAGGGCGAGGCCGAGGCGGCGGGCGCCGCGCTCGCCCGCCTGGGTGCGGGCCAGCAGCTCGGCGGCGACGTCGGCGATGCCGGCGGGCGTGCGCAGCGGGCGGCTCAGGGTGCGGCTGCGCGTGGTCGCCTCGCGGTCCGCGTAGGTGAGCTTGAGCATCACGCGGCGCGCCGAGAGGCGCTCGCGGTCGAGGGCCGTGGCGAGCCCCTGGGCGAGCTCGCCGAGGCGCTCCTGCAACGCGGCGACGTCGCGCTCGGGTGGGTCGAGGGTGCACTCCTGGCTCAGCGTGCGCGGGTGGGGGGCGGCGCGCAGGCGGGTCGGGTCGCGGCCCTGGGCGTAGCCGAGGATGGTGAGCCCGTGGTTGCCGAGCGCGTCCTCGATGCGCGAGGGGTCGAGCGCCGCGAGGTCCGCCACCGTGGCGATGCCGAGCTCGCGCAGGCCGGCCTCGGTGCGGGGGCCCACGCCCGGCAGCCGCGAGACGGGCAGCGGGTTCAGGAAGCGCCCGAGCTCGCTGCCGCGCACGCGGCGCACGCCGTCGGGGCCGGCCGTCTCGGCGGCGAGCCGCGCCACGAACTTCACCGGCGCGATGCCGGCGATGAGCGGCAGGCCCAGCTCCGTCGCCACCGCCCGCTGCAGCCCGCGCGCCGCCTCCTCGGGGCTCTTCTCGAGGGAGCCCAGGTCCAGGTAGGCGGCGTCGAGGCCCGCGGGCTCGACGCGCTCGGTGACGCGCCGGAAGCAGGCGCGCAGGCGCGCCGAGACCTCGCGATAGGTGCGCATGTCCGTCGGCAGCGCCCGGGCGCCGGGGCAGCGCTCCAGCGCGTCGAGCACCGGCATCCCCTCCTCGACGCCCTGGGCGAGGGCGTCCTCGGTGGCGGCCTGCACCAGCCCGCGCTTGCGCGGGTCGCCGCCGACCACGATGGGGCGGTCGCGGAGCTCCGGGCGCGTGGCGCGCTCCACCTCGGCGTAGAAGCGGGGAACCTGGGCGTAGAGGAGGGTCGCGCTCACGGCCCGGCCGCAGCGGAGCGCGCGGCGGCCGGCACCAGGGTGAGCCGCGCCACGGCCCCGTCCTCCACCGCGAGCGGGCTCGTGGCCAGCAGGCTCGAGCGGCCGGCGAGCCAGCGCGAGAGCGCGTCGTCGAGATGCGGGTGGCGCGGGTGCTCGGACTGGCCGGGCGCCAGCGAGGTGAGCGCCTCGTCGAGGGCCGCGGTGTCGATCCCCAGGCGGTAGGTCGGCGCCGTGTGGGGAGCGAAGGACTCGAGCGGCGCGTGCTCGGCGGCGAGCAGGCTGTTGGCGTCGCCCCCGTAGGCGAAGGGCCCGAGGCTGCGCAGGCCGCCGCCGGGCCACAGCGGCTCGAAGCGCAGCCGGTGCAGCCGCCCCCAGGCCCACTTCTCGCGATTCACCCCGAGCTCCACGGGCAGCCGGTACTCGACGTCGCGCAGGCTGGTGCGGATCGCCCGGCCCACGGCGCCGCGGTCCGCCCAGGGCCCGGTGCCCGCGCCCTCGACGACCTCCACGGCGAGGCGGGTCGGGTTCACCCGGCCGAGGCCGAGGTAGCGCTCGAACAGGGGCTTCCCGAGCCGCTCGGCGAAGAGCTCGCGCAGCAGCCGCTCGAGGAACAGGTGGTAGACCGCCGCGCCGCTGCTCTCGGGCCGAGCCGCGAGGTCCCAGGCGCGCAGCCGCCGGAGCGCCTCCTCGGCCCCCGGATCGTCGGCCTCGGCCGCGGCGAAGACGGCGTCGAGGAGCGCCCCGGCTCCCTGGCTGTGGGCGTCGAGCTGGAGCGCCGTCACGGCGCGCAGGTCGAGCCGGCCCCGCTGCGTGGCCTCGGCGAGGAGCTGCTCGGCGCGGGCCGCGCGGCCACCCGGGTGCCACAGCCACTCGAGGGGCGGCGACTCGGGCTCCGCGAGCAGCGCGTCGGCGGCCACCAGGAAGCCCTGCCCCTGCTCGAGGGACCGGGCGGGCAGGTCCGCGTGGGCGACCCGCCCCTCCCAGCCGTAGGCGGCGTCGCGGCCCGGCGCGGGCAGCAGGCTGGCGGGCTGGCGACGCCGGGGCACGTAGCCCGCCACCTGCACGCCGGCGTCCCCGGCGGCGTCGGCATAGACGACGGCGAGCACCGGCTCGTGGTGCCGCGCCAGCACGCGGCGCAGCGAGACCCCGCCGTCGGCGCGCGCCACTCGCAGCAGGGCGTCGAGGCCGCGGCTCGGCTCGGCGCCGGTCCAGCGCAGGGCGAGGGGCTCGCGCTCGTGGTCGAGGAGCGGGTTCACCAGCGGGCCGTGGCGGGTCTCGCGAACCGTCAGCACCTCGGCGCCCGCGCCGCGCACGCGGATCTCCTCCTCGCGCACGCGCAGCGAGCGCCAGCGGCGGCCGTCGTGGTAGCGGGCGGGGTCGCTCGGGTGGAGGCTCTCGACGTAGAGGTCCGTCACCACCGCGCCGGCGTGGGTGGTCGCCCAGGCGACGTGGGGATTGAAGCCGGTCCAGAACACGGGGACGCCCGGCGTCGTGGCGCCGGCCACGTCGAGCCCACCGCCGCGCAGGTGGGCCTCGTAGTAGGCGGCCGGCAGGGTCGGGGCGAAGTGGGCGTCGGCCACCAGCAGCGTGCCGCCGCTCCGGGTGTGACGACCGCCGACCACCCAGGCGCTGCTCCCGACGCTCGCGCCGAGGAGACCGGCGCGGCGGCGCAGGGGCAGCCAGGAGCGGCCGGGCCCGCGGCCCAGGCCCGCGGCCACGTCGGGCAGCAGCTCGCTCGGCGGCGGCGTCCGCGCCTCGAGGGAGGACGTGCCGCCCGCGAAGGCCTCGGTGCCCACGGCGCGCGGGAAGAAGAGCCGGGCCTCGAGGGCGCCGAGGCGCTCGATCAGGTCCGAGAGCACCAGGCTCTCGTCGAGGGCGCCGCCGAGCCCCCAGGCCTGGAGCTTCACCAGGGCCAGGCAGTCCGCGGCCCGCCAGGGCTCGATGGGGACGCCCCAGCTCTCGAGCCCGCGCGGCGCCCCGACCTCGCCGGCCTCGATGCGGGCGAAGCGGGCGTTGGCGCCGGCCGCATAGGCCTCGAGCAGCGCGCGGCTGCGCCGCGGCATGCGCTCGAAGGTCTGGTCGGCGTGGAGCCCGATGCCGAGCAGGCGGGCCCTGCGGTCGGCCTCCAGGGCCCCGGCGCCCGCGACCTCGGCGAGCCGGCCCCGGGCGATGCGCCGCCACCAGAGCATCTGGCTCGGGCGGTCCTGGGCGTGGGCGAAGCCCAGCCCGAAGTAGGCGTCCTGCTCGCTCTCCGCCTCGACGTGGGGAACGCCCCGGCGGTCGCGCCGGATCACCAGGGAGGCGCCCAGCCCCTCGACCCGCACCTCGCCCTCGAGCTGGGGGTGGGAGGCCTGGGCGGCGCGCCAGCTGCGCGCAATGAGCCCCGCCGCGCACAGTGCCAGGGTGGCGGCGAAGACCAGCAGCAGCGGCCCCCGGGAGCGCCTCGCGCGCCCTCCCTCGTGGACGCCCGGGCCGCTCACCGCGCCTCGCTCCGGATGCACCACTCCGCCACACGCCCCCCCGAACGCTGCGGACACAACATAGGGGTCGCCGGGAGGCGGAGGCCAGCGGTCGCTGGATGGCTCGGGGCCGGGCCGGTACATTGCCCGCTTCCGCGCCTCCGGATCGCCGTGCACCCCCCTGACGGGGCCGCCCGGGCCCCGCGAGACGCATCCCCCTCACGCCGGACCCCCGCGAGCCGGGCGGCCCGACAGGAGTCAGCATGGCGATCCAGGTCGGCATCAACGGATTCGGACGCATCGGGCGCCTCGCCTTCCGCGCACTGCGCGGCAAGGACATCGAGGTGGTGGGCATCAACGACCTCGTGGACGCCGCGACCCTCGCGCACCTGCTCAAGTACGACTCGGTCCACGGCCGCTACCCCGACGCGGTCGCCTCGGACGGCGACGCCCTCGTGGTGGACGGCCGGCGCATCCCGGTGAGCAAGGAGCGCGATCCCGCCCAGCTCCCCTGGAAGAAGCTCGGCGCCGAGGTGGTGCTCGAGTGCACGGGCCTGTTCACCAAGCGCGACGCCGCCCAGAAGCACCTCGACGCCGGCGCCGGCCGGGTGATCATCAGCGCCCCCGCCACGGACCCCGACGTCACCCTGGTGCTCGGCGTGAACGACGCCGACTACGATCCGGGCAAGCACCGCATCCTCTCCAACGCCTCCTGCACCACCAACTGCCTTGCCCCGGTCGCCAAGGTGCTGAACGACGAGTTCGGCATCCAGCGCGGCTGGATGGCCACCATCCACGCCTACACGGCGGACCAGAGCCTCGTGGATTCGCCCCACAAGGACCTGCGCCGGGCCCGGGCCGGGGCCGTCTCGATGATCCCGACCAGCACCGGGGCCGCCCGGGCCATCGGCCTGGTCCTGCCCCAGCTCAAGGGCAAGCTCGATGGCTACGCGATGCGGGTCCCCACCTCGGACGTCTCCGTGGTGGACCTCTCGGTGCAGCTCGAGCGCAGCACCGACGCCGAGTCGATCAACGCGGCGATGCAGAAGGCCGCCGACGGACCCCTCAAGGGAATCCTCGAGTACTGCGCGGAACCCCTCGTCTCGGCTGACTTCGTCGGCAACGCCCATTCGTCGATCTTCGATGCCCCCAGCACCAAGGTGATGGACGGCGACTTCGCGAAGGTGCTCTCCTGGTACGACAACGAGTGGGGCTACGCCTCGCGCGTGGCCGACCTGGTCCAGCGCGTCGGCAACTAGCCGGATGGGCTCCGTTCGGCTTCGCCTCACTGCGCGTCGCCCGACCCCCGGGTCGGGCTCCTTGCCGCTGAGCTCCGTTCGGCTTCGCCTCACTGCGCGTCGCCCGACCCCCGGGTCGGGCTCCTTGCGGGCCTCGTGACCGTCCCCAGCCTGGACGCCCTCCTGACCAGCCGGGAGGGGCTGCGTGGCCAGCGCGTCTTCCTGCGTGCGGACCTCAACGTCCCCCTGAAGGAGGGCCGTGTGACGGACGACACGCGGATCCGCGCCGCGCTGCCGACCCTGCGCCGGCTGCTGGCCAGCGGGTCCCGGGTGGTGCTGGCCTCCCACCTCGGCCGCCCCAGGGGCCGGCACCGGCCGGAGCTCTCCCTGCGCCCGGTGGCGATCCGGCTGGCCGGCCTGCTGGGCTGGGGGGTGTCGTTCTGCGAGGCCACCATCGGGCCCGAGGCCGAGCGCGCCGCGGGGGAGCTCGAGGACGGCCAGCTGCTGCTGCTCGACAACCTGCGCTTCCACCCCGGCGAGACCGCCAACGACCCGGACTTCGCCCGGGCCCTCGCCGCCCTGGCCGACGCCTACGTGAACGACGCCTTCGGCACCGCCCACCGCGCCCACGCCTCGACCGAGGGCATCGCGCGCCTGGTGCCGCGCCGCGCCGCGGGCGACCTGCTGCTCGGGGAGCTGCGCCACCTGGGCGTGGTGCGCGAGCCCGAGCGCCCGCTGCTGTGCCTGCTGGGCGGCGCCAAGGTCTCGGACAAGCTGGCGGTGCTCGAGGCCCTGGCGCCCCACGCCGACGTGCTCGCCATCGGGGGCGCCATGGCGTACACGTTCCTGCGCGCCGAGGGCAAGCCCACGGGCCGCTCCCTGGTGGAGCCCGACCGCGTCGAGGACGCGCGCCGCGTGCTCGAGGCCGCCCGCGCCGCCGGCCGCACCCTGCTGCTGCCCGAGGACCACGTCGTCGCCAAGGACCTCGAGGGCGGGGCCGCGGCCGAGGTGGTGGAGGAGATCCCCGACGACCGCATGGGGGTCGACATCGGGCCGCGCACCGCCGCCCGCTACGGCGCCGAGGCCACCCGCGCGCGCACCGTCTTCTGGAACGGACCGATGGGGGTGTTCGAGATCGACGCCTTCTCGCGCGGCACCCGGGAGCTGGCCCGGGCCGTGGCCGACTCCGCCGCCACCTCGGTGGTGGGCGGCGGCGACTCCCTGGCCGCCGTGAACCAGCTCGGCGTCGCCGACCGCATCGGCCACCTCTCGACCGGCGGCGGCGCTTCCCTCGAGTACGTCCAGGGGCTCACCCTCCCGGGCGTCGCCGCACTGGAGGCCTGAGCCATGCGCCGACCCGTCCTCGCCGCCAACTGGAAGATGCACAAGACCGTCGCCGAGTCCGTCGCCTTCGCCCGCGACTTCCTGCCCCGGGTGAAGGACGCCGACGCCGTGGACGTGATCCTCGCCCCGCCCGCCACCGCGCTCTCGCGCCTGGGCGAGGAGCTCGCCGGCAGCGCCGTGGGCCTGTCCGCCCAGAACGTCCACGCCGCCGAGAAGGGGGCCTTCACCGGCGAGGTGGCGGTGGGGATGCTGGCCGACGTGGGCTGCAAGTACGCCATCGTGGGTCACAGCGAGCGCCGCACGCTCTTCGGCGAGACCAGCGCCCAGGTCTCCGAGAAGGCCGCCGCCCTGCTGGCCGGGGGCCTGCTCCCGATCGTGTGCGTGGGCGAGTCCCTCGAGGAGCGCGAGGCCGACCGCACCCTCGAGGTGATCGCGCGCCAGGTGCGCGAGAGCCTCGCCGACGTGCCCGACGAGCGCGGCCCCGACGTGATCGTCGCCTACGAGCCCATCTGGGCCATCGGCACCGGCCGCACCGCCACGCCGGAGATCGCCCAGGAGGTGCACGCGGCCCTGCGCGGCAACCTCGCCGAGCGCTTCGGCGACGCCGCGGAGCGCATCCGCATCCAGTACGGCGGCTCGGTCAAGCCCGACAACGTGGCCGACCTGATGGCCCAGCCCGACATCGATGGCGCCCTGGTGGGCGGCGCGAGCCTCGAGCCCGAGAGCTTCGCCCGCATCGTCCACTTCGAGCGCGAGGGGGGATCCCAGTGACGCTGTTTCTCACCGTGCTGCACGTCTTCGTGTGCCTGGTGCTGGTGATCGTGGTGCTGCTCCAACGCGGCAAGGGCGCCGAGATCGGCGCCGTCTTCGGCGGCGGCGGCAGCACCACCGTGTTCGGCAGCCGCGGCGCCGGCAACTTCCTGACCAAGCTCACCACCGGCGCCGCCGTCATCTTCATGGTGACGAGCCTTTCGCTCGCCTACTTCGCCCGCCAGGAGACCCGCAGCACGCTGTTCGAGGGCGAGGAGGCCGCCGCCGAGGAGTCGCCCTTCACCGAGCCCGAGGGCGCCGGGGCCGGAGCCGGCGCAGGCGCGCCCCCGGCCCCCGCCGGCGAGGTGGATCCCTTCCAGGAGGTCCCGCCCACGGCGCCGGACGCCGGCGGCTTCGAGGAGGTGCCGGCCGAGCCGCCGGTCCAGTAGCACGGCCCGAGAGCGTGGGGAGGAGCGCCCTACCCCTCCCCGCGCCCCTTCGGTAGATTCCCGGCCCGCGCGGCAGTGGCGGAACTGGCAGACGCGCCAGCTTGAGGGGCTGGTGGGGGCAACCCCGTGGAGGTTCGAATCCTCTCTGCCGCACCAGCGGGCCTTCCCGCGCTCCCGCTCACTCCGCGGCGAGCCCCTCGAGCCCGTAGACCCCCCAGCCGTTCGCCCAGTAGAGGCGCAGGTCCTCGAGGGCCTTGGGGGGGCGGTCGCTGAGGTAGTGGGTGGCGCCCCATTGCTCGGCGAGCTCGCGCAGGTCGTCGCGGGTGAGGGTCGCGACGCCGCGGTCGATCTCGACGCGGACGTCGAAGCCGCGGCGGCGGAAGGGCTTCCCACCGTTCAGGCGCAGCAGGCGCTCGTGCCACTCGATCAGGGCCTTGTCGAGGGGCGGGTGGCGGAAGCTCGCCACCTGGGGGCGCTCGGCGTAGGTCCAGAACTCGGCGAGGTGCGGGGTCACGAACTGGCTGCGGGGGTCGGTGTTCTCGCGGATCCAGGCGTAGACCTCCGCGCGGTCGCCGGCGCCCCTGCGGCCGTAGCGGCTGGGCTCCTCGGGCGGCCAGGCCTCGGCGAGGACGCCGGGCAGCGCGGCCAGCTCCTCGGGCACGTCGTCGTCGAGGGCGAGCCCGATGCTGGCCAGCACCGCGATCCCCCACACCGCGAGGAGCGCGATGCTGCGCGGCCTCACCACGGGCACCGCGAAGGCCGCGACGAACAGGAAGAGCGCCGGGAAGCTGTGGCCGAGCTGGAGCGGGAACAGCTTCAGGAAGCCGTGGAGCTCCGCCTGGCTGGCGAGGGCGCCGAGGCCCCAGAGCGCGATCAGGACCGCGAGGAAGAAGACCAGGCTGCGCGAGACCTCGCGGCGCGGCCACAGCAGCAGCAGCGCGAGGCTGGTGGGGAAGATCGCCAGGGCGCGCCACCAGCGGCTCTGGTTCATGAAGAAGGTCGGGTCGACGCAGTGGGGCTGGGCGAAGGTGACGTAGATCTCGTCCATCCGCGCCTGCTCGCCGCCGCCGAGCGCCCCGGCGTGGAACAGGCCGACGCTCAGCACCAGGGGGCCCACGCAGGGCGCGGTGCCCGCCAGGAAGAGCGCCGCGTCGCGCAGCGAGAAGCGCGCGCGGTCGAGGAGCAGCGTGGCGAAGACGGCGAGGCAGCCCCAGCCGCCCACGATGATGTGGAACGCGGTGCCGATCCCCGCCGCCACGCCGGCGCGCCCGGGGCGGCCCTCGAGGGCGAAGCCCAGGGCGGCGAAGATCAGCGGGTAGGCGAAGGACTTGGGCTGGAAGCCCTCGACCATGGAGCCGCAGGAGGCGAGCGTCTGGCCCCACAGCAGCCAGAACGCGAAGCCCGCCACCACGGCCCAGCCCGGCAGCCGGAGCTGCCGGGCGAGCTTCGCGATTCCCCAGGCGAGCAGCGACCAGGCGACGAGACGGCCCACCACCATCACCTCGAAGTCCGAGAGCAGGCTCACCAGCGGGGCCAGGGCGTGGTCGAACAGGAAGGTGGTGGGCGGCAGCGGGTCCCAGACGAGGTCGCCGGCCAGCAGCTCCGGGTCGGCGACGCGCCGCGGGCCGAGCAGGTACATGGCCTCGTGGTTGCGCACGTAGGGGCGCCACTCGACCAGGACGATGCTGGCGAAGATGCCCCAGCCGACGGCGCTGTAGCGGTCGCGGAAGAGGCCGCGCAGGAGGCGCTTCGCGTCCACGCCCGACGGCTCCGCCGCTAGGGCCGCGGCGCCCCGGGACCGGCCGGGTCCTCCCCCCGCCCCTGCTGGGCGAGCAGGCGCTCGAGCTGCCGGGCCTGGGAGTGGATGCGGGTCCCGAAGTGGAAGAGCTCCTCGAAGTACTGCTTCACCTGGTGGGAGATCACGCCCAGGCTGAAGAGCTGCACGGCCAGCATCACCAGGATGCCGCCCACGATGAAGGCGTGGGGCGAGAGCTGGAAGGCGAGCGCCACGGCCTCGGAGACCGCGAAGTCCCACTGGGGCTGGGTCCGGGAGGTCTGCTCGAAGTAGCGGCTCGTGTGGAGCAGGATCCAGGCGATCGGGTAGAGGGAGACCGCCGCCAGCGCGACGGCCGGGACGATGAAGAACGCGAAGGGGCGCAGGATGAAGCCGGCCAGCAGGCTGAACAGGATGCCGCGGCGGATGTGGCGCCCCGAGGTGCGCCGCGCGCGCTCGGCGGCCTGGCCGCTCCAGTCGAGGTGGGCGGGCACCTCCTCCACCCGCGCCCCCAGGATCGTCGCCTTGTAGAGGATCTCGGTGTTGATCTCGCTCCCCACGGACTTGAGGTTCAGCGAGCGGAGGAAGTGCGCGTCGTAGCCGCGCACCATCCCGGTCAGGGTCGAGACGTGGCCCACCCGGCCGCCCCGGGCCGTGAGCGAGAGGAAGCGGTTGGCCCAGCGGGAAAGCAGCCGGCGCAGGAAGGGGACCTCGGAGGTGCGCCCTCCCTTCATGTAGGGCGAGGCCACGGCGATCTCGGCGCGGCTCTCCCTCAGCCGGTCGAGCAGGGCACCGATGTGCTCCGGCGCGTAGGTGAGGTCGAGGTCCATCACCACGACGTAGTCGCCGCGCGCCTGGCTGAACCCCGAGCACAGCGCCTGGCCGAGGCCGAAGTTGCGCAGGTGCCGGTGCACGCGCACCTGGGGCCGGCGCCGCGCCACCTCGTCGGCCAGCTCGCCGGTGGCGTCGCGGCTGCCGTCGTCGACGACGATCACCTCCCAGCGGTAGCGGTCCTCGATGCCCTCGAGGTAGTCGCAGACGCGGTCGAGGTGGGCGACGAGGATGTCGGCCTCGTCGTAGGCCGGGGCCACCACGGAGACCAGGGGCCGCGCCTCGAGGGGCGCCGCGGCGGGGGCCTCGGCCGTCACCGCACCGCCTCGCGCACGGGCAGGGGGCGCGCCAGGGCCCGGGCCGCGTGCTCGCCCATCGGAACCACCTCGAAGGAGCGGCGCAGCCGCTCGAGCACGGCTTGGAACACCGAGCGCTTGTGCTCCGCGGGAAGCTCCATGCCCGGGAAGAAGGCCAGCTCCGGGGCCTGCTCGGGCCCCAGCAGGTCGAGGGGGTGGAGCAGGAAGCTCGGCTCCGTGCCCGTCCAGCGGCACAGGCGCAGCGCCGTCTCCAGGTAGGCGGACATGAGCGCGCGGGAGAAGCGGCTCAGGTAGAGCAGGTAGCTCAGGTGGAAGGGCGTCTTCAGCACCGGGATCGTGGTCACCGGGATCTCGAGCAGGCGGCGCTCGCCGGCGAGCGCCCACAGGTACGGCTTCAGCGGCCGCCGCCCCTCGCCGAAGCCACCGAACAGTTCCTTCCGCTTCTCCATCTCCTCCTCGTCGAGCTTCGACGTCCGGAAGTAGTAGAGCCGGGCGAGCGGGCCCAGGTAGGTGGGCAGCGTCGAGGCATCATACACGTAGCCGGCTTCCTCGAGCACCTCGAGCTGGGCGGGGCTCCAGGCGAAGCCCGGCGCCCGGTAGCCGCGCGGCTCGTGACCCGTGGCGCGCGCGATGGCGTCGCCGGCCTCGAGGAGCTCGCGCCTCACCGCGTCCCGGGGCTGGGACTGGATCCACTGCTCGTGGTGGAAGGAGTGGTTGCCGATCTCGTGGCCCGCCGCCCCCAGCTGCGCGAGCGCCTCGGCGTTGCGCTCGAGGGCGGCGTCCTGCCCGACCACGAAGAAGGTGATGCGCAGCCCGAGGGCGTCGAGGGCCTCGAGGGCCCGCGGCACCAGGCGGTCCAGGTAGGAGGGGAAGCCCTCCCAGCCCGCGTCGCCGTGGGTCTTCATGTAGGACCACTGGTTGTCGAGGTCGAAGGAGACGCTCGCCAGGGGGCGCCCGCTCACGCGCCGGCGCTCCCCAGCAGGCGCGGCCAGGCGCGCTCGGCGAGCTGGACCGTCTCGTTCACGTTGAGGGTGCCGTTCACGATCTGGGAGGAGTTCACGACGTGGAGGCCCGGCACCGAGGTCTCGCTCGGCGGCAGCGTGTCCGAGTAGCCGAGGGTCGAGAGCGCGAAGACGTGGCGCGCCCGGGAGACCTGGAAGGCCCGTACCCGGGACTCCGTGAAGCCCGGGTGCATGCGGGCGAGCGCCCCGAGGAACCGCTCGCGGAGCGCCGCGTCGGGCTCGTCGAAGACCGGATCGCCCGGCGACGCGTAGCGCGGCAGGTAGACGAGGCCCCGCCCGCCGAGCTGGTCCGGGTCGACCAGCGCCGAGGTCTCGATCACCGCCGTGAAGGGCACCCAGGCGTCGGTGACGTTGGTGACGTAGTAGGGCGTCAGCGGCGCGTCGAGCAGCACCGAGGCACAGACCACGCCGACGTACTCGAGGCCCCGCAGCGCCGCCGCCTCCGAGTCCGACAGCGCCGGACACAGCGCGGGCACGAGCGGCGCCGGCAGCGTCACCACCACGCCGTCGAAGCGCTCGCGGCGGTCCTTGCCGAAGCGCACCTCGAGCCCGCCGCCTGCCAGCGGCTCGATGCCCCGGGCCGGGGATTCCAGCTCGATCGCCACGCCCGCCTCGGCGAGGGCCTCGCCGAAGCGCTCGAGTATGCGCGCGTAGCCGCCGGCCACGTACCCGAACATCTCCTTCTTGAGCCCGGTGCGGCGCGCCGCGTACATGCGGTCGATGGTGGCCCAGATGAAGGCCGCCGACGTGCGCGTGTAGCAGTCGCCGAGCTTGGCGCGCAGCAGCGGCAGCCAGATCTTCTCGCAGGTCCCGCGGCCCGACCAGCGCTCGAGCCACTCCGCCACCGGGACCCGTTCGAGCGGCTTCCAGTCGCGGATCCGCGAGGCCCACAGGATCGTGGCGGCGAGGCGCAGCTTCTCCACGAGGCCGAGCGGCGGGAAGCGCAGGAACTCGAGCGCGTTCGACATGGAGTGCAGGCTGCCGTCCACGTAGAAGCCGGTCTTCGTCTCGGACCAGCGGACCTCGCCGTCGAGGCCGATCTCGGCGAGGACGCCGCGCAGGTAGGCGTCGGAGAGCAGGATCACGTGGTAGTGGCGGTCCCAGACCACGTCGCCGAGGGACCAGGCCGAGGCCAGGCCGCCCAGGTTCGGCGCCGCCTCGAGCAGCGTGACCCGCCGGCCCTGCTGGCGCAGGCGGTGGGCCAGGGTCATCCCCAGCATGCCGCCGCCCACGATCCCCCAGTGCTCCATGGCCGCGCGCGCCGCCCCTCAGCCGCCGGGGGCGCAGAGCTCCGTGACCTCGCGGTCCCGGATCCCGTAGCGGCGGCCGCACGCGGCGCAGTCGACCTGCTCCGGCACGGGATCCGCCCCGTCGACCCCGTCGAAGCGCACCAGCACCCGGCCGCAGCGGCAGCAGCAGCCCACCGAGCGCGCCGGGTTGCCGTGGGCGAGGTGGAAGTCCGGCACGCTGCGGGTCACCACGCTCCCCATCCCCACCATCGCGAAGCGCCCGATCTCGAGGCCGCAGCCCACGGCGCAGCGGGCGCCGACCGTCGCACCCTCCCGGACCCGGGTGGGCCGGGTGGCGTCGTCGGGCTCGGAGCCGCGCAGTCGCGAGAGGTCCGGCGTGGTGGCCCGGGGCCAGCGGTCGTTGGTGAACACGGTGCCGGCCGCCACCATCACGCCGTCCTCCAGGGTGACGGCCGAGCAGACGTAGACGAAGGCGTTGATCTTGACCCGGTCGCCGATCCGCACGCCCGGGGCGACGTAGCTCTTCTCGCCCAGGATGCACTCCTCGCCGATGCGGCTGCCCCGCCGCAGGTGCACGTGGCTCCAGACGCGGGTGCCGCGGCCGATCTCGACGCCGTCCTCGACGATCGCCGTGGGGTGGATGCACGCCGCGCCCCGGCCCATGGGCTCACCGCACCCGCAGCCAGCGATCGGCCTGCATCGAGCGGTAGGCCGTCTCGATCACCCGCACCGACTCGAGGGCGTCCTCGCTGGTGATCTGGGGGGCCTCGGCGCCACGGATCGAGCCCGCGAAGTTGCGCAGCTGCCGCGCGAAGGCCGCCACCTTGTCGTAGCCGTCGCCGAAGGCGACCCACTCGTGGTCGCGGCTCTGGCGGTAGCGGGAGCCTCCCCAGCCGATCGAGATCACCCCCTCGGCGCCGAACAGCTCGATGTAGGCCTCCCGCTCCTTGTGGATCGACCAGCTCAGGTCGACGGCCCCCATGGCGCCCGAAGCGCTGCGCAGGTGGAGCCGGCAGGTGTCCTCCACCTCGAGCTCCTGCACGCGCAGCCCCTCCTCGGCGCGCACCTCGGCGATGGGGCCGAGGAAGAAGCGGGCGACGTCCACGGAGTGGGTGCCGTTGTCGATCAGCACGCCGCCCCCGGCGGCCTCGGGCCGCGCGTTCCAGCGCCCGCGCATGTCGACCCGGCTGCAGAACACGTTCTCGTAGAGAACGATCTCGCCGAGCACGCCCGAGTCCACCAGGCCCCGCGCCTTGATGACGTCGTCCACGTAGCGGAACTTCGAGGCCATCATCAGCAGCCGCTCGGCGGCCCGGGCCCGGGCGACGAGCTCGCGCGCCTCCTCGGAGGTGAGCGCCAGGGGCTTCTCGCAGAGCACGTGGAGCCCGGCGTCGAGGCACGCGCCGGCCAGCGCGGCGTGGCTCGCCGGCGGCGTGCACACGATCACCGCGTCGACGGCGTCGGCCTCGATCAGGCGCCTCGGATCGCCGTGGGCCGGGACGCCGCGGCCCGCGGCCGCCCGGCGCGCCGCGGCCTCGTCCACGTCGGCCACGGCCACGAGCCGGCACTCGGGCACGCGCTCCACGGCGTCGAGGTGGGTCGCCGCGATGCGGCCGCAGCCCAGCAGCCCCAGGCGCAGGGGACTCGCCTCGGGGATCACCCGCCCGTCCCCTCCCTGCCCTCCGCGGCCTCGCGGATGCAGCGCGCCAGGTGGTCGAGATGGGCGTCCTCGTAGAACTCGTTGATGGGGAGCACCACGAGGTGGGCGAGTCCCTCGAGGGCTCCGGGGTAGTCGTCGGGGTCGTACACCACCGGGGGCAGGCCCGCGCGGTGGGGCCCCTCGAAGGGGAAGCCGCTGCCGCCGAAGGTGTTGCGCTCCCGGAAGCAGCGGAGCAGGAAGGCCGGCTTCTCGACGTAGCGGGGCGCGCTGGCGATGCCGCGCTCGCGCAGCCGCGTGGAGAATCCGTCCACGCCGCCCGCCACGGCCCGGGCGTCGATGCGCAGGGGGAACTTCCAGTAGGCGTGGCGCGCCCTCGCGTGGCCTGCCGGGGCATGGACCCCGTCGATCCCCGCGATGCGCTCGGCGAGGCCCCGGGCCGCGCGGATCCGGCGCTCGACCAGCACCTCGAGCTTCTCGAGCTGGGCGAGGGCCACGGCGCCCTGGAGCTCGCTCATCCGGTAGTTGAGGGCGAGGAAGTCGTGATCGGGCCGCGGGTCCCCGTAGCCCCAGGCCTTGTCGACGAACAGGCGCAGCCGGCGCTCGAAGGCGGGATTGCGCGCCACCACCACGCCGCCCTCCCCCGTCGTCATGTGCTTGCCCTGCTGGAGGCTGAAGCAGCCGACGTCGCCCAGCGCGCCGGCGGGCCGGCCGTCCCACTCCGCGCCGTAGGCCTGGGCGGCATCCTCGATCACCGGCAGCCCGTGGCGCTCCGCCAGCGCCAGGATCCCGTCCATCTCGCAGGGGTTCCCGAACAGGTGGGTCACCACCAGGGCCCGGGTGCGGGGCCCGATGCGTGCCGCGAGGGTCTCGGCGGTGACGTTCCAGGTGGTGGGGTCCACGTCGGCGAACACCGGGACCGCGGTCTGGTAGAGGATCGGGGAGATCGCGCCGAAGTCGGTGATCGGGGTGGTGACGATCTCGTCGCCGGGCTCCGGGTCCACCGCGGCCACGGCGGTGTGGACCGCCGCCGTCCCCGAGGCGGTGGCGCGGCAGAAGCCGACGCCCCAGCGCTCGGCGAAGCGCGCCTCGAACTGCTTCACCGCCGTGCCCTTGGTGGACGTGAGGGTGCCGCTCTCGATCACCTCGCCGAGGCGCTTGAGCTCCTCCTCGCCGAGGTCCCGGCCGCTGCGGTCGGCGTCGCTCGGGAGCTTCACGCCGGGCCGCCCGCCGCCTCGGGCCCCGACGGGGATCGGAAGGGCTCGGGCCGCTCGCCGAGGCCGAAGTGGTGGAGCAGCCCGCCCACGATGCGCTCGGCGGCCCGTCCGTCGCCGTAGAGGTCCCGGGGCCGCGCCATCTCGCGGTAGGCGTGCTCGTCCTCGAGGAGCCGCGCCACCTCCTTCACCACGCCCTCGCGCTCCCGGCCCACCACCCGCGCCGCGTGGTGCTCGACGCCGTCCACGCGCTCGGTCACCTCGCGGAACACCAGCACGGGGCGCCCCAGGGCGGGGGCCTCCTCCTGCACGCCGCCCGAGTCGGTGACGATCAGCGAGGCGCGCGCCATCGCCTCGGCGAAGGCCTCGTAGGGCAGCGGCTCGACCAGCCGCACGCGCTTGAGCCCGCCGAGGATCGGAGTCACGGCGCGCCGCACCGCGGGGTTGGCGTGCACGGGGAACACCACGACCAGGTCGGGGAAGCGCTCGACGAGATCGCGCAGCCCGAGGCACAGCTCCGCGATGGGCCCGTCGTGGCTCTCGCGCCGATGGGCGGAGACCAGCAGCATGCGCCGCCCCTCGAGCTGCTCGGACGCGACCCAGCGCTCGAGGCCGCCGAGCCCGCGCGCGCGGATCGCGCGCAGGGCGTCGATCACGGGGTTGCCCGTCACGTGGATGCGCGAGGACTCGACGCCTTCCGCCCGCAGGTGCTCGGCGTCGCGCTCCCGGGGGGCGAAGTGGAGGTCCGCCACCACCGAGAGCAGGCGCCGGTGGACCTCCTCGGGGAACGGGTGGCACCGATCGCGGGAGCGCAGCCCCGCCTCGACGTGGGCCACGGGGATGCCGCGGTAGAAGGCCGCGAGACCGCCGGCGAAGGCCGACGTCGTGTCGCCCTGGACGAGCAGCATCTCGGGGGAGAGCTCGGCCAGGACGGGATCCAGGCCGGCGAGGGTCCGGGCCGCGGTCTCGGCCGGGCCCTGGCCGGGCCGCATCACCGCGAGCTCGTGGTCGGCCCGGATCGCGTCGGGGCCGAGCAGCCCGTCGAGCAGCTCGCGGTGCTGGTGGGTGGCCACGACCCGCACCGCGAAGCGCTCGTCCCCCGCGAGCCGCGCCAGCACCGGGAACAGCTTGATGGCCTCGGGACGGGTCCCGAACAGCACGAGCAGCCTGCGTCCCTTCGGCGCCATGGGGGGTCCTCGCGTCGCGGCCGACCCGACATCGTACCCCGGAAGGCGCGGAGCCTCACTCCCGGGGGTCGACCCGGGGCTCAATCCGCCTCGGAGAGGCTCCGGTAGGCGCCGGCGTAGTAGACCAGCGGCGCCTCGCCCTCGCCCTCCACCACGGCCTCCACCCGGCCCACGTAGATGACGTGGTCGCCGGCGTCGTGGGCGGGCTCGACGCGGCAGTCGAGGCTGGCGAGGGCGCCGGGCAGGATGGGAGAGCCGGTCACGGCGGCGCTCCAGTCGAGGCCCTCGAAGCGCCGGTCCTCGTCGTCCTTCGAGGCGAAGAGGTTCGAGAGCGCCTGCTGTCTCGCGCCGAGCAGGTTCACGGCGAAGACGCCGCCGGCGTCGATCACGGACAGGGTGTTGGAGGCCTTGTCGGCGCAGACCAGCACCAGGGGCGGGTCCAGCGAGACGCTCGAGAAGGCCGAGACCGTCATGCCGTGGACCGTGTCACCGGCCCGGGAGGTGACGATGCTGACGCCGCTCGCCCAGCGGCGCAGGGCCGACCGGAACGCATCGGCGGCGACGTTCATGGACCCTCCGCGAGGCGCGGAGTCTACCGGCGGAGGGCGGCGGGCGCCGCCCTCCGCCGGGCGGGACGAGGGCGCGAGGCTACTCGGCGTCCTGGAAACGGGCGTCGAGCTCTTCCTCGCTCAGCACCACGTCGATCTTGCGGGCGAACAGGACGCCGTCCTCCTTGGGATCGGGCACCCAGTAGACGTTCACCGACTTGCCCTCGGGAATGTCCTTGATCTCGCCCTTCACGCCGTTGATCGCCACGGTGGTCCGTGTCAGCACCGAGCCCGTGGGCTTCACCTTGAAGGTCGCGTCCTTGTTCTTCTTGAGGAGCTTGGCGTTCTTGCCGCGGCCGGGCTTCTTGACCTTCACCGTGACGGTGTTGTTCTCGGCGTCGAAGGCCTTCCAGACCGCCTCGGTCTGCGTGCTCCGGGCCTTGCGGCTCTGGGCCGCGGCGGGCGACGCCACCGCCACCGCCAGTGCCAAGGTCCCCACGGCCAGGCCCGCCCAGCCGAGTCGCTTCCCCCAGATCCTCATCGCGCCTTCTCCTCTCGTGTGGATGCCGGCAGCGCACCCCGTCGGCCGCCGGTGCTGGCCGTTGGTAGCCTACAGGGCCTTCGACGGGGACGGGAGCGGGGAATTCAGCGGGGCGTCGCGGTGGCGGCGACCGGGGTCCCGGGGCCGGAATCCCCGCGGGTACCGGCCGGTCCGCCGCCCGCCAGGAACTGCATCACGTAGGGCCCGACCAGGTCCATGGGCCGCAGGCCGGGCGCCAGCTCCGTCGCCAGGCCGATCAGGAGCGTCGCGGCCCGGGACCACATCACGAGCCCGTCGGGCAGGCGGAAGCTCCGCACCTGCTTCATCCGGGCCCGCAGCTCGCCCAGGTACTCGCCGAAGTCGAGCTGCGAGACCTCCTTCGGCGTGAGGTTGAAGTACTTCGGGTCGAAGCTCAGCTTCGCGATCCCCTCCACCACGGGGACGTCGGCGGGGTCGATCATGTCGGCCACGAGGAGCGAGCGGGCGTACTGCTCGGGGTTGCGGGTCACCGAGGCCATCACGTTCTGGCGCATCATCTCGGCCACCTGGGGCGTGATGCGCTTGTTCATGCCGAAGTCGATGATCCCGATGCGCCCCTCCCGGTCCACCAGAAGGTTCCCCGGGTGCGGGTCGCAGTGGAAGAAGCCGTCCCGGAACATCATGTGGAGGAAGGCCCGCGCCGCCCAGCCCACCAGCTCCTCGGGGTCGCGTCCCTGGGCGAGCAGCGCCTCGCGCTCGTTGATCTTCACCCCGTCGATGAACTCCATGGTGAGCACCCGGGTGCGGGTGGTGTCCCAGTGGATCCTGGGAATGCGGACGCGCTCGGCGACCGCCGGATCGCGGTGCAGGTTGGCCTCGACCTCCTCGGCGGCGCGGCCCTCGCGCACGTAGTCCATCTCTCCGCGCAACGAGTCGCGCAGCTCGCGGTACACCTGACGCAGGTCGGAGACGGTGAGGAAGTTGAACAGCCAGAGCCCGATGCGCGCCCCGGCGAGGTCCACGGCCACGGAGCGCTCGACCCCGGGGTAGAGCACCTTCACGGCGAGGTCCTCGCCGGCCCGGGTGCGGGCGCGGTGCACCTGGCCGAGGCTCGCCGCCGCCAGGGGCTCCGCCGAGAACTCGGCGAAGATCTCGCCCACGGGGCGCCCCAGCTCGTGCTCGATCTGGGCCTCGATCTCGGCGGTGGGATGGGGATCCACGCGGTCCTGGAGGCGGGCCAGCTCGTCGCTCACCTCGCTGGGGAGCACGTCGACGCGCAGGCTCGCCACCTGGCCGAGCTTGATGAGCCCGCCCTTGTAGCGCGCCGCCACGGCGGCGAAGCGCCGCGCGAAGCGACGCTGCATCTCGACCAGCTCCGCGGGCTCGCCGCGCCAGCGGCCGCCCGTGTGGAGGCGGATGCGCAGGTAGACCCAGGCCGCCCGCCCGATCAGGCCGAGCAGCACGACGAAGCGCCCGGCCAGGGCCGGCAGGGAGGGTCGGGCGTGGCGGTAGTCCGCTTCGCTCACGTGGGCCGGAACGTAGCGGGCGCCGGGACGTCAGGCCGCGTGCACGAGCACCAGGTCGCGAACGTTCGTGCCCGTGGGACCGGTGACGAGGAGACCGCCCTCCCGGGCGAAGAAGCCGTGGGAGTCGTTGCGCGCCAGGCAGTCCCGGGCCTCGACGCCGCGCTCGCGCCCCCGCGCCACGCTGCCGCCGTCCGCGAAGGCGCCGGCGGCCTGCGTGGGACCGTCGCTGCCGTCGGTGCCGGCCGCGAGCAGGGTGATGCGGCCGTCGCCCTCGAGGGCGAGGGCGGCGGCGAGGGCCAGCTCCTGGCTGCGCCCGCCGCGGCCGTCGCCGCGCAGCGTCACCGTCGTCTCCCCGCCCGCGATCCAGACGCGCTCCGGCCCCGGGGACCGGCGGGCCCGGGCGGCGAGGCGCTCGCCCACGCGGCGCGCCTCGCCGGCGAGCTCGGGCTCGAGGATCTCCGCCGCGATGCCGCGCTCCCGGGCGGCGGCCGCGGCGGCCTGGCAGGCGTCGCGGTTCGTGGCCAGCACCCGGCTGACGACGCGCGCGAACGCGGGATCGCCGGGCTTGGCGCTCTCCTCCAGCTCGCCGGCCGCGCCGGCCTCGAGGTGGGCGCGCACGCGTCCGGGCACCTCGCCCGCCACCCCGTGGCGCTCGAGGACCGCGAGGGCGTCGGCGTGGCGGGTCGGGTCGGGCGCGCAGGGCCCCGAGCCGATCACCGCCGGGTCGTCGCCGGCCACGTCGGAGAGCGCCAGCACCAGCACGCGGGCGGCTCCGCTGCGCCGGGCCAGCCGGCCTCCCGAGACCGCGGTGAGGTGCTTGCGCACGGTGTTGAGCTCGCCGATGTCGGCCCCGCAGGCGAGCAGCGCCGCCGTGGTGGCGGCCAGGTCGTCGCGCGTGAGGCCCGGCAGCGGCGCCGCCACCAGCGCCGAGGCCCCGCCCGAGAGCAGCACCACGAGCACGTCGTCGGGCCCCGACGCCTCGGCGAAGGCGAGCACCTCCGCCCCCGCGGCCTCGCTGCGCCCGTCCGGGACCGGGTGCCCGGCCTCTCGGACCGCGATGCCCTCGAGCGGGCCCCCGTGGCCGGGCTTCGTCACGGCGAGGCCGGCGCGGACGCGATCGCCCGCTGCGTCGACGAGGGCGCGCGCCATGGGGACCGCGGCCTTGCCCAGGGCGAGGACGCGGAGCCCCTCCCCGGCCGCGATCGGCTGGCCGGCCAGGCGCAGCCCGCCGCCCTCGTGGGAGATCGCGGCGCCCACCACGGCGCCGCCCGCCACGCGCGCCAGGGCTGCGTCGAGGAGCGCGCGCAGGAGCGCGCGCGGCTCGCTCACTCGCCCTCGGCGGCCGCCGGAACTTCGGCGACGGGGCTGCCCTCGGGCAGCAGCCGGATCTCGATGCGCCGGTTTCGGGCGCGACCTTCGGCGGTCTCGTTGGAGGCCACCGGCCGGAACTCGCCGAAGGAGATCGCGGTGAGGCGGTCCGTCTCGACGCCGCGCTCGGCGAGCAGGCGCACCACCTCGGTCGCGCGGGCCGCGGCCAGCTCCCAGTTCGACGGGTAGCGGCGCGCGAGCGCGCCCGTGATGGGGACGTCGTCGGTGTGGCCCCGGACCTCGATGCGGTGGTCGAGGCTCGCCAGGCGGGCCGCCACGGTCCCGATCACGCCGCGTCCCGAGGCGCCGAGGCGCGCTGAGCCCGGCGGGAACAGGATCTCCTGGGAGAGGTTCAGGCGCAGCCCCTCGCGCAGCTGCTCGATCTCGATCTCGCCCGCGGCCACCTGGGACTCCAGATCCGAGACCAGCGCGTCGTAGGTGGTGCGCATGCGGCCCAGCTCCTGGCGCCGCACCGCCAGCTCCTTCTGGCTGCGGTCGAGGTTCCGGGAGAGCTCGCCGCGCGTGCGCTCCAGCTGGGCCACCTCGACGCTCAGCCGCTCGCGCTCCTCCCGCAGGTCCTCGAGCTGCTCGAACACCTTCACGCGCTCCGCGGAGAGGCTCGCGTTCGAGCGCTCGAGCAGCGCGCGCTCGCTCTTCAGCTTGTCGCGCTCCGCCACCACGGCGTCGTAGCGGCCCTTCGAGACGCAGCCCGGGGCCGCGGCCACCACGGCCAGGGCGAGGGCCGGCAGCAGCGCCGTGCGCCCCCTAGGCCGCAGCGGGCGCCAGGGTCTGGTCGAGCACCTCATCGATGGTCCCCACGTAGTCGAGCTCGAGTCCCTTGAGCAGTCCGCTCTGGATCTCCTCGACGTCGCGCCGGTTGCGCTCGGGCAGCAGCACGCGGTGGATGCCGGCGCGCTTCGCCGCCAGCAGCTTCTCCTTGATCCCGCCCACGGGCAGCACCTTGCCGCGCAGGGTGATCTCGCCCGTCATGGCCACGTCGGGCGGCGCCGCGCGCCCCGAGAGCAGCGAGGCCAGGGAGGTCACCATGGCGACCCCCGCCGAGGGTCCGTCCTTGGGCACGGCGCCCGAGGGCACGTGCAGGTGCAGGTCGCTGCGGTCGAGGTCCTCGGACTGGATGCCCAGGCTCCCGGCCCGGGTGCGCAGCAGGGTGCGGGCCGCCTCGGCGGACTCGCGCATCACGTCGCCGAGGGAGCCGGTCAGCTTGAGCTCGCCGCGGCCCGGCATGCGGGTGCTCTCGATGAAGAGGATGTCGCCGCCGGCGGGCGTGTAGGCCAGCCCCACCGCGACGCCCGGGCGTCCGGCGCGCTCGGCCAGCTCGGGCTCGTGGCGCACCGGCCCGAGCAGCTCCGAGAGGTCCTCGGGGCGCACGCGCACCGGGCCCTCCACGTCGCCTTCGGCGACCTTGCGCGCCGTCTTGCGGCACACCGAGCCGATCTCCCGCTCCAGGTTCCGCACCCCGGCCTCCCGGGTGTAGCTGCGGATCAGCGCGCGCAGGGTGTCGTCGGGCAGCTCGAAGTCGACGTCGGCGATGCCGTTGGCCTCGCGCTGGCGCGGCACCAGGAAGCGGCGCGCGATCTCGAGCTTGTCCTCCTCGGTGTACCCGGGCAGCTCGATCACCTCCATGCGGTCGCGCAGGGCCGCGGGCACCGGGTCCATCAGGTTCGCGGTGGCGATGAAGAGCACCTGGGAGAGGTCGAAGGGCACCTCGAGGTAGTGGTCGCTGAAGGTGTGGTTCTGCTCCGGGTCGAGCACCTCGAGGAGCGCCGACGACGGGTCGCCCCGGAAGTCGGCCCCGACCTTGTCCACCTCGTCGAGCAGGAACACCGGGTTGCGGGTGCCCGCGCGGCGCATGCTCTGCACCAGGCGGCCCGGCATGGCGCCCACGTAGGTGCGACGGTGGCCGCGGATCTCCGCCTCGTCGCGCACGCCGCCGAGGGACACGCGCACGAACTCGCGGCCCAGGGCCCGGGCGATGGAGCGTCCGAGGGAGGTCTTGCCCGTGCCCGGCGGCCCCACGAAGCACAGGATCGGCCCCTTCAGGTCGCGCTTCAGCGAGAGCACCGCGATGTACTCGACGATGCGGTCCTTGACCTTCTCGAGGCCCCAGTGGTCCTCGTCCAGGATGGCCCGGGCCTCCTTCACGTCGAGGCGGTCCTCGCTCGTCCGGCTCCAGGGCAGCTCCGCCAGCCACTCGAGGTAGGTGCGGATCACGCCGTACTCGGCGGCGGCGGCGGGCGTCTGGGCCAGGCGCTCGAGCTCCCGGTCGGCCTGCTTCTGGGCCTCCTCGGGCAGCTCGGCGGCCTCGAGCCGCTCGCGGAACAGCTCCACGTCGCTCTCGGCGTCCTCGGCCTCGCCGAGCTCCCGGCGGATCTGGTCGAGCTGCTGGCGCAGCATGTAGTCCCGCTGGGTCTTGCCCATCTCGCTCTGGACCTTGTCCTTGATCTCGCTCTCGATCTTGATCGAGTCCCGGGCGCGGCCCAGCTCCTCGAGGGCGCGCCGCAGGCGGCGCAGCACGTCGGGCTCCTCGAGGTAGGACTGGCGGGTGGCGAGGTCCACCTCGAGGTTCGAGGCCACCAGGTCGGCGAGCTTCGACGGGTCGTCGAGGTTGTGGGCGAGGATCTGGAGCTCGTCGGAGTGGCGGGAGCTCTCGGAGACGAAGGAGGTGAAGGCGTCGCGCACGTTGCGTGCCAGGGCGGTGGCCTCGACGCCCTCCTTGTCGCCGGACTCCTCGACGGCCTGGATGCGCGCGCGCAGGAAGGGCTGCTGGGCCACGAACTCCTCGGCCCGGGCCCGGCTCACGCCCTGGACCACCAGCCGGTAGGAGTCGTCGGGGAACTTCAGCATCTTGGCGATGCGCAGCACCGTGCCCGTGGCGTAGACGTCCTCGGGGCCGGGGCTGCCCTCGCGGCCCGGCCGCACGGCCAGGGCCATCATCAGCCGGTCCGTGGAGACCAGCACCGCGTCGATCACCTTCTTCGAGCGCTCGCTCTTCACCAGCAGCGGCGAGAGCAGGAACGGGAACAGCACCGTGTTCTTGAGGGGCAGGACCGGGAGCGTCTCGGGCAGCTCCAGGCCCGGCGTCTCCTCCCCCTCCCCGATGCCGACGGCGACGGGCTCGCCGCCCTCGCCGAGGGCCTCGCTCAGGCGCAGCGGGTCGCGCTCCTCGGTCATTCCCCGCCCTGCTCCACCGGGATGCGGTGGCGACCGCGCGGCCGCTTGGGCAGCACCACGGACAGGAAGCCCTCCTCGAGGTTGGCGGACACCTGATCGCGATCGAAGGGCACCGTCACCTGGACGCTGCGCTCGAAGGGCCCGAAGGCGATCTCCATGCGGTGCAGGCGCTGGGCCTCGCTGGCCGGCGGCGGCCGGCGCTCGCCGCGGATGCGCAGCCACTCGCCGTCCACGGTCACCTTGAGGTCGGCGCTGCGCACGCCCGCGAGCTCCACGCGCACCACCACGGCCTTCTCGGTCTCGAAGACGTCGAAGGCGGGCTGCCAGCGATCCCCGCGGAGCATCTCCGCGAAGTCGCCGAGCAGCTCGGCATCGGGGTCGGTGCGGCGCGCGCGACTCATGGCTGGGCTCAGGAGTCTCCCTTCTCCTCGGTGTACTCGGCGTCGATCACGTCGTCGGGGGGGCCGCCCCCGGCCTCCCCCGCGGCGGGGCCGCCCGCCGCCTCGGGCCCGGCGGGCCCGCCGGCCTCGGACGCCCGGTAGAGTACCTCGGCGAGCTTGTGGGTGGCCTGCTCGACCCGCTGGCGCGCGGCGTCGATGCGGGCCGCGTCCTCGCTCGCGAGGTCCTCCCGCGCCGTCTTGAGGGTCTCCTCCATCTCCTTGCGCTGGCTCTCGTCGAGCTTGTCGCCGGCCTCGGCGAGGGTCTTCTCGGCGCCGTAGATCATGTTGTCGAGCTGGTTGCGGTGCTCGATCTGCTCGCGGCGCTCCTTGTCCTCCTGGGCGTGGGACTCGGCGTCGTGGACCATGCGCTCGATCTCGTCCTTGGCGAGACCGCCCGAGCCCTCGATGCGGATCGACTGCTCCTTGCCCGTGGCGCCGTCCTTCGCGCCCACCGAGAGGATGCCGTTGGCGTCGATGTCGAAGGTCACCTCGATCTGCGGCACGCCCCGGGGCGCCGCGGGGATGCCGTCGAGGATGAACTTCCCGAGCTCCCGGTTGGCGCCCGCCATGTCGCGCTCGCCCTGGAGCACCCGGATCTCCACCTGGGGCTGGTTGTCCGCCGCCGTGGAGAAGGTCTGGGTGCGCTTGGTGGGGATCGTGGTGTTGCGGTCGATGAGCCGGGTCATCACCCCGCCCAGGGTCTCGATGCCGAGGGAGAGCGGCGTCACGTCGAGGAGCAGCACGTCCTTCACGTCGCCTGCGAGCACGCCGCCCTGGATCGCGGCGCCCACGGCCACCACCTCGTCCGGGTTCACGCTGCGGTTCGGCTCCTTGCCGAACAGCTGCTTCACCTTCTCCTGCACGAGGGGCACCCGGGTGGAGCCACCCACCACCACCACCTCGTCGATCTCGCTGGGCTGGAGCCCCGCGTCGGCCAGGGCCTTGCGGCACGGCTCCAGGGTCTTCTCGACCAGGTCCTCCACCAGCTGCTCGAACTTGGCGCGGCTGAGCTTCAGGTTCAGGTGCTTCGGGCCCGACGCGTCGGCCGTCACGTAGGGCAGGTTCACGTCGGTGCTCTGGGAGGTGGAGAGCTCGATCTTGGCCTTCTCGGCGGCCTCTCGCAGGCGCTGCATCGCCATCGGGTCCTTGGAGAGGTCGACCCCCTGGTCCTTCTTGAACTCGGAGACCAGGTAGTCGATCACGCGCTGGTCGAGGTTGTCGCCGCCCAGGTGGGTGTCGCCGTTGGTGGACTTCACCTCCACCACGTTCTCCCCCACCTCGAGGATCGAGATGTCGAAGGTGCCGCCGCCGAAGTCGAACACCGCGATCTTCTCGTCGGCCTTCTTGTCGAGCCCGTAGGCGAGGGCCGCCGCGGTGGGCTCGTTGATGATGCGCTTCACGTCGAGGCCGGCGATCTTGCCGGCGTCCTTGGTGGCCTGGCGCTGGGCGTCGTTGAAGTAGGCGGGCACCGTGATGACCGCCCCGGTGACCTCGGCGCCCAGGTGGGCCTCGGCGGCGCCCTTGAGCTTCTGGAGCACCATGGCCGAGATCTCGGGCGGCGTGTAGTGCTTGCCGTCGATCTCGACGACCGCGGTGCCCTCCTTCCCCTCCACGACCTTGTAGGGAACCAGGCTGATCTCCTCGGGCACCTCGGGCAGCCGCCGCCCCATGAAGCGCTTGATGGAGTAGATGGTGCGCGTGGGGTTGGTGACGGCCTGGCGCTTCGCCACGGCGCCCACCGGGCGCTCGCCGTCGTCCGTGAAGGCCACCACCGAGGGCGTGGTGCGGCCGCCCTCCTCGTTGGTGATGACGGTGGGCTGGCCGCCCTCCATCACGGCCACCACCGAGTTGGTGGTCCCCAGGTCGATTCCGATGATCTTTCCGCTCTTGGCCATGGACTGGGCTCCTCTCGGGTCCCGCGAAGACTGGTCGCGGAACCGCCGGTGTCAAACCGGAGGTGCACGAGGCCGCCCCCCGGGAGGCCGGTCCGCCCGGCGCTCGGCTTCGCTCCGGGTTGGTGACCCAGGTCCCTCCAGCCCATCCCCCGCGCAGCCGAAGAAACCCAGCAGCAGCGCGCAGATCGCGCCGGATCCCCGCCTCGCCGGGGCATCGGGCGGCACCGCGGAGGACTCGGCCTCGAGATGCGGGGAACAGGCAACACCCGGCGACGAACCGGCCCGGGAACGGGGGCAGCGCCTCCGGTGTCCCCTAGGCTGGCGCGCCGGCTGGGTCCCGCACGGCGCTTTCGATCACTAACCCCCCGGAATCGTGGGGAAACCGTGCTTGGTGGGCGAAGCGGCCGCCGCTATAGTCTGTCGACTTCGTCTCGGCCTGCGACGCCAATCCCCGCTCCCCCTGGGGCCATTCGAGGGGCTCCACGCCCATGAGCAGAACCGCGATCTGGCTGGCGAACGGCGTGCTCGTCGTGCTCTGCTGCTTCCTCGTCGCGCGCATCCTCACCGAGGTGGCCGCGGAGGTGCTGGTTCCGGCACCGGCGGCCGCGAGCGTCGCGCCGCGGGTCGCCGCGGTGAGCGCGAGCTGGGCAGACCGCGAGAAGATCCTCGAGCGCGATCTCTTCAAGTCGGCCACCAAGTCCGAGTCGCTGCCGCCGCCGCCCGCGGAGGAGGAGGTCTACGCCAAGACCCGGCTCCCGGTGCGGCTGCTCGCCACCGTGGCGGGACGCCCCGAGCACTCCTGGGCCGCCGTGGAGGACCTCGACTCCCGCGAGGTCCACGTGGTGAAGGTGAGCGACCAGCTCAAGGGCCGCGCCGAGGTGACCCGCATCGAGCGCCGCCGCATCGTGCTGCGCAACGCCGGGCGCCTCGAGGAGCTGGCGCTGGACGAGGAGCCCCAGGGCAAGCAGGCCCGGCCGCGCGCCCGCCCCCGACGCACCGCTCGTCGCTCGCCGGCGGGGGTAAATGAACGCATCCAGCGCCTGGCCGAGGACCGCTTCTCGGTCTCGCGCTCCGACGTCCAGAGCGTCGCCAAGAATCCCGCCGAGCTCTTCTCCCAGGCCCGCATCCTGCCGAAGTACGAGAGCGGGCAGATGGTCGGGGTCCAGCTCAACGCGATCAAGGCGGGGAGCCTCTTCGAGCAGATCGGGATCCAGAACGGCGACATCATCAAGGACCTGAACGGGATCGAGATCACGAACCAGCAGGACAGCGCGAACGTACTGCGGGAGCTGACCGAGGCTTCCGAGTTCAACGTCACGGTGCAGGGGTCGGACGGATCGACGCGCACCCTCACCTACGAGACGCGCTGACGGAGCCAGGCGGGGGCCATGAGCACAGGCGAGGCAGACGAGGCGGCGCAGGAGCGCCGCGGCACCGCGGGCCGGGGAGCCCGGCTCGGGGCGGCATTGGGGGCCGCGCTCTGGGGAGCGGCGCTCCTGGGGCTGCCCCTGGCGGCGGCGGCCCAGATCACCCCCAACCAGCGCCAGGAGATCGTCGCCGAGGAGGGCGAGGTCCAGCTCGACTTCAACGACGTCGAGCTCTCGGTGGTGATCGACACCATCGCCCGGCTGACGGGCAAGAACTTCATCTACGACGACCGGGTCCGCGGGCGCGTGACCATCGTCTCGCCCAGCAAGATCTCCGTGGAGCAGGCCTACGCGGTCTTCGAGTCCGTGCTCCAGGTGAAGGGCTTCACCACGGTGACCACGCCCGGCGGCGTCATCAAGGTGATCCCGATCCGCGAGGCCAAGGAGAGCAACATCGAGACCGTGCGAGGCCGCCGCACCACGCCGGACTCGGACCGCTTCATCACCCGCCTGATCCCCCTGCGCTACATCGACGCCGAGGCCATCAGCAACACGCTGAAGCCCCTGGTCTCGAAGGACGCCTCGCTGGTCGCCTACGCGCCCACCAACACGGTGATCCTCACGGACTCGGCCTCGAACATCCGGCGCCTGCTGGCGATCCTCGACTCGATCGACGTCGAGACCTACAAGGAGGAGCTGGCGGTCATCAAGATCCGCCACGCCGACGCCAGCACCCTGGCCCAGCAGCTCTCGGAGATCTTCGGCGCCGAGGTCACCGGCGCGACGCCGGCGGCGGCGCGGCGCACCCGGGCGCGGCGCGCCGGCCAGCCCCAGCCCACGATCCCGACGGCGACGTCGGGCGCCCTCGGCGGAGCGGTGCGCATCCTCACCGACGAGCGCAGCAACTCCCTCATCGTGCTGGCCTCGCGCCAGCGCCTGGCCGACATCCGGGACGTGGTCGCGAAGCTCGACCTGCCCGTGAGCGGCTTCGGGCGCATCCACGTCTACTACCTGAAGCACGCCGACGCCGAGGAGCTCGCCAACACCCTGAACTCCCTGGTCTCGGGGCAGCCCTCCACGCCTGCGGGCGGCCCCCAGGGCGCCAGCCCCCAGGCCCTGCGCGCGGCGATCTCCGAGCTCTCCGAGGGCGTCACCGTCACCGCCGACCCGCCCACCAACAGCCTGGTGATCCAGGCCAGCAAGGAGGGCTACGACACCCTTTCCCAGGTGATCGAGCAGCTCGACATCCAGCGCCCCCAGGTGCTCGTCGAGGCGCTCATCATGGAGGTGCTCGTCACCGACAACGAGGCTCTGGGCTTCACGGGCCTGGTGGAGATCCTGGACGGCGACGACAACGTCATCACCATCGGCTCCCAGACCGACGGCTCCATCTCCCCGCCGGCCACGGCGGGGACCCCGGTGCTGTTCGGCGCCGATCCGCTCTCCACCTTCTTCGGCAACATCGCGGCCGACGCCGGTACGACCGCCATCTCGGCCATCATCGAGGCCGCCGCCTCGGACGCGCGCACCAACATCGTCTCCGCGCCCCACATCCTCACCAGCGACAACGAGGAGGCGGAGATCAAGATCGGCGACAACATCCCCATCATCACCAGCCGCGTGGAGTCCGCGGGCACCGACCCCGACGCCGTGAACCAGGCCAGCTCGGTGAACGTGGAACGCCAGGACATCGGCGTGACGCTCCGGGTGACGCCCCAGATCAGCGAGGGCGACACGGTGCGGCTGCAGATCTTCCAGGAGATCAGCGGCATCAACAGCACCCTGACCGGCGCCGAGGGCGTCGGCAACCCGGAGGACGTGGGCGTCGCCCTCACCAACCGCAAGGTCGAGAACACCGTGGTCGTGAACGACGGCGAGACCGTCGTGGTGGGCGGGCTGCTGAGCGACGACTACGAGGACAACATCACCAAGGTGCCCTTCCTGGGCGACATCCCCTGGCTCGGCTGGTTCTTCAAGAGCACCAGCCGGAACCTGGTGAAGACCAACCTGCTGGTGTTCCTGACCCCGAACATCATTCGCTCCACCGACGACCTCGAGGAGGACACGATCCGCAAGCGCGAGGAGTTCTGGGACCGCTCCCAGGAGTCCCTCCAGCTGTCGGAGCAGGAGCGCGAGGAGGCCCGGGAGCGCCGGGCGAAGGCCCAGGCGGCGGGCGTCCCGGTGACCGCCTACGCGGGCAGCAACCCGGTGCGCGGCCGCCTGCTGGCCCACTCCGAGCGCTACCCGGTGGAGCGCATGCTCGAGATCGAGCGCGAGCAGGAGGCCCGGCAGACGCGGGACGAGGAGGCCCGGCTCGATGCCGAGGGGGAGCCCCGCTACGGCGTGCTCGCCGCGGTGTTCCGCGACGAGGCCGCCGCGGCCGAGCTACTCACCGAGCTGGTCGACGCGGGCTACGACGGCACCCTGGTCTCGGGCGAGACCCAGGGCACGGTGACCCTCGAGCTGCGCCTCGGCCCCTACGAGAACCTCGAGCAGGCCGAGGCCGTGGCGGCGACGGTGCGCCAGTCCTTCGGCCTGGCGCCGACGGTGTACGTGGAGCGCGAGGAGGAGTGAGCCAAGGCATGAGCGCGGAGACCCGGCCCAGCCCGGCGGCGGAGCGCCTGGGGCTGCGCGAGACGCTGCTGCGGAGCACGCGGCTCTCCCTCGCCCAGCTCGAGGAGGCGGTGCGCCGCAAGGCCGAGACCGGCGAGCGCCTGACCGACGCCATCGTGGAGCTGGGCTTCCTGAACGAGGAGGAGCTCCACAAGGCCCTCGGCGAGCAGCTGGGCCTCGAGGTCCGCAGCAGCCTGTCCCCGGAGGACGTCGAGGAGGAGCTGGTCAAGCGCGTCCCCATCGGCTTCGCCAAGGGCGCGGGCCTGCTGCCCCTGGGCCGTACCGAGGCCGACGCGATCTGCGTCGCCATCTCGGACCCCTTCGACACCGCCTCCCTCGACGACCTGCGCCTGCTCTTCGACGGCGCCGACATCGAGACCGTGCTGGCGAGCCACCGCGCCATCATGGGAACCATCAACCAGGTCTACGACCGCGGCTCGGACTCGATCAGCGACATCGTCGAGACCGCCTCGGACGACTTCGAGTCCCTGGCCAGCGAGATCAGCGCCGAGCCCCAGGACCTGCTCGACTCCGCCGACGAGGCGCCCATCATCCGGCTGGTGGACTCGCTGCTCCAGCAGGCGGTGAAGGAGCGCGCCAGCGACGTCCACATCGAGCCCTTCGAGAAGGACATCCGCGTCCGCTTCCGGGTGGACGACATCCTCTACGAGCCGGTGAGCCCGCTCCCCAAGGCGCTCATGCCGAGCATCGTCTCGCGCATCAAGATCCTCGGCGGCCTCAACATCGCCGAGAAGCGCCTGCCCCAGGACGGGCGCATCCGGCTCAAGATCGCCGGCCGCGACTACGACGTGCGGCTCTCCACGGTGCCGGTCTCCTTCGGCGAGCGCGTGGTGATGCGGCTGCTGCCCCGCACCACGGAGATGCTGGACCTCGCGCGCCTCGGCTTCGACGACCAGCTGCTCGGGACCTGGGAGCGGCTGATCGCGCGCCCCAACGGCATCGTGCTCGTCACCGGCCCCACGGGCAGCGGCAAGACGACGACCCTCTACGCCGCGCTGTCCCGCATCAACAACTCGACCCGGAACATCATCACCATCGACGACCCGGTGGAGATCAACCTCCCGGGCACCGGCCAGATCGAGGTGAACCCCAAGATCGGGCTCACCTTCGCGAGCGCGCTGCGGTCGGTGCTGCGCCAGGACCCCAACGTGGTGCTGGTGGGCGAGATCCGCGACCTCGAGACGGCGGAGATCGCGATCCAGGCGTCCCTCACCGGCCACCTGGTGTTCTCGACCCTGCACACCAACGACGCGCCCGGCGCGATCACGCGCATGGTGGACATGGGCGTCGAGGCCTACCTGGTGGCGTCCTCCCTGGTGGCGGTGCTCGCCCAGCGCCTGGTGCGCAAGCTCTGCACCGACTGCCGCGAGGCCTACGAGCCGAGCGCCGAGGAGCTGGCGGAGATCGGCGTGCGCGCCAAGTCGGCCCTCACCCTGTACCGCGCCGTGGGCTGCCCGCGCTGCCACGACACCGGCTACCGGGGCCGCACCGGGATCTTCGAGCTGATGGTGGTGAACGACGAGCTGCGCGCCCTCGTCACCCAGAACGTCGACGCCAAGCTGATCAAGCGCAAGGCGGTGGAGCTCGGCATGCGCACCCTGCGCGTGGACGGCGCCCACAACGTGATCCAGGGCCTCACCACCATCGAGGAGGTGCTCCGGGCCACAGAGGAAGAGGGCGTCGTCGCCGAGGTCTGACCCAGGGGGTTTCCGTGCCCGTCTACGCCTACAAGGGCGTCGATAGCACCGGCAAGTCCACGAAGGGCTTCGTGGACGCCGAGAGCCTGCGCACCGCGCGGGCCAAGCTGCGCCGCGAGGGCGTCTACCTGACCGACGTGTCGGAGACCGCCGCCGCGCCGGCCGCTGCGCAGTCGGGCAGCCGCCGCGTCTCGTTCTCCTTCCGCCGCGTCTCGGGCATGGACCTCGCCATGTCGACGCGGCAGCTCTCGACCCTGATCGGCGCGGGCATCCCCCTCGTGGAGGCCCTCGGGGCGCTGACCGAGCAGGTGGAGAGCACGCGCCTGAAGGGCATCTACGGCCGGGTGCGGGACCGGGTCAACGAGGGCGCGTCCCTCGCCGACGCGCTGGCCTCGGCCGGGAGCTTCAGCGACCTCTACGTCAGCATGGTGCGGGCCGGCGAGACCGGCGGCGCCCTCGAGACGGTGCTGGCGCGGCTGGCCGACTACCTCGAGGGCCAGGTCCGGCTCAAGAACAAGGTCCTCACCATCGTCACCTACCCGCTGATGATGCTCGCCTTCGCGCTGTGCGTGGTGGCGGCCCTGGTGACCTTCGTGCTGCCCCAGATCACCCAGCTCCTCGAGAGCCTGAACCAGCCCCTGCCCTTCTACACCCGCGCCATCATCGGCAGCTCGGAGTTCGCCCGGAAGTTCTGGTGGGCCATCGCCGGGGTCGCCGTGCTGGGCGGGGTCGGCTTCCAGAGCCTGCTGCGCACCGAGGCCGGGCGCGCGCGCTGGGACGCCTTCAAGCTGCGCATGCCCTACGTCGGCCGGGTGTCCCGCCAGCTGGCCATCTCGCGCTTCTCCCGTACCCTCTCGACCCTGCTCTCCGGCGGCATCGCCATCACCAAGGCTCTCGACATCTCCAAGTTCGTGGCCAACAACGCGGTGATCGGCGAGGCCGTGGAGCGGGCCCGGGAGAGCCTCACCGAGGGCTCCTCCCTGGCCGCGCCCCTCCGGGCGAGCCGGGAGTTCCCGCCGCTGGTGATCCACATGGTGGACGTGGGAGAGCGCAGCGGCGAGCTCGAGCCGATGCTCGCCAAAGTGGCGGACACCTACGACGAGCAGGTGGAGAACACCGTGACGCGGCTGACCGCACTCCTCGAGCCGATCCTGATCGTGGTGATGGTCGGCGTGGTGCTGGCCATCGTGCTCGCGGTGCTCGGCCCCCTCCTCCAGATCACGAGGTCGATCCAATGAACGTACGGAAGCAGGGATTCACCCTGATCGAGATCATGGCCGTGGTGCTCATCATGGGGCTGCTGGCGGGGATCGTCGGCACCTTCGTGGTGGGACAGATCAACCAGGCCCGGGTGGCGACCGCCAAGGCCCAGATCAAGCAGATCGAGTCGGCGCTCACCTTCTACCAGATGGACAACGGCCGCTTCCCGACCGAGGAGCAGGGCCTCGAAGCCCTGGTGCGACCGCCCACGGCCGGTCCCGAGCCGCGCAACTACCGCCCCGGCGGCTACATCCAGGGCGGCGCGGTGCCCAAGGACCCGTGGGACAACGTCTTCAACTACCGCTTCCCCGGCGAGGTGAACCAGCACTCCTTCGACGTGTGGAGCCTGGGGGCCGACGGGGCCCCGGGCGGCGACGAGGCCGACGCCGACTTCGGGAACTGGGCGGAGAACGGCGAAGGGACGGGATGACCCGCGACCGGCGCCGCGCGAAGGCGGGCCGGCGCGCGGCCGCCTTCACGCTGATCGAGCTGATGGCGGTGCTCCTCATCCTGGGGCTGCTGGCCGCCATCGCGCTCCCGAACTTCGGGCTGCGCGCCGCGCGGGTCCTCGAGGGGGAGTCCCGCAAGCTGGCCACCAGCCTGGAGTTCGTCCGCCAGCGCGCCGTCATGACCGGCGTGCCCCACCGCATGACCTTCGACCTCGAGCGCATGGCCTACTGGACCGAGTGGTACGTCTCCGAGAGCCAGGCGTCGGGCGAGGAGGAGCCCCCGTTCCCGCTGGGGCCCGAGGAGATCCGCCCCGACACGCCCATCGACCTGAGCCCGCCGCGCAACGAAGAGCCCGCCTGGCGGCGTCTGCTCGGGACGGCCGGCAACGTCGAGCGCCTCGACGAGCTGGTCTTCATCGACGGCATCGAGACCGCCGGCGGCTACGTGGACCGCGGTGAGCTCGAGCTGCTGTTCGAGCGCGACGGCACCACGGACCCCACCTGGATCGTGATATCCGACGACGGCGGCAACTCCATCACCCTCGCCGTCGCCCCCCTCGCCGACACCGTCCGCTTCGAGTACGGCAACCTGTGATGCATCGGGACCGTCACGCTTCACGACGCGCCCCCCGGGCGCCCCTCACCCCGCACCGAGACGCCCGCGCCGCCACGCCGCCCCTTCCCCCCAGGCCCGCAACGCGCGCCGGGCAGAGCCCGGCAGGCGGCGCAGCGCGCCGCAGGCGCGCGAAGTCCAGAATGACGGGCTTCTCGCTGCTCGAGGTGCTCGCGGCCGTCGCCGTGATGGGCATCCTGTACACGATCCTCGCGAGCCTCCACATGGACGGCATGCGCCACGAGGGCGATGCCGACCGCCGGCTGCGCCATTCGCTGGTCGCGGACCGCACCCTGGCCGAGCTCGAGCACGCCTTCCTGACGGGCTCCGCTCCGCCGGTGGGAACCCAGGAGACCGACGAGGGGGACTACACCCTGCGGGTGGACGTCCGCCCCCTCGACCTCTCGCTCTTCGCCGCCGGCCTGCTCGAGGTCGACGAGGACGGCGAAGCCCCGCCCGCCCTGCTCACGGCCCCGCGCGCCGGCGCTCCGCCGCTGGTCGAGGTGGAGGTCGTGGTGACCTGGGTGGAGGGCGCCTACGAGCGGGAGATCCGCCGCCTCACCTACGGCTTCGACGCCACCGCCGCGGCCCCGATCCTCGAGACCCTGCCCACGGCAGGCGGCGGCAGCGACACGCAGGCGGACGACGACGGCGGCGGCGGAGACGAGGAGGACCGGGACTCGTGAGCGGAGCGCGGCGACGCCGGCAGTCCGGACTCAGCCTGATCGAGCTGATGGGCGTGATGCTCATCCTCGGCCTCGTGGGCGGCATCGCGGTGAACTTCTTCATCGACCTGACCCAGGCCAGCGAGGCCGCGACGGCCCGCACCCGCGAGGGACGTCGCGCCGCCGCGATCCTCGACCGGGTGGCGCGCGACCTCCAGAGCGCCGTGCTGGTGACGAAGCCCGAGGAGCGCGACCCCCTCGAGCACCCCTGGCTGTTCCTGGCGGAGTCCGGCACCGGCCCGGGCGGGGCCGAGCGCCTGCTGTTCGTGAGCCGCGGCCGCATCGCCCGGGCGAGCGCGACCCACGAGTCGGACCTCGAGCGGGTCGCCTACTTCCTGGCGACCGCCGAGGATGGCACCACGGACCTGATGCGCTGGTCGTCCCCCCGGCTCCCCGAAGGGCTCGAGCGCGACTTCCCCCGTCCCGACTCCGAGGGCGCCGTGGTGCTCGCCAACGACGTGGCGGCCTTCGGGGTGCGTCTGATGGGCGACGGCGGGGAGTGGACCTCGGACTGGGACTCCTCCACCGTCGCGCTCTCCAGCCAGCTCCCGCTCTCCGCCGAGATCAGCGTCGCCGTGTACACCGAGGAGCTCGCCGAGCGCGAGCAGCGCGAGGACTTCGGCGAGGCCGAGGAGCCTCCGCTCTGGGCGCGGCGCGTGGACCTGCCCGTGCGCCCCCTCGACCTCGCCGCGCTGCTCTCCGGCGAGGAGGGAGCCGGCTCGGCGGATGGCGACGAGGACGAGGAAGGAGACGGGGACGGAGAGGAGGACGGCGACGCCGGCGGGGGTGGACCCAAGACCGTGGCCCAGTGCCTCTCGATCCTGGGGCTCTCGATCGAGCTTCCGGCCAACGTGAATCCGAACGACCCCGTGACCAACTGGGTGCACCTGGTCCAGGGCTACAACCTGGACGCGTGCCTATGAGGCGCCAGCGCGGCTTCGTCCTGGTGGTGGTGCTGTTCTTCGCGATGCTGCTGTTCGCGAGCACCACCACCTTCCTCGCCCGGGCCACCGTGGACTCCCGCATCGCCCGCAACCGCGACCAGTCCGCCCGGGCCGAGGCCCTGGCCCGGGGCGGCGTGCGCCTCGCCGTGGCGGTGCTGCTCCAGGACCTGGTGCAGCAGAACGAGCTGGGCCTGCCGGCCCTCGAGACCTCCCAGGACCTGTGGGCGCAGGTGTCGGGGGTGGAGCTGCCGGTGCCCGACGGGGGCATCCTGCGGGTCCGGATCGAGGACATGGGCTCCCGCCTCAACCTGAACGCCCTGTTCGGGGAGGGGACGGACGACGACGAGCGCGTGGCCTTCCTCACCGCCTTCCTGGAGAAAGTCATCGAGGAGATGCCCGGGAGGCCCGAAGAGAAGCTGTACGAGCCGGACGATCTCGCCCGGAGCCTGATCGACTGGGTCGACGAGGACGAGGACAGCTTGCGCGGCGGCTACGAGGACGACTACTACCAGGAGCAGGACCCGCCCTACCGGGCCGCCAACCGGCCGCTGCTCTCGGTGGACGAGATCGCCCTGGTGGAGGGCTTCGACGAGCCCGTGGTGGAGGCCCTGCGCCCCTACCTGACCGTGTTCCCCTACGTGGACGGCGGGGGCATCAACCCCAACACCGCGCCTCCCTGGCTGCTCGCCTCGCTCTTCGTGGGCACGGCCGGTGACCGGCGCCTCGCCGGCGAGGACCAGGTGCGTGCCGTGCTGCGCGCCCGGGAGCGCGGCGAGCTGCTCTGCCCGGGCGAGCTCAACGCCCCGGGCTGCACCAACTACGAGCCCATCGTCGAGGGCAAGATCTATCCGGAGCCCGCCTGGGAGAGCAGCGTCTTCCAGGTGGTCGCCGAGGCGCGCTACGGCGAGATCCGCCGCAGCGTGGAGGCCGTGGTCGATCGCAGCGAGCCGAGCCAGCCCCGCTTCCTGGCCTGGCGCGTCCGCTAAGGTCCTGCGCCCATGGCCCGACGCATCCTCGGACTCGACATCGGCAGCCACTCGGTGAAGGCCGTCGAGTTCCGCCAGACCCTGCGGGACCTCGAGGTGGTGCAGCTCCAGCGGCTGCCCCTGGTGGATCCGGGCCCCACCCTCGCCGTCGAGCTGCGCGACTTCCTCCAGATGCACGACTTCCCGTCGGACCACGTGGTGGTGGCGCTCTCGGGCGACCGCATCTCGACCCGGCGGCTCTCCTTCCCGTTCCGGGACCGCAAGAAGATCGCGCCGGCGGTGCCCTTCGAGGTGGAGTCCCAGGTCCCCTACGACCTCGACGAGTTCTTCGTGGACTGGGAGATCGTGGGTGAGAGCCGCGGCCGCACCGACGTGGTCGCGACCCTCGCCCCGCGCGCCGAGGTGGCCCTGCTCCTCGACACCCTGCTCGAAGCGAACGTGGATCCGCGCATCGTCGAGGCCGAGGGCCTCGCGCTCGCCAACCTGGCCTCGCTCTTCGAGCTCGAGGGCACGCGCCTCATCGCCGACATGGGCCACCGCAAGACGACCCTGTGCCTGTGCGTCGACGGGCGCGCCGTGGCCGCCCGCACCGTCCCCATCGCCGGGCGCGCCATCACCGAGGCCCTCGCCAAGGAGCGGAACCTGGGCGAGGTCGAGGCCGAGCGCATCAAGGAGGAGGTCGGGATCTTCGGCGGCGGCGGCCAGCCCGACAGCCCCGGCGCCATCGCGGTGGTGGACCGCCTGGCCCGGGAGATGGTGCGCACCCTGGGCTCCCTCGAGCCGGTGCTCGCCGGCGACGAGGCCGGGGCCCTCGAGGAGATCATCCTGGCCGGCGGCAGCGCCCACCTGCACCGCCTGGAGGCGTACCTGTCGGAGCGCATCGGGCTGCCCGTGGTGCGCATGCCGCTGCCCCCCGGCGACACCGGCTCCGCCCTGCTCGCCGGCGGCGACCCCCAGATCTTCGCCCCGGCGCTCTCCCTGGCGGTGCGCGGCAGCATGCGGGCCCGCACCCGCATGAACTTCCGCCAGGACGAGTACGCCCACCGGGTGGACTTCAAGAAGGTGGGCAAGGAGCTGCGCTGGACCGGCGTGCTGGCCGGCCTCGCCGTGGTGCTCGGGCTCGGCGCCGTGGGCACCGGGATCGCGCTCCAGAACCGGCGCGCCGAGACCATCGAGAGCCAGTCCCTGGCCCTGTATCAGGAGGCGTTCCCGAGCCGGCCGGTGCCGACCAACGTGGTGGGCGCCATGCGCGACGCCGTCAGCTCGGCCCAGGACCGCGCCGACACCCTGGGCGTCTACCGCGGCAACCTCTCCGCCCTCGACGTGCTGACCCAGGTGTCCGCCCACGTGCCCGCGGACCTCGAGGTCGTCTTCCAGGAGCTGAGCATCGACCGCCAGGTGGTCCAGATCCGCGGCCAGACCCAGAGCTTCGAGAGCGTGGACCGCATGCGGGCGGAGCTGGCGCGCTACACGCCCTTCTCGGAGATCAGCGTCGGCGAGGTGCAGCGCAACCCGCGCACCGGCCAGCAGGAGTTCGAGCTGCGCATCAACATGCAGGCGGGAGGACAGCCGTGAGCAGCTGGCTGGCCCGCATCCGAGCCGCCATCGACGACCTGAACCCCCGGGAGCGGCTGCTGGTGCTCGCGGCGGCGGGCACCCTCGCGCTGTTCCTGGTGATGCTGGGCGTCGTGCGACCGCTGCTCTCGGCCTCGGCCGGAGCCTCGAACCGGGTGGTGGCCGCCGAGCAGGAGCTCGAGGCGGTGCGCCGGCTGCGCGCGCAGTACGACGAGGTGAACGCCCGCCTCGCCACCACCGAGGCGCGCATCCGCAGCGGCCCCCAGAAGTCGATCTTCACCACCCTCGAGAGCCTCGCCAGCCAGGCCGCGGTGAAGGTCGACGCCATGGAGCCGCGCACGACGCCGGCCAGCGAGGAGTACTCCGAGACCAAGGTGCAGGTCTCGCTCAAGAACGTGACCCTCTCCCAGCTCGTCACCTACCTGCACCGCATCGAGTCGTCGGATCAGGTGCTCTCGATCAAGAGCCTGCGCATCCGTACCCGAACCGACAAGCCGGGGCTGCTGGACGTGACCTTCAGCGTCTCCACCTTCGAGGCGGCCTGATGGTGGCCGGCGCCGTCTCCCCGTCCGCGCGCGGCGGCCGGCTGGCCCGGGGCGCCCTCGCACTGGTCCTGCCCGTGGGCTGCGTCGCGCTGATCGTGCTGTTCGCGGTCGCGCTGTTCCCCTACGACCGCTTCCGCGACGCCGCCGAGAGCCAGCTCGGGGCCCTGGCCGGCGCCGAGGTGCGGATCGCCGAGCTCTCCGGCGGCCTGAGCGTCGCCGGCATCGCGCTGAAGGCCCGGGACGCGACGCTGCGCTGGCCCGACGGAACCGCGCTCCAGATCGAGCGCGCCCGGGTGCGCCCGGCCTGGTCGCTCTCCTGGCTGCGCGGCAACCCGGCGCTGGCCCTCGACGTGCACAGCTCGTTGGGTCGGGTGAAGGGCACCTGGTGGCCCGGGGCGTCGGGCGGCTTCACGGGCCGGGCGTCGGGGGTGGAGCTGGCGCAGCTGCCACCCGTGCTCCTCGGCGGCCCCTCGCCCTTCGAGGGCCGCGCCGACGCCGAGATCCAGCTGCGCCTCGAGGGCGGCGCGCCGCGGGGCAGCGTGGCGATCGAGGCCGGGGAAGGCTCGCTGGCCGGCGCCAACATCCCCATGGCGATCCCCTACGAGCGGCTGGTGGGCGAGGCCCACCTCGGCGACGGAGGCGCCATCGAGCTGCGCGACGTCGCCCTCGAAGGCCCCATGGTGGCCGCCACGGCGGGGGGCACGATCGGCGCCGCTCCCAGCCTCGCCCTGGCCCCCCTCGACCTCGACCTCGAGCTCGAGGTGGTGGACCCCAACCTGCGGCCCGTCGTCGCCCGGGGCTTCGGCGTGCGGGTGGACGGCGACGGCCTCGCCCGGCTGCGGATCACCGGCTCCCCGACCCGCCCCGTCGTCCGCTAGGCGGTCGCAGCGCCAGCCAGGCCGCCTCGAGGAATCCCCACGGGGAAAGGTTGCGCGGCAGCGCCCGGCGCGACTAGAATTCGCTTATCCAGATTTCCTGATGAACCGAATCCCCGGGCCGGACCTGGCTCGGAGATCCCGGCCGGGCCATGCCGGCCCCGGGAGCCCCATGTCGGCCGAGTCCCTTCACCGAGCCTTCAAGACCCTCGCGGACCCCACCCGCCTGCGTCTGCTGGCGCTCCTCGCCCGGGAGGAGCTCGCGGTCCACGAGCTGATGGAGGTGCTCGACATGGCCCAGTCCCGCGTCTCGCGGCACCTCGGGATCCTCCGCGAGGCGGGCCTGGTGCGGGACCGGCGCGACGGCACCTCGGTCTTCTACCGCCGCGCCCCCGCCGAGGCCGAGGCCTGGCAGGGCGCCTGGCCCCTGGTCGCCCAGGCCCTGGCGGGCGACCCCGTGGCCGAGGGCGACGGCGCCCGGCTCGAGCGCGTGCTCGCCGCGCGGGCGGCCCACAGCCGGGACTTCTTCGACGCCGTGGGTCCGGAGTGGGACGCCCTGCGCAAGGTGCTGGGAGACGACCTGCTGCGCGCCCGCGCCCTGGCCCACCTGGTGCCCGGCGGGCTGCGGGTGGCCGACGTCGGGACCGGGACCGGCGTGCTGGCCCTCGAGCTGGCCCGCCTCGGGCTGCGCGTGGTCGCGGTGGACCACTCCGAGCGCATGCTCGACGCCGCCCGGGCGAAGCTCGAGCGCGAGGGCGACTCCGGCGCCGAGCTCCCGGTGGAGCTGCGCCTCGGCGAGGCCTCGGCGCTCCCCCTCGAGGACGGCGAGGTCGACGCGGCCTTCGCCCACATGGTGCTCCACTACCTGCCCTCCCCCGCCGAGGCGGTGCGCGAGATGGCGCGGGTCACCCGGCCCGGCGGACGTGTGGTGATCGTCGACTTCCTGCGCCACGATCGCGAGTGGATGCGGGAGGAGCTCGGCGTCCTGTGGCTCGGCTTCGAGCCGGCCGAGATCGAGGAGGCCTTCCGGGCCGCGGGCCTCAGCGACTACCGCTGGGAGACCCAGCCGCCGGTCTCCCGGGGAGCCGACCTGCCCGAGACCTTCATCGCCTCGGGCCGGGTCGGGGAGGGACCGCGATGAGCGACCGCGAGGCCCGGCTGCGCGAGCTCTTCGAGCGCCGCATCGTCCTGCTCGACGGCGCCATGGGCACCATGGTGCAGCGCCACGAGCTCGAGGAGGCGGACTTCCGGGGCGACCGCTTCCGCGACCATCCCATCGACCTGAAGGGCAACAACGACCTCCTCGTGCTGACGAAGCCCGAGGTGGTCGAGGGGATCCACCACGCCTTCCTCGAGGCGGGCGCCGACGTCGTCGAGACGGACACCTTCAACGCCACCTCGGTCTCCCAGGCCGACTACGGGCTCGAGGACCTCGCCCGGGAGATCAACCGGGAGGCGGCGCGCCTGGCGACGCGCGTCGCCGAGGAGTGGACCCGACGCACTCCCGAGCGCCCGCGCTTCGTGGCCGGCGCCCTGGGACCCACCAGCAAGACGCTCTCGATCTCTCCCGACGTGAACGACCCCGGCGCTCGCGCCCTCACCTTCGACGAGCTGCGCGACGCCTACGCGGATCAGGTCCGCGGCCTCCTCGAGGGCGGCGTCGACCTGCTGCTGGTGGAGACGATCTTCGACACCCTGAACGCCAAGGCGGCGCTCGTCGCCATCGAGGAGGTGTTCGAGGAGCTCGGCCGCCGGCTGCCGATCTGGATCTCGGTCACGATCACGGACCAGAGCGGCCGCACGCTGTCGGGCCAGACCGTGGAGGCCTTCTGGACCTCCGTCGAGCACGCCCGACCGATCTGCGTCGGAGTGAACTGCGCCCTGGGCGCCAAGGAGATGCGGCCCCACGTGGAGACGCTCTCCCAGATCGCGGACTGCTGGGTCCACGCCTACCCGAACGCCGGCCTCCCCAACGCCTTCGGCGACTACGACGAGCAGCCCGAGACCACCGCCGCCCTGCTGCGGGAGTTCGCCGAGAGCGGCTTCCTGAACGCCGTGGGCGGCTGCTGCGGGACCACGCCGGAGCACATCCGCGCCATCGCCGAGGCGATGCTCGACGTGCCCCCGCGGCGCATCCCCGAGACCGAGGCCTACACGCGCTTCAGCGGGCTCGAGCGCCTCGAGATCCGGCCCGAGACCACCTTCGTCACCATCGGCGAGCGCACCAACGTCACCGGCTCGGCGCGCTTCCGGAAGCTGATCAAGAACGAGGACTACGAGACGGCTCTCGAGGTCGCCCTCGACCAGGTGCGCGGCGGCGCCAACATCATCGACGTCAACATGGACGAGGGCATGCTCGACTCCGAGCAGGTCATGACCACCTTCCTCAACCTGGTGGCGAGCGAGCCCGAGATCGCGCGGCTCCCGATCATGGTCGACAGCTCCAAGTGGTCGGTGATCGAGGCGGGCCTGAAGTGCGTCCAGGGCAAGGCCGTGGTGAACTCCATCAGCCTGAAGGAGGGCGAGGAGGACTTCCTCGCCAAGGCCCGGCTGGTCCGGCGCTACGGGGCCGGCGTGGTGGTGATGGCCTTCGACGAGCAGGGCCAGGCCGAGAGCGTCGAGCGCAAGGTGGAGATCTGCACCCGCGCCTACCGGCTCCTCACCGAGGAGGCGGGCTTCGACCCCCACGACATCATCTTCGATCCCAACATCCTGGCCATCGCGACGGGCATCGAGGAGCACTCGGCCTTCGCGAAGAACTTCATCGAGGCCACCCGGATCCTGAAGCGGGAGTGCCCCGGCGCCAAGGTGAGCGGCGGGGTCAGCAACCTCTCCTTCTCGTTCCGCGGCAACGACCCGGTTCGCGAGGCCATCCACTCGGCCTTCCTCTACCACGCCATCGAGGCCGGGATGGACATGGGCATCGTGAACGCCGGCCAGCTCGTGGTCTACGCCGACATCCCCGCGGACCTGCTGGAGCGCGTCGAGGACATCCTGTTCGACCGGCGCGAGGACGCGACGGAGCGCATGGTCGAGTTCGCCGAGACCGTGAAGGGCAGCGGCAAGAAGCGCGAGCTCGACCTCTCCTGGCGCGAGGCGCCGGTGGAGGAGCGCCTCTCCCACGCGCTGGTCCACGGCGTGGTGGACTACATCGAGGAGGACGCCGAGGAGGCGCGCCTGAAGCTCGGCCGGGCGCTCTCGGTGATCGAAGGCCCGCTCATGGACGGCATGAACGTGGTGGGCGACCTGTTCGGCGCCGGCAAGATGTTCCTGCCCCAGGTGGTGAAGAGCGCCCGGGCCATGAAGAAGGCCGTGGCCTGGCTCGAGCCCTTCATGGAGTCGGACCCCGAGGCGGGCGAGGCCGCCAGCAAGGGCCGCCTCGTGATGGCCACGGTGAAGGGCGACGTCCACGACATCGGCAAGAACATCGTGGCCGTGGTGCTGCGCTGCAACGGCTACGAGGTGATCGACCTCGGCGTGATGGTACCGGCGGAGAAGATCCTCGACACCGCGGTGGCCGAGGGCTGCGACATCGTGGGGCTCTCGGGCCTGATCACGCCGTCCCTCGACGAGATGGTGCACGTCGCCAAGGAGATGGAGCGCCGCGAGCTGGCCCTGCCCCTGCTGATCGGCGGGGCCACCACCAGCCGGCAGCACACCGCCGTGAAGATCGCCCCGGGCTACTCGCGCGAGACGGTCCACGTCCACGACGCCTCCCGCGCGGTGGGCGTGGTGGCGAACCTGCTCGACGAGGACGCGCGCGCCGAGCTCGACCGCAGCAACCGGGAGAGCCAGGAGCGGCTGCGCGCGGTGCACGCCGGCAAGGGCAAGCGCGCCCTGCTCACCCTGGAGGAGGCCCGGGAGCGGCGGCCGCGCATCGACTGGCGCGCCGAGGACGTGCCCCGGCCCGCGTTCCTGGGCCGCCGCGTCCTCGACGACGTCGCCCTCGACACCCTGGTCGACTACATCGACTGGACCTTCTTCTTCACGGCCTGGGAGCTGAAGGGCCGCTTCCCGAAGATCTTCGAGCACCCCGACTACGGGGACGAGGCGCGCCGGCTCTACGACGACGCCCAGCACCTGCTGGGGCGGATCGTGGACGAGAAGCTCCTGGTGGCCCGGGGCGTCTACGGCTTCTGGCCGGCGGCGGGCGACGGCGACGACCTGGTGATCTACACCGACGAGAGCCGCTCCAGCGAGCACGGCCGCTTCCCGATGCTACGCCAGCAGCGCCCGCGGAGCGAGGAGGCGCCGTGCCTGTGCCTCGCCGACTTCGTGGCGCCCGTGGGCTCGGGGCTCGCCGACCACCTGGGGGCCTTCGCGGTCACCGCGGGCCTCGGCGCCGACTCCCTGGTGGCCCGCTTCGAGGCCGATCACGACGACTACCACGCCATCCTCACCAAGGCCCTGGCGGACCGCCTCGCCGAGGCCTTCGCCGAGTACCTCCACGAGCGCGCCCGGCGGGACTGGGGCTACGGCGCCGACGAGGAGCTCGACAACGAGGCCCTGATCGCCGAGCGCTACCGCGGCATCCGCCCGGCCTTCGGCTACCCCGCCTGCCCGGACCACACCGAGAAGCGCGGGCTGTTCGACCTGCTCCGGGCCGAGGAGCTCGGCCTGGGCCTCACCGAGAGCTTCGCCATGACGCCCGCGGCGAGCGTGAGCGGCGTCTACGTCGCCCACCCCGAGGCGCGCTACTTCAACGTGGGTCGGATCGGCCGGGACCAGCTCGAGTCCTACGCGGCGCGGCGGGGCTTCTCGGTGGCCGAGGCGGAGCGCTGGCTGGCACCGAACCTGTCTTGACCCCGAAGGCGGTGCTGTTCGACGCGGTGGGCACCCTGATCGAGCCCGCCGAGTCCGTGGGCGCCGTGTACCGCCGGATCGCCCTGGCCCACGGCGTCGACCTGCCCGCCTCGCGGATCCAGGAGGCCTTCGGGCGCATCCACGCCGCGGCCCCCCCCATGGCGTTCCCGGGCGAGCCCGCGGAGCGCGTCGCCGCCCTCGAGCGCGACTGGTGGCGCGCCGTGGTGCGCGGGACCTTCCGCGCCGCCGATTCCACGGTGCGCTTCGACGACTTCGACGCCGCCTTCGACGGGATGTGGCGCCACTTCGGCGCGGCCCCGGCGTGGCGCCTGCGGGCCGGGGCGGAGCGCGTGCTGGCGCGCCTGCGCACGGCCGGGCTCGCCACGGCGCTGGTGTCGAACTTCGATGGCCGGATCCACGGGATCCTCGCCGGCCTGGGCCTGGCGGCGGGCTTCGACGCGGTGGTGCTCCCGAGGGACGCCGGCGCCGCCAAGCCCGAGGGCGCCATCTTCGCCCTCGCCCTCGCCCGCCTGGGCGTCGCGCCCGCGGAGGCGTGCTTCGTCGGCGATCACGCCGAGGAGGACCTCGCGGCCGCCCGCCGGGCCGGCCTCCGGGCGATCGACGTCACGAGCCTTGCTACCTTGGAGGAGCTTCCCGAACGCATCCTTTCCCCCCGCCAGGAGACGCCATGAGCGATCGTCCCGCCCCGGCCTTCTTCCAGGAGCGCTTCGGCGTGGACGACCGCAGCCTGGAACGCGTGCTGGGGACGGCACTCGAGCGCCACGTCGACCACGCGGACCTGTTCTTCGAGTACACCACCAGCGACTCGGTGTCCCTCGAGGACGGGCTCGTGAAGGGCGGCGGCCGCCACGTCGAGCAGGGGGTGGGGGTGCGGGCCCAGGACGGCGAGCGCCAGGGCTACGCCCACTCCGACGAGATCACCGTGGAGAGCATGCAGCTCGCCGCCACCACGGCCCGGGCGATCTCCCGGACCGGCGGCACGGCGGGGGCCGTGGCGGTGGGCGGGCCCGGCCGGCCCGAGCGCGACCTCTACCCCGTGGCCGAGGCGCCCACGGACGTGCCGGTGGGAGCCAAGGTGGACCTGCTCGGCGAGATCGACCGCTACGCGCGCGGCCGCGACCCCCGGGTGCGCCAGGTGATGGCGAGCGTGATCTCCCAGCACCGCAACGTGCTGATGGCGGCGAGCGACGGGACCTTCGTGTCCGACGTGCAGCCCCTGGTGCGCCTGAACGTCCAGGTGATCGCCGAGGCCGCCGACGGCAGCCGCCGCGAGGTGGGCTACGAGGGCAGCGGCGGCCGCTTCGAGCTCGGACGGCTGCTGGATCCCGAGTGGTGGCGCCCCCAGGTCGACGAGGCGGTGCGTCTCGCGCTCCTGAACCTCGAGGCGCGCCCCTGCCCCGCCGGCACCATGGACGTGGTGCTGGGACCGGGCTGGTCGGGGGTGCTGCTCCACGAGGCCGTGGGCCACGGCCTCGAGGGCGACTTCAACCGCAAGAAGACCTCGGCCTTCGCGGACCGCATCGGCGAGCGCGTCGCGGCGCCCGGCGTGACGGTGGTGGACGACGGCACCCTCGAGGAGCGACGCGGCTCCCTCAACGTGGACGACGAGGGCACCCCCACCTCGCGCACGGTGCTGATCGAGGACGGGATCCTGGTGGGCTACCTCCAGGACAAGCTGAACGCGCGGCTGATGGGGATGCAGCCCACGGGCAACGGGCGCCGCGAGAGCTTCGCCCACCTCCCCATGCCCCGGATGACCAACACCTTCATGCTGGCGGGCGAGGAGGATCCGGCGGAGATCCTGGCGGGCGTGTCCCAGGGCCTCTACATCGCCTCCTTCGGCGGCGGACAGGTGGACATCACCAGCGGCAAGTTCGTGTTCAGCGCCAGCGAGGCCTACCGCATCGAGAACGGCCGGCTCGGCGAGCCCGTGCGCGGCGCCTCCCTGGTGGGCAACGGCCCGGACGTGCTCACCCGGGTGCGCGCCATCGGCAACGACCTCGCCCTCGACCGGGGCGTGGGGACCTGTGGCAAGGACGGGCAGTCCGTGCCCGTGGGCGTCGGGCTCCCGACCCTGCGGGTGGACCAGCTCACCGTGGGAGGCACCGAGGGGTGAGCACCGGGGACCCGCTGAAGCACGTCCTGGCCCGCGCCGCGCGGAGCGGAGCCCACGCCGCCGACGCGCTCTTCGTCGAGGACGACTCCCTCGAGGCCCGGGTGCGCGGCGAGGAGATCGACTTCGTCAAGCAGGCCCGGGAGCGGACCCTCGGGCTGCGTGCCTTCGTGAAGGCGCCCGAGGGCCTGCGCACCGCGGTGGGCTCGACCAGCGACCTCTCGACCGAGGCCCTCGACCGCCTCGCCGACGAGACCGTGGGGCTGGCCGGCGCGACGGCGCCGGACCCGGACTCGGGCCTGCCCGAGGGCGGCTTCGCCGAGGCCCTCCCGGACCTCGAGCTGTTCGAGCCCGGCGATCGCGAGACCGACGTGGACGCGCGCATCGAGGTGGCGCGCCGCTGCGAGGCCGCGGCCCGGGGCACGGACCCGCGCATCACCAACTCCGAGGGCTCCGAGGTGCAGTCGCGCTTCGCCCACGTCCACTACGGCAACAGCGCGGGCTTCTTCGGCGACTACCGCAGCGCCCGCCACGGGCTGTTCTCCATGCCGATCGCGGCCGAGAACGGCTCCATGCAGACCGACTACTGGACCAGCGCGGCCCGTCGCCTCGCCGACGTCGAGGCGCCCGAGAGCGTGGGGCGCCGCGCCGCCGAGCGCGCGCTGCGCCGGCTGGGCTCCCGGCGCGTCCCCACCTGCGAGGTGCCGGTGGTCTTCGACCCCCTCACCGCCCGCAGCGTGCTCGGCCACCTGGTGGCCTGCGTGAGCGGCGCCTCGGTCTACCGCAAGGCCTCGTACCTCGCCGACAGCCTGGGCGAGAGCATCGGCAGCGAGCTGGTGACCGTGGTGGACGACGGGCGCCTGCCCCGCGGCCTGGGCAGCCGCCCCTTCGACGGAGAGGGGCTCGCCACCCGCCGCACGCCCGTGGTCGAGAAGGGCCGGCTCGCGAGCTTCCTGCTCGACAGCTACGCGGCCCGCCGGCTGGGGATGGCCTCCACGGGCAACGCCTCGCGCGGCGCCGGCGGCGCGCCCTCCGCGGGCCCGAGCAACTTCTGGCTCGAGCCCGGCACCAGCTCCCTCGCGGAGATGATCGCCGGCACCGAGCGCGGCCTGCTCGTGACCTGGCTCTTCGGCCACGGCTTCAACCCCGTGACGGGAGACTTCTCCCGGGGCGCCGCGGGCATGTGGATCGAGGACGGCGAGCTCCGGCACCCCGTGGACGAGGTCACCATCGCGGGCAACCTCGGCTCCATGCTCGCCGGGGTGGACGCCGTGGGCGACGAGCTGCTCTGGTTCGGGAGCGTCGCGGCGCCGGCGCTGCGCATCGCGCGGCTCACGGTCGCGGGGCAGTAGGGGGAGGTTTGTCGGGCGACGCGCCCACGATGATCGGCCTCGAGCTGCCCGACGTGGCGCACTGGTCCGACCGGGTCGTGGTCGCCCTCGGCCAGAACCCGAGCACCTTCACCGGCCCCGGCACGAACACCTACCTGGTGGGCACGGGAGCGCGGCGCATCCTGCTCGACACCGGCAGCGGCGAGCCCGCCTACCTGCCCGTCCTCGAGCAGGCCCTCGGCGAGCGCGGCTGCGAGATCCAGGAGATCGTCCTCACCCACGGGCACCCGGACCACATCGGTGGGGTGCCGGCGCTGCGCGAGCGCTTCGGCGACCTCCGGGTCTCGAAGCTCCCCTGGCCCGAGGTGGACGCGCACTACGACGTCCCCATCGAGCCCATCGACCACGGCGCCGTGGTCCGCACCGAGGGCGCCACCCTGCGCGCCGTCCACACGCCGGGCCACGCCCCGGACCACCTGTGCTTCCTGCTCGAGGAGGAGCGCTCGCTGTTCTCCGGCGACAACGTGCTGGGCGTGGGCACCACCGTGATCCCGCCCGGCACCGGCGACCTCGGCCAGTACCTGGACTCCCTCGAGCGGCTGCTCGAGGAGCGGCCCTCGCGCATCTACCCCGCCCACGGCCCGCTCATCGAGGACGGCCCGGGGAAGCTGCGCGAGTACCTCGACCACCGCCTCGAGCGCGAGCGCCAGGTGCTCGCCATCCTGGAGCGCGGCGCCGCCAGCCTCGACGCCATCGTGGCCGAGATCTACGCCGCCTACCCGAAGCGGCTGCGCGCCGCCGCGGCCCAGCAGATGACCCAGCACCTGCGCAAGCTCGAGGCCGAGGGGCGCGTGGCCGGCTCGGGCGACCCGGCGAGCTGGAGCCTCGCATGAGCCACCCCATCGTCGAGCGCCTGGCCGCGGCGAACCCGGAGGTGCGCCGCCAGGCCTGCGCCGACGCGGCCTCGGACCCCGCCGCCGCGCTCCTCACCGAGGCCCTCGCCGGCGCGCTGGGCGACCCCTGCAAGTCCGTCGCGCGCGCCGCCTCGGACGCGCTGGTGCGCATCGGCCGCGAGGTCGGCGACGCCGGGGACGTCGGCGCTTGCCTGCGCCGCGCGCTCCACGCCGACGAGCCGCGGCTGCGCTGGGGAGCCGCCTTCACCCAGGCGCGCCTCGAGCCCCCGAGCCCGCGCCTGCTGCCCGCGCTCGTCGAGGCCCTGGGAAGCCCCGACGGCGACGTGCGCTGGGCGTCGGCGCGCCTGCTCGTCGAGACCGGTCGCCTCCACGCCGAGGTGCTCTCGGTGCTGGTGGGTCTGGTGCGCAGCTGCGAGCACGCCGTGGTGCGGCGCATGGCGACCTTCGCGCTCCGCGAGCTGGCCCCGGACCGCCCCGAGGCGGCCGCCGTCCTGCTCGAGGCCACCGTCGACGACGACCTCCACGTGCGACGTGCCGCCCTCACCGCGATGGCGTCCCTGATGGACCCGCCGCCGGACGTGCTGACGCGCCTGACCGACGCCCTCGCGAGCGACCCCGACGCGGCGAGCCGCCGCCTCGCCGCCCTCGCACTGGGCGAGCTGGGCGCCGCCTCGGGCGAGCCTCCGGGCACGCTCCGGGAGGCCCTGCGCGCGGCGGGCTCGGGCTCCCAGGACGCCGACCTGCGCCGCGCCGTGGAGCGCGCCCTGGCGCGCCTCGGCGCGGGCGCCGGGGCCAGCCCGTGAGCGCCGGACGCCAGGTCGTGGTGAGCGGCGGCACGGGCTGCCTGGGCCGCGCCGTGGTGGCCCGCTTCCTCGCCGCCGGCGACCGGGTCCTCGTGCCCTGGATCGTGAAGGCCGAGGCCGACGCGCTGCGCGCGGCGGAGAGCGAGGCCGCGGAGTCGGGCCGGCTGCACCTCCTCGAGGCCGACGTCGCCGAGGAGGCCGGCGCCGCCCGAGTCGCCGCGGCGGCTGCGGACGCCGGCGGCGCCCACGTCGTCGTGAACGGGGTCGGCGGCTTCGCGGGCGGCTCCCCGGTGCACGAGACGCCGCTCGAGGCCTGGGACGCCATGTACCGCATCAACCTGCGCAGCGCGGTGGCGCTCTCCCGCGCGCTGCTGCCGGACATGCTCTCCCGGCGCGCGGGGGTGGTGGTGAACGTGGCCTCCCAGGCGGCCGACGCGCGGCCGCCCGGCCTCGCCGCCTACGCGGCCTCGAAGGCCGGCGTGGCGCTGCTCACCGAGACCCTCCAGGCCGAGGTCGGACCCGAGGGCGTGCGCGTCGTCGCCGTCGCACCGGGCACCATCGACACCCCGGCGAACCGGGCCGCCATGCCCGACGCCGACCCCGCGGCGTGGACCTCGCCGGACGCCATCGCCCGGGTGATCCTGTGGCTCGCCAGCGACGAGGCGGCGGCCGTGGGCGGCGCGGTCGTCCCCGTCTGAGCCGAGGAGCCCGGCGCCCATGCGCAAGTCCGACTTCTACCGCGAGGCCCGGAGCGACCTGCGCGGGCCGCTCCACGACCTGCGGGTCGTCGAGGCCACCACGACCTGGGCCGGGCCGATGTGCGGCTGCATGCTGGCGGACTTCGGGGCCGACGTGATCAAGGTCGAGCACCCCGCCGGCGAGGTGGCGCGCCACGTGCCCCCCTTCCTGCCGGAGACCGAGCCCCCGCTGGCCACCATGCACGCCGCGGTGAACCGCAACAAGCGCAGCTTCCGCCTCGACATCGGCCGGCCCGAGGGCGCGGAGCTGTTCCGCCGGCTGGCGGGACGCGCCGACGTGGTGATCGAGAACTTCCGCCCGGGCACCATGGAGCGCTGGGGCCTCGGCTACCGCGAGCTGCGCGCCATGAAGCACGACCTGGTGATGGTCTCGATCAGCGGCTGGGGCCAGTTCGGACCCGACGCCGACCGCGCGGGCTACGACCCCCTCGCCCAGGCCGCCGCGGGCTTCCTCTCCCTGAACGGCTCCCCCGACGGAGAGCCCGTCAAGAGCCCCACCTTCCTGGGCGACGACCTGGCGGGCCTGCACGCCGCCCTGGCGGTGCTCGCGGCACTGCGCCACCGCGACGCCACGGGCGAGGGCCAGTGGATCGACGTCTCCCTGCTCGACGCCATGCTGTTCCAGACGCCGGGCTACCTGACCCTCGGCGCCCTCGGCGTCGAGCCGCCGCGGCTCGGCAACGAGTTCCGCATCGCGGCGCCGGCGAACGTGTACCGCTGCCGCGACGGCCTCGTGATGGCGGGCGTGCTGGTGGACAAGCACTGGCGCAGCCTGGCCCAGCTGCTCGGCCGCCCGGAGCTCGCCGACGATCCCGGCTACGCCACCGCGCCGGCGCGCATCGCGCGCCGCGGGGCGGTGGACGGCCTGCTGGCCGACTGGATGGCGGAGCGCTCCGCCGAGGAGGCCGTGCAGGCGTTCCGCGAGCAGGGCCTCCCCGCCACGCCGGTGCGCGGCTACGCCGAGGCGGCGCGCGACCCCCACGTGCGCGAGCGCGAGATGCTCCAGCGCGTCCCGGTACCGGGGTCGCGCCCGCTGCCCCTGGCCGGGCCCGTGGCGAAGTTCTCGCGCACGCCGACCCGGGTGCGCGCCGGCGCGCCGCCGCTCGGCGCCCACCAGGACGAGGTGCTCGAGGAGCTCGGCATTCCCGAGTCCGAGCGCGACGCCCTGCGGCGCGCGGGCATCCTCTAGCCCGGGCTGCCCGCGAGCTGCTCCGGGGCTGCGCGCGAGCTGCCGAGTAGCTGCGTAAGTAGCTGGATTCCATGGACTTTCCTGTTGTCTCCCGGGAGCCGCCGGGGTACAAGGGACGGGCCCCACTCGACGGGTGGGGGGGAACGCGAGGAGCGGAGCGAGCCCGAGCCGAGCCGAGAAACGAGCGGAACGAGCTGGAGCTGGACATGCGGATGCAGAAGATGATGGGGCTCGCCCTGGCGGCCATGCTGGCCATGGGCCTGGCGGCCGGACCGGCCGCGGCGGACGTGCCGCCCTGGGCACTGATCGGAAACAACCTCGACCTCGACGAGCTGGCGGCGGCCCTCGCCCTGCCCATCGTGACGGGCGGCCAGGGTCCGAACGCCATCAAGGCCACCCAGGGCGACGTCATCGTCCTCGACGACAGCGCCATCACCCTGGCCACGGTCACCAACGCGGCCAGCACGACCATCGTGCTCAAGGTCGACGCCATCAGCGGCGACCCCAACGCGCCGCTCGTCGGCGGCGACAGCTGGCAGTCCGACTCCTTCGAGTGCCGGCTCACCGGGCGCGAGACCACCACCTTCCTGATCGTTCCGGCGGGTCAGGGCTCGATCCTCTACGTGGAGTGCACCGACCCCAGCGCGCAGGCCCGCAACCAGGTCGTCGCCCTCAAGGCGCAGAACGGCATCCTCTGGGTCGCCGCGGCGGACGCCAACGGCACGGTCCTCGGCTCCGACCTGATCTTCGGGGACGCGGTGGTGATCGACCTCGTGGCGGGCCAGGCCTTCAGCTTCGGCGCGATCCCCTTCCAGGCCGGCCAGGGCTTCAACGACGGCGACAAGATCTTCCGCTTCGACGGCTCGGAGTACGTGCAGTGGCCCAACGTGGTCACCACGAACTTCATCGCCCCGTCCGCGGGCGGCCAGGGCGTCGTGATCGAGGCCGAGCTGATCCTCTTCACCCTCGACGGCACCACGGGCAACCCGACGCCGCCGCGGGTCGGGCTCGGCGGCCTCGCCTACGACGACGACGAGAACTTCTTCGACTTCCAGCACGAGTTCGACTGCTTCGACATCGTGCGGCTGGCGGACATGTCGCTGAACTTCCTGCAGGCCTTCAACGGCGGCAGCCTCTCGGGCCACCTCCAGCTGGTGCCCCAGCCCCTCGCCACCGCCAACGACGTCCACGACGCCGCCTACGGCGACGCCAACAACAGCCGGCGCCGCCCGGTCCACGGCTGGATCGTCCAGAGCGTGCGGCCCACGGCGCCCTTCGTGGCCCCGGGCCAGCCCAACCCGCTCCAGGGCAACGCCTTCGCGGTGGGGAACAACGCCGCCTGGGGTCGGCCCCTCAACCAGGGCCGCGACACGCTGCTGCCCTTCCTGCAGGACCTCCCGCCGGTCCTGGACGCGGACCCGCTGCTCTGAACTTCGCGCAGCCCGCCGAAGGCGGGCCGCGCTGCGCGCCCGGTCTTCTGGACTCCGCGGGGCCCGAGGCGGGCCCCGCTGCGCGCCCGCCTAGGGCGGGCTTGCTTCCCGAGAGGATTCGGTCTCCCAGCGGGTCGCGCGCCTGGGGCGCGCTCGGCCGCGCCTCTTGGGCGCGGCCCGGTGCGGGGCTCTTCGCCTCGCGTGCCCCGGGGATTTCGTGACGGTCGCTCTGGCTACGACTCGCCCTCGGTCTGGCGACGGGGGTCGAGGAGGGCTTCGAGGTCGGCTTCGGGGAGGTTGGCGCGTTCGCGGGCGACGGCGCGGACGGCGCGGCCCGAGGCCCAGGCCTGCTTGGCGATCTCGGCGGCGGCGTCGTAGCCGAGGCGGGGTGCCAGGGCGGTCGCCATGGCGAGGCTCTGCTCGACGAAGCCTCCCGCCCGGGCGGTGTCGGCCTCGAGGCCGGCGACGCACTTGTCCACGAAGACCCGGGAGACGCTGGCGAGGAGCCGGATCGACTCGAGCAGGTTGCGGGCGATGAGCGGCATGAAGACGTTGAGCTCGAGGTGTCCGTTCATGCCGCCGAGCGCCACGGCGGCGTCGTTGCCCACGACCTGGGCCGCCACCTGGGTGACGGACTCGCAGATCACCGGGTTCACCTTGCCCGGCATGATGGACGAGCCGGGCTGGATGGCGGGGAGCCGCAGCTCGCCGAGACCGCCGCGGGGCCCCGAGGCGAGCAGCCGCAGGTCGCTCGCGATCTTGAAGAGCGAGACCGCCACGCCGCGCAGGGCGCCGCTGGCGTGCACCGCGGCGTCGCGGGCGCCCTGGGCCTCGAAGGGATCGCCGGCCCGGCTCCAGGCGAGGCCCGTGAGCTCGCCGAGCTCGGCGAGGGCGAGGTCCGGGAACTCCGCGGGACGGTTCAGCCCGGTCCCCACGGCGGTCCCGCCCAGGGCCAGCTCGGCGAGGCCCGGCTCGGCGGCGCGCACCCGCTCGAGGCCCAGCTCGAGCTGCCGCGCGTAGCCGCGGAACTCCTGGCCCAGGCGCACCGGGGTGGCGTCCATCAGGTGCGTGCGCCCGAGCTTCACCACGTCGTCGAAGGCCCGGGCCTTCTCCGCCAGGGCGACGTGCAGCCCCTCGAGGGCCGGCACCAGATCCTCGACGAGGGCGCAGCGCGCGGCGACGTGCAGCGCCGTGGGGATCACGTCGTTCGAGGACTGGCTCGCGTTCACGTGGTCGTTGGGGTGGATGCCCGGCTCCGGAGCACCGCGGAGCTGGACGGCGCGGTGGGCGACGACCTCGTTGGCGTTCATGTTGGTCGAGGTCCCGGAGCCCGTCTGGAACACGTCCACCACGAAGTGGCGGTCGAGGGCCCCGGCCGCCACCTCGGCGGCGGCGGCCTCGATCCAGCGCGCGCGCTCCGCGTCCACCACGCCGAGCCGGCGGTTCGCCCGCGCCGCGGCGAGCTTCACCCGGCCCAGCGCCTCCAGGAAGCGACGCGGGAAGCCCTCGCCGCTCACCGGGAAGTTCAGCACGGCGCGCTGGGTGGACGCCCCCCACAGCGCGTCGGCGGGCACCTCCATCTCGCCCATGGAGTCCCGCTCGATGCGGGTCTCGCGCCCTTCGTCGCTCACGGAACCCTCCTTTCCCGGTGGCCCGGCCTCCCTGCAGAGTCTAGACTTCCGGCTCCCGCGCATCAGCGACCGGACAGGAGGGCCCCCGAGCATGTCGGATCTGAAGGGAAGCAAGACCCACGAGAACCTGAAGAACGCCTTCGCGGGCGAGTCCCAGGCCAACCGCCGCTACCTCTACTTCGCTCGCCAGGCGGACATCGAGGGCCATCCCGACGTCGGCGGCCTGTTCCGCGACACCGCCGAGGCCGAGACCGGCCACGCCCACGGTCACCTCGACTTCCTGAAGTCGGCCGGCGATCCGGCCACGGACAAGCCCATCGGCTCGACGGACAAGAACCTCGTCGCCGCCGTCGCGGGCGAGACCTACGAGTACACCGAGATGTACCCGGGCATGGCCCGGACCGCGCGGGACGAGGGCTTCGGCGAGGTGGCCGAGTGGTTCGAGACCCTCGCCAAGGCCGAGAAGTCCCACGCCGGCCGCTTCCAGAAGGCGCTCGACGACCTGCAGGAGCTCTAGCGAGGGTTCGGTGCGCGCCGCCCGCCCCCGGCGGGTGCTGCCCCGCACCGAGGTGCCGGCTTGAAGGTCCCGCCCCCGGAGCGGCCCACCGCCGAGTGGGCCTACGAAGACCCGGACTACGCCGACCCCGCCAGCCTGGAGCGCGAGCTGCGCCGCGTGGGCGAGGTCTGCCACCAGTGCCGGCGCTGCCTGCCCCTGTGCCCGTCGTTCCCGAAGCTCTTCGAGCTGGTGGACGCCACCGACGACGAGATCGCCGGCGTCACGCCGGCGGGCTTCGATGCGGTGAACGAGCTCTGCTACCACTGCAAGCTCTGCTACAACCACTGCCCCTACACGCCGCCCCACGAGTGGGACGTGGACTTCCCGGCGCTGATGCGCCGCCACCAGCTCGAGCGCACGCGCCGCCGCCGCGTGCCCCTGGCGCACAAGCTGACCACCCGCACGGACCTGATCGGAAAGGTCGGCTCCCTGGCGCCGCCGTTGATGAACTTCGCCAACCGCAACCGGGCCTCCCGGGTGCTGATGGAGAAGACGATCGGGATCCACCGCGACTGGGTGCAGCCCTCCTACCACTTCGAGACCGTGGACCGCTGGTTCTCGAGGCGCGGGCCCCGGGGTGACGGCTCGAACGGACGCGCGGTGCTGTTCACGACCTGCTCGGTGAACTACAGCGACCCGGTGGTGGGCCGCTCGGCGGTCGTGGTGCTGGAGCGCAGCGGGGTCCGGGTCGACGTCGCCTACGAGGGCTGCTGCGGCATGCCCTTCACGGACACCGGCGACCTCGAGAGCGCGCGGCGCAACGCCCGGCGCAACGTGGAGCGCCTGCGGCCCTTCGTGGACGGGGGGGCGGTGGTGCTGGCCCCCGGGCCCTCCTGCTCGCTGATGCTGAAGACCGAGTACCCCCGGCTCCTGCCCGACGACGACGGGGCGCGCCGGGTGGCCGAGGCCACGAAGGACCTGATGGAGCACGTCTACGACCTGGCCCGGGCCAAGACCCTGGACCGTGACTTCGGCGAGCGTCTCGGCGTGGTGGCCTACCATGCCCCCTGCCACCTGCGCGCCCAGAACATCGGCTTCCGCTCCCGGGACCTGCTCCGGCTCGTGGCCGAGGAGGTGGTGCTGGTGGACGCCTGCTCGGGGGTGGACGGGGCCTGGGGGATGCAGGCGCGCTTCCACGAGGAGTCGCTGGGCGTGGCGGCGAAGATGCTGAAGCAGATCGAGGCGTCGAAGGCGGAGCACGTGGCCACGGACTGCCCGCTCTCGGCCCTGCGGATCGAGGAGGGCCTGGGCCGCAAGGCCGTGCACCCCATCGTGCTGCTGCGCCACGCCTACGGGATCCCCGCGGAATGAAGCCCCTCACCCTCCAGGACCTGCCGGACCCCGAGCGCTACGAGGCGCGCCGCGCGGCGCTGCGCGACGCGGTGATCGCCCACAAGCGCGAGCGCCGCGTCGCCGTGGGCGACCGCGTCTCCCTGGTGTTCGAGGACCGCGAGACGCTCCGCTGGCAGGTGCTCGAGATGGCGCGGGTCGAGCGCATCCGCGACCCGCGGCTCCTGCAGCAGGAGCTCGACGTCTACAACGAGCTGCTCCCCGGGGAGGGCGAGCTGTCGGCCACCCTCTTCATCGAGATCACCGACCTCGCCGAGATCCGGCCCGAGCTCGACCGGCTGATCGGCATCGACGAGCACGTGGTGCTGCGCCTGGGCGAGGGCGACGGGGCGGAGACCGTGGCGGCGCGCTTCGACGAGAAGCAGCTCGAGGAGGACCGGATCGCGGCGGTCCAGTACGTGCGCTTCCCGCTCTCGGCGGCGCAGCGCGAGCGCCTCGCGGACGCGTCCTGTCCGGTGCGCGTCTGCGTCGAGCACCCGAACTACCGCGCCGAGGCGCGGCTCGAGGCGGCCACCCGGGCGAGCCTGCTGCGGGACCTCGCCGGCGGCGGACCGCCCCTGCTGGAGCTTCCCGGCGAGCCCGCCGCGAGGGCGCCCGACGCCCCGGTCGCCGTGAGCGACACGCTGCGGGCCTGGCGGCGCGGCCCGGACCACATCGACATCGAGCCGCGGGAGCCCGTGCACGACCTCGCCGAGGCGCCGCCCGCCCTGCTGGCCGAGGTCACGCGGCTCGCTGCGGAGCTGGCCGGACGGCTCGGCGCCGAGGGCGGCGAAGACTGGGAGCTCGCCGTGGATCTCGCCGAGCGCCCGGTGCGTTGGCGGCTCTCGCCGCGGCGCTGAGCCCTACTGGATCCGCGCCCGGCCCGCGAACCCCTCCTCGTAGCCGTGGAACCACTCGAGCCGCTCCTCGGGCCAGCGCCAGCAGTAGCAGCCGGCGCCCGAGTCGAAGTCCACCAGCCACAGGCCCTTCACGTCCACGCCGAGGGCCTCCATCTCCCGGGTCCAGCGCTCCACCACGTAGCGCAGCTCCTCCTCGAGGGGGCCGCGCTCGGGCGAGTCCTCGGGCAGCGCGTCGCGCCGCTCGAGCAGCGCGTCGCTCTCCGAGACCGCGCGGGCGGTGCGCTCGCGCACCTCGGGCAGCAGCTCCCGGGCCGCCTCGAGGCTCCAGCAGCGGGCCTCGGCCAACTAGCTGCCCCCGTCCGAAGCGATCCGCACCAGGGAGCGCACCACCAGACTGCGCTGGGCGCCGCCCACCAGGATCTTGAGGTCCTCGTACAGGGTCGGGTCCGTGAGCAGCAGGCCGAGGGTACCCTCGCCGCTGTTGACCTTCGCCAGGATCTCGTTCAGCCCCGCGCCGGCCTGGACGGCCTGCATCACCAGGTCCTGCTCGCCCGTCGGGTCGTAGATCAGGCTGTGGATGATGCCCTCCCCTTCCACCACCTCCTCGAGGATGCCCTCGAGGAGCGCGAGGGAGCGCTCGATGCTCTCGACGCCGCTGCCGGCGTAGCGGTCGTAGATCAGGCTGTGGAGCAGGCCGTCGCCGGTCTGCACCTCCTGCACGATCTGGGAGACGCCGGCGATGGAGTCCGCGATGCCCTTGCCGCCCATGGAGACGCCGAAGTCCTCGACGACCTGGTTCACGTTGGCGGCCAGCCGCGCGATGTTGTCGATGGCCTCGGTGCCGCGCTGGACCGCCTCGTTGATGTCGAGGGGGCTCACCGAGGGCACCTCCTCCCCCTCGCCGAGCACGCGGCCGAAGTCCGTCCCCATGGAGAGCTCGACGTACTTGTCGCCCAGCAGGCCGATGGTGCCGATGCTGGCCACGGTGTCCGTGCGCACGCGGTCCTGGACGCCGGCGTCGATCTGGAGCACCACCCGCACCGGCGGCAGCTGCTCCTCGAGGGGCGAGAAGGTCACGAACTCCACGCTCCCCACGTCCCGGCCCGCCAGGCGCACCGGCGCTCCCGCGGTGAGGCCCTGCACGTTGTGGAAGTAGGTGACCAGCCGGTAGCGCTCGCGCAGGAACCCCTGCTCGGCCGAGAAGGAGAACACGATCACCCCGAGGACCACCAGGGTGGCGAGCACGAAGGCGCCGACCACCAGGCTGAGGCGTCGATTTCCGTCCATGATGCTCCTCTCCGCGGGCGGGCGCTCAGGGCGCCGCGCCCGCCTCCTCGCCGGGATGGCTCGCCGGGGCCGTGGGATCCGAGCTGCCCTCCAGGAACTCCCGAAGCTCGGGATGGTCGAGATCGCGCAGCTCCTCGGCGCCGACCTCGAGCACGAAGCGGCCGCCGCGCAGCAGCGCCACCCGGTCCGAGATGTCCTGGCACAGCGGCATGTCGTGGGTGACCACCACCGAGGTCACCTGGAGCCGGCGCTGCAGGTCGCGGATCAGCCCGCCGATGCGCCGCGAGTTGGCCGGGTCGAGCCCCGTGGTGGGCTCGTCGTAGAGGATGATGCGGGGCTGGAGCGCGATGGCGCGCGCCACCCCCACCCGCTTGCGCATGCCTCCCGAGAGCTCCGAGGGCAGCAGCTCCTCGATGCCCGCCAGCCCCACGCCCTCCAGGCACTCCGCGACCCGCCGGCGAATCTCGTCCTCGTCGGCGCGCCAGTGCTCGCGCAGCGGGTAGGCGATGTTCTCCCGCACGTTGAGCGAGTCGAACAAGGCGGCGCCCTGGAACACCATGCCGAAGCCCTTGCGCACCTCCACGAGCTCGCGCTCCGAGAGCCGGCTCACCTCCTGGCCGAACACGAACACCTGGCCCGAGTCCGGCCGCAGCAGCCCGATCATGTGCTTCAGGCACACGGACTTGCCCGAGCCCGAGCCGCCCAGGATCGTGTAGGTCTCGCCCTCGCGGATGCGCAGGCTCACGCCGCGCAGCACCGGGCGCCCGCCGAAGGCCTTGCGCAGCTCGCGGCACTCCACCGCGGGCACCGCCGAGGCCTCCGGCGCCACGCCGCTCACGAGAGCCGGTCCACCAGGGCGCTGATCAGGAGGTCCGTCGGCACCAGCATCAGCAGCTTGGTGAGGAAGAAGTCGGTCACGAGCACCGCGATGGAGGCCACCACCACGGCGCTGGTGGTGGCGCGGCCCACGCCCTGGGTGCCGCCGCGGGTGCGCAGGCCGAAGTAGCAGCCCACCATGGCGATGATCCAGCCGAACACGAAGGTCTTGGCGATCCCCGAGATCACGTCCGTGAGCTCGACCGAGGTCGTCACGGTCTGGAGGTAGAAGTGCGGCGCGATGCCGTACTGGACGTCGGCGATGATGCCGCCGCCCAGCACCCCCAGGAAGTCGGCGAACACCGTCAGCATGGGGAGCGCGAAGGTGGCGGCGAGGACGCGGGGGACCACCAGCTTCTGGACCGGGTCCGCCCCCATGGCGCGGATCGCCTCCACCTGCTCGGTCACCGTCATGGAGCCGATCTCCGACGCGATGCCCGCGCCGACCCGGGCTCCCACCATGAGTGCGGCCAGCACCGGGCCCAGCTCGCGCACGATGGCGAGGCTCACGATGCTCCCCACGTAGGGCTTGGCGCCGAAGCGCGAGAGCGCGAAGGCGGTCTGGAGCGCCAGCACCATGCCGGTGAAGAAGGCCGTGATGGAGACGATGGGCAGCGAGCGCACCGCCACGATCTCGAACTGGAGCACCAGGCTGCGCCACGGGAAGTGGCCCCGCGCCGCCGCCAGGCCGCTGCTCCAGGCCAGCAGCCCGAACTCGCCCAGGGCGTTCACCACGCCGAGGGCGCGGTCGCCGAGGCGCCCGATCCCGCGCTCGAGGACCGGGGCGTCGCCCAGGGGAGCCTCGGCGCTCACGGCGCGGCCTCCTCCACCGGGGCCGCGGGCGACGCCGGAGCCTGCGCCGCCGGCTCGGGCGCGGCGAGCGGCTCCTCGGGCTCGGGCCGCGGGTGCAGGGCCGGGTCGGCGTGGAAGGAGGACCACCAGCGGTCGAAGGCGGCCTCGGTTCCGGACAGGTCGCCGCGGCCCACCAGCAGCCAGTCGTGCACGCAGCGGCCGGCCACGTGGGTCACGGTCTTCATCTGCACCGTCTTGCCGGCCTCCCGGGCGCTGATGCGCTGGAACCAGCCCTCGCCGCCGTCCACCGCCACCGGCCCCTCGGCGGTGAGGGCGCGGCCGCGCAGCCCGATCATCAGGTGGCGCGCCAGCACCTTGGGCTTCGCGAGGGGCCGGCCGCAGCCCACCAGCCAGCTCATGGTGGTGCCGTCGCGGGCGCGGTAGGCGAGCGACGCCCCGTCCACGCGCAGCCGGCTCCAGCCCGGGGCGGGGTCCGCGCCCGGCGCCATGGGGTCCCCGATCGCGAAGCCCCGCCCGTCGCGGAACTCGCCGCCGCCGCGGGAGAGGCCCGAGGCGCACGCCGGGGTCTGGAGCAGCGCCAGGAGGAGCGTCGCCAGCCCCAGGCCTCGCGCTGCACCGGACCGGGCATCGCGGCTCACCACCCCCGCCATGGCCGCTCAAGCTACCGGATCCGGCCCCGCATGGGTCGCCGGCCGCCGGCTGCCGGCCGCTTGACGCCCCCCGGGCGGCCCGGTACCCCGCGGCCATGCAGCCCCCCCGCTCCGCCCACCCCCTGGTGCTGGCGAGCGCCTCGCCACGGCGCCACCGGCTGCTCGCCGAGGCGGGCCTCGCCTTCGAGGTGATCCCGGCCGACATCGACGAGAGTGCCCAGGCCGGCGAGGGCCCGGAGCGCCTGGTGGAGCGCCTCTCGACCGAGAAGGCCCGCGCCGTGGCGGAGCGCCTGGGCGGCGAGCCGCCGCGCTGGGTGCTGGGCTCGGACACGGTGGTGGTGCTCGGCGAGGCGGTGCTGGGCAAGCCCCGGGATCCGGAGCACGCCGTCGAGCTGCTCTCACGTCTGGTCGGGCGCAGCCACCGGGTGCTCTCGGGCGTCGCCCTCCTCACCAGCGACGGGAGCTTCGCCGCCGCCCGCTCGGTGGAGAGCCGGGTGCGCATGCGTCCCGCCGAGCAGGCCGAGATCCGCGCCTACGTGGCGGGCGGCGAGCCCCTCGACAAGGCGGGCGCCTACGCGGTCCAGGGCGAGGGCCGCCGCTTCGTCGAGCGCATCGAGGGCAGCGTCACCAACGTGATCGGCCTGCCGCTGGACGAGACCCTGGCGCTGCTGCGCGGCGCCGGCCTGGTGCCCGCGTGAGCGCGCCGGTGCCCGCCTCGCCGCCGGTCGCCGAGCGCCTGGCGGCGGTCCGGGAGCGGATCGCCGCCGCGGCCCGGCGGGTCGGGCGGGACCCCGCCGCTGTGCGGCTGGTCGGGGTCTCGAAGCGCCATCCCGCCTCCGCGGTCGCGAACGCCGCGCGCGCCGGGCTCGCCCTGGCGGGGGAGAGCTTCGTCCAGGAGGCGCGGGCGAAGATCCCCGAAGCTCGAGCGCTGCTCGAAGGTTCGGGCGCAAGCCTGCGCTGGCACTTCGTCGGACGCCTCCAGCGCAACAAGGCGCGCTTCGCCGTGGAGCTCTTCGACTGCGTCGAGAGCCTCGACCGGAGCGAGCTCGCGGACGAGCTCTCGCGGCGGGCCGAGGCCCGGGAGCGGGCGCTCCCGGTGCTGCTCCAGGTGAACCTCTCCGGCGAGCCCCAGAAGGGCGGCGCCGGCCCCGCCGACCTGCCCGCCCTGCTCGCGCACTGCCGCGGCCTGCCGGGGCTCGCCGTTCGGGGCCTGATGACCGTGCCCGCAGCCGGCGAGGATCCCGAGGCCGCCCGGCCCGCCTTCGCCAGGCTGCGCGAGCTGCGCGACGCTCAGGAGCAGCCCGAGGCGCTCCCCGAGCTGTCCATGGGCATGTCGGCGGACTTCGAGGTGGCGGTCGAGGAGGGCGCCACCCTGGTGCGGGTCGGGACGGCGCTCTTCGGACCGCGGGAGACGGCAGCATGACGTCGGGACGCAAGGGACTGGAGGGACTGCGCATCGGCTTCATCGGAGCCGGCGCCATGGGGGAGGCCCTGGCCGGCGGCCTCGTCGAGGCCGGGCACGAGACGGCGCGGGTGGCGGCCGCCGACGCCGACCCGGCGCGGCGCAAGCGCGTCGAGGAGGGCCTCGGCATCGGGTGCTTCGCGGACAACGACGAGCTGGTCGCCGCGAGCGACGTCGTAGTGCTGGCCCTGAAGCCCGGCCTGGTGGAGCCGGTGCTCGCCGGGCTCGGCGCGCGCGACGACCTGGCCCGCCCGCTCTGGATCTCAGTCGCGGCGGGGGTGTCGATCGAGCGGATCGCCGCGGCGCTGCCGAAGGGCGCGCGCATCGTGCGCGCCATGCCGAACACCCCCGCGCTGGTCGGCTCCGGCGCCACCGCGTTCGCGGCCGGTGAGCACGCGGGGCCGGACGACCGCGACGCCGCCCGGGCGCTCTTCGAGAGCGTGGGGATCGCGTGGGAGGCGCCCTCCGAGGGGCTCCTCGATGCGGTGACGGGGCTCTCGGGGAGCGGGCCCGCCTACGTGTTCGTGTTCCTCGAGGCCCTCGGCGACGCCGGCGTGCGCATGGGGCTGCCCCGGGACGCCGCCCACCGGCTGGCCTGCCAGACCGTCGCAGGGGCGGCCAGACTCGCAATGGAGACGGGGCGTCACCCCGGAGACCTCAAGGACCAGGTGACCTCCCCCGGAGGGACCACGATCGCGGGGCTGGAGCGTCTCGAGGCCGGTGGCCTGCGGGCCGCCCTCCACGACGCCGTCGAGGCCGCCACCCGCCGCTCCCGGGAGCTCGGCGAGACGTAGATCGGGCGGTAGCCGCCCCGGAACGCCTCAAGAATCCGACCGCGGGGGACGATCCCTGCCCCGGGCGCTCCGCGCGCCCGCCGCGCAGAGGACCCGATGCGACTCACGCCCCTCGACATCCAGAACCATCGCTTCAACACCCGCCTGCGCGGCTACGACCCGGCGGAGGTCGAGGCCTTCGTGCGACTCATCGCCGAGGACGTCGAGGCGCTGGTGCGCGAGCGCGACGCCCTGCGCCAGCAGGTGCGCGCGCTGGAGACCCGGGTCGACGAGCTCTCGGTGAACGAGAAGACCCTGAAGGACACCCTCGTCACCGCCCAGGCGCTCTCCGAGGACCTCAAGAAGACCGCCGTGAAGGAGGCCGAGGTGCTGATCTCCGAGGCGGAGGTGAAGAGCGAGAAGATCCTCGACGGCACCCAGCGCCGCGCCGCGCGCCTGGCCGAGGACATCCGCGAGATGCGCATGCTGCGCGCGCGGCTCGCGGGCGCGATCCGCGGCACCATCGAGACCCATCTCGAGCTGCTCGAGGGCCTCGCCAAGGAGGAGGACGAGACCGAGATGCTCCTCGAGGCGCGCTTCTCCGAGCTGACCGCGCGGCGCCAGGCGGCCCGCCAGGGGACCGAGGAGCCCGACGCCGAGGAGCCTCCCGGCCCGTCCCCCCTCGCGGACCGCTGAGGCCCGCTCGCGGCGCCCCTCGAGGCCGGCCCGAGCGCGCTGGCGCGACCCCCCGGAGTCGACTAGAACCCGTTCTCCGGGAGCCACCCATGCCGGTCTACGAGTACGCCTGCAAGGCCTGCGGCCACGAGTTCGAGCGCGAGCAGCGGATCACCGAGGATCCGATCAAGACCTGCCCGAAGTGCAAGGCCCGGCAGGCCAAGCGCCTGATCTCCCAGACCTCCTTCGTGCTGAAGGGCAGCGGCTGGTACTCGGACCTCTACGCGAGCTCCGGCAAGGGCGACAAGGCCGACAAGGACGGCAAGGCCGAGGCCTCGGAGGCCGGCAAGAGCAGCGGCGGCGACGCCGGGGCCTCCGACGAGAAGAAGAAGCCCAAGAAGGACTCGAAGAAGGGCGACTCGAAGTCGTCCTCGAAGTCCTCGAAGTCCTCGGGCAAGGGCGCCAAGGGATCGAAGGCCGCCGCCTGAGCGGTATACTGCGGCCTCTCCCCGATCCTCCCCGAGGAGACGCCCCCCTTGCCGACCCCGCAGCACGAGACCGTCGTGGTCGACGGCCTGGCCCTCGCCCAGGATCTCCGCAAGCAGATGGCCGAGGAGATCGGCCGGCTCCAGAACGCCGGCCGGCGCGCGCCGTGCCTCGCCGTGGTGCTGGTGGGCGACGATCCGGCGAGCGCCTCGTACATCAAGGGCAAGCGCCGCGCCTGCACGCGCATCGGCATGGACTCCCGGGAGCACGACCTGCCGGGGACGGCCAGCGAGGCCGAGATCCTGGACGTCGTGACGAGCCTGAACGCCGACGACGGGGTCGACGGCATCCTGGTCCAGCTGCCCCTGCCGAAGGGCGTGGACGCCAACCGGGTGGCGGCGGCGGTGGACCCGGCGAAGGACGTGGACGGCCTCTCGCCCACCAACGCGGGCCTGCTCTTCCAGGACGAGCCCGGCCTCTACGCCTGCACGCCCCTCGGCATCATGGAGATCCTCGACCGCTACGAGGTCCCTCTCGAGGGCGCCCACGCGGTGGTGATCGGCCGCAGCCAGATCGTGGGCAAGCCCGTCTCGATGCTGCTCCTGCGGCGCAACGCGACGGTCACCCTCTGCCACTCGCGCACCCGGGACCTCGCCGCGGTCTGCCGCAGCGCCGACGTGCTGGTGGCCGCCGCCGGCGTGCCCCGCATGGTGGCGCCCGACTGGGTGCGGCCCGGCGCGGCGGTGATCGACGTGGGCGTCTCCGAGGTGGACGGCGAGCTCGTGGGTGACGTGGACTTCGAGGGCGTCCGGGGCATCGCGTCCCTCGTGACCCCCCACCGCCGGGGCGTCGGCCCGATGACGATCACCATGCTGCTCCGCAACACCCTCGACGCCTACCGGCGGCGCACGGGGGCCTGACGGGGGCGTGAGCGAGCTCCGCCGCACTCCGCTCCACGCCAGCCACCAGCGCCTCGGTGCCCGCCTGGTCGAGTTCGCCGGCTACGCGATGCCGGTCCAGTACACCTCGATCGTGGAGGAGCACCGCGCGGTGCGCGAGCGCGCGGGCCTGTTCGACGTCTCCCACATGGGCCAGATCCACCTGATCGGCCCCGGGGCCGTGGCCAGCACCGAGCGGCTGGTCACCTGCCCCGTGGCGAGCCTGGGCGAGGGACGGGTGCGCTACGGCTGCCTGTGCAACGAGGCGGGCGGCGTGGTGGACGACGTCACGGTTCACCGGGTCTCCGCCGAGGAGCTCTTCCTGTGCGTGAACGCGGCGAACCGCGAGAAGGACGTCGCCTGGATCGAGGCGCACGCCGGCCCCGAGGCCCGGGTCGAGGACCGCAGCGACGCCACGGCGCTGATCGCCCTCCAGGGCCCCGCGAGCGAGGCGCTGCTCTCCCGGGTGTGCGAGACCCCGCTCGCGTCGCTGCGCCGCTTCCGCTTCGTGGACGGCAAGGTGGCCGGCGTGCCGACCCGCATCGCCCGCACCGGCTACACCGGCTCCGACGGGTTCGAGCTCTACGCGCCGGCCGACCGGGCCGAGGCGCTCTGGGACGGCCTGCTCGAGGGCGGCGAGGCCGGCGCCCCGGTGCCCGCCGGGCTCGGGGCCCGGGACACGCTGCGGCTCGAGGCCGCCCTGCCCCTCTACGGACACGAGCTCGACGACGACACCTCGCCCCTCGAGGCGCGCCTCGACCGCTTCGTGAAGCTCGACGCCGGCGGGTTCATCGGCGCCGAGGCCATCGCCAAGCGCCGCGCCGCGGGCCACCCGCGGCTGCTCGCCGGCTTCGTGCTCGAGGAGCGCGGCGTCGCGCGCGCGGGCTACGAGATCGCGGCGCAGGGCGAGGGCGTGGGGGTCGTGACCTCCGGCGCGCCCTCCCCCACCCTCGGAAAATCCATTGGCCTTGGCTACGTTCCGCCGCGTCGGGCGGAGCCGGGCACCGCGCTCGAGGTGAGGATCCGGGGCCGTGGGGTGAAGGCTCGCGTGGTCGACACGCCGTTCGTCCGGAGCTCGGGGTGAGGGTCGCGACGACGACCCGGGCGCTGGGCCGGACGGCGACGGACGGGACGAGGCCGAAGCCGTAGCAGCGGCGAACGACGGGAGGCCGACGTGGCAGACACGGACATTCCCGACGACCTGCGGTACACGCGCGAGGACGAGTGGACTCGCGTGGACGGCAACCGCGTCACCGTGGGCATCACCGACTACGCCCAGCAGCAGCTGGGCGACATCGTCTTCGTGGAGCTGCCGGAGGTCGGCAAGTCCCTGGAGCAGGGCGATCCCTTCGGCGTCATCGAGTCGGTGAAGGCCGTCTCGGACCTCTACGCCCCGGTCTCGGGCGAGGTGGTGGAGGTGAACGACTCCCTGGGCGAGTCGCCCGAGGTCGTGAACGCCGACTGCTACGGGGACGGCTGGATGGTGGTGATCCAGGTGGCCGACGCCTCGGCGCTGGACGACCTGATCGACCCCGTCGCCTACGCGCAGCACGTGAAAGAGCGAGCGGAGTAGCCGAGCCGAGTGCGATACATCCCCCACACCGCCGACGACGTGCGCCGCATGCTGGAGACGATCGGCGTCGACGAGGTCGAGGACCTCTTCGCCTGCATCCCCGAGAAGCTGCGCCTGGGCCGCCCCCTGGCGCTCCCCGCGGCGGCCAGCGAGGCCGAGGTGGCGGCGGAGCTCGGCGAGCTGGCCGAGCGCACGACCCAGACCCGGGATGCGCGGCGGGGTGGCGGCTGGTTCCTCGGCGGGGGCGCCTACGCGCACTTCGTGCCGAGCGTGGTGGACGCCATCGCGTCGCGCTCGGAGTTCGCCACCGCCTACACGCCCTACCAGCCCGAGTTCAGCCAGGGGACGCTCCAGACCATCTTCGAGTGGCAGACCATGATGAGCGGCCTCACGGGCCTCGAGGTCTCGAACGCCTCGATGTACGACGGCGCCTCGTCGGTCGCCGAGGCGGCCCTGATGGCGATGCGGGTGACCCGCCGACAGCGGGTGCTGGTGAGCGCCGCCCTCCACCCCACCTGGCGCCAGGTGCTCGAGACCTACCTCGACGGGCTGGGTGCCGAGATCGACACGCTGCCGCGGGGCGCCGACGGCCGCACCACCCCGCCCGCCGACGCCATCCGCGACGACCACGCCTGCGTGATCCTGCAGCAGCCGAACTTCCTCGGCTGCGTCGAGGATCTCGCGTCCGCGGCGACGGCCGCCCACGAGCGCGGCGCGCTGCTGGTGACGGGCGTCGCCGAGGCCCTCTCCCTCGCGCTGCTGCGGCCGCCGGGAGAGCTCGGTGCCGACGTGGTGTGCGGCGAGGCCCAGAGCTTCGGCGTGCCCCTCAGCTACGGCGGCCCCCACCTGGGCTTCCTCGCCACCTCGACGCGGCACGTGCGCCAGATGCCGGGCCGCCTGGTCGGCCAGACCGTCGACACCCGCGGGCGCCGCGGCTTCGTGCTGACGCTGTCCACCCGCGAGCAGCACATCCGCCGGGAGCGGGCCACCTCGAACATCTGCACCAACCAGGGCCTGTGCCTGCTGATGGCCACGGTCTACCTGGCGCTCCACGGCCGCGTCGGCCTGGCCGAGCTGGCGCGCCAGAACCACGCCAAGGCCGAGTACGCGAAGGCCCGCGTGCGCGAGACCCCGGGCGTCGCCCTGCCCTTCGACGCCCCCAGCTTCAACGAGTTCGTGATCGGCGTGGAGGGCTCCGCCGGCGAGGCGCTGGCCCGGGCGCGCCGGGCGGGCCTGATGGGCGGCCTGGACCTCGCCCGCCACGCGCCCGAGCTGGGCCCCGCGGTGCTGGTCTGCACAACGGAGCTCAGCCAGCGCGAGGCCATCGACCGCCTGGTGGCATGCCTGGCGGGAGCGGAGTCGTGAGCGCCGGCAACGGCGAGCTCGAGCGTCTGGCCGCGGTCGGCAACTCGACCCTCGGCCTGGCCTACGAGGAGCCGCTGCTGTTCGAGCGCAGCCGGCCGGGCCGCACCGGCTACGCGCTGCCGCCCCTCGACGTGCCCGAGGTCGACCCCGCCGAGAGCCTCGGCGAGGGCGCGGTGCGCGACGACCTGCCGGGGCTGCCGGAGCTCTCCGAGGTGGAGGTGGTGCGCCACTTCACGCGGCTCTCGACCTGGAACGCCGCCGTGGACCTGGGCCTCTACCCCCTGGGCTCGTGCACCATGAAGTACAACCCGAAGCTCAACGAGCAGATGGCGCGCCTGCCCGGCTTCGCCGGCGCCCACCCGCTCCAGGACGACGCCGAGAGCCAGGGCGCCCTCAGCCTGGTGCACCGGCTCGAGAGCTGGCTCGCCGAGGTCTCGGGCATGGACCGCGTGAGCCTCCAGCCCGCCGCCGGCGCCCAGGGCGAGCTGGCCGGGATCATGATGGTGCGCGCCTACCACGAGCGGCGCGGCGACCGGCGCAGCAAGGTGCTGGTTCCCGACTCCGCCCACGGCACCAACCCCGCCAGCGCGGCCCTGAACGGCTACGAGGTGGTGACCGTCGCCGCCGGCGAGGACGGCATCCTCCACCCCGAGGCCGTGGAGGCCGCCATGGGCGAGGACGTCGCCGCGCTGATGGTGACGAACCCCAGCACCCTGGGCCTGTTCGAGGAGCACATCGCCCGGATCTGCGAGATCGTGCACGCCAAGGGCGGCCTCGTCTACCTCGACGGCGCCAACCTGAACGCCCTGCTCGGCGCCGCCCGCCCCGGCGACATGGGCGTGGACGTGATGCACTTCAACCTGCACAAGACCTTCTCGACGCCCCACGGCGGCGGCGGCCCGGGCGCAGGGCCCGTGGGCGTGAAGGAGGTCCTGGCGCCCCACCTCCCGATCCCGGTGGTGCGCGAGGGCGACGACGGGCAGCTCGCGTGGAGCGACGACCTGCCCCACAGCATCGGCCGGCTCCACGGCAGCCACGGCAACTTCGGCATGTTCGTGCGCGCCTACGCCTACGTCCGCTCCCTGGGCCCCGACGGCCTGCGCCGCTGCGCCGAGATGGCGGTCCTCAACGCCAACTACCTGCTCGCGCGCCTGCGCGGCCACTACCACGTCCCCTACGACCGCCCCGTGATGCACGAGTGCATCCTCTCGGATCGGGGGCTGGCGGGCGAGGTCAGCACGCTCGACGTGGCCAAGCGGCTGATCGACTACGGCTACCACCCGCCGACCATCTACTTCCCGCTGGTCGTCCACGGCGCGCTGATGATCGAGCCCACCGAGAGCGAGAGCCTCGAGGGCCTCGACCGCTTCGCGGACGCCATGCTCGCCATCGAAGCCGAGGCCCGGGAGGACCCGGAGCGGGTGCGCTCCGCCCCCCACCACACCCGCCTCTCCCGCCTCGACGAGACCCAGGCGGCCAGGAAGCCGATCCTTCGGTGGGAGCCCGAAGAAGCCTGACGGCTCCTTCGCGCACTCCCACGGGCTCGGCCAGCCCGAGGGAGCCCGCAGGGCTCCCTCGCCCACTGCCGGCGGTGGGAGCCCGAAAAAGCCTGACGGCTCCTTCGCGCACTCCCACGGGCTCGGCCAACCCGAGGGAGCCCGCAGGGCTCCCTCGCGCACTGCCGGCGGTGGGAGCCCGAAGAAGCCTGACGGGCTCCGCCTAGGCGGGCGGGTCTTCCTTCTCGAGGCGCTGACGGGCGACGTCGGCCCAGTTGCCCTTGGGTGCGAGCTGGAGGTAGCGGCGCCAGTGCTCCCGGGCGCGGCGCGGCAGGCCGAGCTTCTCGTAGAGGAGCGCGACGTTGAGCTGGAGGTCGGCGTAGCAGGGGTCCACCGCCATGGCGGTCTTGTAGTGGCGCAGTGCGGCCTCGTCGGCGCCGGCCTCCTCGAGCAGGTTCGCCAGGTTGAAGTTGGCCTCGACGTGGGTGGGCTCGAGGGACAGCGCGCGCTCGTAGCAGAGCTGGGCGAGCTCGCGCTCGCCGCGGTTGTAGTGGACCGTGCCGAGGTTGCAGTAGGCGTCGGTGAACTCCGGGTCTGCCTCGATGGCGGTACGGTAGGCGTCCACGGCCTCGTCCTGGGTGGCGGGCTCCCCGTCGAGACGGCAGCCGCGCTCGAAGCACTCGAGGGCCCGGTCGAGGTCGGGGCCCGGCGCGGCGACGGGCTCGCGGCGCAGCGTGGCGACGTCCTCGGGCGTGTCCGGGGCGAGCTGGAAGTCGAGCACCAGCTGGCCGTCGGGCTCGACCAGCGCGCCCTCGTGGCGCACCACCACGCGGCCCGAGTCCTCCATCCAGACGCGCAGCGAGCCGAGCACCTCCCCCTCCAGCTCGGGGATACGCTCCTGGAGCGCCTCCACGCTGCGTCGGATACGGCGCAGCGGGACGCCCCGGTCGAGCAGCTCGCGCACCGTGCGGATGCAGACGAGGTCGCGGAATTCAAACGCCGGTTGGTCGCCGCGAGAGGCCGAGGAGGGGACGAGCGCCGTGCGGTGCCAGTAGCGCAGCCGTGTCGGTGCGAGATCGAGGATGCGCGCCGCATCCGCGAGTGTGTACTCGGTCACCCCGCGCGGGATCCTACAACGCTTCTCCGCCGTCGTGAAGCAGAAAATGTCCCCGGCGGGGTAGACTGTGGTTGGAAGCGTTCCGAGCGCTGGTGCCTCGCCCGGACTTCAAATCCGGTGGAGCCCGTGGCGACACGGGCTCGGCGGGTTCGATTCCCGTCCGCTTCCGCCAACACGCCAGCTCGGGACGGCGCCCCCGAGGAGCGAAGGAGAGCCGATGGCAAGCCCGCGGGTCGCGATCACCGCCCGGGACGTCGAGGTCGAGCCGAAGGTGCGCGAGGCGGTCGAGGCCCGCTGCGCGGCCCTGGCCGACGAGTTCCCCGAGGCGACCCACTTCGAGATCACCCTCGGCCAGGAGGGCGACGACTTCGTGGCCCACGCCCACGCCACGGGCAAGGGGACCGAGGTGGCGTCCCGAGCGGGCGCCGAGGAGCTCGCGCCCGCCGCCGACCGCGCCCTCGCCGCCCTCGAGAAGCAGCTGCGCCGGGTGCACGACAAGCGGATCTTCGCCAAGCGCCGCGACGCCCGGCGCCACCCGCCGAAGAAGGGCTGAGCGGGCTCAGCCCAGGATCAGGTGGAGCTTCACGGCGAGGCGGACGTCGCCCTCGAGGCGCACGCGCCGCCGCAGGAAGGCCTCGGGGGCCGAGAGCTCCCCGCGGTTGAGCTCGCGCCAGGTCTGGACGTCGAGGCTCACCCGCAGGTCGGCCTCGCCGGCCGCTCCCCGGCGACCCGCCACGTAGCCGGCTTCGATGTGGACGTGGAAGAGGCCGCCACCGTCGCCGACCAGGTCGAACTCGAGGATCGCGCGGGTGTCCTCCAGGCGGGCGCGGCGCTCGGCGTCGCCGGCCACCCGCGCCGGCACCCAGCGCTCGAAGAAGTCGTCGGGCGCGATGTCGTGGGGCGGAACCGCGCGGCCGGGCATGGGACGGAGTCTACCGCGAGGCGACGCGCACGGTCGCCGGCGGCGGCGGACGCCTGGGAGGCCGACCCAGGATGGGTCGGCTTCCGCCGCCACGCGAGTCCAAAGGGCTCGCTCAGCTAGCTGCGATTCCGCTTCGCGGAATCTCTCGCGTCGTCGGCTGACCCTCTCGGGTCAGCCTCCTAGGGGCGCGGCAGCGGCGCCGCGCGGCCCAGGAAGAAGCCCTGGCCGAAGGGCACCGCCAGGCCGCGCAGGGTGTCGAGCTCCGAGGCCGACTCGATGCCCTCGGCGATGATGCGCGCGCCGATCTTGCGCGCGATGGAGTTCAGCGCCACCAGCACCTCGCGCCGAGGCGGATCGTTGTCGATGCCGTGGACGAAGGCCCGGTCCACCTTGATGTAGTCCGGCGACAGCTCCGTCACCACCTCGAGGCTGGCGTAGCCGACGCCGACGTCGTCGAGGGCGAGGTGGAAGCCGAGCTCCCGGTAGTGGTCGCAGACCTCGCGGAAGATGGCGAAGTTCTCGATGGACTCGCGCTCGGAGATCTCGAACACCACGTCGCTCGGCTGGATGCGGTGGCCCTGCAGGGTCTGGCGCACGGCGTCGCCCGCCAGGGCGGGGTCGTGGATCGCCGAGGGCAGGCAGTTCAGGAACAGGCGCGCTCCCTCGGGCAGGTGCTGGGCGGCCCGGAAGGCCGAGCGCCGACACAGGCAGTCGAACTCGAAGAGCATGTCGAGCTCCGCCGCGGTCCGGAACAGGCTCTTCGGCGACTGGAGGGCGGAGCCCGGCGCGCCACGCACCAGCGCCTCGTAGCCGTGGACCGCGCCGGTCGAGAGCTGGAGGATCGGCTCGAAGACGATGTTCAGCTTCTCCGAGAGCACCAGGGAGACGAAGTGCTCGCGGCGGCGCCGCTCCTCGATGCGCTTGTTGAGCTCCGCGTCCCGACGCGCGTGGTCGCGCCCGCGGCGGATCAGCACCTCGGGCCGCACCGTCGGGTCCGCCAGGGCGAGGGCCTTGCCCAGGGTGAAGCGCAGCGGGTCGCGCACGTAGGGGTAGCCGAGGCTCCGCCCCGCGGCGCCGAGGGCGTCGCCCAGGGAGGCCGCGATCACCGGCAGCTCCTCGCGGTAGAAGTGCTCCTTGCTCTGCTCGCGGAACAGCAGCACCAGGATCTCGTCGCGCCCCATCTCGCCGAGCACCACGCGGTCGCGGGGGCCCAGGGTGTCGGCCAGGTGCTCGCGCACCCGCTCCGCCACCCGCCCGGTGACCTCGCGGTGGGCGTCGACGCCGTAGGTGCGCTCGATGGTCTGGAGCGAGGAGATGTCGAGGGCCAGGATGCCCACGATGCCGGCATCGGAGAACGCGGCCGAGATGCCCTCGAGCTCCTGGCCCACCGAGCGCAGCGTGTCGCCACGGGCCCGCATCGTCGCCGTCCCGACCTCGCTCGCCACGCCCGCGCCGCCCCTCCCGAAGCCCTGCCGAAGCCCCCCTTATCGGCGCGCTCGGGCGGGCGCGGGAGCCCCGTCTGGCCCGATCCGGCGCCGGCGCCCCCGAGGGGAGGCAGCGCCTAGCCCGAGAGCTCACCCCGGAGCGCCGCAGCCGTGTGGGAGACCCGCGATCGCGCCACCTGGGCCGGCGTCCCCGAGGCCACCAGCTGGCCGCCGCCCGGCCCGCCCTCGGGTCCCAGGTCGAGCACGTGGTCGGCCTGACGGATCAGCTCGAGGTTGTGCTCCACCACGAGCACGCTGCTGCCGGCCTCGATCAGCTCGTCGAGGCAGCCCACCAGGGCCTGGACCTCGACGGGGTGCAGGCCCGTGGTCGGCTCGTCGAGGACGTAGAGGCCGGCCGCCGGCCCGGCCAGGGCGAGGCCCAGACGCAGGCGCTGGAGCTCGCCGCCCGAGAGGGTCGAGAGCGGCTGGCCCAGGGTGAGGTAGCCGAGGCCCACCCGGGCGAAGGGCGCGAGGCGCCCCGCGATCTGGGCGTCGCCGGCGAAGACCTCGAGGCCCTCGTCGATGGTGAGGCCGAGCACGTCCACGATGGTGCGGCCGCCGACGTGCACCTGGCGCGCCTCGTCGCGGTAGCGCGTGCCACCGCACAGCTCGCAGGGCACGCGCACGTCCTCGAGGAACTGCATGTCGACGACGTTCTCGCCGGTTCCCTCGCAGCGCTCGCAGCGCCCGCCCGCCACGTTGAAGGAGAACCAGCCCGGGGTGAGTCCCAGGGCCTTCGCCTCGCGGGTGGCGGCGAAGCGCTTGCGGATGCCGTCGAAGGCCTTGCACAGGGTGGCGGGGTTCGAGCGCAGGCTGCGCGCCGGCGGCGTGGGCTCCACGACCACCACCTCGCCGACCTGGTCGGCGCCCTCGATGCGCTCGCAGGCGCCGCGCTCGGGCTCGCGGAGCAGGCCGCCCACCAGGACCTTGCGGACCAGGGTGGACTTTCCGGCTCCCGAGACCCCCGTCACCACCACCAGCTGGCCGAGGGGGAGCTCGACGTCGAGGTCGCGCAGGTTGTTCTCCCGGGCACCGACCACGCGCAGGGCGCCGCGGGCGCGCCGCCGCCGGCGCTCCACGCCCTCGAGCTCGCCGCGCAGCGCCCGGCCCGTGGGCGTGTCGGCGCCGTCGCGCAGCGCCGCCACGGGGCCCTCGCCCACCAGCTCGCCGCCGTGGCTGCCGGCGCCCGGCCCCAGGTCGATCAGGTGGTCCGCGGCGGCCACGATCTCCGGCGCGTGCTCCACCACGACCACGGTGTTGCCCTGGTCGCGGATGGCGCGGAGCACGCGCAGCAGGCGCGCGACGTCCCGGGCGTGGAGCCCCACCGAGGGCTCGTCGAGGACGTAGAGGGCCGCGGTGAGGTTTCCGCCCAGGGCGGTGGCGAGCTGGATGCGCTGGGCCTCGCCCCCGGAGAGCGTGCGCACCTGGCGCGCCAGGCTCAGGTAGCCGAGCCCCACCTCGTCCGCCGTGGCGAGCCGCCCGCGCAGCGCGCCGAGCAGCCGCGCGGCCCGGGCGTCCTGGTCGGCGCGCAGCTCGAGGCCGTCGCACCAGGCGCGCAGGTCGTGGATCGTCTCCCGGGCGAGCTCCCCGATGTGGCGACCCTCGATCTGCACCGCCAGGGCGTCGGGGCGCAGCCGGTCGCCCGCGCAGTCGGGACACGGGTCGAAGCGCCGGTAGCGCGCGATCAGCACCCGCGACTGCACCTTGTAGCGGCGCGCCTCGAGGTACTCGAAGAAGCCGCGCACGCCGTACCAGCCGTCGTCGTCGCCCTCCACGACCCAGCGCCGCTGGCGCTCGCCGAGCCGCTCCCAGGGCCGGTCCGTGGGGACGCCGACCTCGCGGCAGGCGCGCAGCAGGTCGCGCCGGCAGGCGCGTCCGCCGGGCGTCGCGAAGGGCGCGATGGCGTCCTTGGCGAGGCTGCGCGACGGATCCGGGACGACGCGGTCGAGGTCGAGGACGGGCACGCGGCCGAAGCCCTGGCAGGCCTCGCACGCCCCGAGCGCGCTGTTGAACGAGAACAGCGCCGGCTCGGGGGTGGGGTGCCGACGCCCGCAGGCGTCGCAGGCGAAGCCCTCCCGGTAGACCGCGCGCTCGCCCGACTCGGTCACCACCACGGCGCGACCGTCGCCGCGGCGGAACGCCACCGCCACGGCCTCGGCGAGCCGGGCCCGGCCGTCCTCGCGCCGCAGCGCCAGGCGGTCCACCAGGCAGAGCGCCCGCTGGCGGAGCTTGTTGAGGCCGGCCGCGGAGAGCTCGGTCACGTCGACGACGGCGCCGTCCTCCCCGAGCAGGCGCGTGTAGCCCTCCCGGGCCAGCTCCTCGAGCAGCCGGCCCGCCGGCCAGGGCTTGCGCGGGGGCAGCGGCGTGCCGATGGACACGCGCTTGCCCTCCCAGCGCGAGAGGATGCGCCCGACCACCGCCTCCACGGTGCCCGGCTGAACGACGGCGCCGCAGCAGCGGGTCTCGCCGATCTTCGCGAACAGCAGGCGCAGGTGGTCGAGGATCTCCGTCGCCGTGCCCACGGTGGAGCGCGCGTTGGTGACGGTGTTGCGCTGCTCGATCGCGATGGCGGGCGGGAGGTTCGTGATGAGGTCCACGTCGGGCCGCGGCAGGCGCTCGAGGAACTGCCGCGCGTAGGTGGAGAGCGACGTCACGTAGCGGCGCTGGCCCTCGGCGTAGAGGGTGTCGAAGGCGAGGGTCGACTTGCCCGAGCCCGAGACGCCGGAGACCACGCTCAGGCGGCCGAGGGGGATCGTGCAGCTCACCCCCTTGAGGTTGTGGCTCCGTGCGTTCTCGATGCGGATCGCGGACGCCGCCATGGGCAGAGCGTCGCTAGGCGGGCGCCGAACGGAAGAGCGTGCGGAGCTTCATGGCGAGGGAGAGGTCGCCCTCGATCTCGAGCCGGCCGGACATGTAGAGCAGGTCCGCGTTCTCGCGGCCGGCCAGGATGCCGAAGTAGTCCGCGGCGGGGAGCCGCAGCCGGACGTCGGGTGCGTCGACGGCGCTCGGGCCCACCTCGAGCCGGCCCTCGTCGACGCGCAGCCCGATGGCGCCCCCGTCCTCGCCCGACAGCTCGATCACGAACCGCGCGCGCAGGGACCGGCTCGGCTCGGACTGGAAGTGCTTGCGCAGCCAGTCGATGGCCTCGTCGACGCTCCGGGGCTCCAGGGGGGTGGGATCCACGGCGTCAGTGTGAGGCGGATTGACGCGTCAGTCAAACCTCGGCGCGAACCGCGTGGGCCGCCCCGGGAGCCGGCCGGCTCGTGCGGCGGGCTCGCTCAGTCGAGCGGCCGCAGCACCTCGTAGATCAGGCTGATGCTCAGGTACTCGCCGTGCTCGCTCTGGGCCATGTGGACCACGTTGACCTCGTGGGTGGTGAGGAACTTGTTGATCTCCTCCTCCACCTCCTTCACGAGGCCCCGGACCACGAGACATCGAAGCGCCATCTCAGGAAGCCTCCCGGGCCGCCAGCTGGCGCTGTGCCTCGGCCGCGTAGCTGGCCTTGCCGGCCGCGGCGGCCACCTCGGCGAGCCGCCGCCAGGTGTCCGCATCGGGCTCCTCACCGAGCCGGAGGGCCGTCTCCCGCAGCAGGAAGACGTCGCCGCTGCTCACCGCGGCGTCGCGGATCGCGGCGAGCTCGTCGCGCGCCTCGGCCCGCTCGAGGAAGGGCAGCGCCTCGAGCACGCGATCCTGCTCGAGGTAGGCGTCCGCCACCTTCCGCGCGCGCGCCGGGTCGAGCTTCTGCTCGATCAGGTCGCGCCGTTGGATCGCATCGGGTATCCGCGTCCGCGCCATGGCTCCCCCCCTCAGCGTTCGTAGCGGGGCACGTCCGGGTCGACGGTGAGCGACCAGGCGTCGATTCCCCCGCTCAGGTTCCTCACATCGGTGAACCCCGCCCCGAGCAGTAGCCGGCAGGCGCGCGCGCTGCGACCCCCCTTGTGACACATCACCACCAGCGGGCGCTCCTTCCAGTCCGAGAGCTCGGTCAGGCGGCTCTCGAGGCTCGCGAGGGGAATCGGCCTCGCCCCGGCCACGCTCGCCTGCTCGAGCTCCTCGGGCTCCCGCACGTCGAGGAGCAGCGGCGCATCCGCCGCCTCGCACAGCGCCGCCAGCTCGGCGGCGGCGATCTCGCGCAGCTCCTCGGGGCTGGCCCCGACTCCGCAGAAGCCCTCGTAGTCGATCAGCTCGGTCAGGGTCGGGTCGTCGCCGCAGAGCGGGCAGTCGGGATCGCGCTCGAGGCGGTACTCGGTGAAGCGCATCTCGAGCGCGTCCACCTGGAGCAGGCGGCCCAGCAGGCTCTCGCCGATCCCGGTGACCAGCTTGATGGCCTCGGTGGCCTGCACCAGTGCGACGAGACCCGGCAGCACGCCGAGCACGCCGCCCTCGGCGCAGGAGGGAACGCTCCCCGGCGGCGGCGGCTCGGGGAAGAGGCAGCGGTAGCAGGGACCCGTGCGCGCATCGAAGACCGAGGCCTGGCCGTCGAAGCGCAGGATGGCGCCGTAGACGAGCGGCTTGCCCAGCAGTGCACACGCATCGTTGCTGAGGTAGCGGGTCGGGAAGTTGTCGGTCCCGTCCACCACGACGTCGTAGGCGCCGAGGATCTCGAGGGCGTTCGCGGAGGAGAGCTGCACCGCATGGGTCTCGACGCGCACGCCGGGGTTCATGGCGGCCAGGCGCTCCCGGGCCACCTCCACCTTGGGCCGACCCACGTCGGGGGTCCCGTACAGGACCTGGCGCTGGAGGTTCGAGAGGTCCACCACGTCGGCATCGATCAGGCCCAGGGTCCCGACGCCCGCGGCGGCCAGGTACTGGGCCAGCGGCGAGCCCAGGCCGCCCGCCCCGATCAGCGCGATGCGCGCCTCGAGGAGCCGGCGCTGCCCCTCGACCCCCACCTCGGGAAGGTTCAGGTGGCGCCGGTAGCGCTCGAACTGCTCGGGATGCAGCGGAGGCGAGGAGCGGGGCATGGGGAGACGCTATCCGACGGCCGGCCCACCGCCACCGGCGCGGACCGCGCCCCGACGAGCGAAGGCCCCCCGCCGGACGGGCGAGAGGCCTTCGGAATTCCATCGGAGATGGATGCGGCGCGGCGCTACTGGTCCTCGCCGGCCTCCTCGCGCGGCGGCGTCACCACCACCTTGTAGGCCTTCCGGGGCTTGTCCATCATCTTCCAGGACACCGTCGCCCAGTCGCCCTTCTTGAGATCGTCCCACTCCGCCTTCTGGCCCTCGACGGCGGTCGAGTCGATGCGGTTGAACGACAGCTTGTCCCCCATCCGGTTGTCGAGGATCAGCTTCTTCTTGTTGATCTTGTCGATCTTGCCGGAGAACTCGCGGTACTGGGCGGAGGCGATGCTCGGCACCAGGACGGGCACCGCCGCCAGGACGAGGGCCGCGAGCAGGAGGCCGCGGTAGTTCCGAAGCGCATTGCGAAGCATTCCATTTCTCCTTTGGCGTTCCCGAGGCGGCGGAGGCCGGGCGGGGGCCTGTTTCGGGGGTTTGGACGAGACCCCAAGCGAGGTATTCGAGCTGGTGCCGGAGGTGGGATTCGAACCCACACGACCGTCGAGGGCCGGGGGATTTTGAGTCCCCTGCGTATACCGTTCCGCCACTCCGGCTGGCGGCCGGCGAGCATACCACGCGGTCGGTTCCCAGCAGATCGCGCCCCGGGGGGCCTGCCGGCTCCCTTCCCCAACCCCAACCTGGTGGCCCGCGCTGCTTTGACAGCGCCGCGCGCCGGGGATAGGTTCCGCCCGCTCCCGGGGCTGTAGCTCAGTTGGGAGAGCGCGTGAATGGCATTCACGAGGTCAGGGGTTCGACTCCCCTCAGCTCCACCAGGTACCTCGACGGGGTTGGCGAGAGCTCTCGCCGACCCCGTCTTCGCATCCGGGTCCCGAGCCCGACCCCTGCCGTTCAGAGCCCGGCGGTCTGGAGCGCCCCCAGCACCCCGCCCAGCACGATGGCGGAGAGGTAGGCGAGCAGCATCGTCGTCCTGCGGATCCTCATGGCCCGCAGCCTGGAGGACGGAAGGCGCCGGCGCTGTGAAGCGCTTCACAGTCCCCGTCCTCCCGCCGCCTTCGATCCAGCTTCGCCCGGCGCCCGCCTCGGAGCCAGCTCGGGGGCCCCGGAGGGCGCTGAAAAACGGGGCGCGACGGCCCGATAATCGGGCCTCGAGAGCGGTTTTTGCGACCGATTCCGGCGTCCTGGGCCCGCGAAGCGCACACTCGGAGAAAAGGTTCGAACAGCCCTTGCGCAACCCGATTTCTGCGCTAGCTTCTGGTTGTTGATTCGCCGGATGAAAACCCGCCAACGAGCGGGTTTTTTGTTGGCCTGGATGTTCGTCTTTTCTTCGCCTCCCCACACCCGCCGCGCCCAGAGGGCCCCCGGTTGACCGACCCGGCCCGCCGGCCCCTCGGCGTCGTGGAGGCCCTGGTGGCCGTGCGCGACCAGTGCCCGCACGGCGCCGTCCGCGAGCATGCCGCACGAGCCCTCGAGGAGATCCAGGAGCGCGGCGCCGGCGCGCTGCGCCAGCAGGCCTTCCTCGTCCTGTCTACGATCGCGGGATGGAGGGGGGAGCGGGCCGCCCAGGTCAAGCAGGCGCTGCGCAGCTTCCTCGACTCGGGTACGGATGCGAGCGGCTAGGGTCCGCGGGGAGGCGCAGACATGGTGACGATCGGAATGAACTACCGGGTCCGCGAGGGCAAGGAGCAGGTGTTCGAGGACGCCTGCGCCCGCGTGCTGAAGGTCATCGAGGCGGCCGACGGCCACGACGCGTCCCGCCTCTACCGCGCCGTGGGGGGCGGCCGCGACTACCTGATCGTCTCGCGCTGGAACGCCGAGCAGGCCTTCCACGACTTCGTGCGCTCGGACGCGTTCAAGAAGGTCACGAGCTGGGGCGCGGAGAACATCCTCGAAGGCCCGCCGCGACACACCACCTACCACGAGTCGGCCGCGGCCTGACGTGCCTCGGGAGCCCGGCGCCGGGCCCGGGGTGCCGCTCCCCCCCTTGCTGCGCGTGGCCGTCACGGACCTGCTGGCGCGCCGCCTGCGATCCCTCTCCCCGAGCCTGGGTGCGGGCCCCGGGCTGCCGCGGCTCTGGATCGGGAGCGCGCTCCACGGCCGCTACCAGCGCGCCGCTGCGGAGCGGGATCCGAGCTTCCGCGCCGAGGTCGCGGTGCGCGGGGAGCTGCTCGCCGAGAGCTTCCGCGTCGAGATCCACGGCCGCGCCGACGGCGTCCGGGAGACGGCCACGGGCGTGCTGCGGGTGGAGGAGCTCAAGACGTGCAGCGCCGCCTCGCCGCCCTCGGCCCGCTGGCGATCCGCCTGCCGCGACCAGGCGGCCCTCTACGCGTGGCTCCTCGCGCGCGAGCGCGGCGTACCCGTGGAGGCCGAGCTGGTCTGGCTCGACCTCGCCGGCGAGGAGCCGCCGTTGCGCGAGCCCGTCGAGGTCGGGGCCGAGGCCGTCGAGGCGACCCTCCGCCGGGACCTCGCCCCCTTCCTGCGCGACGCGGCACGGGAGCAGCGCGAGGCGCCACGGCGCCGCGCGGCGGCCGCGCGCGTGCGCTTCCCCCACCCCCGACGTCGCCCCGGGCAGGAGCGTCTCGAGCACGCGGTCGAGCAGGCCCTCGAGGCCGGTGAGCATCTCCTTGCCGAGGCGCCCACCGGGCTCGGCAAGACCGCCGCCGTGCTGACGCCTGCGCTGCGGTTCGCGCTCGCCCGGGACAAGCAGGTCCTGCTCCTCACCGCCAAGGCGACCCAGCGCCGCGGCGCGCTGAGCGTGCTCCGCTCCCTCGGCGCCGGCGCAGCCGCGCCCGGCCTCGAGCTGGCGGCCCGGGCGACGCTGTGCGCCAACGACCGCGGGCTCTGCCACGAGGACCACTGCCGGTTCGCGCGCGACCACCACGCCAAGGTCGAGGGGACCGATGCCGTGGCGGCCCTGCTGGCCGCCGGCCCGGCCCTCGAGCCCGGACGCGTGCGCGAGCTCGCGACGGCACTCGAAGCCTGCCCCCACGCCCTCGCCCGCGAGGCGGCCGGCAGCGCCCCGCTCGTGATCGGCGACTACAACCACGCCCTCGCGCCCGGCGCCGCGCTCCCCGCCTTCGCGAGAGGCGGCGATCCGCGCGACGTGGTCCTCGTGCTCGACGAGGCCCACAACGTCCCGGAGCGCGCGCGGGCGGTCCACTCGGCCGAGCTCGACGCCGACCGGCTGCGCGCCGCGGCGGAGCGGGCCGGCTTCGGCGGCGGAGCGGTGCATCGGGAGGTGGACGCAGCCCTGCGCGCCCTCGCCGACTGGGTCGAGGCCTGCGTCGACGAGCCCGTCCCCGGTGGCGAAGGGGCCTTCCGCACCGAGCTCGACGCCGACGACTTCCGCCGCCTGCGCGAGCCCGCCGAGGACGCCCTCGCCCGGCACTTCGCCTACGCGCTGGCGACGGGCGGCCTAGATCCGGAGGACGAGCTCGCCGCGTGCGCCCACGCGCTCCAGCGCTTCGCCCGCGGACTCGAAGCCGGCGACACCCACGCCTCCCTCGCCGAGCGGCGCGACGGCCGCGCCCGGGTCGCCCGGGTGTGCCTCGACCCCTCGCCGTGGCTGGCCCGCGGGTTCGCCCGCTGCCATGCCGTGATCGCGATCTCCGCCACGCTCTCGCCCCTCGAGCCGTACCGCGAGGCCCTGGGCCTCGACCCGGCGCGCACCGCCTCGCTGGCCCTGCCCTCGCCCTTCCCGCGCGCGAACCGGCGGGTGGTGATCGACGCCGGGGTCGGCACCCGCGCCGGCGAGCGCGGGCGCGAGGCCTCGCGCATCGCCAGCCGGCTGGGCGCCCTCGCCGAGGCCGTGCCCGGGCACTGCCTCGCCCTCTTCCCGAGCTTCCGGCTGCTCGAGGCCGTGGCGGCGCACCTGCCCGGGCCGCCGCGCGGCCCCGCCCGCGTCCTCGCCCAGCGCGCCGACGCCGGCTCCGAGGAGCGCGAGCGGCTGGTGGCGGCGCTGCGCGCGCCCGCCGCCGAGCACACGCTGGTGCTCGCCGTGGCGGGGGGCGTGCTCGCCGAGGGCGTCGACTACGCGGGGGGCGGCCTCGCCGCGGTCGCGGTGGTGGGTCCCTGCGTTCCGCCGCCGGACCCCGAGCGCGAGCTTCAGCGCGAGGCCTGGGAGGAGCGCGGCGAGGACGGCTTCCTGCGCGCCTACGCGATGCCGGGCATGACCCGGGTCGTGCAGGCCGCGGGTCGGCTGCTGCGGTCTCCGGAGGACGTCGGCGTGATCGCGCTGCTGGGTCGGCGCTTCCTCCAGGCCCCGTACCGCGACGCGCTGCCCGAGGAGTGGTGCGACGGCGATCCCGAGGGCTGTGTGGGCGACCCCGCCGAGGCGGCCCGGGAGCTCTTCGAGATGCACGCGCCCTGAGCCGGTGGCGCGCGGCGACTCGGCTCAGGGCCGCGGGCGCGCGCCGCACAGGTGCTCGAGGACGCGCGGCACCAGCTCGCGACCGCGCTCGAGGGCGGGGACCCGGATGCTCTCGTCGGGCTGGTGGGCCTGGTCGAGGTCGCCCGGCCCGCAGATCAGGCAGGCGATGCCCGCCCGGGCGAAGTGGCCCCCGTCGGTGCAGAACGGCGCCCCGCCGCTGCGCTCGTCGGCGAGGGCGTCGCGCAGCGCGAGCTCGAGGGCGCTGCCGCGCTCGGTGCGCATGCCCGGAGCGACGAAGAGCGGCTCGCCCACCTCGAGGGCGCCGCGGCCCTCGGGCGAGCCGAAGTCCTTCGCCTCGAGGTCGGCGAGGCGGGCCACCACCTCGCGGTGCACCGCCGCGGGGTCCTCGCCCGGCAGCGGCCGGTAGCTCACGCTGAACCGGCAGCGCTCGGCGATCATGTTCGACGCCGTGCCGCCCCGGATGGTGCCGAAGTTGAGCGTCGTGTAGGGCGACTCGGGGTAGTCCGCAGCGTCCTCGGGGCGACGCCGGGAGCGCAGCTCCTCCTGGAGGCCTCCCACCGCCGCCACCGCGCGCGCCGCGAGGGCGATGGCGTTCACGCCGGCCTCGGGCACGCCGCTGTGCCCGCCGAGGCCGGCCGCGGTGACGGAGAACTCGACGATGCCCTTGTGGGTGTGGAAGACCTGCCACGAGGTGGGCTCCCCGATCCAGCCCAGGCGCGGGACGGGCATCTCTCCCAGCAGGCCCGCCAGCGCCGGCGCCAGGCGCTCGGCGCCGCGGCACCCGACCTCCTCGTCGCAGGTGAAGAGGAACACCAGCGGGAGCTCGAGGGAGGCGGGATCGAGCCGCCGGGCGGCGTCGAGGCAGAGCGCGAGGAAGCCCTTCATGTCCGTGGTGCCGCGGCCGTAGGCGCGTTCGCCTTCGAGGGCGAGGCCCAGCGGCTCGCGGGTCCAGCCGGGCTGGTCCTCGAAGGGCACCACGTCGGCGTGGCCCGAGAGCACGAGCCCGCCCGGCAGCGGAGGGCCCGCCCAGGCGACGAGGTTCGCGCGGGCGGCCTCGCCCTCCCCCTCGGTCTGGAGCGCGGTGCGGAAGCCGGCGTCCTCGAGGACGTCCGCCATCCAGCCCATCAGCGCGAGGTTCCCCTTGTGGCTGACGCTGTCGGCCTCGACCAGACGCCGGGTGGTCTCCAGGAGGAACCGGTCCATGCCGGACCAGGGTAGCGGCTCGGGAGCCTCCTGGAGTCACCTGCCCCTGGGGGATGACGATTTTGACTTCGTTTTGGCCAATTTCCCGGACCGGTCGCGCAATCAACCGCGATTTCATGCTTTCGAGGGCCGGTTTGGTGACGTATCCTCCGAGCTGGAGCCCGGGTTCCGGTCCAGGAGACCGGATCGAACGAAACGACGTGCTGAAGGATCGCCGGCGAGGCGCCGACCCATCCCCTGCGGACCGAACACAGGCCCAAAGACTCATCCTCCAGCCCGGATCGTTCCTCCCGAGAGCGATCCGACCGTCGATGGAGCTCGAAGTGACGCCCAAGCTGCCCACCGGAGCCGAAAAGCTCGTCCAGTGTCTCGAGAGGGAGGGTGTGGAGCACATCTTCGGCCTCTCGGGCGGAGCCGCCATCCCGATCTTCGACGCCCTCGTGGACTCGCCCGTGAAGCTCGTGCTCGTGCGCCACGAGCAGGGCGCCACCCACATGGCCGACGGCTACGCGCGCGCCACCGGTCGCCCGGGCGTGGTGCTGGTCACCTCCGGTCCCGGCGCCACCAACACGGTGACGGGGCTGCTCACGGCGCTGATGGACTCGGTGCCCATGATCGTGATCTCCGGCCAGACGCCGTCGGGCGTGCTCGGCAAGGACGCGTTCCAGGAGGCCGACGTCACGGGCATCACCTACCCGGTGGTGAAGCACAGCTACCTGGTGAAGGACGTCGCCGAGATCCCGCGCGTGGTGCGCGAGGCCTTCCACATCGCCACCACCGGGCGCCCCGGCCCGGTGCTGATCGACATCCCCAAGGACCTGAGCTCGGCGCCCTGCGACGCGCCCTTCGCCGACGAGGTGGACCTGCCGGGCTACCACGTGCCCGGCCGCGCCGACCCCGAGGCCCTGGGCCGCGCCGCGGAGCTGCTGAAGGCGGCCCGGCGCCCGCTCCTCTACGTGGGCCACGGCGCGGTGATCTCCGACGCCGGCAAGGCCGTGGTGCAGCTCGCCGAGAAGCTGCGCGCCCCCATCGTGAACACCCTGCTCGGGAAGGGCGCCGCCGACGAGACCCACCCGCTGCACCTCGGGATGATGGGCATGCACGGCACCGCCTACGCGAACAAGGCGGTGATCCACTGCGACCTCATCATGGCCATCGGCGCGCGCTGGGACGACCGCGTGACGGGCAAGGTGGACGAGTTCTGCGCCGACGCGGTGAAGATCCACGTCGACGTGGACCCCGCCGAGTTCAACAAGATCATCCGGCCCGACGTCTGCATCCTCGGCGACGCGCGCCTCGCCATCGAGGACCTGATCCCGCGGGTGGAGCCCGCCGACACCGAGGAGTGGCTGGCCCGCTGCGAGGGCTGGCGCCAGAAGTACCCGCTCAAGTACCCGAAGAAGGGCGGGCTGCGCGCCCAGCACGTGCTCGACCGGCTCCACCACGTCACCCGGGGGCAGGCGGTGGTCTCCGTGGACGTGGGCCAGCACCAGATGTGGGCGGCCCAGTTCTGCCTCACCACCTCGAACCGCCACTGGCTCTGCTCGGGGGGCGCCGGGACCATGGGGTTCGGGTTCCCCGCCGCGATCGGCGCGAAGTTCGCGAGGCCCGAGTCGAAGGTCTGGGCCGTGGTGGGCGACGGCGGCTTCCAGATGACCCTGGCCGAGCTCGCCACCGCGGCGGTCCACGACATCGCGGTGAAGGTGCTGATCGTGAACAACAACTACCTGGGCATGGTGCGCCAGTGGCAGGAGCTGTTCTTCGAGAACCGGCTCTCGGGCGTGGACCTCGAGGGCAACCCGGACTTCGTGAAGCTCGCCGAGGCCTACGGCGTGAAGGCCCTGCGCATCCGCCGCCCGGCGGACATCGACCGCAAGCTGCGGGAGGCCCACGAGTACGACGAGGGGCCCTGCGTGGTGGTGGCCGAGGTCGTCAAGGAGGACAACGTCTTCCCGATGATCCCGGCGGGCGCCCCGGTGAGCGACATGATCATCGACCCCCCCAAGCACAAGCTGGAGAAGCCCGTTGGCAGCACCTGAGCTCTCTCCGATCGCACCGAGCGACGTCCACACGATCTCGCTCTACGTGAACAACAAGCCCGGCGTTCTCGTGCGCACGGCGCTCGTCTTCGCGCGCCGCGGCTACAACATCGAGAGCCTCGTGGTGAGCCCGGCGGCGCGCGGCGACTTCTCGCGCATGACCATCACCTGCCGGGGAGACCCGGCCACCCTCGAGCAGATCATCAAGCAGCTCGCGAAGCTCGTCGACGTGGTGCACGCCATCGACCACACCGGCGACCGCGCCTACGAGACCGAGATCGCGCTGGTGAAGCTCCAGTGCAGCGTCGACGAGCGCACCCAGATCCTCCAGATCGCGGAGCACTACGCCGCCAAGGTGGTGGACTACGGCCACGAGTCCGTGATGCTGCGGGTGAACGGCTCGAGCGAGAAGCTCGACGCCTTCATCGACCTGCTGCGGCCCCACGGGCTCCTCGAGCTGGTGCGCTCGGGCAAGGTGGTGATGGCCCGCGGGCTGCGCGAGACCTAGGAAGCCGCCGGGGTCGCGCGTGGTCGAGATCTTCGTGGACGCCGACGCCTGTCCGGTGAAGGACGAGGTGTACGGCGTGGCGGCGCGGCTGGGCGTGCAGGTGGTGCTGGTCGCCAACGCGCCCCTCGGCGTGCCCCCGGGCCTCGGCGTCGAGATGATCGTGGTGGACAAGGACGCCGACGCCGCCGACGACTGGATCGCCGCGCGGGTGCGAGCGGGCGACGTGGTGGTGACCGCCGACATCCCCCTCGCCGCCCGCTGCCTCGAGGCGGGCGCCCGGGCGCTGGGCCCCGACGGCCGGCCCTTCACCGAGGACTCCATCGGGGGTGCCCTGGCGAGCCGGGCCCTGAACGACCAGCTCCGCCAGATGGGCGTCGCCTCGGGCGGCCCGAAGCCCCTCTCGGACAAGGACCGCTCGCGCTTCCTCTCGAAGCTCGACCAGCTCGTGCAGGCGGGGCTGCGCGAGCCGGCGCGGGGCGACTAGCGCCGCACCTGCTCGCGCTCGCTCTGGCAGGCCAGGCACAGCGGCGCCTCGGGCCGGGCCCGGAGCCGCCCGCGGTCGATCGCCTCGCCGCAGGCCGCGCAGTCCCCGTAGCGGCCCTCCTCGAGCCGGCGCAGCGCCGCCTCCACCTGGACGAGCCGCCGCTTCGCGGCCTCCCGGTTGGCGCGCAGCATGCTCTGCTGCTGGAGCGCGTCGACGCGCGAGACGCGGCCGATGGGCTCGTCGAGGGAGACCGGCCTCGCGCCTTCGGCGGAGCTGGAGAGCCCCTCGCGCAGCTGCTGCCGGAGCTCGGCGAGCGCGCGACCGAAGCCCTCGCGCTGCTCGGCGCTCAGCTCCGCCACCGCGAGGGGTCCGGCGCGAGCCCGCAGAGCGGGTCGGTCTCCATGGGCGGCGCCACCCCGGTGCGCATCACTCGTCGGTGACGCAGCCCTCCGAGGCCGGCTTCACACAGCGGATGTACTTGGCGAGGGTGCCGCGGGTCGCCTTCAGCGGTGGCGGCGTGAACCGCGCACGCCGGCGCTCGAGCTCGTCGGCGGGCACCTCGAGCTCGAGGGTGCGCCGCTTCGCGTCGATCGCGATGCGGTCGCCGTCCTCGACCAGCGCGATGGGCCCGCCCGCCTGGGCCTCGGGGGTGACGTGGCCGATGATGAAGCCGTGGGAGGCGCCAGAGAAGCGTCCGTCGGTGATGAAGGCGACCTTGTCGCCCAGCCCGGCGCCCATGATGACCGACGTGGGCGAGAGCATCTCGGGCATGCCCGGGCCGCCGCGGGGCCCCTCGTAGCGGATCACGATCACCCCGCCCTCGCGGATCCTCCCGGCCTCGGCGGCGGCCAGCATGTCCTCCTCGCAGTCGAACACCTGGGCGGGCCCGGCGAAGTCGAGCCCCTCCTTGCCGGTGATCTTCGCGACGGCCCCGTCCGGGGCGAGGCTGCCGCGCAGGACCTGGATGTGGCCCGTCTCCTTGATGGGATCGTCCCAGGGCCGCACCACCTCCTGGCCCGCGGCGAGGTCCGGGGCGTCGGCCAGGTTCTCGGCCAGGGTCTTCCCCGTCACCGTGATGCAGTCGCCGTCCAGCACCCCGCTCGCCAGCAGCATCTTGAAGAGCGCCGGGGTGCCGCCCACCTCGTGGAGGTCCTGCATCACGAAGCGACCGCTGGGCTTCAGGTCCGCCAGGAACGGGATGCGGTCGCTCACGCGCTGGAAGTCCTCGAGACCGAGGGCGACGCCCGCGGCCTTCGCCATGGCGATCAGGTGGAGCACGGCGTTGGTGGAGCCGCCCAGCACCGTCACCACCACCATGGCGTTCTCGAAGGCGGCGCGGGTCATCACGTCCCGGGGCTTCAAGTCGAGCTCCAGGAGGTTGCGCACCGCGGCCCCCGCGGCGAGGCACTCGGCGCGCTTGGCGGGATCCTCGGCGGGGGTGGAGGCGCTGCCCGGCAGCGCCATCCCCAGGGCCTCGATGGCCGACGCCATGGTGTTGGCGGTGTACATGCCGCCGCAGGCGCCGGCGCCGGGGCAGGCACCGCGCACGATCTCGTCGCGCTCGGCCTCGTCGATGCGCCCGGCGATGAGCTCCCCGTAGCACTGGAAGGCCGAGGCCACGTCGATGGCCTCGCCGCTGGCGCGGCGCCCCGGACGGATCGTGCCGCCGTACACCATCAGGGACGGGCGGTTCACCCGGGCCATGGCCATCAGGCAGCCGGGCATGTTCTTGTCGCAGCCCGGCAGCGACACGTTGGCGTCGTACCACTGGGCGTACATCACGGTCTCGATGGAGTCCGCGATCAGGTCCCGGGACTGGAGCGAGTAGCTCATGCCCTCGGTCCCCATGGAGATGCCGTCGGACACGCCCACGGTGTTGAAGCGGTACCCGACCAGCCCCTCCTGCTCGACGCCCTGCTTCACGGCGGCGGCGAGGTCGAGCAGGTGCATGTTGCAGGGGTTGCCCTCGAACCAGACGCTCGAGATGCCGACCTGGGGCTTCTCGAGGTCCTCGGGCGCGAGGCCCGTGGCGAGCAGCATCGCCTGGGAGGCGCCCTGGCTCTTCTCCTGGGTGATGCGCGCGCTGAAGCGATTGAGACGGCGACTCATGGCGGCATTCTAGCGACTTCCCCACCGCGGTATGCTCCCGGCCCATGCCGACCTCCGGGAGCCGAAGCCGCAGGATCCAGGGGGTCGCGCTGCTGCTGGGAGCCGCCCTGCTCGGGGCGGCGGAGGCGGCCTCCGGGGTGCGCCTGCGGGAGCGCTGCGCGAGCCGGCAGCCCCTGCGCACGCCCTTCTTCGGCGACACCCACGTCCACACGGCCTTCTCCCAGGACGCCAGCACCCAGGGCACGCGCAACACGCCGCGGGACGCCTACGCGTTCGCGCGGGGCGAGCCCCTCGGCATCCAGCCCTACGCCGAGGGCGGCCGCGCGCTGCGCACCCTGCGCCTCGAGCGTCCCCTCGACTTCGCGGTGGTGACCGACCACGCCGAGCAGCTCGGCGAGGTCGCGATCTGCACGACGCCCGGCGCCCCGGGCCACGGCTCCCTCGTGTGCCGCCTGTACCGCGCGTGGCCGCGCCTCGCGTTCTTCGTGATGAACATGCGCGCCACCTACTGGGAGGAGCCCACCCGCTTCGACTTCTGCGGACCCGACGGCGTCCACTGCCTCGAGGCCGCCCGCGGGCCCTGGCAGGAGATCCAGGCGGCCGCGGAGGCCCACTACGACCGCAGCTCCGCCTGCTCGTTCACGACCTTCGTGGGCTACGAGTGGACGGGCGCCACGGGCTCGAAGAACCTGCACCGCAACGTGGTGTTCTCCGGCGACGCGGTCCCCGAGCTGCCCGCCAGCTACTTCGAGGCCTCGTCCCCGGAGGCCCTCTGGGATCGGCTGGAGCGCGACTGCATCGACGGCCTGCCCGGCTGCGACGCCGTGGTGATCCCCCACAACTCGAACCTGAGCGGCGGGCTCATGTTCGAGAGCGGCGACGTCGGCCGGGCCGAGGCCGAGCGCCGCGCGCGCCTCGAGCCCCTCGTCGAGGTGATGCAGCACAAGGGCGACTCCGAGTGCCGGCTCGACCCGGTCGGCGAGGACGAGCTGTGCGCGTTCGAGAAGCTCCCCTACGACGACTTCCAGGGGAAGTACGTCCCCTGGCTCGCCGACGAGCCCGGGGCCGGCAGCTTCGTGCGCGACGGCCTCGCGCGGGGCCTGCTGGCCGAGCGGCGCGGCGGGGGCAACCCCTTCCGCTTCGGGCTGCTCGCCAGCAGCGACACCCACCTGGCGGCGCCGGGCTACGTCGACGAGCGCCAGCACCCGGGCCACGGGGGTGCGGGCTCGCCCGCCGACACCGAGCTGCCCGAGGGCCTGCCCGACGACCTGGAGTTCAATCCCGGCGGTCTGGCGGTGCTCTGGGCCGAGGAGAACAGCCGGGAGTCGCTCTTCGCCGCCATGCAGCGGCGCGAGGCCTACGGGACCAGCGGCACCCGGCTGGTGGTGCGCTTCTTCGGCGGCTGGGAGCTCGACCCCGCGCTGTGCGAGGGCGGCGACCTGGTGGCGACCGGCTACGCCGAGGGGGTGCCGATGGGAGGCGTGCTGCCCGCCGGCACCGGCGGAGCGCCGCGCTTCGCGCTGCGCGCGCTGCGCGACCCGGGCGGCGAGGCCACGCCGGGCACGCCGCTCCAGCGCCTCCAGATCGTGAAGGGCTGGGTCGAGGGCGACGCCACCCGGGAGCGGGTCTACGACGTGGCGGGAGATCCCGAGAACGGCGCCGACGTCGATCTCGCGACCTGCACGCCGCGGGGCGCGGGCTTCGATACGCTGTGCCGCGTGTGGCAGGACCCGGACTTCGATCCCTCGGCTCCGGCCTTCTACTACGCCCGGGTGCTCGAGAACCCGACCTGCCGCTGGAGCGCGCACCTGTGCCTGCGCGCCGGCGTCGACTGCGAGCAGCCCGAGACCGTGGGCGCCGGGTTCGAGCCCTGCTGCGCCGAGGAGCATCGCCGCACCATCCAGGAGCGGGCCTGGACCTCGCCCATCTGGTACTCGCCGTGAGCTTCGGGCTGCGCATCGCGCTGCTGGGCGCGGCCCTGTTCGTCCTCGACCGCCAGCTCGACCCCGCGCCGACGGCGCCGGCGCCGAGGGTTTCCGCGGCCCGGCTCGACGCCGAGCGCGCCGGCTTCGTGGCGACGCGCGGCCGGGAGCCCGACGCCGCCGAGCGGCGCGCCCTCGCGGAGCGGGCCCTCGACGACGAGCTGCTGTTCCGCGAGGCCGTGGCGCGCGGCTACCACCGCACGGATCCCCTGGTGCGCCGGCGCCTGGCCCGCAACCTGCGCTTCCTGCGCGGCGCACCCGACGGCGCCGGCGACGAGGCCGCGCTGCACCGCGAGGCCCTCGCCCTCGGCATGCACGCGAGCGACCTCGTCGTGCGCCGGCGACTGGTGCAGAAGCTCGAGCTCGCCCTGGCGGCGGCGGCGCGACGCCCCGAGCCCTCGGCCGCGGAGCTCTCCGCCCACCATGCCGCCCACGCGACACGCTGGGAGGAGCCCGGGCGGGTCGTCCTCGACCAGGTGTTCCTGAGCCGCACCCTGCGCGGCGGTGCCGCCGCCGCCGCCGCGCACGCCCTCGCGGCGCGGCTGCGCGGCGGCGAGCCGGGCGCCGAGGCGCTCGGGGATCCCCTGCCCTTCGCCGCCGCCACGAGCTGGGCCCACGCGGACCTCGCGCGCTACCTGGGCGATGCCTTCGCGTCGGCGGTGCTGGCGCTCCCGGTCGGGGAGTGGTCCGCGCCGCTGGTCTCGAGCCAGGGTCTCCACCTGGTCCGCGTGCGCGAGCGGCGAGCGGGCGGGCCGCTGCCCCTGGCCCGCGCGCGCAGCGCGGTGCGCGAGGACCTGCTGGCCGCGCGCGGCCGCGAGGCGCGGCGCGTCTTCCTCGAAGCGCTGCGCCGTCGCCACGGGCTGGGGCGCGTGGGGGACCCGTCGTGAGCGCACCTCGCATCGCCGCACTCGCGCTGCTCGGGCTCCTCGCCGCGACGCCGGGCGCCGCCCACCCGCTGGCGCCCTCCCTGCTCGAGCTGACGGAGCTGCGCGACGGCGCCGTGGTGGCGCGCTTTCGCACGCCGCGGCTCGCGCCGCGCGGCGAGCGGGTGGCGCCGCGGCTGCCGGGCCACTGCACCCGGACGCAGCCGGCGCGCGAGCTCGCGGACGAGGTCGCCCACACCACCTGGTGGAGCCTCGACTGCGGGAGCCGGGGGCTCGTGGGCGCCGAGCTCGGGGCGACGGGGCTCGCGGGCAGCGGGACCGACCTGCTGGTGCAGGTGCGCCTCGCCGACGGGCGCCAGGCGCGCGCGCTGCTCGGCGCCGAGCGACCGCGCTGGCGCGTCCCGCCGGCCGAGTCGCGCTGGGAGGTGGCCCGGAGCTACGCGGCCCTCGGCGTCGCCCACCTGCTCGGCGGCTGGGACCACGGGCTCTTCCTGATCGGGCTCGCGCTGCTGGTGGGCGGCTGGCGCCGGCTCGCCCTCGCCGTCACCGCCTTCACGCTGGGCCACAGCGCGACCCTCGCCGCGGCGACCCTGGGCTGGCTGCCCGGCTCCGCCGGGCTCGTCGAGATCGGCATCGCGGCGAGCCTGGTCGCCCTCGCCTGCGAGCTCGCCCGGGGACCGGAGCGCCCCGGCCCCCTGCGCCGCCGTCCCGCGCTGCTGTGCCTCGGCTTCGGCCTGCTCCACGGGCTCGGCTTCGCGGGCGCGCTGGCGGAGACCGGCCTGCCCGCCGGCGCCATCCCCCTCGCGCTGGCGGCCTTCAACGTCGGCATCGAGCTGGGCCAGCTCGCGCTGCTGGGCGCGGCCCTCGGCGCCCTCGGCCTCGCCACCCGGCTCGCTCCCCGCGCCCTGGCGCTGCCCTCCGCCCTGCCCTCGACGGTCGCCCACGGGCTCGGCGCGGCCGGGGTGTGGCTCGTCCTCGACCGCATCGCGGGGCTCCGGTGAGGCGGCTCGCGTACCGCGACCGCGCCGCCGACCCCGCCGGCTGGGCCCGGGAGCTCGGCATCTCGCGGGAGGCCGTGGAGCTGCATCTCGCGAGCGACGTGATCGACCTCCACGTGGACAGCTTCATCTGGAACCGCATCTTCCGCTACGACCTGCGCCGGCGCCACGGGCGCGGCCTCTTCGGCGCGCGCTTCTACAGCCAGGTGGACCTGCCGCGCATCCGCGAGGCCGCGGTGACCGGGGCCACCTGGGTGATCACCACGAACCCCTGGCGCAGCCGGGAGCGCCGGCCCGACGTGTTCCTGGAGAACCTGCGCCGCCTCCAGGGCATCCTCGAGAGCGTGCCCGGCGACGTGGCGGTGGTGCGCAACGCCGCCGAGTACCGCGCGGCGCGCAGCCAGGGGCGCCACGGGGCCTTCCTCGGCATCCAGGGCGGCAACGCGCTGGACCGCGACGCCGACGCCCTCGACCTGATCCCCGACGACCTGGTGCTGCGCGTGACCGTGGTGCACCTGTCGAGCTCGAGCCTCGGCACGACGAGCGCGCCCGGCGCCGCCCGCCGTGGCGCGGGCCTCACCCGGGCCGGGCGGGAGTTCGTCGAGCGCCTCGACGCGAAGCGCATCTTCGTGGACCTCGCCCACATCAACCGCGAGGGCTTCTTCGACGCGGTCGAGGTGCACGACGCGAGCCTGCCACTGCTCGTCACCCACACCGGGGTCTCCGGCGTGACCCCCCACTGGCGGAACCTCGACGACGAGCAGCTGCGCGCCGTGGCCGACACCGGCGGCACGATCGGCGTGATGTACCAGTCGAGCTTCCTGGGCGAGCCGGCCTGGGGGGGCCGCGCCGAGGCGGTGCTGCGCCACCTCGCCCACATCGTCGAGACCGTCGGGGAGGACCACGCCTCCCTGGGCAGCGACTGGGACGGCGCCATCGTGCCGCCGCGCGACCTCGCCACCCCCCTCGACCTGCCCCGCCTCGTGGAGGGCATGCTGCGCCGCGGCTGGAGCGCGGAGCGCATCCGCAAGATCCTGGGTGGGAACTTCCTGCGCGTCGTCGGGGACCTGCGCGGCTGACCGCCCCGCCCCGGAGCCGTGGGCCGGCAAGAAGCGGGGTGTGAACGCGTTCACAGCGCGGGGCGCGCCCGCATGGCACGGTGAGGCTGGGACGCGGGGCGCGCCTGCAGCGGATGCAGAACGGATGGGCGCTGGGAGGAGGCGACCGCAGGCGCGCCGCGCGATCCCGCGCTGGGGGAAGGACGAGAGTCGGAGGTCGGGCGGCGGAGCCGCGCGAGCGGCGAGGAGGCGTGCTGGCGAGCCCGAAGGGCTCGCTCGGCCAGGAGGCTGACCCGAGAGGATCAGCCGACGACGCGAGAGATTCCGCGAAGCGGAATCGCAGCTAGGAGGCCGACCCAGGATGGGTCGGCTTCCGCCGCAAAGCGAGCCCGAAGGGCTCGCTCAGCTAGCCTCTGCGGGTGCCGCGACGCAGCATCGAGCTCCTGCGGGAACGCTTTCCCGGCCGCCCGGCCTTCGACACCGCCCTCTCGCGCGCGCTGCTCCACCGCGCGGCGAGCGGAGAGGGCCGGGAGACGCTGCGTCTCTACCAGCCCGACGACGTGGTCGCCTTCTCGGTGCTCGACCGCACGCGCCCGGACTTCGCCGGTGCCGTCGCGGCCGCGCGCGCCGGCGGCTGCGAGGCGGTGCTGCGCCTGGCCGGAGGACGCGCCGCGCTCTTCCACGCCGAGACCCTCGCCTTCGCCTGGAGCATCCCCGACCCCCGGGCGCGGGAGCGGGTGGCCGCGCGCTTCGAGGAGACCTCGGACTGGATCGCGGGCGCCCTGGCGGGGCTCGGCGTCGACGCGCGCGTCGGCGAGGTCCCCGGCGAGTACTGCCCCGGCTCCCACAGCGTGAACGCCCGCGGGGGCGTGAAGCTGATGGGCGTGGGCCAGCGCGTGGTGCGCGGCGCGGCCCACGTGGGCGGCGTGATCGTGGTGCGCCGCAGCGACCGGGTCCGCGAGGTGCTCGCGCCGGTCTACGCGGCCCTCGGCTTCGACTGGGACCCGACCACCGCGGGCAGCGTCGAGGACGAGGTGGGCGGGGTGACGCGGCAGGACGTCGCCGAGGCCCTGCTCGAGGCGCTGCGCCGCCGCCACGACCTCGACGAGGCCCGGCCCGACCCCGGCGCGCTCGACCTCGCGTCGGGGCTCGAGCCGGACCACCGGCCCGAGCCGCCTCCCCGGCGAGCGGCGCCCCCGCTCGCGGCGTCGGGCAAGAGCGTGGCCGAAGGCCGGGCCTGACACACCCTGCCCCACCGAGCCGGGGGTTGCGCACTCCACCGCGGCGGTGACATCCTGTTCCGGGCGCAGGGGTGGGGAGACCGCCATGAACACGCTGCTTCCCGCACGCCGTCCGGCCCTGACCCTCTCGCTCGTGCTCCTCGGCGTCCTCGCCCTGGTCGGAGTGCGCGGCTGCCTGCCCGAAGGCCGGCTCTACCGCCTCGCCCCGGAGAGCGTCTTCCTCGACGGCTGCTTCGGCGACTGCCTGTGTCCGGTGCGCCTCAGCGAGCTCTCCGGAACGTTCCAGCTGGCGGAGCTGCCCATCCTGGCGCCGGGACCGAACCGCGTGTTCTCCGTGAGCGACGTGCGCTGGCGCATCGAGCGCGGCGACGAGAGCCTTCCCGTGCGCGGCGAGGGGCTCTACCAGAACGATCCCGTGAACGGCACCCATCGCATGACGCTGAAGCTCTCCGTGGGCGACGCGCCCGCGGTCCAGTACGACAGCGGACGGCTCGAGGGCGGCCGGGAGTTCCCGGAGATCGCGATCCGCTTCAGCCAGTTCATGGAGCTGGCCTGCACCGACACCGTCTTCGACATCCGCGCGGCCCCGGTCCCCGACCCGGAGCCCGAGTGCCTCGACAACGCCGGGTGCCGCGAGGGCGAGCTCTGCATCCATCCCACAGGCCAGTGCGAGGCCGGCGGCGCCTGCCTCGAGCGGCCCGACGCCTGCCTCACGGTCTACGACCCGGTCTGCGGCTGCGACGGCCACAGCTACGGCAACGAGTGCGAGGCCTTCATGGCGGGCGTGTCCGTCGCCTCCGAGGGCCTGTGCCCGGGTGAGGCGTGCCGCTACGACGCCGACTGCAGCGACGCCGCCTACTGCCAGAAGCCCGACGGCGCCTGCGGTGGCGAGGGCGCGTGCATGGGCCGGCCCGACGGGTGTCCGCTCGTCTTCCTGCCCGTGTGCGGCTGCGACGGCCGCACCTACGGGAACCGCTGCGAGGCCGCCCGGGCCGGCGCCTCGGTGGCGTCCGAGGGACCGTGCGGCGACCCCGGGTGTCGCAGCAACGCGGACTGCGCCGCCACGGACTTCTGCGCGAAGCCCGCCGGCCGGTGCGACGCCGCCGGGGAGTGCACGCCGCGGCCCGAGGCCTGCATCCAGGTCTACGACCCGGTCTGCGGCTGCGACGGCCGGACCTACGGGAACGGCTGCTCGGCCGCCAGCGCCGGGGTCCCGGTGGACTTCGAGGGCGTCTGCCCCTGAGCCACCTCAGCCGGTGAGCGCGCCCGGCGACGCGTCGGCGCGCCGGGCCACGGAGCGGCAGGCCTCCACGAGGGCGGGGACGAACTCCCCCGGCATCACGCAGGCGTCGTGGTCGCCGTCCACCTCGAAGGTCTCCGCGCCGGGGATCGAGGCCGCGAGCTTGCGCTGGCGCGTCGGCGGCACCATCTCGTCGCGCGTCGTGACCACCACCGAGACCGGGACGTCGACGTCGCCGATCCAGTCGTGGGAGGAGAAGCGCGTGAGCGCCTCGGCGGCCTGGAGCACGCTGGCGGGCTCGTGCCCCGCGAGCTCGGTGTGGAGCCGCTCCCGCAGCCGCGGGTGCTCGATGCGGGCGAGCCAGCGCTGGAGGAGACGCCGGTTCACCACCCCGGGCAGCCGGCGGGCCAGCCCCACGGCCGCGGGGAAGGTGGCGCGGGCGATGCGGGCCGCGGTGCGCGAGGCGAAGTGGCGCGAGGTGGCGCACAGCACCAGCCCCGACACGTTGCCGGGATGCCGCCGCCAGGTGAGCGAGGCGATCGGGCCGCCCATCGAGTAGCCGACGGCGATGAAGTGCTCGACGCCCAGGGCCCGGGCGGCCGCGACGGCGTCGTCGGCGCACTCCTCGAGCTCGAAGCGATGGGTGCGCAGCCCGCGACCATGGCCGCGGTGGTCGATGCCCAGCACGCGGAAGTGCCGCGACAGCGGCCGGAAGCTCGGCCCCCAGTTGAGCCGCGCCGTGGCGCCCAGGCCGTGGAGCAGCAGCACCACCGGGGCGCCCTCGGGCCCGGGGACGTCGCGCACCGGCACCTCGCCGTGGCCGGGCACCTCGACGACACGCTCGACGACGGAGCGCGCCGCCGCCGTCACGGCGCGGCCCCGGCGGGCCGCACCGAGAGCACGTGCCGGGCCTGGCGCGGGTCGGCCCAGTAGGAGAGCACCTCGCGCTCCGGGTCCCACTCGCTCCGCCAGCTCCTCGCGGGATCGCTGGTGTAGAGCTGGAAGCCCTCCGGGAAGAAGCGCCGCTCGGGGACGTAGATCTCCGTGGGCCCAGTGACCCCGGGCTTCTCGAGGAAGGAGACCACCAGCACCCTCCGGTCGGCCTCGTAGTCGACGTACTCGGGCTGGCCGGCGATGCGCTGGGGGTAGGCGCGCACCAGGGCGTTCACGTGGGGCCGCTCGTTGCCGTCGCGATCGATGGGGGAGAAGCCGTGGTCGAGGTCGTACACCCAGGCCGCCCAGCCGCTCGTCAGGTGGTCGGCCATCTCCACGGTGTCCCGCAGGTAGCCCTCGAGGTTGCCCGTGTTCACGGTGGCGCCGAACTCGCCGATCAGGAGCGGGGCTCGCTGGGCGTCGATCTCCTGCTTGCGCTGCTCCCGCCAGCGCTCGTGGCTGCCGTCGCGCTCCGCGTTGTAGACGCTGCCGTCGTCGCCCACCAGCAGCGAGTAGAAGTGCGGGAAGAAGACCAGCCGGTCCTCCCCGTCCCGGGGGTCGTCGAGCACCGGGATGTAGGAGGCCGCGCCGTCGTTCGGGCCCACGGGCCGGGTCTCGTAGAAGATCCACTTGTCCGGATCGACGCTGCGGATGGCGGCGATCATGCGGCGCAGGAAGTCCGCGTAGGGACCGGTGTCGAAGGCCTCGGGGTCGTTGGTGAGGCTCCCGGCCCAGGGCTCGTTCATCACGTCGTAGCCCAGCACCGCGGGATGGTCGCGGAAGCGCTCGGCGAGCCGGCGCAACGCGCCGGCGTAGTGGTCCTGGAGCTCCGGGTGCTTCGCATGGTCCCAGAAGTTGTCGAAGGCCCGCACCACGGCGGGCTCGAAGTAGTTGTAGAACCAGGGCTCGCGCCGCGTGAAGGGCTCCCCGTCGGAGAGGAACGCCCAGGCGGGGTGCCCGTTGCCGCCGATCCAGCGGCCGTCGGAGTCGTACGGGCCGTAGACGTCCTGGTGCATGTCGAGCACCACCCAGATCCCGGCCTCGGCGCACCAGTCGACGCGCTGGGCGACCTGGTCGAGCCACGCCTCGCCGTAGACGCCCGGCTCGGGCTCGAGGGCGTCCCAGGAGAGCACCAGGCGCACGAGGTTGAAGCCCCAGTCCCGGGAGAGGCGCGCGAAGTCCTCCCGCGCGAGGGCGGGCAGCCGGTCCGCGCGGAACTTCGCCGAGTTGCTGGCGTTCATCCCGTGCAGGATGAGGGCCCGCCCCTGCTCGTCGGTGATGTAGCGCGGCGCCTCGGGCCGCGGGTGGCAGGCCACCGCGAGGGCGAGGACGCCGGCGAGGCAGGCGAGGGTCCGGGACACGGCGCGAGGATACTCCAGCGCCGGCCTGCCGCTCGGAGGATCCGCCGTCGGTGGTTCCCGTGCCCCGGCGCGGATACCATGCGGCCGCGCATCGCGAGGGGACCCATGATCCTTCAGGACCGCACCCTGCTCGTCTCGGGCGTCGGCTCGGGCCTCGGCGGCGAGATCGCGCGGCTGGCGCTGCGCGACGGCGCGCGGGTGGTGCTCGGCGCCCGCACCGAGTCCGCGCTGGAGGCGATCGCCAAGGAGCTCGACCCCGGCGGCGAGCGCGTGGCGTGGCGCCGCACCGACATCACCGACCCCGAGGACTGCGAGGCCCTGGCGGCCCTCGCCGTGGAGCGCTTCGGCGCCGTCCACGCCGCCGTGCAGGTGGCCGCCTTCGAGCTCGCCTGGGGCGGCCTCGCCGACGCGGACCTCGACAAGTGGCGCCGCGCCTTCGACACCAACGTGCTCGGCAGCGTGACGCTGCTGCGCGCCGTGGTGCCGCCCATGAAGCGGGCCGGCGGCGGCTCCATCGTGCTGATCGGCTCCCAGTCCATGTACCAGCCCCAGCTCCCCCAGGCGGGCTACGCGGCCTCCAAGGGCGCGCTGCTCTCCGCCATGTACTACCTCGCCGACGAGCTGGGCCCCGACGGCATCCGGGTCAACATGGTGGTGCCGAGCTGGATGTGGGGACCGCCCGTGGAGGCCTTCGTGAAGATGCGCGCCAAGGCCGAGGGCACCACCGAGGAGGCCGTGAAGGGCGAGATCGCGAGCCGCATCCCGCTGGGCGACATCGTGCCCGACGAGGACGTCGCCGAGGCCGTGCTGCTGCTCGCCTCGGAGCGCTCGCGGGGCATCACCGGCCAGGCGCTGATGGTGAACGGCGGGGAGCTGATGCGCTGAGCGCGGCCGTGCTGCGCAGGGCTCCCCCGCGGGAGGCTTGCGCTACGGGCAGAGATCGCCTTCTCTCGGCCGGACCTCGGCCTTCTCAGCGACGAATCCCTCGAGCTCCCCGAGGCGCGGAACCTGGCCTTCGAGCTCGAACTGGCGGGTCTTTCCGAGGATGACGTTGACGGCACCGCGCAGGGATGGCTCGATGCTCTCCAGCAGTGGGTCGGGAGGGCCGCCCGGGTTCAGGATGTCCGGCCGAGAGAACGGAGCGAACGCCCCGACGAAGAGGGCGAGGGCCAGCAGGATGCTGGCGATCCTCGCCGGAGTCACTCGCGGATCTCCTCGATGACCCGGACGATCACTTTCGGCGGAACGCCAGCGGCACTCCGGCCTTCGAATGCATTGTGAGGAGGCTCCGCATGGGCAGGATTCCTCCAATCGGAGCGATGAGCCGAGACGTCCGGCCGCGACGGGCCCTACCGTACCGGACGACGCGGTCGGCTAGGCATGAAGCAGCTCACACCGTAGGAGCGCGCACTCAGCGCCCGAGGCGCGGCAGCACCTTCGCGGCGTAGAGCTCGAGGCTCCGCCAGCCCACCTCGGGAGAAGTTCCGCCGCACAGCGGGAAGTGGGGGAACGGGGTGAAGGGGCCGCCGGCCTCGGCGCGCTCCACGCATTCGTCGGGGGTGAGGACGCGGTAGAGGCCCTCGGCGCGGAGCTCCTCGATGCTCGCGGCCTCGGAGTGGACCGCCGAGCGCTGGCCCTCGGGCTGCCAGCTCGCGTAGGTGCGGGCGTCGTGGAGCAGGTGGGGGCCGATCTCGGACCAGGTCGCCTCGGGGTCCTCGGAGACCCAGATCATCTGGCCGTCGCCCGGGGGCAGCACCACGGGGCTCTCGACGCCGCGCTTCGCGCACTCGTCGCGGTAGAGCTGGAACGCCCCCTCGTCGTGCCGACCGGGCTGGAAGGGCAGCCCGAAGCGCGCGGCACGGCGGGCGGCGTTGCGCCCCATGCCGCCGACGAACACCGGGGGGTGGGGCTCGCTCACCGGGCGGGGCGTCACGCGGATGCGGCGCCCGTCCCATTCGAAGGGCTCGCCCTTCCACGCGCGCAGCAGCACCTCGAGCTTCTCGTCCAGCACCCGGCCGCGGTCCTTCCAGCTCGTCCCGAACATCGCGTACTCGTCCGGGCGGTAGCCGAGGCCGACCACCACGCCGATGCGCCCGCCGCTCGCGACGTCGAGGACGGCGAGGTCCTCGGCGAGCTTGACCGGGTCGTAGAGGGGCAGCAGCAGGGCCGCGATGCTGATGCGGATCCGCCGGGTGCGGCCGGCGATCACGCCCGCCAGGGCCAGCGGCGACGGCAGGTAGTCGTCGTCGGTGCCGTGGTGCTCCGAGAGCACGATCAGGTCGAAGCCGTGCTCGTCCGCCCAGGCCGCCATGTCGAGGGCGGCGGCGTAGAGCTCCGCCTTCGTCGCCTTCGCGAAGTCGGGGGCGCGCATGTCGAGACGCAGGATCGAGAAGGGCATCGAGGCTCCCGGGGCGAGGGTTCAGAAGCGGTCGGGGAAGGCGGCGGCGTCGTTCCCGCCGTCCACGTACCAGATGGAGCCGTGGACGTAGCCGGCGTCGGGGCCGAGGAGGAAGCCGGCCACCCGGGCGATCTCCTCGGGGACGGCGCGGCGGCCGAGGGGGATCTCGAGGGCCTCGAGGCCGGGTCCGAGCACCGGGTCCCGGGCGGTGGCGTCGAGGAGCGGCGTCTCGGTGGCGCCGGGCGCGATGCCGTTCAGCCGGATGCCCGCAGCCCCCCACTCCCGGGCGCGGTGTCGCACGGCGCGGGAGAGCGCATGCTTCGAGGCGATGTAGGCGAAGAAGCCGGCCTCGTCGGCGACGAGCTTGCGCGCCAGGGGCTCGTCCCCGGCGAGGCATGCCGCCACGAAGGGATGCTCGTCCACCGGCAGGAAGCGCGCGCTGTTCGAGCACACCGCCAGCGCCGCCGCCGCGGGCCGCCCGGCCAGCGCGTCGCGCAGACCGTCGAGCAGCGCGACGGCGCCGAAGAAGTTCACCGAGGCCACGAGGGCGCGGTCCTCGAGGTGGCCGCCCACGCCCGCCGCCACCACGAGCCGATCGAGGACGCCCCCGCAGTGCGAGCGCACGGCCTCCACGGCGGCGGCGCGGCCCTCGGGCGTGGCGAGGTCCGCCTCGACCTCGGCGTCGCGGAGGTCGACCCCGGTGACCCGGGCACCCTCCTCCTCGAGGCGCCGGCGGATCGCGGCCCCGATCCCCGACGCGGAGCCCGTGATGGCGACGCGCAGCCCGCTCATGGCGCCCACTGGATACTCCATCCGGGCGCGCGGCAGCCAGCCAGGCGGCTCAGCGCGGCTCGTACCAGACGGGCGAGGTCCAGGCGCGCTCCTGGAGCGTCGTCGGGAAGGCGGGGTCGCAGCAGGCGGCGAGCGGCCCGCGCGGACCGAGGAGCCCGTCGCACTCGACCCGGGCCGCGAGGCAGGCGTGGCGCGTCCAGCGGCAGCTCGGGCTCTCGACCACCCGCGCGTAGTAGAACGCGGGCTGCCCGGGGTCGAAGTCCGGATCCCGCCACACGCGGCAGAGCCGGTCGGCGCCGCCCGCGGAGCGCTCGCAGGTCGCGGGATCGACGCGCGCGCGGGACTCCGTCTCGGCCGCGTCGAAGACGCGCTCGCGGGGCTCGCCGTCCTCCAGCCAGCCCTTCACGATCTGGATGCGCTCGAGGCTCGTGCCCGGGTGCCCCGCGGCTCCCGGATCCCGCAGCGCGCGCACCGCCAGGGAGGGCGCGGCCCCCTCGCCCGGAGGCGCCGGCAGGTCCGCGCCCATCGGAACCCCCGTCGCGTAGCCCCTGCGCTCGAAGTCCGCGGCGTCGCACAGCCCCGCGTCGATCTCCCAGCCGGCGAACAGGCGCACCACGATGCGGGGCCCGCTGGTGCCCCAGGTCTCGCGGCGCCGCAGCGCCTCGAAGAGCGAGTCCCGGGAGTTCTCCTCGGCCCAGACGCCGGCGAGGCCGCCGGGGTTGAACCACGGGCTGTCGGGAAGCGGCGGAACCTCGAGCCGCGCGCTCACCGTGCCCGCCGCGTGCCCTACGAAGGCCTCCTCGTCCACCAGCCCCGGCGTGCCCATGTGGCCGTCGGTGGCGCCTACGATGCCCAGCTTGAAGGGGTTCACGCCGAGCTGCTCGCGCAGGGCGAGCCCCTCGACGAGCGCCTCGCGCACGTAGACGCCGGGCGGCGGCGGATCCCGATAGAGCCGGCTCGCGTGGCCCGCGACGTCGGCGAAGGGCAGCGTCTCGAAGTCGCACAGGGCATCGCCCTGCCCCGCCCGGCACTCCGAGTCGCCCTTGTGCTGGGTGATCTCCACCAGGGGCTCGAGCCGGGCGCGCCGCGCCGCCAGCGCCGGGGTGAGGGGCTCGCCGTCGGGGTCCGTCGCGGCGAACAGGCTGCCGTGGCTCACGTTCGGGTTGTGGGGGATGGCGAGGGCGTCGCAGCCGGTCCCGGCCTCGGTGCACTCGGCCTCCAGGCGCTCCCACAGCCGCCGCTCGTCGTGGCCGTCGTCGATGGCGTTGGGCGGCAGCGCCGGCACGCGCTCGTTCCGGAACAGCACGTTGCGGTGGATCATCCCGACCCGGGACCCGCTCCACTCGAAGCCCACGAAGGTGGTGAAGCGGCAGGCCGCGCTGCGGTCGTAGAACTCCTCGGCGGCGGCCTGGATCGCCTGCCAGGGCGAGCGGGCCGCGAGGGCGCAGGCGCTCCCGTCGGCCCCGCACAGGTCCTCGCGCCGGGAGCCCCCCGCGCTCCACTGGCTGTTCACGATCATGTAGCCGAGGGCGGGCCAGCGACGCAGCAGCACGCAGACGAAGCGGTCGTGGCCGGGGGCGCCCGGCGTGCGGCAGATCGAGGTCTCGCCCAGCATCTCGGCGTGGTCGCTCACCATCGCGAAGTCGAGCGGACGCCGGAGCCGGAGCGTGCGGGTCGCGGCGCCCTCGGCGTCGTGGGGCTGGATGCCGACCGCCTCGCCCCGGACGAAGCGGTAGGCGTCGCGCGGCGTGTTGCGGGTGCCCTGGGCCCAGGCATCGAGGGAGAAGACGGTGTGGACGTGGGTGTCGCCGAAGAAGGGCTGGCGCAGGGGCTGGTGGTGGGCGCAGTCCTCGCGGGTCTCGGTGCGCTCGAACCCCCGGCCCGCCGCCGGCAGCGCGAGCAGCAGCGCGAGGCCGGCGACGAGCGGCCTCACGGGAAGAGCCCCAGCCAGCCCGCGCGCAGCGCCTCGGCATCGAAGGGGGTGCGGTAGGGCTCGAGCACCAGGGCGGCGGTGCCCGCCACGGCGATGATCCCCCAGACCGCGAGGCGCCGAGCGGCCGCGGGCAGCCCGCGGGCGAGCGCGAAGGCGACGCCCCAGAGCAGCGCTCCCCACACCAGCGCGTGGCCCGCCAGCACCGCGGTCATCACCCAGGCGACGCCGGAGCCGTCCACCCCCGTCGCGTAGGCGGCGGAGACGCCCGCCAGCCAGGCGAAGCGCGCCACGGGTACGCGGCCCTCGACCACCATCCCGTAGGGAAGCGGCGCGAGCAGCACGCCCGCCGTCCAGAGCAGCCAGCGCGCGCGCCGGTCCGACACGCCGTAGCGGTAGCAACGGCCTTTGCTACCCACCAGCCCAGCGCCATGCGCGTCGCCCTCTTCGTGCCCTGCTACGTCGACCAGCTTCGCCCCGAGGTGGGCGTCGCCGCCCTCGACCTGCTCGAGGAGCAGGGGGTGGCGGTCGACTACCCGCCCGCCCAGGGCTGCTGCGGCCAGCCCTTCCTCAACGCCGGCGCGCGCGACGCGGCGAGGCGCCTCGCGGCGCGCTGGGTCCACGTGTTCGCGGGCTACGACTTCGTCGTCACGCCCTCCGGAAGCTGCGCGGCGATGCTGCGCGGCCACCTGCCGCGGCTCGTCGAGACGCCGGAGGCCGGGGCCCTCGCGTCGCGCACGCGGGAGCTGTGCGAGTTCCTCGTGGAGGACCTGGGGGTGGCGTCGCTGCCCGGCCGGCGCGCGGGGCGCGTCGCGCTCCACGCCAGCTGCCACGCCCTGCGCGAGCTGCGCCTCGGCAGCCCGAGCGAGACCCGCGAGCCGCCGCGCCGCGACCCGGCCCGCGTGCTGCTCGAGGGCCTCGACGGCCTCGAGCTCGTGCCCCTTTCCCGGCCGGACGAGTGCTGCGGGTTCGGCGGGCTCTTCGCCGTGGAGGAGGAGGCGGTGTCGTGCCGCATGGGGCTCGATCGGCTCGGCGACCACCGGGCCGCGGGAGCCGAGTGGGTGACGTCCACGGACGTGTCCTGCCTGCTCCACCTGGACGGGCTCGCGCGCCGCCACGGCCTGCCGCTGCGGGCCCTCCACGTCGCCGAGCTGCTGGCGTCGCGGGAGGCCCCGTGAGCCACTCCGAGCGCGCCGCCACCTTCGTGGCCGACGCCGAGCGCACGCGCTGGCACGACGAGTCCCTCTGGTTCGTGCGCGAGCGGCGCGACCGCGCCGCCGACGCGGTGCCGGACTGGGAGGCGCTGCGCGACGAGGCCGCGGGCATCAAGCGCCATGCGCTCTCGCGGCTGCCGGCGCTGTGGGAGGAGTTCGAGACCGCGGCGCGGCGCCGCGGCGTCCGGGTCCACTGGGCCGTGGACGCCGAGGAGCACAACCGCATCGTACTCGACCTGCTGCGCGAGCGCGGCGTGGGTCGCGTGGTGAAGAGCAAGTCCATGCTCACCGAGGAGTGCGGCCTGAACCCCGCCCTGGAGGCCGCGGGCGTCGAGGTGGTGGACACCGACCTCGGCGAGCGCATCGTGCAGCTGCGCCGCGAGCCGCCGAGCCACATCGTGCTGCCCGCCATCCACCTGCGGAAGGAGGAGGTGGGCGAGCTGTTCGCCGAGCAGCTGGGCAGCCCGCCGGGCCTCGCGGACCCGACGGAGCTCACCCGCGTGGCGCGCCGCCACCTGCGCGAGCGCTTCCACGCCGCCGAGGCCGGGATCACCGGGGTGAACTTCGCCGTCGCCGAGACCGGCGGGCTGGTGATCTGCACCAACGAGGGCAACGCGGATCTCGGCACCGCGCTGCCGCCGCTCCACGTCGCCAGCGTGGGCCTCGAGAAGATCGTGCCGCGGATGGCCGACGTGGCGGTGTTCCTGCGGCTGCTGGCGCGCTCCGCCACGGGGCAGGCCATCACGGCCTACACGTCCCACTACCACGGCCCCGCCGCCCCCGGGCGCGAGCTGCACCTGGTGGTGGTGGACAACGGGCGTAGCCGGCTCCTCGCCCATCCGTCGCTGTGGGAGTCCCTGGCCTGCATCCGCTGCGGCGCCTGCCTGAACACCTGCCCGGTCTTCCGGCGCAGCGGCGGCCACAGCTACGCGACCCCGGTGCCGGGTCCCATCGGCTCGGTGCTGGCGCCGGCCCGGGAGCCCGCCGGGCACGCGTCCCTGCCCCACGCCTGCAGCCTGTGCGGCTCCTGCGCCGACGTGTGCCCGGTCCGCATCCCCCTCCACCACCAGCTCCTCACCCACCGCGCCGAGCTGCTGGCGAGCGGCCTGCGGCCCGGGCGGCGTCGGCGCGCCCTCGCCCTCGCCGCGGCCGTGCTGGAGCGGCCGCGCCTGTTCGCCGCACTGGGCTGGCTGGCGCGCCGCGTCGGGCGACGGCTGCCCGCACTGCTGCTCGAGCGCCTGGGCGCTCCCTGGAGCCGCGGTCGCGCGCTTCCCGAGCTGCCGCGCGAGAGCTTCCGCGCCCTCCACGCGCGGCGGAGCCGGCGCGATGGCCGGTAGCCGCGAGGCGGTGCTGGGCGCGCTGCGCGCAGCCTCCCCCGCCCCCGTACCGCGGCCGCCGACCGGGCGCCGACCGGCAGCGCCCGAGGATCCGGTCGCGGCGCTGCGCCAGGCCGTCGAGGCGGCGGGCGGCGCGCTCGAGAGCGTCTGCGACGGCGATCTCGCCGGCGCCCTCGCCCGCCTCGAGGGCTTCGCGGCCGCCGCCCGGGTGTGGTCCGCCCATCCGGGGCTCGAGAGCCGGGGCCTGCCCGACGGACCCGAGGCCGTGGAGGCCCTCGAGTTCGCCGTGCTGCCCGGCCTGCTCGCGGTGGCCGAGTGCGGCGCGGTCTGGAACGAGCCGTCTCCCGCCGACCGCAGGGCCGCACTGCTCGCCGACCACCTCGTGCTCGCGGTCCCCGAGGACGCCGTCGTGCCCACGCTGCACGAGGCCTACGCGCGCATCCGACCCGCCGCCGAGCCCTTCGGCTGGCTGCTGGCCGGGCCCTCGAAGACCGCCGACATCGAGCAGTCCCTCGTGCTCGGCGCCCACGGGCCCCGGGCCCTGAGCCTCCTCCTGATCGGCGGGCCGACACGCTAGGATCCCGCGACCCATGGACTTCGCGCTCTCCGAGGAACAGGAGCTGCTCCAGCAGACGCTGCGGGGCTTCATCGAGAACGAGTGCCCGCCGAGCGTCGTGCGCGAGAGCTTCGACGCCGAGGCCGGTCCGGACCCGGGGCTGTGGAAGGGCCTCGTGGAGCTCGGCATCGCGGGACTGCTCGTCCCCGAGGAGCGCGGCGGCGCGGGGCTCGGGCTGCTCGAGGCGGCGCTCGCCGCCGAGGAGCTCGGCCACGGCGCGGTGCCGGCGCCCTTCCTCGGGCACGCCCTCGCCTGCGTGGCCCTCGTGGCCGGCGGCAGCGACGCCCAGAAGCGGCGCTGGCTGCCCGCCCTCGCGTCGGGCGAGGCCGTCGCCAGCGTGGCCCTCGCCGAGCCCTCGCCGGAGGGGAGCGACGCCTGGGATCCCGCGCACTGGCGCTGCCGCATCGAGGACGGGAGGCTCCGCGGCCGCAAGGCGTGGGTCCCCCAGGCGGCCGGCGCCGACCTGCTGGTGGTCGCGCTCGCCGGCGGCCGCCTCGCACTCGCCGAGACCGGCGCCGGTGGCGTCGGCATCGCACCGCTCGACGGCGTCGATCGCACCCGTCGTCTCGACGCCGTGGACCTCGACGCGGCGCCCGCCGAGCCCCTCGAGGGCGACGCGCTCCCGCGGGTCCGGGACGCCGGGCTCGTGCTGCTGGCCGCCGACGCCTTCGGGGCCGCCTACCGGCTGGTCCGCATGAGCGCGGAGTACGCCCAGTCGCGCCAGCAGTTCGGCCAGCCCATCGCCCAGTTCCAGGGCCTGAAGCACCAGCTCGCCGACATGGCCCTCGACGTCGACCCCACCCGCAGCCTGTGGTGGTACGCGGCCCACGCCTTCGACCACCTGCCCGCCGAGGCGGAGCGGGCCGCCGCCCTCGCCAAGGCCCACATCACGGACCGCGCCGTGCAGGTGGCGCGGGGCGCGGTGCGCGCCCACGGCGGCCTCGGCTTCACCTGGGAGTGCGACGTGCAGATCTGGTTCAAGCGCACGCTGTTCGACCGCGCCTGGCTCGGCACTCCCGAGGTGCACCGCGAGCGCGCCGCCGCGCTGGGGGGCTGGTAGCCGTGGACCTGCGCTACGGCGAGGCGTACGACCGGCTGCGCGAGGAGGTGCGCGACTTCGCGCGGCGCAGCTGGCCGCCGAGGGGCGACGAGGCTCGGCTCGACGAGCGCGAGCAGCAGATCCGCTTCCGCCGGCGCGCCATCGAGGCGGGCTACCTGTCCCGCTCGGTGCCGGCGGAGTGCGGCGGCGGCGGCCGGGCCGTGGACGTGCTGGCCGAGACCGTGATCCGCCAGGAGCTCATCGCCGCCGACGTCCCGTGGCGCAGCCCGAGCCCCCAGGGCACCGACATGCTGGTTCCCACCCTCCTCGAGGAGGGGACGCCGGAGCAGTGCCGACGCTACATCCCGCCGACCCTGGTGGGCGAGATGATCTGGTGCCAGGGCTACAGCGAGCCCGGCTCGGGCAGCGATCTCGGCTCGCTCCAGTCGCGCGCCGAGCTCGACGGCGACCACTGGGTGCTGAACGGCCAGAAGATCTGGACCAGCAGCGCGCGGGAGGCCGACATGATGTTCGGCCTGTTTCGCACCGAGGCCGAGCCGCGCAGCCGTGGGCTCTCCTACCTGCTGATCGACATGCGGACGCCGGGCATCGAGGTGCGGCCGCTCACCATGATGACCGGGGGCATCGACTTCTGCGAGGTGTGGTTCGACGACGTGCGCATCCCCGCCGAGAGCATGGTGGGGCGGCGCGGCGAGGGCTGGAAGGTCTCGAAGGCGACCCTCAAGCACGAGCGCATGCTGATCGGCGACGCCTCCTACCTGGAGCGCGCCTTCGAGGACCTGCTGCGCCTGGCCCGGGAGACCCGGCGCGACGGCCGGCCCGCCATCGAGCACGCGGACGTGCGCCAGCGGCTTGCCGAGATCGAGGGCTTCGTCGCCACCCAGACCTGGGCGAGCCACCGCATGCTCTCGGCCATCGCGGCGGACCGGGACATGACGGTGATCAACGAGATGATGATGGCGAAGCTGTCGCTGACCAACACCATGGAGCGGATCGCCGAGCTCTCCCTCGATCTGTTGGCCGAGGGCGGCCTCACGGCGCCCACCACCGATGAGGGCGGGATGCGCCAGGGCTGGCGCACGCCGGGCAAGTGGGTGTCGAACTACATGATGAGCCTGGGCCTCTCCATCGCGGGCGGCACCTCGAACATCCAGCGCAACCTGATCGGGGAGCGGATCCTCGGCCTGCCCCGCGACCTGCGCCCCTGAGCGCGGGGGCCCGCGTTGCGGCGCGCACCGCCCTGGGCGCCCTCGCCCTCGGCTGCGCGCCCGCGGGCGAGGCGCCCGACGCGACCGGCCACGTCGGCGTCGCGGTCTGCGCCGAGTGCCACCCGAACGAGACGGGGCGCTGGCGCGGCTCCCACCACGACCGCGCCATGCAGGAGGCCGACCCGGCGACGGTGCTCGGGGACTTCGACGCGGCCACCCACACGGCCTTCGGCGCGACCTCGCGCTTCTTCCGCCGCGGCGAGGGCTTCGCGATCGAGACCGAGGACGCGTCGGGCGAGCCGGGCGAGTTCGAGGTCGCCTACACGTTCGGGGTCGAGCCGCTCCAGCAGTACCTGGTCCGCTTCCCGGACGGGCGGCTCCAGGCCACCCGGCTGGCGTGGGACGCGCGCCCCCCCGCCGAGGGCGGCCAGCGCTGGCTCCATCTCGACGAAGGCGAGCCGATCCGACCGGGCGACGTGCTGCACTGGACGGGGCCGAGCCAGCGCTGGAACGCGATGTGCGCCGACTGCCACTCCACCGGCGTCCGCCTCGGCTACGACCCGGCGACCCGCCGCTACGCCACCACCTGGGAGGAGATCGACGTCGCCTGCGAGGCCTGCCACGGCGCCGGCGCCGACCACGTCGCCTGGGCGCGGGAGGGCGCACGCGGGCCCGGGGGCCCGCGGCTCGCCGCGGCGCTGCGCAACGACGCGCGCTGGGTGCTGGCGCCGGGCGCGGCGATCGCCCGCCGCGAGGGGCCGCCGCGCTCCGACGAGATCGAGACCTGCGCGCCCTGCCACGCGCGGCGCTCGCGAATCGCCGAGCCGACCCAGCCTGGCCGCCCCTTCCTCGACACCCACCTGCCCTCCCTGCTCGAGGAGGGCCTCTACTTCGCCGACGGCCAGATCCAGGAGGAGGTCTACGTGTGGGGCTCGTTCCTCCAGAGCCGCATGCACGCCGCCGGCGTCACCTGCAGCGATTGCCACGACCCCCACACCCTGGGCGTCGGCGCGACGCCCGACGCCGCCTGCGCGAGCTGTCATCGCCCCGAGGCCTTCGCCACGCCGGAGCACCACCAGCATGCCGTGGACTCGCCCGGTGCGAGCTGCGTGGCCTGCCACATGCCGGCGCGCACCTACATGCAGGTCGACCCGCGCCGCGACCACCGCTTCGGGATCCCGCGACCGGACCTCACCGAGACGCTCGGCGTGCCGAACGCGTGCAGCGACTGCCACGCGGACCGCTCCGCGAACTGGGCCGCGACCGCGGTCCGGAGCTGGAGGGGCGGGAAGGCGCCGCCCCCCCACTGGGGCCCGGTGCTGCATGCGGGACGGCGCGGCCTGCCGGGCTCGCAGGAGCGCCTCGCCGCCCTGGCGCGGGACCCGAAGCAGCCGGGCATCGTGCGCGCCTCCGCGCTCGCGACGATGAGACGCTCCGAGGGACTCGCGCTCGCGAAGGAGGTCGAGCGTGCCGCCTCGGACTCCGACCCCCTCGTCCGCCTGGCCGCGGCGGCCGCGGGAGATCGCGTGCCGCCTCGCGAGCGGCTGCGCGCGCTGCGCCCGCTGCTCTCGGATCCGCTGCGTGCCGTGCGCATCGAGGCGGGCCTCGCGCTCACGGGCGTGCCTCCTCCCCTGTGGTCCGCTGGCGTGCGCGGGGGAGACCTGGCCGACGCCCTCGCCGAGTACCGCGCGGCCCAGCACGTGAACGCCGACCGCCCCGAGGCCCACGTGAACCTGGGCCTGCTCCATCGCCGGCTCGGCGAGTTCGAGGAGGCCCGGCGCGCCTACGAGACCGCGATCGCGGTTGGCCCCCACTTCGTGCCCGCCCTCGTCAACCTCGCCGACCTGCACCGCGAGCAGGACCGCGAGCCCGAGGCGGCGGCGCTGCTGGAGAGCGCCCTCGAGCGGATGCCCGAGAGCGCCGACCTCCACCACGCCCTGGGCCTCTCGCGGGTGCGCACGCAGCGGGCGGAAGACGCCCTGCGCCACCTGGCGCGGGCGGCCACCCTGGCTCCCGAGCGCCCCGACTACGCCTACGTCCACGGCCTGGCGCTGCACTCCGCGGGTCGCAGCGAGGAGGCGCTCGCGGTCCTCCAAGCCGCCCAGCAGCGGCATCCGGGCAGCCGCGAGCTGCTGCTCCTGCTCGCCACCCTGAGCCGGGACCTGGGCCGGTACGACCGCGCGCGCGACTTCGCCGAGCGGCTGCAGCACCTCGACCCCGAGAGCCTGGCCGCGGGGGAGCTGCTGCGGTGGCTCCCGGCGGAGCCCGGCCCCTAGCGCGCCGGGCGGCTCGCGCCGCTTGCGGGCACCGTCGCCGCCGCGCCACCCTGCGGACGAAGGAGGAGCCCATGTCCGACGCCCCCGAAGCCGAGGCCCGCGAGGCCTACCGGCGCCTCGTCGAGACCCGCGCGCGCATCGACCGCGGCGAGCTGCCCTGGTCGGCCCTCGACGCCCACTTCACCGAGGACGTCGTCTTCATCGATCCCGCCTGGGGTCGCGTGGTCGGGATCGACGCCGTGCGCGAGTTCCTCGTGGAGAGCATGCGCGGCCTCGAGGCGTGGACCTTCCCCGAGGCGTGGACGATGGTCGAGGGCAACCGCGTGGTGAGCCTGTGGTGGCAGCGCATGGGCGAGCGCCCGGACGGGGGCCGCTACGAGTGCCCGGGCATCTCGGTGCTCTACTACGCCGGCGACGGACGCTTCTGCTACGAGATGGACGTGATGAACATGAGCCACGTCATGGAGCTGATCCGGGAGACGGGCTGGAAGCCCGGGCCGGGGTTCTCGCCCCCGCCGCGGGAGGTGGACCGCGACGTCTCGCTGCCCGCGGGCCGCGAGCACCTCGCCGGCTGAGCGCGGCTCAGCCGCCGCCCTCCGCCTCCTCGTCCAGCCCGAAGGCGCCGCGTGCGCTCCGCTCCCACTGGGCGAAGGGCATCCGGTCCCGGGCGGCGCGCACGGCGTCGAGGGTGGCGCCGGCGCTCTCCTGCTGGGCCGACCACTCGGCGGCGAACCTGCCCGAGCGGATCTCGTCGAGCACGGCCCCCATCCGCTCCTTCAGTGCGGGGTCCAGGTCGAGGTAGCGCGCGCCGCGGGTGATGCTCCCGTACTGGCTGGTGCGCGAGTGGAAGTCCATCTGCCGGAGGAAGCCCACCTCGCGGGCCTTCTCGAGCGAGTAGGCGAACTCGCCGGACAGGAAGATCTCCATCAGGACGGCCTCGGGTGGGAAGCCGCGCTCCACGAGGAGCTCGATGGCGGAGAGCAGCACGCGCCCGAAGGCCGGACCGAAGCCCTGCTCGTTGAAGAGATCGAGGCTGGCCTCGTCGTGCATCGACATCTCGATGCAGCCGGCCCGGGTCGAGCCCACGCCGCGGGCCAGCGCGAGCAGCCGGTCCCGGGCCCGGCCCGTGGCGTCGTGGTGCACGCCGACGAAGCTCGGAAAGCCCGTGCCCTCGACGTAGCGGTCGCGCACGCCGAGGCCGATGATGCGCGGCGCCAGCATCACGCAGTCGAGCTCCGGGGCGGGGTCGAGGAGCCCGAAGGCCACGTTGTAGCCCGAGGCGAGGCACACGACGTTCCCGTCCTCGAGCCCCGGCGCCACCTCCTCGCGATACACCTCGGGCATGATCTCGTCGGGGATCAGCAGCATCGCGACGTCGGCGCGCCGGCAGGCGTCGGCGATGGAGTGCACGTCGAAGCCGTCCTCCCGCGCCCGGTCCCGGGCGGCGTCGCCGCGGTTGCCCACCACGACCTCGAGGCCCGAGTCGCGCAGGTTGAGGGCCTGGGAGCGCCCCTGGTTGCCGTAGCCCACCACGGCGACGGTCTCGCCGGCGAGGGCCCCGAGGTCGGCGTCGGAGTCGCGGTAGATGGTCGTCAAAGGGGGGCCCTCCCGAGGTGCCTGCGTCGGGCGATTCTACATCGGGCCGCGAGGCGGAAGCCGGCCGGGCCCTGGGAACGGCCCGGAAACGAAGCGGCCCGAGGAATCTCGCGATCCCCCGGGCCTCCCCGGGAAGGGGGTTTGCTTGGCTGTTGCCGTCTCGTTGTGGCAGCCGACCCTCCGATGTGACGGGACGGTCGGCGAAAATCCGCGCCCGTTGGGCCCCGGGGCCCCCGGGGGCCCGGCCGCTAGAGCCAGGCGTAGGCGCGGCGCAGGACCTCGTGGCCGCCGGTCTCGACGAGCGCGCCGTGGGAGAGCACGATGCGATCGAAGTCCCAGGCCAGCATCCGTCCCACCTGCTCCCGGGCGGCCGCCCGATCGCGGATCAGGAGGCGCTCGAGCCAGGTCGACCCCGGCTCGCGGTTCCCGAGCAGCGTGGCGACGAGCCGCGTGAAGCGCGACGGGTGGCGGTGCAGGTTGAAGATCGCATCGACGCACAGCAGCGTGCGGCTCGCCCGGTGGAAGAACACGACCTCGTTCTCGAGGGAGCGGGCGCCGAAGAACACCTGGTCGAGCTCGCCCTTCCACTCGGGCTCGGGCTCGTCGCCGAGGGCGCGGTCCCAGCGCAGGTCGCTGCGCTTCTTCTCGAGGCCCGGGCAGTGGCACGCCACCGCCCGGGGATGCGCGGCGATCCACTCGCCGACGTAGAGGTGGTGGAAGAGGCTCGGCGCCACCAGGGCCTTCACCGGGCCGAGGGCGTCCACCGCGGCGCGGGTGGCGTCGTCGAGGGCGACGGGCGAGTGCACGAAGAGCCCGCCGTCCTGGAGGCGCACCACGCTCATGCGCGTGCCGGTCTCGACGCCCAGGAAGCGCAGGCTCCGGGGCTCGCACCACAATCCATCGGCCACGGGGGTCAGCATCTCGGGGTCCCTCCCTGGGGGTTTCTCCGGTGGGCGCGACGGGGTGAGGGCGGTCACGCGCCGGGCCGCGCCGGCTTCCGAGAGGTTCCCGGGTCGGCCGCGCGATGCCGCCGCCCTCGCGAGCCTAGCAGCCCGGCTCCGCCCCCCTTCGCCGGCCCGGCGGCGGGAGAGCGGCCGTCTGGTCTAGACTGACGTGTTGCCCGGCGGGTACGGGTTGCCGGGCATCGACGAGGGGGCGTAGCGAGTCGCAGGGTCGCGGGGGCTGTCGGACCGGGAGCCGGAGCTGAGGGTGTCGATGCGGGGATTGGGCCGTGTGGCGGTGTCGTGGGTGTTGGGGATCGGGTTCGGGGTCGCCTTCCTGGGTGCGGGGGTGCCGGCCGGCGCCGCGCTCCAGATCCTGGGCTACGACCCGGCGCGGCACGATCGCTTCTACGTCGGAACCGAGCGCGCCTTCCTCGCCGAGGCCTTCGACTGGTCCGGGGTCGGGCGGCGCACCGACTCGAACGCCCACTGGGCGACGATGGTGTCGCCTCGCTACTTCCTGAGCGCCGAGCACTTCCACCCCGGCCCCGGCGCCACGCTGCGCTTCTTCCACCGGAACGACCCGGCGGGCTCCTACGAGGACCACGTCGTCGAGTCGGGCGTGCGCATCGGGCTGACGGACATCTGGCTGGGCCGCCTCGCCACGCCGGTGAGCCCGGAGGTGGCTCTCTACCCCATCGCCTCCTTCGCGAGCGACGCCGACTACGCGGACCAGCCGATCTTCGTCTTCGGCCTGTCCTCCACCCAGCCGCCGGAGACCAGCGTGCGGGTCGGCGTCAACGCGATCGACTGGGTGGCCGGTCCGGTGCTGAGCTGGAGCTACGACGAGGTCGGGGGCGTCGGGCCCGACGAGGCGCAGACCGTGACCGGCGACTCCGGCGCCCCGAGCTTCCTGATCGTCGGCGGCGTCCCGGCCCTGGTGGGCACCCACTGGCGCATCAACCAGGACGCCTTCCTCGCCGGCGCGACCGATGCCATCGCGGCGGAGATGCAGGGAGAGACGCTCCAGGTGCTGGTCCCCGAGTGCGGCGACGGCGAGGACAACGACGGCGACGGCGCACCGGACTACCCCGAGGACCCGGGCTGCACGAGCGCCATCGACCTGACCGAGCGCTCGCCCCTGCTCCCCTGCGACGACGGCATCGACAACGACGGCGACGGCCGCGTCGACTTCGACCCGGCGACCCGCGCCAACCCGGGCGACGTCGCGAGCCTGCCGGCCGGCGTGGGGGACCCCGGCTGCAAGGATCCCGAGTGGCCCCTCGAGGACCCGCCCTGCCAGAACGGCCTCGACGACGACGAGGGCGATCCCGCACTGGACTACGACGGCGGGCTCTCGGCCAACGGCATCGCGAGCCCCTTCGGCCGCGACCGCGAGTGCGTGAGGCCGTGGCACGTGGGCGAGGGGCCGGACTGCGGCGAGGGCTACGAGGCGGCCCTGCTGGCCCCCGTCGTGAGCCTCGTCTACCGCCGCCGGCGCCGCCGGCGAGCGCGCTAGGCCCCGGCCCGCGGGGCTCGCCCGGCGCGCGCGCCGCTCGCCGCCGCGAGTCGCGCTAGGGTGTGCGCGATGGCGCCGCGCACCGCCCTCGCGATGGTCCAGACCGCGCCCCGCACCCTCGAGCCCCGGGACCTGCCGCTCCCCGAGATCGGCGACGACGACGGGCTGCTGCGCGTCGAGGCCTGCGGGATCTGCGGCAGCGACGTCGAGCAGTACGACGGCACCCTGCGCGTGCCGCTGCCCGTGGTTCCGGGCCACGAGCCCCTCGGCGTGATCGAGCGGATCGGCGACCGCGCCGCCCGCCGCTGGGGCGTCGAGGTGGGCGACCGGGTCGCGGTCGAGACCATGCTGCCGTGCCGCTACTGCCCGGCCTGCCTCGCGGGCCGCTACCCCCTGTGCCGCGCGCGCCGCATCTACTCCTACGTCCCGGTGGACCGCCCGCCGGGCCTGTGGGGCGCCTACGCGGAGTACCTCTACCTCGCCCCCAACGCGATCCTGCACCGGGTCGACCCCGAGCTGCCGCCGGAGCTGGCCGTCCTGTTCAACCCCCTCGGCGCGGGCTTCCGCTGGGCCGTGGAGATCCCGCGCACGCGGCCCGGCCAGAGCGTGGTCGTGCTGGGACCGGGCCAGCGCGGCCTCGCCAGCGTGATCGCCTGCCGCCAGGTGGGGGCCGGCACCATCGTGGTGACGGGCCTCGAGGCCGACGCCCCGAAGCTCGCCCTCGCCCGGGACTTCGGCGCCGACGTGACCGTGGACGTCGAGAACGAGGACGCCCGGCGGCGCATCCTCGACGCCACCGACGGCGGCGCCGACGTCGTGGTGGAGGTGACCGCCTACGCGACCCAGCCCGTGGCCGCCGCCCTCGACTACGTGAAGCCCGGCGGCACCGTGGTGCTGGCCGGGGTGAAGGGCATGAAGCCCGTCCCGGACTTCGTCTCGGACAAGATCGTGCTGAAGGAGATCGCGGTGCGGGGCGCGATCGGGGTGACGAGCAGCGGCTATGCCGAGGCGATCCGGCTGATCGAGTCGCGCCGGCTGCCCCTCGAGAAGCTCCACACCCACGACTTCGGCCTGCGCGACGCCGAGGAGGCGATCCTCACCCTCTCCGGCGAGGCACCGGGCCCACGCTCGGTGCACTCCTGCCTGCTGCCGGGCCGCGGCTGAGATGCCCGACGCCCCCAGCCCGCTCAGCCCGGCGGCCCTTGCCGCCCTGCGCGAGCGCGTCTCGAACTGGGGCCGCTTCGGGGAGCGGGACCAGCTCGGCACGCTGAACCTGATCACCCCCGCGAAGCGGGTGGCCGCCGCGGGCCTGGTGCGCAGCGGACGCACCGTTTCCTGCGCGCGACCCCTGGCCACCGAGCCCGCCGAGGACAACGGCACCCCGGTGCGGCACCGCATGCTCGGCGTTCACGGCGACGGCTACGGGGCGGACGCCTTCGAGATCGCGTCCCACGGCTTCGCCGCCTCCCACATCGACGCGCTGTGCCACATCTTCCACGACGGGCGGCTCTACAACGGCTACCCGACGGCGCGCGTGACGCGCGAGGGCGCCCTCGACCTCGGCATCCACGAGCTGGCGGAGGGGATCGTCTCGCGCGGGGTCCTGCTCGACGTGCCCCGGGCCCGCGGCGTGCCCTGGCTCGAGGCCGGGCAGCGGATCGGGCCGGCGGACCTCGAGCAGGCCGAGGCCGAGGCCGGCCTGCGCGTCGCCGAGGGCGACGTGCTCTTCGTCGCCACCGGGCGCTGGGCGCTGCGCGACGCCCGGGGCGCCTGGGACGCCCGCTCGAAGCTCGCCGGCCTCGACGCGTCGTGCCTCGCCTGGCTCCACGAGCGCGGCGTGGCCGCCCTCGGCAGCGACGGCGTCTCCGACGTGATCCCCTCGGGCATCGAGGGCGCGGAGCTGCCGATCCACAGCGTGGCGATCGTCGCCATGGGGCTCCACCTGCTCGACAACCTCGAGCTGCGCCACCTCGCCGGAGCCTGTGCCGAGGAGGAACGCTGGGAGTTCCTGCTCACCGTCGCGCCCCTGGTCCTCGAGCGCGGGACGGCCTCGCCCGTGAACCCCATCGCGACCTTCTGACCCGGTCTAGAGCCCGCGCGCCCACTCCGGCCGTAGGGGCACGCGGCCTTCGAGGGCGGCGTCGATGGCGGCCACGATGCGCGGGGCGTCCGCGGGCAGCCGACCCCCGAGCGGCAGATGGTTCGAGGCGTGGTTGGTGCGGAACAGCGCGTCGCGGGGCCGCGCCCCGGCCACGAAGGTGCGCAGCTCGCCGAGGATCCCCGCCACGTCGGGGAGCGCGAAGCGCCCGCTCGCCTCGAGCTTCGCGAGGGGGGTGCCGGGGATCACGGTGAGGGTGAGGGCCGAGAGGAAGTCCGGATCCATCGCCGTGGCGAGCCGCGCCGAGGCCGCGGCGTGCTCCGCCGAGCGCTCCACGCCGCCGGCTCCCAGCAGGAAGATCGCCGAGGTGCGCATGCCGGCGGCCCGCGCCTTGCGGGCGGCCTCGACGTGGTCGTCGAAGCTGCCGCCCTTGGCGATGCGACGCAGGGTGGCGTCGTCGCCCGACTCGGGTCCGAGGTAGAGGAGCCCGAGGCCGAGGCCGCGCAGGCGCTCGAGCTCCTCGGGCGACTTCTCGGCGAGGTTGCGGGCCGTCGCGTAGCAGCTCACGCGGCGCAGGTGCGGGAAGCTCTCGCGGCAGGCGTGCAGGACGGGCTCCCAGTGGTCGAGGGGCATGGCGAGGGCGTCGCCGTCGGCGACGAACACCTTGCGGACGCGCTCGCCGAAGCGCCGGCTCGCCTCGGCCACGTCGGCGAGGCTCTCCGCCAGCGCGCGCACGCGGAAGCGCTTGGCCCGGTACATGTCGCAGTAGGTGCAGTGGTTCCAGGAGCAGCCGATGGTGGCCTGGAGGATGTAGGCGTCGGCCTCGCTGGGAGGCCGGTAGAGGGTGCCCTCGTAGCGCATGGGACCGCCGAGCCTAGCGCGTCGGGGGCCTGTTGAACATTTCATCATTTTTGTTCTACGATGGCCGGGCCGAGGGAGGTGCCCGTGGAGACACCCGTGCCCGCCGTGTTCGAGCCGAGGGGCGCCGAGACCTGGCGCGACCCGTTCCCCATGTACCGCGCCCTGCGCGACCGCGACCCCGTCCACCACGTCCCGGACAACGGCGAGGGCAAGGACTATTGGGTGCTCTCGCGCTTCGGCCACGTGCTCGGGGCCGCCGTCGACGCCCGCAGCTTCTCGTCGGCCTCGGGGCTCACCTTCGCCTACGGCGAGATGGAGAGGCTCGGCCTCGAGTCGCCCCTCGTCATGATGGACCCGCCCGAGCACACCGCGTTGCGCAAGCTCATCACCGCGCGCCTCACGCCGCGGCAGGTCGCGGCCCTCGACCCGATGCTCCGCGGCTTCGTGGTGGAGCGCGTCGAGCGCCTGCGCGAGCTGGGCGAGGCCGACGTGGTGGAGGTCCTGGCGCGGCCCCTGGCGAGCCTGGTGGTCGCCCACGCCCTCGGCGTCCCCCTCGAGGACCGGGACCGGTTCGCGCGCTGGACCGACGCCGTGGTGGCGGCGAGCGCCGGCGGCGACGTGCTCTCGGCCGGCGACGCGGTCGCCGAGATGTTCGGCTACTTCGGCGGGCTGATCGAGGAGCGGCGCCGCGCGCCCCGGGACGACATGGTCTCCGCCCTGGTCCACGGACGCATGGCGGAGCCGGGCCGGCCCGAGGGCGTCCCGGTCTCCATGGCGCGCATCCTGGGCGTGGCCTTCACCATGGTGACCGGCGGCAACGACACCATCCACGGGCTGCTGGGCGGCGCCCTCGAGCTGCTGACCCGCCACCCCGACCAGCGCGCGCTGCTGCTCGAGGACCCCGGGCGCATCCCGGGCGGCGTGGTCGAGTGCCTGCGCCTGACGTCGCCGGTCCAGGGGCTCGCGCGCACCACCACCCGGGACGTCGCCCTCGAGGGCCGCACCATCCCGGCGGGCCGCAAGGTGCTGCTCCTCTACGCCGCCGCGAACCGCGACCCCCGGGAGTTCGGCCCCGACGCCGAGGAGTGCGACGTGACCCGTCGGGTCCGGCGCCACGTGGCGCTCAGCTACGGGCCCCACCACTGCGTGGGCGCGGCGCTGGCCCGCCTCCAGGGCCGCCTCGTGCTCGAGGAGGTGCTGGCGCGCTGCCCGGAGTTCCGGGTCGACCCCGAGGCGGGCCGCTTCGCCGAGGGACCCTTCGTGCGTCGCTACGAGAGCCTGCCCTTCGCCGCCGAGGGGGGCGGATGAGCCCCGACTGGGGTCGCGAGGAGCGGCCGGACCGCGCTGTCGACCGCATCCTGGACGCCGCGGACCGGGCCTTCGCGGAGCTCGGGGTCTCGGCAGCGGGCATGGCGGAGATCGCCCGGGCGGCGGGCTGTTCCCGCGGAACCCTCTACCGCTACTTCAAGAACCGCCACGAGCTCCACCGGGCCTACGTGAAGCGGGTGGGGCTCGCCATCGCGGGCCGGGTCCGGGACCGGACCGCGGGCATCGAGGACCCCACGAAGCGGATCGTCGCCTACGTGCTGTATGCGGTGCGGGAGGTGCGCCGCAACCCCGGCACCGCAGCCTGGTTCGCCGACGGCGCCTCGGGGCTCGGGGCGCGCATGTCCCAGACCCCGGAGGTGATCGGGACCCTCACCGCGAGCCTCGGGCCCGGCCCGCTGGGCCCCGGTGCCGCCCGCGCCGGAGGCCGCGCCGCGCGCCGGCTGCGCACCCGCTGGCTGGTGCGGGTGATCGTCTCCCTGCTCGCGGACCCGGCCGGCAGCGCGGCCGAGGAGCGCGCCCTGGTGGAGCGCTTCGTGGCCCCGGGCCTGCTCCTCGACGTGCGCTCCCGGGCGCAGGCGACCGGGGCCGCCGGGATCCGGTAGCGTGCCGCGATGCCCGACTGGTGGCCCGAGCTCTGCCTCTTCGTCTTCCTGAGCCACATGCCCTTCTTCGCCTGGCGCTACCGGCGCACCGGCGAGCTGCGCTTCGCCGCCACCACCGTGACCTTCGCGCTGCTCTCGGTCACCTACGCGCTCCGCGTATTCGCGCCCGGCCTCGAGCTCGCCGGGACGGCGCTGTGGCGCTGGGTGCGCTGGCCCGCCTGGCTGGCCGCGGCCCTGAGCCTCGGGCTGCTCGGGCGGCACGCTCTCGGCCGGCTCCGGCGGGCCCCGCCGCCGCAGGAGGTCCCGCAGGCGGTCGAGGCCCTCTACGCCGCCGCCCACGAGACCGCCGCCGAGGCGTCCTGCGCGGCCCAGGTGGCCGTGGCGCGGGACGGCGTGCTGCTCGCGTCGCGCGCCTTCGGCCACGCACCCTTCGGCGGCGGCGAGGCGCGAGCCGGCGAGCGCTCGCTGTTCGCGCTGTTCTCGGTCACCAAGGCGATCGTCGCCTCGGCGAGCTGGATCCTGCTCCAGGAGGAGCGCCTCGAGCTCGGCGAGCGCGTGGCCGAGATCGTTCCGGGCTTCGCCGAGAACGGCAAGCAGGACGTCAGCGTCGAGCAGCTCCTGACCCACACCGCGGGCTTCCCCACGGCCTGGATGGACCCCCGGGCCTGGCCGGACCCCGAGCGCCGGCGCGCCGCCTTCGCGTCCTGGAAGCTCGAGTGGGAGCCGGGAACGCGCTTCACCTACCACGGGACGTCGAGCCTGTGGGTCCTCGCCGACGTGATCGGCGTGCGCGCCGGCATGGACTACCGGGACTTCGTCCGCGCGCGGATCTTGGAGCCGCTGGGACTCCGCGACCTCTTCCTCGGCCTGCCCGACGCCGAGCAGGGACGCGTCGCCGAGGTGGTGGCGGTAGGCGAGCCCATGAGCCGGGAGCAGCGCGCGGTCTCGCCCGTCGACGCCCCCACCCTCGACGACGCGATGGTGGCCGGCGCGAACCGCCCCGAGCTGCGCGCCATCGGCAGCCCGGGCGGCGGGGCCCTCGGCTCGGCCGCCGACGTGGCGCGCTTCTACCAGGGCATCCTCGCCGACCTCGGCGACCGGAGCGGCGAGGCGGGTCGCGGGCCCGGCATCTGGCGGCCCGAGGTCGTGGCGAGCGCCATCACGCCGCGCAACCCCGACTTCGTCGACCCGATGACGGGCCGCCCCGCGCTGCGTGGCCTCGGCGTGGTGGTGGCGGGCGAGGAGGGGCGCATCTGGCGCGGCTTCCCCGAGGCGTGCAGCCCGCGCAGCTTCGGCCACATGGGGGCCGGCGGGCAGATGGCCTGGGCGGATCCGGCGTCGGGCCTCTCCTTCGCCTGGGTGACCAACGGCGCGCAGCGCAACCCGGTGCGCCAGGGCGCCACGGGGCTGCGCATCTCCTCCCTCGCGGCGGCCTGCGCGTAGCGCGGACCCGCCGCGAGCGGTCCGCCGTCCCGCTGCACGCGGGCTGCGCGCCCGCTGCCCTCGGGATGCCGGTCGCTCGGGGATCCGCCGCCTCCCGCCGATGAGAGACCCGTGGCGCTTTCCCCTCGAGCCCCTCGCGCGGCCGCCGTCGCGGCGTTCAGCCTCCTCGTGGCCTGCGTGGGTCCGGCGCCGGCCCTCGAGGCCGGCGACGCGATCCAGGTGCGCGCGGTCCACAACGCCCTCGCGATGATCGGCACGCCCTACCGCTACGGCGGAGCCTCCCCGCGCGGCTTCGACTGCAGCGGCCTCGTCGTCTACAGCTTCGCGCGGGCCGGGGCCCGGGGTCTGCCGCGCACGGCGGCGGCGCTCGAGCAGCGCGCGCGCCCCATCGCGCTCTCGGCGCTACGACCGGGCGACCTGCTGTTCTTCCGGCTCGCCGGGGCCCGCACCTCCCACGTCGCCCTCTACGTGGGCGACGGCGCCTTCGTCCACGCTCCGTCGTCGGGCAAGCGCGTGGAGAGGGTGGCGCTCGACCACGTCTACTGGTCCACGCGGCTCGGACGCGCGGGTCGGCTCGACTTCTGAGCCTCCCCTCCGTTCCGGTGCTTCCCCCCGCGCCGCCGTTGCGCAACACTGGCGACGGCCGGGTGGAGGGGGTTCGCTGGCTCGCTCGCTCCTGCTTCTCGTCGCGTCGCTGTGGGCGAGCGGCGTCGCGGCGCCCGCCGCGTCGCAGCCCTGCCTGTCGGGCGCAGACCGCTGCGAGGCGGTGCTCGTCGACGACCCGGCCGGCTTCGCGGGCATCTGCGCGGCGCCGTGCCTCTCGGTCGCGAAGTCCGTGGAGGTCTTCGAGCCGGGCAACCCGGCGGCCCCGGGCTCCTGCGCGACGGACGAGCACACCTACGTCTACCGCCTCGCGAACCTCACGAGCCCGCCGGGCGCCGCCACCCTCCCCTTCCCCGGCGTGCCGGTGACCGGCTTCGAGATCGCGGCGGACGCCTCGCGGGTGGGCGCCGTGGGCTGGCTCGACGCTCCCGGCGTCGCCCCCGTCGACGTCGTCGCGAGCCCGCTGAACGTGGTGGGCTGGACGTTCCCCGGCGCCGACCGCTGCCCGGCCTGCCTGCGCCAGGGCGACGGGAGCGCGCCGCTCTACGTCTGCTCCTCCGCCCCGCCGCGTCCGGCCTCGGCCGCGCTCACCGCGGTCTCCCTCGGCGTCCGTAGCGAGTGCCTCGCCCCCGCCGCGCCCGCCGCCCGGCGGGCGGCCTGCGACGACGGCCTCGACAACGACGGCGACGGGCGGATCGACTTCGGCGAGGACCCGGGCTGCGTGCATCCCTTCGGGATCGAGGACCCCCAGTGCGACGACGGCCTCGACAACGACGCCGACGGCCGGGTGGACTGGAGCGGCGCCGGGGCCGCCGGGCCGGACCCGGACTGCGCGGGCCCGACCGACAACCTCGAGGCCGAGGGCTGTGGCCCGGGCTTCGGCGCGGCCCTCGCGGCGCCCGCCCTCGCCTGGGGCCGGCGACGAGCCTTCGCGGCTCCGGGGCGCCGCCGCGCCGCCCGCCGGAGGCTGTGAAGCGCTTCACAGCGCCGGGCCCGGGGCTTCCCCACACTCGTTTCGTCGTCGACGACGCGGCTCCAGGTCGAGCGCGCCCGGGCCGCCGCGATCTCCGCGGCGCCGTGGAGGAAACAGGATGATGGCCTCCTCGCCCTTCGACGCGTTGCGAGTGCGCGCGGGTGCCGGGGCCCGCGACCTCCCCGCCTTCAGCGTCTCCCCGGGCTGGCAGCGCCTCTTCGAGGCCTCGGGCGGGTCCCCCCTGGCCGTCGGCGCGGGGCTCGCCCTCGGTCTGGCCGCCGCCTTCCTCGTCCTCGACGGGCTCGAGGGTCGCCTGGCCGCGGTGTGGGCCGGCGAGATCCCCTTCTGGGCCCACGTCGAGGTACGCAGCGCCGCGGTGTGCGCGCTGCTGCTGGCGGGGCTGGTGGTCACCCACCATCGCGAGGAGGCCGGCATCACCCGCGATCTCGAGCGGCTCTCGCCCCACCTCGCCTGGAACGGCACGCATCCGCGCACCCAGCTGCGCGCCGCCATCGAGGTTCCCCGGGACCGGCTCCGGCTCGCGGGCGTCGCGGGGGCCCTTGTCGTCCTCGCCATCGTGCCGACCCTCTACCTCGAGCCCGCGCGGTTCCTGCGCCCGGAGACCTACCGGCTGCCGTCGGTGGCGTTCGACCTGCTCGTCGGTGCGGTGTTCGGCTGGACCCTGACGCGGACCCTGGTGGCCGCGGTCGTGCAGGATCGCGCCTTCGCGCGACTCGCGGACCGGGTCGCCGAGATCGACCTGCTGGACCTCGAGCCCCTGCGGCCCTTCGCCCGCCGCGGGCTGCGCCGCGCGCTGCGCTGGCTGCTGCTGGTGACGATCGCGGTCTTCGTCTTCCTGGACGCCGGCTTCGCCGCGCCGCCGGCGCTGGTGCTGGCGGGGATCGTGGCCTTCGCGGCGTTCAGCTTCATCCTGCCGGTCTGGGGGATCCACCGACGCATCCAGGCCGAGAAGCGCTCGCTCCTCGCCGACCTGCGCGGGCGGGTCCGCGCCGAGCGGGTGCGGGCCTGCGCGCGGGAGGCCGGCGCCGAGCCCGGCGGCCACCTGGCCGACCTGCTCGCCTACGAGGCGCGCGTGGCGGCGGCGCGCGAGTGGCCCATCGACACCTCGACCCTGGTGCGCTTCGCCATCTACCTGCTGATCCCGCTGGGCTCCTGGCTGGGCGCGGCCTTCGTGGAGCGGGCCCTCGAGGCCGCCCTGGGCTGAGGCCCGCCGAAGCGTCCGCCTGCGGGCGCGATCGACCGGGCGGCCGCCTTCGAGGCGGCGCGAGCGCGGTGGGCGGGCCGGGCGCGCGGCCCTACCGTCTCCCCATGCGGATCGCCTTCGTGTCGACGAGCGGGGACCGGGTGGTCGCGGAGGATCTCGACCGGCCCCACCACGCCCGGGCCTGCGCGGCGGCGGGCCTCGACCTCGAGCACCCCTCCTGGCGCGACGCGTCCGTGGACTGGGGCGCCTACGACCTGCTCGTGCTGCGCTCGCCCTGGGACTACGCGGAGCACGTCGCGGCCTTCACGAGCTGGCTCGCCAAGGTGGAGGCCACCGGGCGGGTCCACAACCCGCCTCCGGTGGTACGCTGGAACCTCGACAAGCGCTACCTGGCGGAGCTCCGGGAGCGCGGCGTTCCCGTGATCCCCACCCGCTACGCCGCGAGCCTCGAGGAGGTGGGCGCCGCTCTCGCCGAGGCGACCACGCCCGAGGTCGTGGTGAAGCCCGTGGTCTCCGCGGGCAGCCGCAACACCGGCCGGTTTACGCCCGCCGACCCCGCGGCGCGCGAGCTCGGCCGGCGCATCCTCGGCGAGGCCCGCGAGGTCATGGTCCAGCCCTTCGCGGCCTCGGTGGCGCACGCCGGCGAGGTGTCGCTGGTGCTGTTCGACGGCGAGCTCTCCCACGCGTTCCACAAGGGCCCGCTGCTCGCCCCGGGCGGCGGGCTGCTCGGCGGCCGCTACCAGGAGAAGGTCTCGCCCATCGAGGCGAGCCCGGGCCAGCGGGAGGTGGCGCGCTGCGCCGGGGCCGCGGTGCGGGAGATCGGCCGGGAGCGCTTCGGGATCACGGAGCCGCTCCTCTACGCCCGCTTCGACGTGATCGAGCTCGACGACGGCTCGCCGGCGCTGCTCGAGGCCGAGCTCTTCGAGCCGTCCTTCTTCCTGTTCACCGGCGCGGGCTCCGCCGAGCGCTTCGCCGCCGCCGTGGAGCGCCGGGCGCGGGCTGCGAGGCGCGCCCGGGTCGGCCCAGGCCGCTAGGCGGTCGCGAGCTCCGTGCGGTGGCGGATCCGCGGCGCGGCGCCGGGAGGCACCGGCCGCGCGCGGCGGAAGGCCCGGTAGGCCGCCAGCCCGGAGCCGCGGGCGCGCAGGGGCACGGTGTGGAGCCCCCGGCGGATCCAGAACAGCGCGCGCCGCACGGCTCGGCGGGCTTCCGCCGTCGAACCCGCCTCGGCCGGCGCGAGGAGGACGCGGAACTGGACCCGCACGTCGCGCTGGTAGTGACGCGCCGTGGCGTCAGGGCCGGCGCGCACGCACCACACCTCCGGGGGCAGGCGCCGGGCGCGGGTCGCCTCGGCGAGGGCCTCGACGCGGGGCGCCGGATCGCGCCGCGGGTCGAGCAGGACCCACACGTCCTCCGCGTCGCTCTCGGCGCGGGCTTCCCGGCGGGCTTCCGGCTCGGCCCGCGACCGCGGCGCGGCGTCCTCCCAGGACACCCCGGCGGCCCCGCTCGCGAGGAGGCTCTCGGCCAGCGCCTCGGCAAGCGGGCCGCGGGAGCCCTCGAGCCGGAAGCGTCGGCCCCGGACGGGGATGCCGCCGCCCACCACCCAGTCCACGAGCTTGGTGTAGGTGCTGTAGTGCGCGTCGGGATGCACGTGGTGGAGCGCGTGGTAGGGAGGCAGCGGCTGGAAGCCCGGCGCGTGGGCATCCAGGCGCTCGATGGGGCGGTGGTTCGGGTCGAGGCCCCGGCAGGCGAGGATGTAGGCGAAGAGCGCGGTCTGGAGCCCCACCACGACGGCGACGAGAGGCCCGGGAAGCACCAGCGCGAGGCCGCCCGAGAACGCGAGCTGGGTCCCGTACTCGGGCACGATGTGGCAGGCGACGTTGCGCCGGCGCAGCTCCCAGCGCACCTGGAGGTCCCGACCGACCCATTGGTGGTGGACGGCGTGGGGCCAGGCCAGCCTGCGCAGCCAGGCACGCTCGGAGCGCAGCATCGCGTGGAGGAGCCAGTGGACGGCGTCGAAGCCGATGGCGCCGGCCAGCCAGAGCGGCGGGCCCAGTGCGACGGCGAGCCCGATCTCTCCCCAGGACGCCATGCCCACAGGGTAGACCAGGTATCCTCGGGCCATGCCCCGCTCGAGCCTCGCCCTGCTCCTGGCCCTCGCGCTCGGGCCGGCGGCTCCCGCGCAGGCCCAGCTGGGCCCGGCGCCGCGGGACGACGACGGCCGCTTCCGGAACCCCGTCGGACGCCTCTCCCACGGCACCTTCTCGGTGCGCTTCCCGTTCTTCGCCCGCCGGGTGATGGGCTCCTTCCGGGATCGGCCGGATGCGCCGGAGCGCATCGACAACGACGGCGCCTTCCTGCGCGAGAACGCCCGCCACAGCGTGCCCACGGTGACCTGGGTGGGACACGCGACGCTGCTGGTGCAGATGGACCACGTGAGCTTCCTCACCGATCCGATCTGGTCCGACACGGCGAGCCCCGTCTCCTTCGCGGGCCCGCGTCGCTTCGTGGCCCCGGGGATCGCCCTCGCGCACCTGCCGCCCATCGACTTCGTCGTCGTCTCCCACAACCACTACGACCACCTCGACCTCGCCACTCTCGAGGCCCTGGCCGAGCGCGACCCGGAGACGCGCTTCTTCGTCCCCCTCGAGAACGGCGAGCGCCTGCGGAAGCGCGGCATCGCACGCGTCGAGGAGCTCGACTGGGGCGAGGCCCGGGAGCACGCCGGCGTGCGCGTGCACTGCCTTCCCGCCCAGCACTGGAGCCAGCGCGGCGTCGGCGACCAGGACACCGCCCTCTGGTCGTCCTGGGCCGTGGTGGGCGACGAGCGACGCTTCTACTTCGCCGGCGACACGGGCTACTTCGACGGCTTCGCCCGCATCGCCGAGAGCCTCGGCCCCTTCGACCTGGCCGCGCTGCCCATCGGCGCCTACGAGCCCGTGGCGATGATGCAGGCGTCCCACCTGAACCCCGAGGAGGCGATCCGGGCGGCGGGCGACCTGCACGCCCGGGCCGCCGTGGCGATGCACTTCGGTACCTTCGACCTCTCCGACGAGCCCCTCGCGGACCCGCCCCGTCGCTTCCGCGCAGCCGCGAAGGCCAGCCCCCTGGGCGAGGCCGGCGCCTGGGTGCTCCGCGTCGGCGAGACCCGGGAGTTCTGACTGCGATGGCGCGCTACGACTACGACCTGTTCACGATCGGCGCCGGCTCCGGCGGGGTGCGGGCCAGCCGGCTCGCCGCCGGCTTCGGCGCGCGGGTGGCCGTGGCCGAGGACCGCGACCTCGGCGGCACCTGCGTGAACGTCGGCTGCATCCCCAAGAAGCTGATGGTGTACGCCTCGCACGTGCGCGAGGAGCTCGAGGACGCCGAGGCGGGCTTCGGCTGGACCATCGGCGAGCGGCACTTCGACTGGGGCCGCTTCATCGAGAAGAAGGACGCCGAGATCCGTCGCCTGAACGGCGTCTACGAGCGCCTGCTCCACGCCGCCGGCGTCGAGATCCTCGCGGGCCGGGCCCGCGTGGTCGATCCCCACACCGTCGAGGTGGACGGGAGGCGCCTCACCGCCGCCCACGTCCTCGTGGCCACGGGCAGCCGGCCCTTCCGGCCCGCGATCCCGGGCGCCGAGCACGGGATCACGTCCGACGAGGTCTTCCACCTGAAGCAGCAGCCCGAGCGCGTCGTGATCGTGGGCGGCGGGTACATCGCCGTGGAGTTCGCGGGGATCCTGACCGGGATGGGCAGCACGGTCACCCAGCTCTACCGCGGCCCCATGTTCCTGCGGGGCTTCGACGACACCCTGCGCAGCGGTCTCGCCGACGAGATGCGCAAGAAGGGCGTCGACCTGCGGTTCGTCCAGGACGCCGTCGAGCTCTGCCGGAGGGAGGACGGGCCGCTGTGCGTGACCCTGCGCGACGGCAGCAGCCTCGACTGCGACGAGGTCCTGTTCGCCACGGGCCGCTCGCCCAACACCGCGGACCTCGGGCTCCGCGAGGCCGGCGTGGAGCTCGACGACGCCGGCGCCATCCGTGTGGACCCCTTCTCGCGCTCCTCGGTCGACAGCATCTGGGCCATCGGGGACGTCACCAACCGGATCAACCTCACCCCGGTGGCGCTGCACGAGGGCATCTGTCTCGCCAACACGCTCTTCAACGACCGCCCCATGCAGCCCGACCACAGCGGCGTTCCGTCCGCGGTCTTCAGCCAGCCCGTGATCGGCACCGTGGGCCTCACCGAGGCCCAGGCGCGGGAGCGCTGCGACGAGGTCCTCGTCTACTGCTCGGGCTTCCGCCCGCTCAAGCACACCCTCACCGGCCGCGACGAGAAGAGCCTGATGAAGGTGCTGGTGGACGCCGAGAGCGACCGGGTCCTCGGCATCCACGTGCTCGGGCCCGACGCCGCCGAGATCGTCCAGGGCTTCGCGGTGGCGCTGCGCTGCGGCGTCACCAAGGCGCAGCTCGACGCCACCATCGGGATCCACCCGACCGCGGCCGAGGAGCTCGTCACCCTGCGCGAGCCCGTGGGGCGCGACCTCGAGGACTAGCGACCGCGCCGGGAACGTGGACCGGGATGCGCAGCGAGGTCTCGTCGCGGTCCCGCACCGGGTCGAGGGCGTTCCGGCTCGTGCCGCTCCTCGAGGGGCGCCCCGGGGCAGCTACGCGCCGGCGGAGGCGCGAGGTGCCGAGCCGGGGAAGCGGCGCCGCAGCGCCTCCACGATCAGGTCCACCGCGGCCTCGGGCTCGAGGGTGCCGGTGTTGACCACCAGGTCGTAGAGCACCGGGTCGTCCTGGCGGACGCCGAAGTGATGCAGGGTGAACTCGCTGCGCTTCTGGTCGAGCAACGCCAGGCGCTTCTCCGCGACGTCGGGTGCCAGCCCCTCCGAGGCGGCGAGCCGCTCGGCCCGCACCGCCACGGAAGCGACCAGCAGCACCCGCAGCGCGCTTCTCGCGGGCAGCACGCTCGTGGCTCCCCGTCCCAGCAGCACCGCGGAGCCGCGGCGACCGAGGGTGGTGATGGCCCGCGCCACCTCGCGCAGGTAGTCGGTCTCGGTGAAGGAGCGCAGGTGGAAGAGGTCCGCGACGACCCGGTCGATGGTGCTCAGGACCTGCTCGTCCACGCCCTCGACGAGGCGCTGCCGGATGCCCTGCTCCTGGGCGATGCTCTCGAGGATCTCGCGGCCGAAGAAGCCGTAGTCGAGCCGCTCGGCCACGCCCCGGCCGACCCGGGCGCCCCAGGCGTGGGGCAGCCGCGAGATGGCGACGCAGGGGCGCGGGGGCTCGTCGCTGCGCGGCTGCTGGATCTCCCAGCGGCGCATCTGGCGGTTGATCAGGGCGCCGACGTTGTGTGTGGCCAAGGACGAGAGGCTACCGCCGGGCGGACAGGCGTCGAGACCCGGAACGCCCCACGGCGATCCGCCTCGCAGCCCGGGGACCGGACCTCGCGGGGGCTGGTCGGGCCCGGTGTTCGACCGGTCCCAGCGAGCGGGCGGCGCGCAGCGACGACCGCGAGGCTGCGCCAGACTGCTTGCATGGAGGCGCCGGTCTACGACGCGATCGGGCGGGGCTACGCCCGGCATCGCATGCCCGATCCCCGCATCGCGGCCCACATCGAGGCGCCCCTCGCGGGCGCCCGCCGCATCGTCAACGTGGGAGCGGGCGCCGGCTCCTACGAGCCCGCGGACCGCCCGGTGGTGGCCGTCGAGCCCTCCCGCACCATGATCCGCCAGCGCGAGCGCGGCCCCGTCGTGCAGGCGGTGGCCGAGCGGCTGCCGCTGCGCGACGCCGCCTTCGACGCGGCCCTCGCCGTGCTGACCGTGCACCACTGGAGCGATCCCGAGGGCGGTCTCGCCGAGCTGCGCCGGGTGGCGCCGGCGCGCCAGGTCGTCCTCACCTGGGACGCCCCGGTCTTCCACCGGCGCTGCTGGATCCTGCGCGACTACGTGCCCGAGATCGCCGAGCAGGCGAGCGAGTCCGTCGACGTAAGCCTCGTGGCCGGGGCGCTGGGCTCCGACGACGTGCGCCCCGTCCCCGTCCCCCACGACTGCCGCGACGGGTTCCTGGCCGCCTACTGGCGACGCCCCACCGCCTACCTCGACCCCTCGGTGCGCGGCGCCATCTCCGGCTTCGCGAAGCTCGACCCCGAGCGCGTGGAGCGCGCCATGGCGCGGCTCGCGGCCGACCTCGATTCCGGGGCCTGGGAGCGGCGGAACCGCGAGCTGCTCGAGGTGGACGAGTTCGACTTCGGCTACCGGCTGGTGGTGGCCGGCGAGTCGCCCTGGGAGGCTGACCCGAGAGGATCGGCCGACGACGCGAGGGATTCCGCGAAGCGGAATCGCGGCTAGGAGGCCGACCCAGGACGGGTCGGCTTCCGCCGCAAAGCGAGCCGGAGGGCTCGCTCCGCTAGCCGCGCGGCGTCCCGCGCCGGTGCCTCGCGAGGTGCAGCAGGGCCGCCACCCCGACCAGCTCCCAGCCCAGTCCGCAGCTGCCCGGCGGCACGGGGCAGCGGGGCCCCTGGGAGACGGCGACGTTCGGGCACGGCGACCCCACCGCCGCCAGGTGGTCGAGCAGCTCCTGCTCGAGCTCCGCCGCGAGGTCGGGCTGGCTGCTCGCGAGGTCGACGGTCTCGCCCCAGTCGCTGGCGAGGTCGTGGAGGTGCACGACGGGCGGCGTCTCCCAGAAGCGGATCAGCTTGTGGGTGCCCGCGCAGGTCTGGCGGCGGATCGCCGAGTGGGGCGAGTTCCCGTGCGGGTAGTGCCAGACGAGGGTGCGGTCGTCGGCGCTCGTGCAGGGCCCGCCGCCCGCGGTGCCGTCGAGCACGGCCCGCAGGCTCTGGCCCTCGGCGTCGGCGGGCAGCGCGTGGAGCACGCCCAGCCAGTCGAGGATGGTCGGCATCAGGTCCCAGCCCACCGCGGCCCGCTCGGTCTCCACGCGGTTCGCCAGCACCCCGGGCCCGGTCACCACGAAGGGCACGCGCACCCCGCCCTCCCAGAGCGTGCCCTTGCCGTCGCGCAGCGGATGGTTGCTGGTGAAGACCGCATGGCCCCCGTTGTCCGAGGTGTAGATCACGTAGGTCTCGTCGCGGATCTGGTGCTCGTCGAGCTTGTCCAGGATGCGGCCGAGGGCGGTGTCGAGATCGTCGGTCATGGCCGCGTAGTTGGGCCGGACGTGGTGGGTGCCGGGCGGCTTCTGGGCGTAGTAGTCCTTGGTGGCCTGGAGGGCCGCGATGGGGACGTGGACGGCGTGATGGGACACGACCAGGTAGAAGGGGTTGTCGATGGAGACCTGGTAGTCGATGAAGAGCTCCGCGAGCCCCGTGACGAACTCGAGATCCTTCGGGTTCGTCTCCGGGTCGTGGCCCGGCGTCGGGTAGGGGAGCGCGTTGAACCACCACTCGTAGCCGTGGTCGCCGGGCGTGGAGCCGAAGGCCTCGTGCCACTTGCCGAAGTGCGCCGTCGCGTAGTGCGGCTTCTCCGCCTCGATGATCTCCGGGATCGTCATGCGGGCGTGGGGGATCGCGGCCCGGACGTTGTCCGTCACCTGGATCGCCGCCGGGCTCATCCCCGTCTCGATGCTGACGCGGCTGGGAGCGCAGACCGTCGCCGAAGCGTAGGCGGACCCGAAGCGGGTGCCCTCGGCGGCCAGGGCCTCGAGGCGCGGCGTCTCGTGGTAGTCGCTCACCGCCCCGGGGATGCCGGGGTCCATGCTCACCGAGGGATCCGTCCAGCCCTGGTCGTCGACCAGGAACAGGATCACGTTGGGCTGGGCGTGGCCGACGCCGGCCCCGGCCATCCAGCCGACCCCGGTCGCCCCGAAGGCGAGCAGGCAGAGCCATGCGGCGGGCCGGCCGCGGCGGCCCCTGGGCTGATCCATTGGCGCTCTCCCCCAGAGCCTTCCCGCGGGAGATGCAGGAATCGCGCCTTCGACGGCGCACCTCTCCCGGCTCCAGCGACCGTGTCGCGCCCGGCGCGCTGGAAACGAGCGGAACGCCGCTTCCGTCGAGGGAAGGAAACTTCCTCCGCACCCTTCCCTCTCCCACGCCTCTCCCACGCCGCCGGCAGCCAGGTGCCCGATCTGCTGAACGGTGATCAGCCCCCGCAGCGGCACCTCCGCGCCGGCGCTGCAACGGCTGACCCGGAGGACGCGCGGGGCCGACCCGGCGTCAGGACCGCTTGCGGGCGCGCCAGGCCTCCTCGCAGGGCCAGCGGCGCGCCCACTCGCGGGTCACGATCGGGTAGCGGGTGACGGCGTCCTCGGACGGTCGCAGCTCGAGGAGGTCGAGCACCTCGAAGTCGTTGGCGCGGAGCAGGCGGATCCACTCGCCGTGGGGCAGGTGGAACTCCACCCCGGGATCGTCGGGCCAGTCGAAGCGGTGCATCCCGAAGTAGTCCCGTCGCAGGGTGGTGCCGGCCGGCTCGCCCTCCACGTCGGGAACGCACAGCATCAGGAGCGCGGCGTTGCCGAGGAAGACGAGCTCGCCACCGGCGCGAAGCACCCGGCTGGCCTCGGGGATCCACGCGTAGGGGTCCGACCAGATCGCGGCCCCATACTCGGAGATCACCACGTCGAAGCGCGCGTCGGGGAACGGGAGCTGCTCGGCGATTCCCCTCAGCAGCGGGAAGTGGAGCGCGTGCTCGCGCTGGAGCCGGCGGGCGGTGGCGAGCTGCTCGGGCGAGGGGTCGAGGCCCACGGGCCGCCCGTCCCGGCGCGCCACCCAGGCAGAGACGTAGGCGGTGCCGCAGCCGGCCTCGAGGACGTCCCGGCCCGCCACGTCGGGAAGCAGGCCCAGCTCCGCGTCGGGGATGCGCCAGATGCCCCAGTGCGGCTCCGAGGCCCAGCTCTCCTCGCCGGGCTCGACGAACCCGGCCGCGTGGGCCGCCCACGCCTCCCGGTTGCGGGCCAGGTAGTCGGGCCTGTCGGGCGGGTCGGACATGACGGCGAGACCCTCGCACGGGGCCCGCGGCGCTGCCACGCGAGCCGGCGGCGCCTCCGGTCGCGAAGCCACCCCAGCAGCGGAAGCAAGCCGGCGAGCTCGAGGCCCAGCCCGCAGGCCGGCTCCTCCTCGCGGAGCCAGGGTCGCAGGCAGGTCGGGTCGCTGCCCTGCGGGCTCGCCGCGCCGTTCGCCGAGAGCCCGGCGTCGTAGTCGATGCCCCCGTCGCCGTCCTCGTCCAGGCCGTTCTGGCAGGCCGGGCTCTCGGTCGCGGACTCGGGCGCCGCACAGCCCGGATCGCCGGATCCCGCCGGAGGCGTCGTGGAGTCGCCGGGGCTCGCCCGGGTGACCGGATCGAAGTCGATGCGACCGTCGCCGTCGTTGTCGACCCCGTCGTCGCACGCCGCGGCCAGGGGAGCCCCCACCGGCGCGAGCAGGTCGCCCGAGGCGTTCAGGCTGAGCGCGGCGACGTCGACCCCTGCGGGCTCGGGAGTCGCGGTCGCGCACACCACGAGCGGAGCGCTGCTGCGCCCCTGCTCGAGGCAGTCGGGGCAGGTGTCCGACGGGAAGCTCCAGGCCACCACGTTGAGCGGGCTCACGACGCTGAGCTGTGGCGGGACGCCGTCTCCCGGCAGGAAGCCGGCGTCGGTCACGGCGACCGAGGCCGACGTCACCTCGAAGCGCGTGAGGGGAAGGCCCGGCGGCGGGAGCGTGCCGTTCCCCGGCGGCGTGGTCGGGTGCTCGACGAGGTAGAGATAGGTGTGGAGACCGGGCGCGCAGGCTTCCGGTGCCGTCGGGTTCCCGGGAGCGAAGACCTCGACGGCGACGTCGGCGCTGAAGCAGGGCGCCGTGCAGATGCCCGAGAAGCCCGCATCCTCGTCGAGGCGCAGCGCGTCGCAGGCGTCCGCCCCGGAGGCGCAGGGCTGGGAGGATCCGGCCGACGGACCGAGCGCCAGCGCGGACGCGAGACGAAGGATGCGAAGGCAACGCTGCATCCAGCCCCCCTCGGAGCGCTTCCATTGTCCGACGTCTCCCCCGCAAAAGGGAACCCGATTCGGTGTGGATCCCGCGAGAACGCGGCGGCCGGACGTGGCGCATCGACCTGACGCACCGTGGTACTCGGCTCTTCGACCTGTGACACTGGAAGGTGTGAAGCGCGCTGCGCGTCGGAGGCGGCTAGCCTCCGGCGGGCCCGGGGGGAGAGGGCCAGGAAGGAGAGGACCGATGAAGATCGCCACCGGAATCCCGAATGCCGTGCCGGGCGCCGACGGACCCGCCCTCGTGGAGTTCGCCCGACGCGCCGACGCGGCGGGCTTCAGCAGCCTGGGCACCATCGGCCGCATCGTCTTCGACGGCCACGAGGAGCTCATCGCCCTGGCGGCGGCGGCGGGGGCCACCTGCCGCATCCGCTTCGCCACCACGGTGCTGATCGGCCCGCCCCGGGACGCCGCCCTGCTCGCCAAGCAGGCCGCCACCCTGCAGAGCGTCTCCGGCGGGCGCTTCACCCTGGGCCTCGGCGTCGGCTACCGGGACGACGACTTCCGCGCCACCGGGACCCTCGACCGCTACCCGCGCCGGGGCGCCGTCCTCGACGAGATGGTCGCCACCCTTCGCGAGGTCTGGGCGGGCAAGGGCGAGCCCGCGCCGATCGGCCCGGCCCTCGCCGGGGTCGGCCCCCCGGAGCTCCTGCTCGGAGGGGGAGCGCCGCCGGCCCTGCGCCGCGCGGGGCGGCTCGCGGATGCGTTCCTCTCGGTCCCGCTGCCCGCGGAGGCCGTGCAGGCCCAGTACGCCACCGTCTGCGAGGCCGGCAGGCCGGCACCGCGGCTCGCCGTGCCCTCGTACTTCGCCCTGGGCGACGGCATCGAGGCCGGCAGGCAGGGCATGGCCAGCTACTACGCCTTCGGCGGCGAGGACTTCGTGCGCCAGATGGTGGCCAGCCTGCTCACGACCCCCGAGGCGATCCGCGCACGCGTCGCGGAGATCGAGGCGATCGGCGCCGACGAGCTCTACTTCTGGCCCCAGGCCACGGACCCCGCGCAGGTCGATCTCCTTCGCGAGGCCCTCGACGGCTGACCGCTCGAACGAGAGGGGAGCGCATGCGACTCATGGACCGCGTGACGGAGTTCCTGAGGGGCTCCCGGGAAGACGCCGCCGACGCCGAGGGCGATCCGGCGGAGCTCGAGCTCCAGGCGGCGACGGCCGTGCTGCTGCTCGAGGCCGCCTACGGCGACAGCACCTACGAGTGGTCGGAGCACCGCGTGATCCTGCGGGGCCTCGAGCGGGAGTTCGGCCTCGGCCGGAAGCAGACCCTCGAGGTGCTCGGGAAGGCCCAGGAGATCCGCCCTCCGGCCGTCCGGCTCACGGACGTCACCGACGTGATCCGCGACCGCTACGACGCGGCGCAGAAGCGCAGGCTGCTCGATCTGGTCTGGAAGGTGATCGAGGCCGACGGGCGGGTGGAGCCCTGGGAGGAGGCGTTCGCGGAGCACGTGGCCCGCGTCCTCGAGGTGAGCCCCGAGGAGGCCCGGCGTCCCGACGTACCGCGCTAGCGGACCTCGCGCTCGAGCCAGCGCAGCGCCTCGTCGCGGTCGCGGAACACGCGGAGCTCGACGTTCGCGTGCTCCCGGTGGGCCTGGAACACGCGCATCATGCCGAAGATCGCGTCGGACTTCGCCACCAGCGCGACCCGGGAGCCGGGCACGTTCTCGTCCGCGGCCGAGAGGTACTCGGCGAGCCCCCGCACCACCTCGGTCGAGATGGGAACCTCGGTGCGGTCCGAGAGGTCGACGAGCTCCCGGGGAGGCCGGCCCGGGGTGCTCGCGAGCGCCCGGGCGTGGGCCAGCAGATCCTCGCCCGTCACCTCGCCCTCGGCCGTGGTGATGACGAGACCGGCGGCTTCGTCGATGCGGAACCGCAGCGGCATCCCGGGAGCCTAGCGCGGCGGGCGGGAGGGGGGCGGCGCCGGGGCCGTTCAGCAGCGTGTGCAGGTTCCAGTAGATCTGGCCCGCCTCGATGGTTCACGGGGCGCCCGATGACGTCCGTGCAGCGGTCGCCGCCCGGGAAGCTCTCGTTGGTGAGCGCGCCGAACACGAACTTCCCGACCTGCGCGACGTCGTGGCGGTTGTCGTTCACGGGGACCCGGAAGTCGATCTCCAGGACGAGGACGACGCGGCGCCCGGAGGCTCCGGGAGCGGCCTCACCCTCGAGGGCAACGGCAGCTTCCAGATCGACGGCCTCGACACCTCGATCTTCGGTACCTGCGTGCTCCAGGCGATCCCCGAGCCGGGCACCGCGCTGCTCCTCGCAGCCGGGCTGGCGGGCCTCGCCTACCGCGGGCGGAGCGTGCGCTGATCCGCCCCCCGAGCGGGGGTTTCCCCGGAGCGCCACGCTCGGATAGTCTGACGAACCGGGGGCTGCCGAGGGATGCTCATGCCGATCCACCGCCTCGCGCTCCGCTCCACCCTCCTCGCCCTCGCGCTCGGGGCGCTCCCGACGCCTTCCCCGGCCGCCGTGCGCAGCGTGTGCGCCGTCGGCTGCGACTTCGTCACCATCCAGGCCGCCATCGCGGCCGCGAGCGCCGGCGACGAGATCGACGTGCTCGAGCCGGTCCAGACCGAGGCGGGCATCGTCGTCGACCGCGACCTGACCGTCCGGGGCCAGGGCATGCTGGCCACCGTCGTCCAGGCCGACGCCGTGGCGGGCAACGCCAGCGACCGCGTCTTCCTGGTGCTCCCGGGGGTCACGGCCACCATCCGGGACCTCACGGTGCGCAACGGCTTCAGCGCTGCGACGGCGAACGTCGACGTCGGGGGCATCCTCAACTCCGACGCGGACACCTCCGCCGCCATTCCGACCTTCTTCATCCAGGAGGTCCCGACCGAGAGCGCCAACACCGGTGCCAACCCCGGCTCCGACGCCGACGTGAACCTCCAGGTCGACCTCGACGCCGTGGCGGAGCCCGACAGCATGGGGGTGGACGCCTTCGCCCGGGCCCGGGCGGAGATCACGGCGGCGGTGGCGGTCCGCGCCCGGGGCGGCGGCATCCTGAACCAGGGCGACCTCACCCTCGAGCGCGTGCGGGTGAACGACAACGAGGCGGTCGCCGAGCTCGCCTTCAACTACCAGCTCGACGCCAACGTCGACGCCGATGCGGCGCCGCCGGACGACGCCCTCTCGGAGATCGTGATCCTCTCCGCCCTGTCCCTCGAGGCCGGCGCCTACGGCGGCGGGATCTTCAACTCCGGCAACCTGGTGATCCGGCGCTCGCGGATCGACTCCAACAACGCGTCCACCGACTTCAACGCCAATCTCGACCTCGACGCCGACGCCGATGCCGACGGGATGCCCTCCGAGGCCTCCATCGACGTCGACCTCGGCGAAATCCCGGCGGACGGAAGCGCTGCCGGTGGCGCCATCTACAACTCCGGCACCCTCGTCGTCGAGGACAGCACGCTGGACGTCAACGGCATCGACTTCGACTTCGACTTCGATCTCGACGTCGACGCCTCGGGCGCCTCGGCCGACTCCACCTCCGGCGGAGCCAACGCCGTCGTCACCTCCTCCACCGGGTCCGCGGCGGGGATCTACAACGAGGGATTCGTCGTCCTGACGCGCACCCTGATCGCCCAGGGGGACGCGGACGCGGACGTCGACATCGATCTCGACATCCTCGGCGTGGACGGCCAGAACGGGGACGTGACCGGCGAGCAGAAGGCGGCCGGCGGGCTCCTCACCAGCGGGCTCCAGACGGCGCTGCTCACCAACGTGACGATCTCGGGCCACGACGTGGACGCGGACGTCGACGTGGGCGCCCCGGACCTCGCCGATGCCTCCAGCGACGCGGGCGGAGGGATCCTCGCCGACGGCAACCTCGACTTCTCGAACGCCACCCTGGCGGAGAACACCGCGGACAACTCCGCCGGGGCCTTCGGCGGCAGCCCGATCACCGAGGCCAGCGACGGCGACGGCGTGCTCAAGATCGGCAACGGCACCGCCATCGCGCGCAACAGCGTCGTGGCGGAGAACGGCTCGCCGGACTGCTTCGGCCCGATCGTGGTGCCCAACTCCGGCCCGGGCCTCGACGGCGACGGGACCTGCGGCTTCACCCTCTCCGAGGCCGATCCCCTCGCCCCCCTGGCCGACAACGGCGGCCCCAGCGAGACCCACGAGCCCAACGTCGGAAGCCTGGCGATCGACGGCGGCACGGCGACCGGCTGCTTCAACGGGGTCGGAGCGGCCGTGGATCTCGACCAGCGCGGCGCGGCGAGGCCCTTCGGCCCGGCCTGCGACCTCGGTGCCTTCGAGGTCCACGACCTCGGCGGCGCCGACGCGACCGACGACTGCACCGACCTGGCGGGCTTCGGGCCCGACACCGACGGCGACGGCCTGGTCGACGCCTGCGACGGCGACGACGACGCAGACGGGGTGGTCGACGCCGACGACAACTGCCCGCGGGTCCCGAATCCGGGCCAGGAGAACGCCGACGGCGACCTCGAGGGCGATGCCTGCGACCGGTGCCCGACGGTGCCCTTCCAGAACGACGCCGCCGATGCGGACGGCGACGGCATCCCGGACGCCTGCGACTGCCCCTGCTACGACCTGGCGGACGTGGTGGCCTCGCCGCCGCTGGTGTGCCTGGACCGGGAGCTGGGCGCAGGCATCAGCTACACGGCGACCTACTCCGCGGTGACCAACCTGTTCGCCGACGTCTACATCCCGTTCTTCTGCCGGGTCCACTCGACCCTGATCCCGCTGGGCCCGCTCTTCCTGCCGACCACCCCGGCCCAGGGAGACGCCTGCCGGGTGTCGCTCCAGATGCAGGCGGCCGCGAACGCGGCGGTCTGCACGCCCTAGCAGCGGGTGCGCTCAGCCCTCGGGCTCGAAGTCGCAGGGGCGCGGGTAGAAGTGGTCGATCAGGCCGACGGCCCAGCTCTCGCGCAGGCCGCGGTTCCGGGCCAGGGCGCCTCCCTCGAAGGCGTCGGCGAGCTCCAGGACCCGAGCCACGGGCAGGGCAAGCGGGTCCCCGAGCTCCGGGTGGGCGGCGGCGATCCACTCCTCGAGCCGCTTCACCCGCTCGCGGCTCATGGCCACGCGCTCCCCGACGACGAGCAGGCGCACCGGCTCGTCGGTCGGGTTGAAGAGGAAGTGCCGGATCCCGGTCCCGGGCGCGAAGGCCACGATCTCGTCGGGTCGCAGGGCGAACCGCTCCCCGTCGATCCAGGCGTGGGGACGGCCTTCGAGCACGTAGACGCACTCCTCCTCGGTGGGCTCCGCGTGGGGCAGGCTGGTGCGATGGCCCGGCTCGAGCACCTCGTGGTGGATGCCGAGGCGGACGAGCCCGCAGCGCCGCGAGAGGGGCGTGCGGATCGCGAAGACCTCGTCCCGCCCGGGCCAGCGGCTGCCTCCGTCGTCCGGCAGCTCGCTCACGTGCTTGATGAAGTCCGGCCGCGCCGCCATCGGGCTCCCCCGTCCGCCTCCGAGGGACACCTCCGAGGCACCTCGTGTTCGGGATCAGGCGCCGCGCAGCTTCCGGACCTGCCGATCCGTCCGGGCGTCGAGGGCCCCGAAGACTCCCATGATGGCCTGGAAGGCCAGCCAGCGGAGCGGCTCCGGCGGCCAGGAGAAGGTGCGCCGCGCGAGCGCCTTCGCGAGCGGGTGCTCCCGACCCTGGAGCTGCTCGGCGGCCAGCTCGCCCATCAGGGTCGCCTGGGCGACCCCGTGGCCCGCGAAGCCGACGGCGTGGTGGACGTTCCCGTGCTCGCCCGTCGCGCCCAGCGACGGCAGGAAGTCCGGGGTGTAGCCGAGCCAGCCGCTCCAGAAGTGGCGGATGCCGAGCTGCCGGAGCATCGGGAAGCGCTCCCGGAGCGTCCTCTCGATCAGGGCGAAGCTGCGCGGATGGTTCGCCGCCGGCAGCCGGCTCGCGTAGGCGTAGCGCGCGGTCTTCACGCCACCGACGACGCGGCCCCCCGCCGTCACCCGGTAGCTCTCGAGCGCCTCGTGGGCGGTATAGATGCCCTCGCCGCCGGGCCAGCCCAGCGCGCGGCGCTGCTCGTCGTCCAGGGCCTCGGTCTCGAAGAGCGAGCAGGCCAGGGGCACGATGGCGCGACGTCTCCAGCCCAGCGTGGCCGTGTAGCCGTTGGTCGCGATGAGGACGCGGTCGGCGGTCACGCGGGCCCCCGGCGTGCGCAGCCCGACCCGGCGCCCCTCCTCGATCGCGGTCACGGGGGTCTGCTCGAACAGCCGCACCCCGGCGGCCCGTGTGGCCCTCCGCAGGCCGAGCACGTACCGGCCGGGGTCGAAGGTGCCCCCCGCCTCCTCGAGCACCCCGCAGTGGAAGGCGGGCGGCAGGCCGCGCTCCCGCATCTCCCCCTCGTCCACGAAGCGGACCCGGCTTCCGAGGGAGCGGCCCAGCTCGGCGGCGCGCTCGAGCTTCGCGGCCTGCTTGGGGTGGACGGCGGCGAGGAGGTTCCCGCTGGCGCGGTAGTCGCACTCGATCGCGTGCTTCTCCATCACGCGCGCGGTGTGCTCGACCGCGGCGTCGGCGAAGCGCACCAGGGCCGAAGCGCGCTCGCGGCCGAAGAAGCGCAGCACGGTCGGCAGGTCCTTGCCGATCGTGGGCGTGAGGTGCCCCGCGTTCCGCCCGCTCGCGCCGGCGCCGGCGAAGTCGGCCTCGAGCACCACCGCATCGATTCCCGCGCTGCGCAGGGCCAGCGCGGTGGAGAGGCCGGTGTAGCCCGCACCCACGATGGCCACGTCGACGTCGAGGTCGGCGGTCAGGGGCCCGGTCCGGTCGCGCGGCGGAGCGAGGTAGGGTCCGTACTCGGCGAAGCTCATCCGTCGTCCTCCTCGGTGTCCTGGCGCCGGCGCCGTGGCCGGGAGCTCGCCACCCCGCCCGACCCGTACCGGACCGCCCCACCCGATGCGGGGCTCTGCGGGGCAGCATGCCGCAACGCGATCCGGGCCGGCGAGCCGGCGAGGCCCCGGGCGGCGGCCGGGAGAGCGGGCACCACGCCGAGAAGGCGGCTCGGGGACCGGTGCACCACGGGCATGCCGTGACGAGGAGCAAGCCCCGTGCCACGGGCACGCAGGACGCGTGCAGGCCCCGAGGGATCCGCGTCGATCCAGCGCCCCGCGTCACCCCCCAGCTCGCTCTCGGCACTCACCCCCAGCGACCCTCCACCGGGCCGCGTGCACACCTGCGAGCCCCGCAAGGGGCTGCGGCGTGGGAGCCGACGTGCCCCTTCCGGGCAGTTCCGGTTCCTCGCTTCGTGCGCCCCGTCACCGAACCCACAGAGCCCCCCGACCGGGTTCCGCCCCCTTGCGGGCTCCGTTGCACACGGCCCCGGTGGTCCGGCGATTGCTCCTCTCCGGTCCGACCCGGCGCAGCGACCTCACGGCGCTCACGTCGGTCCAACGGGAAGGAGCAAGGCTTTGAACGACAAGACGAGGATCCTTGCGGCGTGGATCGCCGCGCTCGGACTGGCCACCTCGGCCCAGGCGGTCGGTGGCGGACCCATTCCGGGCGGCGCCGGCAAGATCGGCGACTTCGTGTGGCACGACGTGAACGAGAACGGCATCCAGGACATGGACGAGCCCGGCATCGCGGGCGTGGTGGTCGAGCTCAAGACGGTGCTCAACGGCATCGTGGCCGAGGCGCGCCAGACCACCACGAACTCCGACGGCCTCTACACCTTCAACGGTCTCGCCCTCGAGGACGTGCTGCTCGACCTCGCGCCCCAGGGTGGGCTCACGGGCTACGAGGTGAACGTCGGCCTGCCCGGCAACTTCGCGCCCGGCGGAGCCCTCCACGGCCTGGCCGCGACCGAGGCCTACGCGGGCGTCGACCCGACCGCGGACAGCAACGGGACCCTCGCCTTCGTGATCCTCCCGGATGACGAGCCCGAGAACCTCGACGTCGACTTCGGCTTCACGGGCGACCTGCTGCCGCCTCTGGTCGACTGCGACCTCGAGGTGCTGGCCTCCTGTGCGCCCCTCGACGGCTCCGAGGGCGGGAGCGAGCCCGGCGCCTGCAGCGTCGTGGCCGGAGGCTCCGTGGTGTTCACCTACGAGGCGATGAACCACGGCGCGACCCTCTTCGACGTGCTGGTGACCGACGCCTACGGCCCCGTGGCCGGCACCCCGATCCCGGAGCTGGCCACGGGCGAGACGGCCGGCCTGATGACCGTCGAGACGGTGCCCGCCGACCTGGCGAACACCGTGAGCTTCTCCGCGGTGAACGGCGCCGGGGAGCTCTGCCCCGACGCGGTGGCGACGGTGAGCGTGGAGGTGACGCCGGTCGTCGAGCCCGAGCCGAAGAAGAAGAAGAAGAAGAAGAAGAACAGGAACAAGAAGAAGAACAAGAAGAAGAAGAAGAAGGACAAGAAGAAGAAGGCGAAGAAGTGCCAGGGCGACTCGGACTCGGATTCGGGCTCGGACTCCGGCTCCCAGGGCTGCGGAGCCGATGACGACGACTCGGACTCGGACTCGGACAGCGGATCCGACAGCGACAGCGACTAGGCCAAGGCGCCGTCCCGTGAGCGGCCGGTCCCCGACCCGGGGGCCGGCCGCTTCTCGTTCGGGTGCCGACGCGAGCGGGAATCGACGCCCGGCCCTCCAGCTCCGGCCCAGGTGGCGCTATGCTGCGGCCCCGAGAACCCCAAGGAGGAGACGACCCATGGCAGGGACGTTCGAGCTCAAGCGGTCGAAGGGCCAGTTCATGTGGAACCTGAAGGCGCCCAACGGCAAGGTGGTGCTGACGAGCGAGCGCTACAAGACCCGCAGGGCCGCCGAGGCCGGGGCCGCTTCGGTGAAGAAGAACTGCGGCCGCGACGCCTGCTACGACAAGAAGACGACCCCGAGCGGGAGGTACCGCTTCAACGTCGTCTCCCCCAACGGCCAGGTGGTGGGAGCGAGCCAGAACTACGCCTCGGCGTCCGGGCGCAACGGGGGCATCCGCTCCGTGAAGTCGAACGCGCCCCGGGCGAAGATCGTCGACCTCACCTGAGGCGGAAGGCGTCGATCCTCGGGCGCTGCGCGGTGAGGCTCCCTGCGTCGAGAGGCAGGCCGCCGAGGCGTCTCGCCGTGCTGCTGCTGGCCGCTGCGGCAGGGGTCTGCCCGGCGGCGGCCGGAAGCCGGGCCGAGCCCACGCCGGCCCGGGCACCGCTGCCCGCCGAGGACCGCTGCACCTGGGAGCCCCGCTTCGACCTCCACCACATCCATCCGTTCCACGAGGACGCGGACGCCTGTCGGCGGTACGCCGAGTCCCGGGGCCACGAGTGGATCGGCGTGGAGAGCGACTACGCGAGCCCGCCGTCGCGCGCCTGCACCTGCGGCGAGGTGGTGAGCCGCTGGCGCTTCAATCCCGCGCCCGGCGGGCTCGAGAAGGGCTGCGAGGGCTACGTCTACTCGTGCAGCCGGCCCGGCACGGGTTGTCGCTGGACCGCGATCGGCGGCGTCAGCGTCGGTGGGCTCCAGACCAGCAGCGCGTGCCGCGAGCACGCCCAGGTCCGGGGCGACCCGTACCTCGGCCTGGGAGTCCAGGCCGAGGCGTCCGAGTCGCCCTCGGGTGCCTGCGTGTGCGGCGAGGCCCGGACCCACTGGTACGCGGTGAAGCAGGACTCGTGGGACGGGATGGTGTGCGCCGGCTACCGCTACCGCTGCCTCGCCCCGATCCGCGAGGAGCGGACGCCACGCGGGGCCGGGCCCGGCTCGCCCTGAGCCTCCGCTCCCGCCTCGGGACTCGGCCCGATTCGGGGCCACGGGTCGCGCTTTCTCTTGACCTCGGAGCCGCGGTGGAAGCACGATGCGGCGATGGACCCACGGCCTGGGAGGAGCCTCCGCCAGGACGCCGCTCCGAGACGCGAGGCGCTTCAGATGGCCCGCCCGATCCAGCAGCTCCGGACCCCGGCCGCGCCGCCGCACTGAAGGGGACCTGCGCTGCCGCCCACCCAGCGACTCGTCGGCCTCGACCTGCTCCGCGCCGCACTGATCGCGCTGGTGATCTGCCACCACGTGGCGTGCGCGTTCGGCGACGTCGGCGCGTGGTACTACATCGTGCCGCCGCCCGCGGACAGCGTCGCGCTGCTGCCCTTCAGCCTGTTCGCCGCCGTGAACCAGTCCTTCTTCATGAGCCTGCTGTTCTTCCTCTCGGGGTACTTCACGGCGCGCGCCCACGACCGCAAGGGCACGGCGGCCTTCCTGCGCGACCGCGGCATCCGCCTGGGGATCCCGCTGGCGGCCTGGTTCCTCCTCCTCAACCCCCACGTCGAGTACCTGGCGCGGCGCCTCGACGGTGGAGCGACCGGGGGCTACACGGCGTGGATGCGGAGCCACTGGCTCGACGCGACGGGATCCGGGCCGCTCTGGTTCGTCTTCGCCCTGCTGCTCTTCACCGTCGCCTACGTGGCCTGGGGCGCGATCCGGCCGGCCGACGCCCGCGAGGTCCGCGTCGCTCCCCTTCCCCGCCACGGCCAGATCCTCGCCTTCGTGGGCGCGTCGAGCGTCGTGGCCTTCGCGCTGCGCCTCGCCTTCCCGGTCGGCACCACGGTCGCCGAGCTCCAGCTCGGGTACTTCGCGCTCTACGTGGCCTTCTTCGCCCTCGGCATCGTGGCCCATCGCCGCTCGTGGCTCGAGCAGCTCGGGCCGGACCTGGTCCGGCCATGGCTCCGGGCCGCGGGGGTCCTCGTCGTCGCGATGCCCGTGGCGGTCACGATCGGAGGCGGCGAGGCCGCGGGCGCGGCGCCTCCCGGGCCGGACCCCTTCCTGGGAGGCTGGAGCTGGCAGGCCTTCGCCTACGCGGCCTGGGAGCCGGTGCTCTGCGTCGGCATCAGCCTCGCCCTGCTCCACCGGTTCCACCGGCGCTTCCAGGTCAGCACGCCGCTCGGTGCGCGCGCCTCCCGGAGCGCCTACACGGTCTACATCCTCCACCCGTTCTTCGTGGTGGCCGGGACCGGGTGGCTGGCCGGGGCGCCCCTCGATCCACTGCTCAAGTTCGCGATCCTGTGCCCCCTGGCGGTGCTCACGTGCTTCGCGGTCTCGGACGTCGTGCGGCGCGCGCCCCTCGTGCGACGCGTCGTCTAGGGACGGATCGTTGCGCACGGGAAACGACGAGCTGCCCTACACTCGCGCGCAGAGCCACGAGGAGGTCCCATGTCCGCCATCGAGATCGGCACGCGCCTGGTCCAGCTCTGCAACGACGGCAGGGCCGAGGAGGCCGTCGACGTCCTCTACGCCCCGGAGATCGTCAGCATCGAGGGCCAGGGGACCGAGGAGATTCCCGCGCGGATGGAGGGCATCGACTCCATCCGCAAGAAGAACGACTGGTGGTTCACCAACCACGAGGTGCACGCCATGCAGGCGTCCGGTCCGTACTGCGGCCACCGCGACGACCAGTTCGTGGTGCGCTTCGAGATCGACGTCACCAACAAGCCCAGCGGTCAGCGCAGCAAGCTCGACGAGGTCGGGCTCTACACCGTCCGCGACGGCAAGGTGGTGCAGGAGGAGTTCCTCTACCGTATGGGGTAGTGGCTCCGGACCGATCGACGGCCGAGCCACCCGGGGAGGCGGGCGATGCGCAGGATCGGCTTCGTGGGCCTCGGCATGATGGGCGGCCCGATGGCCGCGAACCTCGCGAAGGCGGGCTTCGCGGTCGTGGGCCACGACGTGCGCCCCGAGGCCGTCGAGGCGCTGGCCGCGGAGGGCGTCTCCCGCGCCGATGGCCTCGGCGAGCTCGCCTCGTGCGACGTCGCGGTCGTGATGGTGAACACCGACGCCCAGGCCCGTGACGTGCTCGAGGAGCTCGTCGCCCAGGGCGGGCCGCCGCGGATCGTGAGCATGAGCACGATCCTCCCCTCCACGATCCGGGAGCTGGGCGAGCGCGCGCGGGAGAAGGGGATCCGGGTGCTCGACGCGCCGGTGAGCGGCGGGCCCGTGGTCGCACGGCTGGGCTCGCTGGCCATCATGGCGGGCGGCGACGGGGAGGCCTTCGCCGAGGCACGGCCCGTCCTCGCCGCCATGGGGGGCGCGGTCCAGCACGTCGGGCCCCTCGGCGCCGGGCTCGCGGCGAAGCTCGTGAACAACGCCATCGCGATCACCACCCTCCCCGTCGTGATCGAGGCGCTGCACCTCGGCCTGGCCCAGGGGCTCGAGCTCGAGACCCTGGTCGACGTCGTCCGCTCGAGCACGGGCAACACCTGGGTCACCCAGTCCTGGGACCAGGCCAAGGCGCTGCTCGCCTTCCTCGAGGGCGAGCCTGCGCAGCTCGAGTCCCTGGCCACGACGGGCCTCAAGGACCTCGAGCTGGCGATGACGCTGTGTCGCGAGTCCGGGCTCGACCTGCCCTTCCTCGGCCAGGCGGTCGCGACCCAGGGGAAGCACGGCGTGGCCGACGTCCGGCCCCACCTCGCCGCCCTCGGCAGGGCGCTGCGGAGCCCCTAGAGACGCCTCGCGACGCCGGATCCGCGTGCATCCCGCTGAGCTAGGGTTCTCCGCGCCCTCGGAGGAGACCCATGGCGGAGGACACGCGGAGCGGCGGCTTCCGGGACTGGCTGAAGAGCCGGCTCCAGGACTGGGCGATGCGGAAGGTGGACCCGCTGCGACCCGAGGTCCTCGCGCCCGCGAGCGGTGAGGTGCTGGAGATCGGCTTCGGGACGGGTCTCAACCTCGAGCACTACCCGGAGGGCGTGAGCCGCGTGGTCGGGCTCGACCCGCTGGCCGCGGCGAGCTTCCCGAAGCTCCGCGAGCGCATCGCCGGCGTCGGCTTCGCGGTGGAGCGCCACTCGCTGCGCGCCGATCGCGGCCTGCCCTTCGACGCCGGCCGCTTCGACACGGTCGTCACCACCTGGACGCTCTGCACCATCCCCGAGCCCGGCCCCGCGCTGCGCGAGATGGCGCGCGTGCTCAAGCCCGGCGGCCGCTACCTCTTCATCGAGCACGGCCGTGCGCCGGAGACGTCGACGGCGCGCTGGCAGGACCGCATCGACCCGCTCTGGTCCCGCTACCTCGGCGACGGCTGCCACATGAACCGCCCCATCGACCGCCTCGTCGAGGGTGGCGGCTTCCGCCTGGCCTCCCTCGACCGCTTCCGCCACGACGGGCCGGCGCTGCTGGCCCACATGTACCGCGGGGTGGCGGAGCGGGAGGGGTAGCCCCCCTCGCCACGCCGGATGCGCCGCGACCGGCGCAACGCCTACGGGGCCCCGCGCGCCGTCTCACCCGGACGACGCGGGCTGTGAACGCGTTCACAGCGCGCTGCGTCCCGGCCCCCGATCCTGGTGCCGGAGGTCCCCGGGGACCGCGCGCCCGTCGAGCCCCTCGCCGAAAGGAGACTTCGATGTCGGGATCCGGGATCCATGCCGTGCTGACCAGCCTCCTCCTCGCCCTGCCGGCCACTGCGAGCGCCGAGCCGCTTCCCGGGCCCGAGCGCGAGCGCATGCGCGCGCTCGTGATCCAGCTCGGCGAGGCCGCCGAGGAGGGCTATCGCGAGTGTCGCCTCGGCGGGGAGACGAACGCGGACCGCCGCCGGCTCCAGCTCCGGCGGCTGGGCATCCAGGCGCGGGTGCTCCGCTCGAGCCTCGCCGAGGAACGCCCCGTCGAGGAGATCCGCCCGATCGTCGGGACCGTGCTCTCCCTGGCCCGCGACCTCGCCGAGGAGGCGACCGAGGGCTACGCAGGCGCTCGCTTCGCACGGAGCACGCGCGTCGTGCACGCGACCGCCGAGGAGCTGCGCGCCACCCTGGAAGGGCCGCGAACCGGGCCCTCGCGCTACGCCGAGCACGAGGCGAAGCCCTACCGCTACTAGCGGCTACCAGCGCGCCGCCAGGCCGATCCGGGCGCCCGGGCCGGTGGGCCCGGCGATCCCCGGGGGCGGGCTATGCTGGTCCCCCGTGTCCGAGAGGCCGACGAGTCGGAGATCCCTGGGGAGCAGCGCGGCGCTCGGGCTGCTCACCGCGCTGGGGCTGTTCGCCGCGAGGCCCGCCCTGGCGGATGCCGCGTTCAGCGACGAGAAGGAGTTCCTGGCCGCCGTGGGCCGCGTCTCCTTCGAGAGCTTCGAGGAGCTGACCGCGGACGACACCGTGGGCCGCAACCGGGTGCGCGCGGCCGCGTTCACGGTGGGGTCCGGGCGGCGCCGGGAGCTCGGCATCTTCCAGTCCGCCATCAGCGGCCTGCACGCCACCCACGGCTCGACCTTCCTCGTCTGGGACGCCGCCCCCAGCGCCATCACCTTCGTCTTCGAGTCCCCGATCACGGCCTTCGGCCTGACCCTGAACGATGCGCTCGACCAGGGCGAGGACTCGCGCCTCTCCGTGAGCACCAACGGCGGCGCGGACTTCCCGGACCTGCTGGTCGGTCCGCTCGGCGACGCGGAGGAGCGGTTCATCGGGATCGTGGCCGACGCCCCCTTCGACCGGCTCACCCTCGCGCACACGAGCCGCGACAGCGTCGGGCTCGACGGCGTCCACTACTCCCCGACCGCCGGGGCGCAGCCGGAGGCGCCCGCCTCCCCCCCCTCGCCCGAGGCGGAGGAGGCGCCCCCCGCGGCCGGCGCCGGAGCGGGCGGGCCCGCCGGCTCCGGAGCGGAAGGGGAAGCGGGCGCGGACCGCGCGCCCGAACCGCAGCGGGTGGCGACGCAGAACTAGGAGGCCGACCCCGGATGGGTCGGCTCCCGCCGCAAAGCGAGCCCGGAGGCCTCGCTCAGCCAGGCCCGGGACCGGCGCGGTATGCTGCCCCCATGCCCGCGGCCGCTCCCCTCCTCCCGCTTCCGCCCCAGCCCGCAGGCGTCGCCTGGCCCACCCGGGAGTGGCCCCGCGCCGAGCCCGACCCGCGGGTCGACCGCGGCGCCCTCGAGAAGCTGCTCGACCACGCCTTCTCGCTCCCCGAGCCCGACGACATGGAGCGCACCCACTCGCTGGTGATCGTCCAGCGCGGCGCCATCGTGGCCGAGCGCCACGCCCACGACGCGGGCCCCGACGACGCCTTCCACTCCTGGTCCATGGCCAAGAGCATCACCAACGCGCTGGTGGGCATCCTGGTGCGCCAGGGCAAGCTCGACCTCGCGAGGCCGATCCCGGTGAAGGAGTGGCCCGAGGGCGACCCGCGACGGCGCATCACCATCGACCAGATGCTGCGCATGGTGGACGGGCTGCGCTTCCGCGAGGCCGAGCACCTCGGCGACGGGGGCGTGCGCTACCACCCGCCCGACGAGTCCGACGTCATCCCCATGCTCTTCGGCGAGGGCAAGGACGACGTCGCGGGCTTCGCCGCGACGCTGCCCAAGGTGGCCGAGCCCGAGGAGCGCTGGAACTACAACAGCGGCGGCAGCAACCTGCTGAGCCGCCTGGTGGGCGAGACCGTGGGGGGCGGGCCCGAGGGCATGCGGGCCTTCATGCGCCGCGAGCTGTTCGCGCCCCTCGGCATGACGACCGCGCGGCCGGGCTTCGACGCCGCGGGCACCTTCGTCGGCGGCAGCCACTGCCACTGCAGCGCCCGGGACTTCGCCCGCTTCGGCACCCTCTACCTGCGCGACGGCGTCTGGGACGGCGAGCGCATCCTGCCCGAGGGCTGGGCGGACTACAGCCGCACCGCGAGCCCCCAGTCCGGCGGCATCTACGGCGCCCACTTCTGGGTGATCCCCGGCAGCCTCGGCCTGTTCAACTGCGGCGGCATGGGGGGCCAGCGCATCCTGATCAGCCCGAAGCTCGACCTGGTGCTGGTGCGCCTCGGCAAGACCGCACCCCACAAGGTGGGCGCCGTGATCCAGTTCTGCCGCAAGCTCGTGGACCTGTTCCGGCCCACGGGCGGTTGAGGCAGCGCCCGAGGAGCCACCCATGCCGCGTCCCTTCCGCCTGCCCGCCCTCCTCCTGGCTGCGCTGCTCGCGTCCGCCCTGCTCTCTCCGGCGCGCGCCGAGGTCCCCGCCTGCACCTGCTGGCCCCAGGTCCCCGACGTGGAACCGCTGATCTGCAACACGACGCCCGGCGACCCGCTCGCCTCCTTCGCCTTCATCGCGGACCCGCCGCTGTTCCTCCAGGTCGTGGACTTCGGCCCCTTCGCCTACTGCCGGAGGAACGCCGCCTTCGCCTGGCTGGGCAGCGCCCAGGCGCAGCTCTGCAGCGAGTCCCTGCAGTGCCTCTGCAACAACCCCAGCCGCGGCCCCGAGCGGCTCTGCAACGGCAACGACGACGACTGCGACCCGGGAACCCCCGACTGCCAGGCGGGGCTCGTCCGCGAGTTCGAGGACCCGCAGTTCGGGGTGTGCAAGGTGACGCAGCACTCCGGCGCCCGGCTCTGCGGCTCCCCGGGCGGCACCCCCTGCCGGGTGTGCGCCGACGGTCAGTTCGAGTACCTCTACCGCGTGAGCGCCCGCGGCGACGCGCAGATGACCGCGCTGGCCGTCGAGTCGTTCAGCGTCCCGGTGCCGAGCAGCGACGTGATCAGCGCCGGCTTCGTCCAGGGCAACGGCAGCGTGGCTCCGAGTGCGACGACGGTGAACGCCGCCGACGTGCAGTGGGACTTCCTCGCTCCGGCCATCCAGCCGGGGCAGACCAGCGAGGACCTCTTCGTGTGCTCCTTCCAGGGACCCAACTTCGACGCCGCCACGGCGGGCTGCCAGTTCGGCATCGATGCGCCCGGTGCGGGCGCTCCCGCGACCGGGCTCGGGCCCCTCGTCGACTGCGGCCTGCCTGCGGGCCCGGTCTCCTGCCCCACGGGCCCGCTCGGCGCGGACTAGCCGAGCGGGCCCGGCGGAAGCCCGCCCATCCCGGGTCGCCCCCCCCCCCCCGCGGCGACGGCCCCGGGGTCGAGACCGGGCTCGATGCGGGTCGGGCTCTGGATGCCGGCGTTGCGGCACAGGAGGTCGAGGGCGTCGGTCGGCTTCCCGACCCACTCGACGAGGTCCTCCCGCCCCGCTCCGGTGGCGAGGTCGCAGACGTGGTGCCCGACGCCGCCGCGCGCCCGCGCCTCCACCGCAGCGCGAGCGCTGTACACCGTTCAGTCTCCGACCGCCCGCTTCGGGGCGACTCCGTGATAGGCTGCGGCCCCTCGCCGAGCCCGGCTCGGCGCAACCCGTGCTGCAAGGAGAGATCGAATGCGAATCGCAATGGCCCTGGTCGTGCTCCTGCTTCCCCTGTCTCCCCTGTCGGCGGTCGCCGCCGACGGCCACATGGACGTCATCCAGGTGACCCTCGACCCCAAGTGCTCCCTCGCGGAGTACGTCAAGATCAAGGACGACTTCAACGCGAGCTGGGGCGACCAGAACGGCTACCGCGCCGAGGTGGTCGTCCCCATCCAGAGCGAGGATCTCCAGTCCGTCTTCTGGGTGGGCCGCACCGCCGACGCCGCCGCCTACGGCAAGGCCTGGGACAACTGGCGCGACGAGACCGCCAACCCCAAGTCCATCGCGGGGAAGCTCCAGAAGCGCTTCAACAAGTGCTCCACCAACACGTCGCGGCGCGGCTACGACGTCCACTAGGCCCGGCGCGGCCGGCGCCGCCCCGCCCTCGGCCGGGCGGCGCCGACCTAGAGCCCCCAGTACGCCAGGGCCTGGGCGACGTAGACCTGGAGGGGCAGCCCGCTGTGCGGGCCCGGCTCGTTCTGGGCGAGCATCACCCCGACGAGGCCGCTCTCGGGGCTGACGAAGAAGCTGGTGCCGAAGTAGCCCGCCCACCAGTAGTCGCCCGCGCGATCGACGAAGGGCGTGCCTTCGGGGTCCACCACCACCGAGACGCCGAGGCCCCAGCCCAGGCCCTCCATGGAGGGGGAGCCGGGGACGCTCGCCTCGAGCACGCCCGACGGGACGTGGGGGCGCCGCAGGTCGGCGACGAGCTCCCGGGACAGGATCCGGGTGCCGTCGTAGGCGCCGTCGTTCCAGAGCATCAGCGCGAAGCGCATGTAGTCGCCGGCCGTCGAGACGAGCCCGCTGCCCCCCGGCGTCCAGTCGAGCGGGCGGTGCTCGCGCGGACCCGGCACGAGGTCACCGTTCTCGTCCTGGGTATAGACCCGGGCGAGCTCCTGCCGCTGATCCGGCGGGGCGAGGAACGCGGTGGCCTGCATGCCGAGGGGCTGGAAGATGCGCCGCTCGAGGAACGCGTCGAAGGCCTCGCCCGAGGCGACCTCGACCACCCGGGCCAGCACGTCGGCCGAGCCTCCGTAGCGCCAGCGCTCGCCCGGATGCTCGAAGAGCGGGAGCTTCGCGATGCGGTCGACGCGCTCGGCGAGCGTGCCCGTGGGCGAGGCGTACAAACCTCGCTCCTCCCAGAGCTCGGTGAGGTCGCCGGCGTCCCGCATGCCCGGACCCACGCCGGACGAGAACAGCAGCAGGTGCCGCACCGTGGGGGCCGGGTCGGCGGGCACCGTCTCGAAGGAGCCGTCCGGGCCGGCCCCGTAGCTCGCGGCCACCCGCGCCCCGGCGAACGCCGGGACGAAGCGCGCGACCGGGTCGTCGAGGGCGAGCCGGCCCTCGTCGATCAGGATCAGCGCCGCCACGGCGGTGACGGCCTTGGTCATCGACGCGATGCGCAGGCGCGTGTCGAGGCGCATCGGCACCTCGGCCTCGACGTCGGCCCAGCCCGTCGCGTTGGCGTACACCGGGTGGCCGTCGCGGGCGAACATCACCACGAAGCCCGAGCGCGACCCGGTCCACGCGTTCCAGCGCAGGTAGGCGTCCATCGCTGCGCGGCTCCACCAGGCGAGCCCCGGCGGCGGGGCGGAGCCGGGCTCGGCGGGCGGCACCGCCGGGTCGAGGGAGGCTCCGCTGCAGGCGAGCGCGAGGCAGCCGAGCAGCGCGGCGCGGGCTCCCGGGCCGAGACGGGCGGAGCGTCGAGCGGGCATCGCGGGCCCGAGTCTAGGCCACGCGACATTTCCGCTGCGCCCTCGGTGGGTTGGCGAGGGGCCTGCCGGCGGGCCGGGGCTGGACGCCGTGAAGCCCCGTGATTTCAGGTGCTTTCCACATCGACCTGCAAGTAGAATGCGAGCCGCACGAGCATGAGATTCCCCATCGCGACGCTCCTCCTGGCCCTGGCCGCTGCGGTCGCAGGCGCGGAAGACGCGGCCGCCCCGGGCCGGGCGGTCCCCATCGAGGGCCGGTCCCTCGACCTGCCCAGGGCCTTCGACCACTCCGCGCTGGTCGTTCAGGGCACCCTCGCGGGCTCGCGGGTCGAGTGGGTCGGGAAGACGCTCTTCACCTTCCACGAGCTCCAGGTGGAGCGGACCTTCAAGGCCACCGGGCGCGCTCCGGGGGAGCGCATCACCATCGCCGTGCCGGGCGGGGCCCGCGGCCGGATCGAGACCCGCTGGCCCGGTGCCCCGCAGCTGGCGCGCGGCGATCGCCTCGTCTTCTTCGGCGGCCCGCTGGGGACCACCGGTGCCCACCGCGCGGTCGGCAGCTTCCGCGGACTGGTTCCGGTGGAGCGCGAGGGCGAGAGCGACGTGGTCCGCTCGGGGGGTTCCGTGGAGCCCCTGGAAGCCTTCGTCGAGCGGGTGCGGCAGCTGAGCGTCGCCCGATGAGGCGCGCCGCCCTGCCCGCGCTCGCCGTCGCGGCCCTGCTGGGCGGCCCGGGTCCGGCCCGCGCGGGGGACAACATCGAGTCGCTGGCGGTCAGCCTTGTCCCCTTCGAGGTGAGCGTCTTCGACATCCACTGGGACCGGCGCCTCTACGACGGCACGCCCGGCTACGACGGGGCCGTGCGCTGGTTCTACAACCCCGCCGGCGAGCCCGACTCGATCTCGGCGATCGAGTTCATCTTCGGGTCGCAGTTCGCCTTCAACGTCTGGGGGTCGCTCGACGACTTCATCGGCGGCCCCCCGCTCGTTCCGGTGGTCGTCTTCGCCGGCTTCACCGACGGCGGTGTCGGAGACGTGGACGGCGTGAACGCGCTGGTCTGGCAGGACCTCGGCGGACCCGGCGGCACCCTGGCCTTCGCACCGTGCACCGTGCTCACGGAGCCGTCGACCACCATCGTCGGGCCGGGCGGCGAGACGCGACTGCCCGTGGACACGGACGTGAGCATCCCGTTCCCCGGACCGCCGGGCGTGACCTACGAGCGGGGCACGAGCATCGACTGCGGCGTCGCGTTCGATTCGGGAGAGCCGTGGACCGTCGGGCCCGGGCGCGACTTCGTCTCCACGGCCACCCACGAGATCGGCCACTTCCTCGGGCTGTCCCACTCGACCGTCGGCCTCGACAGCGGGCCGAGCGACGACGACGCGACGATGGTGCCCTTCATCGACAACACGCTGAACCTGCGCACGCCGAAGCTCGACGACCTGGCCTCGCTGGTGCGCACCTACGCACGCGCCAACGGAGTGTCCCAGGCGCCCGCCGGCCTGGCGCGGATCATCGGATCCGTGCGCAAGGGCGACGGCTGCACGGCGCCGGCCCACGGCGTGAGCGTGCGGGTCTACCCCGCCGGGGGCGACTTCGCCGCCTTCGAGTCCATCGAGACCTTCAGCGGATCCTGGGCGCGCCCGGGCCTGCCCGGCGAGCCCTCGGGCGGCTCCTTCGAGCTCAACGTGCTGCCCGGGATCGACTACACCCTCGCCGTGATCGCGTTGAACGACGATCCCGCCTCCGCGTTCTCCCGCTTCCGCTTCAACTTCACCACCGCGCTCTCCGATACGGGCACCCTCCCCGAGACCGTCTACGACGACCTCGCGAGCATCCCGGCGCCGGCTCCGGGCGCCACCGTCGACCTGGGAACCGTCGGCATCCAGGGCTGCACCCCCTGACGGGGCCCGGCTGACGCCGCCGCCCGTTCTCTCCGGGGCGATTGCGGCGTACACTCCAGCGCGGCCAGGAGCCGCAGCTGACCCGCACCCTTCCCTTCACCTCGCCCAGCACCCTTCCCGTCTGCCTGGCGCTCGGGGCGCTGCTGGTCGCGTGCGCGCCCCGCGCCGACGAGGCCACGAGGGAGCGGGTCGAGAACGTCCTGCTGATCACCTGCGACACCCTGCGCGCGGACCACGTGGGGCTCTACGGCCATTCCCGGGACACGACGCCGCACCTGGACCGCTGGTTCGCGGACGGTGCGGTGTTCGATCGCGCCTACTCCACCACGGCCAGCACGCACGCCAGCGTGGTGAGCCTCCTGAGCGGCCTGCAGCCCCAGGACCACGGCGTCCGCGTCTTCTTCCAGCAGCTCTCGGACGAGGTCGAGCTGGTGACGGACCATCTTCCCGCCGGGTTCCAGACGGCCGCCTTCGTGTCGAACATGGTGCTGACCGACGAGGCGATCGGCCTCGCGGACCGGTTCGATCACTTCGACGACTTCGTGGACGAGCGGGAGTCGAAGCGCCTCGTGTTCGAGCGCAACGCCCGCCGGACGAGCGACGCGGCGATCCGCTGGCTTCGGGAGGAGCGCGATCCCGAGCGTCCGCTGTTCCTCTGGGTGCACTACATCGACCCGCACGGCCCCTACGCGCCTCCCCCCGAGGCCGGGCCGCTCCCGTTCCGGCACGAGACGCCGCGCCCGATCCCGCTGGCCCGGATTCCGGCCTACGTCCGGATGGGCGACTCGACGAACGGGCTCGACTACGTCGACGGCTACGACGCGGAGATCCGCTACGCGGACGCCCAGGTCCACCGGCTGCTCACCGCGGCCTCGAAGCGGATCGACCTGGACCGCAGCCTGGTGGTCTTCACCTCGGACCACGGCGAGAGCCTGATGGACCACGAGGTCTGGTTCGAGCACGGCTACCAGGTCTACGAGGAGCTCGTCCGGGTCCCGCTGATGATCCGCGGCCCCGGCATCCCGCCGGGCCGCCACGCGGCGCTGGTGAGCGGCATCGACCTGGCGCCGACCATCCTGGATCTCGTGGCCGCGGAGGTTCCCGACGCGATGCAGGGCCTCTCCCTGCGAGGCGTCGCCGGGATCCCGGAGGAGCGCGTGATCTTCTTCGAGGGGGGCGGGCCGAGCTACGGCAAGCTCCAGTTCCGCGCCGCGCGGCAGCGGAGCCGCAAGTGGGTGGCCGTGCTGCGGCTCGGCGGGGACCGCTCGATCCTCTCGCGGCACGCCTACGACCTGGCCGCCGACCCGTCGGAGCGCGCGCCGCGGCCCTGGCCGGAGCGGCCCGACGGTCCGATGGAACGGCTCGTGGCCCTCACCCGCGAGGATCCGGACCCGGGCGGGCTCCCGCGCCAGATGCTCCGGGGAGACCGCCTGAAGGCCCCCAAGGTCGATCCCCGCGCGACCCCCGAGGACCTCGAGCGCCTGCGCGCCCTGGGCTACGTGCGCTAGCGGTCGCACGGCCGCCGGCGTCGCGATAGGCTGGCGCGCGAGGAGGGCCCCATGAGCGTCTCCACACCGCCCTGGGATGCCGTCGCCGAGGACCGGGACGCCGCGCTCGGAGCCCCCGTCGCGCGCTCCCTCTCGCGAACCGCCGGACGGCTCTTCGGAGTCTGGACGGCCGTCTGGTGGGGCGGCGTCGGGGTCTGCGCGGCCCTCTTCTTCGCAGGCGTCCTGGACTTCGTCTGGAGCGCCCGGATCGCGCTCTACGGGATCAGCATCTGGCTGAACGGATGGCTGCTCGCCTACCTCGCACAGCGCCGCGAGCCGCGCGCGAAGCTGGACCTCCATCACGACTGCCTGGTGATCTGGCTGCTCTCCTACGCCATGACGAACGTGCTGTGGGAGATCCCCTGGGTGATCTGCTCGCCCTTCGTCTTCGACGGCCTGAGCACCCTCGAGGACGTGGTGGCCCAGACCGCGTGGGTCCGCTCGAATCTCCTCCACATGTACTGGTGGGTGCTGGCCTCCTTCGCCTCGGTGGACCTCCGGACCGTCAACCACGACTCCACCTTCTACAGCGTCGAGATCTTCGCCTTCGCCAACGTGCTCACCACGCTCTGGTTCTTCCACCTGAACCGCAAGCGCTCGCCCTACCGCTACCTCGTCGTCGTGCTCGGCTGCGGGGAGCCCATCGCCGCGACCTTCATCTTCTCCTTCTCGGAGGTCTTCGGCGGCTTCGAGAACATGGCCGGCGGCGTGGCGGATACGCTCCTCGCCCTCGTCTGGACCCAGTACCAGTACTTCGTGTTCCCGATGATCTTCGGCCTCCTGGCCGTCCGCCTGCTGCGCGAGGACTGGCGCCGAGCGCCACCGCGGCCCGCCGAGCCGGCGCCTCGCTAGCGCCCCTTGCCCCGCCGCTCCCGGACGCGGCGGCTGGGGAAGCGACGCTCGGGCCGCTGCCGCGCCAGCCAGCGGGCGTGCCGCGCGAAGCGCTCGTCGGCGAGCAGCGCCTCGACGCTCCCGAGGCGGTCCTCGAGCTCGCGATTCGAGAACATCTCGTGGATGGCGTCATGGCAGTCCGGGCAGATGGCAACGGTGGGCTGGCCCTTGCCGCCGCGAGCCTTGGGGAGCAGGTGGTGGCTGGAGAGCTCCGGCACGCTGCGGCCGCACAGCGGACACGGCGCGCCCTCACCTGCCCGGCCGCCCTGCGTCGTCATGGCGGGAGCCTAGCTCCGCCTCGGCGGAGACTTCCCGAACGACCCACGCGCGACTTCCACCCGACGGCGACCACTCAGCCTGCGATGCTGCTCGCCCGCTTCTGCCTCGGAGCCGCCGCCGCCCTCACGGCGGCGGTCCTCATGCCATCCGCCGCGCCGGCGCTCACCCTCGCCGAGGGTCACCTCGTGGGCCTGGGCCTGGGGCAGAACGCCACCCCGCCCGGCGTCCTCGAGGACGTGGACGTCCTGTTCAGCCCCGGCACGGCGAACGACCCGCGAGCCGTCGTCCTCTTCGAGGGGCTCGACTGGACGCCCGCCTCCGCGGGGACGGAGCGGATCGCCGAGAGCGGAGATCCGGGCTTCGACGGCGTCGTCCGGCTGCTCACCAACGGTGAGGACGACAGCTTCTGGGTCGCGCTCCCCAACATCGTGATCTCGCCGAACTTCCCCTACGGCGTCTCGGTCGGCTCGCCCGAGTCCCTGCTGTTCGGACTCACCGGCGGACCGGACCTCGCCGGCTTCAAGGTCGAGTCCGTCGCGCTGCGCCTGGACGACATCGTCGAGGACCCGGCCAATCCGGGAAGCCTGCTCCTCGACCTCTCGGTGACCGTCACCGGCGTTCCCGAGCCGGGCACGGCCTGGCTCCTGGCGACCGGGCTCGCGGCGTTGGCCGCTCGCCGACACGGGCGCGCCTGATCGCGATCCGCGATCGACGGGCACCGGCTGCTCGGGGCTCGCGGGACGACCGAGGCCCCGCGCCACGTCGAAGGGGGTTCGGGTTCGATAGGAACCCCGGACCGACGCCGGTCCGCCCTCGGCTGGCGTGCCCCCCCAAGCCGGAGGGCTCAGCTCTCCTCGCCGAGCAGCCGCAGCGCAGCCGCCTCCAGCAGCCCGGCCGCGCGGTCGGCGGCGAGTCCCTGGGTGATGCGCATGTGTCTCCAGGCAGCCTGGGAGAGCACGACCGCCAGGAGATCGGGGGTGTCCTCGGGCTGCGAGGCCAGTGCGTCCCCGAGCGCCGATGACGTGAGCCCGCGCACGAGCCGATCCAGCACGTTGCGGTAGAGCTCGAGGTCGCGGGTCGCGTTGCGACTCCGCTCCAGGTTGCGGAGGAAGGGAGCGACCGTCTCGTAGACGGCGGTCAGTCGCCGCACGAGCTCCGCCACCCGGGAGCGGACGTCCCCCTCGAAGGGCCCGGCGGCCAGGTGCTCGTCGACCCGCGAGCGCACCAGCTCGCGCATCGCGGTCGCGAGGCCGTCGCGATCCCCGAAGTGGCGGAGGATCGTGCTGATGCTGTAGCCCGAGCGCGCCGCCACCTGCTCCGGCGTCGGCTCGAAGTCCGGCTCCGCGATCGCCTTGGCGATGGCGTGGAGGATCTGCTCCCGGCTGCGCTGGGAGCGGCGGCGGCGCCCGTCGCTCGAGGGGTCCTCGTTCGGCACGGGCTCGATTCTACCGACCTCGGTCATGGATTCCCTCGGGGAGGCGGCCCCGGCGACCGGCCTCTTGCTCATATTGAACTATCGTTGTTCAATACTTCAATACTTTCAGCTGGGGGATCCCGTTGCCTCACTCCGCACGCCTCGTCGGCCCCTTCCTGGCCATCCTGCTCGGGCTCGCCTCTGCCGCGCCCGCCTCCGCCCAGCTCCGCGGCATCCGCTACTGCGAGGTCCTCGCCGTCTACCTGCGCGGCGGCGCACCGGTGGCCGAGGTCTGGAACACGGTGGGGTTCAGCCTGTGTCCCGAGGACGAGTGGGAGGCCCTCGACCCCATCGCCATCCGTGACCAGCTGGGCGCACTCACCGTGCTGCTCAACGGCCCCCGCTTCTTCCTCGCGGACGGCGCCGAGGCGCCCCCCTCGGACGAGGTGACGACCTTCGGGACGCTCACCATGCGTCTCGTCGCGACGCTCCGCCTTCCCGGGCTCTCGCCGCCCGGACCGTACGCGAGCCTCTCTGTGGAGCGGGACAACGTCTGGATCTTCCGCGCCGGGAGCGAGGTCTACGAGCTCCTGGATGCCGAAGGCCGCGTGTACGTGATGCAGGCCTACAGCCTCATCGTGGACCACACGCTCAGCGAGGCGGACCTTCCGGCGCTGGGGAGCCGACTCGCGCTGCCGCCGGGCTGGACCTACCGCACGCGGGTGCTGGCCGAGGACCTGCTCGTCGCCGCCCAGGACGGCGTCGCCACCGTCGTCCAGGACGAGCTGGCGAACACCTACCAGCTGGCCGTGACGGACCCCGAGCCCGAGTGCGGCGACGGGATCGACAACGACGGCGACGGCGCGGCGGACTTCGGTGAGGACTTCGGCTGCGACACCACCGCCGACCTCTCGGAGCGCTCGCCTTCGCTCGAGTGCGACGACGGCGTGGACAACGACGGCGACGGACGCAGCGACTACGACCCGGTCACGAAGGCGGACTCGCCGACCTACGCGGCGGGCTCGGGCGACCCCGGGTGCGTCCACCCCCTGGGCCACGAGGACCCTCCCTGCAGCGACGGCCTGGACAACGACGGGGACGGCCTCTTCGACTGGGACGGTGCCGGCCTCGGTGCGGCGGACCCCGAGTGCAGCGAGCCCGCCGACTACTCCGAAGGGACGGGCTGCGGGCTGGGCTTCGAGCTCGTCTTCCTGCTGCCCGCGCTGACCGCAGCGCGCAGGCGCAGGCTGCGTTGACCCGCGACCGGCCCGACACGGCCCGTCCCGACTGCGGTCGGTGCGGGCTACTTCCCGCCATGCGACATCGCTCCCGGAGGAGAGTCCCATGAAACGCAACGGCATGACGATCGCCCTGCTGGGCTGTCTCGTGACGGGGCTGGGCCCCTGCGCATCCCCCTTCGAGGACTCGGCGCTCGAGACCTACGAGGTCGAGGTGTTCCCGGACTTCCAGCGCATCGCGCCGGTCCTGGCGCGACCCGCGGAGCCCTTCGTGATGGCGAACCTGCTGGCCTTCAAGGAGCTGGCGACGGGCGAGGGCTTCGAGGGGCTCACCGGAGCCGAGGCCTACCAGATCTACACCGAAGGCATCCAGGAGGCCCAGGCCGCGATCGGATCGCGGCTCGTCTGGGCGGGGAGCGTGCGCTCCCAGGTGGTCGGCGTGAGCGAGCCCGGGTTCGAGACCCTCGCCCTGCTCGAGTACGCGAGCCCCCAGAGCTTCCTCGGCATCGTGACGAGCCCGGGCGAGGCACCCGAGGCGAGGACCGCCGGGCTGCTCGGCCAGTGGCTGATCGCCTCCACCACCCTCGAGGAGCCCGAGCCGTCCCCGCCACCGACGCCCGCGGCCGACCCCGGGGGCGGGGTGCACGCCGTGACGGGCCTCTCGCCGGACCAGCTCCGCCGGCTCCTCGCGGGCCCGGTCGACGAGCCCGTCGCCGTCGTGGAGCTGCTGCGCTTCGCCGACGCCTCGGGCGAGCTCTACCGGCCGTATCGCGAGGCGCTCGACGCCGCCTCCGAGGAGGTGGGCGGCCAGCGGGTCTGGCGCGGCTCCTTCGACAGCCAGGTGCTCGGGAACGCGGCGCCGAGCTTCGACGAGATGGAGGTCCGACGCTATCCGAGCGTGCGCGCCTACCTCGGGGCCCTGAGAGACCCGGCCGTCCTCGCGGCCTCACCCGCCCGCGCGGACGGTCTCGACCTCCACTGGATCTACACCGCCGACGAAGCGGTGGGCGGCCTCGACCCCTAGGAGACGGCGCGGCGCGCTTGGCCGCGCGCGCCGCGGGCGCTACCCAGTGGGCCCGTGAGCTTCGTTCGGGACACCGCCGTCCGGCGCAGCGGCGACCACTTCGACGCCGAGGTCGTGCCGGGCTGGGACGTCGCCGGCAACGCCAACGGCGGCTACCTGATGGCCATCGCGGCGCGCGCCATGGCGGCCGTGAGCAAGCCGCACCCCGTGGCGCTGACGGCCCACTACCTGGCGCCCGCCAAGCCCGGGCCCGTGACCGTGCGACCCCGGGTGGTGAAGGAAGGCCGCCGCTTCAGCACCGTCAGCGCGTCGCTCGAGGGCGCCGAGCGTCCGCTGATCCAGCTGCTCGGGTCCTTCGCGGACCTCGGCGAGGTGGAGGGGCCCGTGCGCATCGATGCCGAGCCTCCGGAGCTGCCGGCCCCCGAGGACTGCTTCGCCATGAAGCGCAGCGGGGGCGGCTCCCCGCCTCCCCTGATGTCCCACCTCGACCTGCGCCTGCATCCGGACGACGCCCGGTTCGCCCAGGGTGCGCCCACGGGCCGACCGGAGTTCCGCGGCTGGCTGCGGATGCGGGACGAGCCCCTGGACGCGTTCGCGCTGCTCCTCGCCGTCGACGTCTTCCCGCCGACGATCTTCAACGCCAACCTGCCCATCGCCTGGACGCCCACGCTGGAGCTCACCGCCCACGTGCGCGGGCTGCCGGTCGAGGGCTGGCTGCGCTGCCGCTTCTCCACCCGCTTCATCACCGGCGGCCTGCTCGAGGAGGACGGCGAGATCTGGGACGAGAGCGGCCGCCTGGTGGCGCAGTCGCGCCAGCTCGCCCTGGTGCCGCGCGCCTAGCTGAGCGAGCCCTCCGGGCTCGCTTTGCGGCGGAAGCCGACCCATCCTGGGTCGGCCTCCTAGGGGGCGCTCGGCAGGAAGCTGATCACGATGGCGGCGGCCATCACGATCAGCGCGAGCCCCGGCAGCAGGAACAGCCCCAGCGGCACCTTGTCGCTGCGGTCCTGCGCCCCCTGCCCCCGTCCGCCTTCGGTGTCGACCATCTCCGGAACCTCCGTCTGGATGTGAGCCCCGAGGATGCCCCATCCGCGCGGGGATCGCGTGCCCTGCGGAGAGCCGGCGAGGGCCGGCTCCCGCGCCGGCCCCTCTCGGGTACCCTGATCGCATCGGGCCCGGACACTCGTCGGCCTCCTGCGGAGGGATCCATGGAGTCGCTCTCGTTCCCCATTGGCGTCCATCGCCTGCACGCCGACGTCAGCCTCGACTTCCAGCTGAACCGCCTGGTGGGGTTGGGCGGTGGCGACCTCGACGAGGTCCGCGCGGTCGCGGCCCGGATCGTCGACCTGGACGACTGGAAGCGCGAGCTCCTCGCCCTCGCGGATCGCGCCCTGTCGGAGGGACGCATCCGGAACGCCGCCGCCTACCTGCGGGCCGCCGAGTTCAACATGGCGCCCCAGGACCCGGACAAGCGGGAGGCCTACGAGCGCCAGGCCAAGCTGTTCCGGGACCTGTACGCCGGCGACCTTCGAAGCGGACGCCTCCGCATGGAGGAGGTGCCGTACGGGGAGGCCCGGCTTCCCGTCTGGCGGGCCTCGGCGCCGGAGGCGCAGGAGAGCCGGGGCACGATCGTCGTGCACGGAGGCTTCGACTCCTACGGCGAGGAGCTCTACCCGCTGGCCCGGGCGATGGCGGACGCGGGCTGGGCGACCGTGCTCTTCGAGGGGCCCGGGCAGGGCGGCGTGATCCGTCGCCAGGGCCTGCCCTTCACGACGGAGTGGGAGCGCCCGGTGGCGGCGGTGCTCGATGGCCTCGGGCTCGAGGACGTGACCCTCGTGGGCCTCTCCCTCGGCGGCTACCTGGCGCCGCGCGCCGCCGCCTTCGAGCCGCGCGTGCGGCGGGTCGTCGCCTGGGGCGTGATGTGGGACTTCTTCGAGGTGGCGATGTCCACGCGACCCGCAGCGCTGCGCCTCGCCCTGCGCACCCTCCTCGGCCTCCGGGCCGACGCGGTCCTCGATCGCCTGATCGCCCGCCAGATGGAGGGCGACCCCTTCGCGCGCTGGGCCGTGGAGCACGGCACCTACGTGCTCGGCACCGATCGGCCCTCGGCCTACGTCCGGGCCATGCAGCGCTTCACGACGCGGGGGTTCGCTCCCCGCATCACCCAGGACTTCCTCCTCCTGACCGGCACCGAGGATCACTACGTCCCGCTCGACCACTTCCATCGGCAGGCCGCCGCGCTCACCGGCGTCCGATCCTTCACCGGCCGGATCTTCACCGCCGGAGAGCAGGCGCACACCCACTGCCAGGTCGGGAACCTCGGCCTCGCGCTGCGCGTGATCCTCGACTGGGCGGCCGAGCGCGCGGAGAGCGTCTGAAGGCGACCCGGGCGATCGCTCACCGCGAGCGCAGATCGACACCCGTATCCAGGAAGACCCGCTGGAAGTAGTCCTCGTCGCTGCGCAGGCCGCTGAGACCGACCCAGTCCTCGTCGCTCAGCGAGCCGCGCCAGCCGAGGAAGGGCAGCGCATCGGGCCCCACCGGGAAGCGCAGCCGCGGGTCGTCGGTCTCGACGACGTGGCGGATCATGTCCCCGACGAGGTTCGGGGAGGCCTCGGGCTTCTCGGGATTGGTGAAGAAGGCGTGGAGCCGGCGTCCGTGGGGGTAGACGGTGTCCGTGGCGTACTGCGGCAGGCTCGACGTGGCCATGGGGGTGTCGATGATGCCGGGCTCGACCAGGGCCACCTTGATCCCGTGGCCCCTCACCTCCTGGGCGAGGCACTCGGTGAACGCCTCCAGTGCGAGCTTCGATGCCGCGTAGGCGCTGCTCGCGAAGTAGGCGATGCGGCCGGCGATCGACGTCACGTTGACGATGCAGCCCGATCCCCGCTTCCGCATCGAGGGCAGGACCTGCTTGGTGCAGCGCACGGCGCCGAAGTAGTTCGTCTCCATCACGCGCCGGTACTGCTCGAGGTCCTCGTCCTCCACGGCGTCGATGCTGAAGATCCCGGCGTTGTTGACCAGCACGTCGAGGGAGTCGCCCAGCTTCCCGAACACCTCGGCGACGGACGCGTCGTCGTCCACGTCGAGCGGCATGACCGTCACCGGAAGCCCGTCCTCCTCGGCGACCTTCTCGAGGTCGCTGGCGCCGGGGTTCCGCATGGTGGCGAGCACCTCGTGGCCCGCGCGGGCCAGGAGGAGCGTCGCGTCGTACCCGATTCCCTTGCTGGTTCCGGTGATCAGGATCCTCGCCATGGGGGTCCGCCTCCCTTCTGGATTCCCTCCAGGGTAGGCCAACGGACGCCGCCGCTTCGGGAGAACACGGGAGAGCGGGTGCCCCAGCGAGGGCGTGGAGCCGAAAGCGCAGCGATCCCGGATGCTTCCCGTTGGGGCGTCGACGGGTGCCGCGCGGCGCCGTGGAGAGGCGGCTACCCCTCGAAGGCCCTGCGCGCCTCGGTCGGGCCCGAGGCCTTCTCGCCCTTCAAGTAGGCGAGCATGGTATCGGCGTCGGAGACCTGGAACGGGTCGGTGGGGCAGTTGTCGGCGAAGTCGGGCTCGATGAACATCTTCGCGATCTCGCCGTCCTCGACCAGCATCGAGTAACGCCAGGAGCGCATGCCGAAGCCCAGGTTCGCCTTGTCGACGAGCATGCCCATCTTGCGGGTGAACTCGCCGTTGCCGTCGGGCAGGAGGAAGATCTTCTCGTTCCCCAGCTCGCGACCCCACTTGAACATCACGAAGGCGTCGTTCACGGACACGCAGACGATCTCGTCGACGCCGAGGGCCTGGAATTCCTCGTAGAGCTCCTCGTAGCGGGGCAGGTGGTTGGAGGAGCAGGTAGGGGTGAAGGCGCCGGGCAGGGAGAAGACGACGACCTTCTTGCCTCCGAAGATCTCCTTGGTGGTCATGTCCTGCCAGCGGTACGGGTTCGGTCCCCCGACGGACTCGTCGCGCACACGCGTCTTGAAGGTCACGTCGGGAACGTGGCTGGGGGCAGGCATGGCTCGTCTCCTCGGGGCGCAGGTTTCGCGAGCGCGGGAGTCTAGTTAGCGCCGGCCCGGACGCAAGCGGGGTCTCGGGCGGTGAAGCGCGACCCCGTGAAGGTGCCGAGGAGCCTGGAAGTCGACGCGCTGACGTGCACCCGAGCGCCGCGCCTCGAGCGATGCAGGGTCTCGGCCGCGCGGGACCGCGGCCTCGACGCGACACGACCGCAACACCGAGACCGCCGTGGGGCCTCGCAGCTGGACGGCTCGCGGGGGAGTGCGGTCGGCGCCCGTTGCGGGCGAGTGTTCGGTCGGGCCGGGCGCGCCGGGCCGGGCCTCGCGATCATATTTGCACAATTTTGCATACGTGATACTGTCCGCTCGTGCCCCGAGCCGCCGACTCCGCGAAGCGCTTCCTCGACGCCCTCCAGAGCCGGCTCCGCCCGGAGCTCTTCCAGGCCCTGTGCGACCCGGTGCGGGTCGCGCTCGTGGCCCGCCTCGCCGCCGAGGGCCGGCCCCTCACGGTGACCGAGGTGTCCGGATGCTGCGGGATCCACTTCTCCGGCGTCTCGCGCCACCTGGCGATCCTGAAGCGCGCCGGCGTGGTGCGCGCGGAGCGCCGCGGACGCGAGGTCCACTACGCCCTGGAGGCGCCCGCGCTCGCCACCACGCTGCGGGAGCTCGCCGACTCGCTCGAGGCCACCTGGGAGAACGCCGAGCGGCACGCCGCCGGCGCCTCCCGCTGAGGAGGAGACCCCCATGCGCCGAGTGCACGTCCACGTGAACGTCGAGGAGTCGAAGCTCGACGCCTCGATCGACTTCTACCGCACGCTCTTCGGCGGCCCGCCCGTGCTGCGGCGCGAGGGCTACGCGAAGTGGATGCTCGACGATCCGGCGGTGAACTTCGTGGTCGAGGTCCTCGAGATCGAGGGCGACAGCCCGGGCATCCACCACGTGGGGCTCCAGGTCGACAGCGAGGACGAGCTCGCCGCGATCCACGGCGCGCTGAAGGCCGCCGAGGCCCCGCTCCTCGAGGTGGGGCGCACGCAGTGCTGCTTCGCCGACTCCGAGAAGAGCTGGACCGCGGACCCCCAGGGCGTGCGCTGGGAGACCTTCCGGTCCTTCGGCGAGCTCGACCACTACGGCGAGAAGACCCCCGAAGAGCTTCGCCACTACGTGGGAAGCAGCCGCGGCGAGTAGCACCCGGTGAGCGCCTCCGAGACCCCCCTCGGCGTCCCGGCCCGCACCGAGATCGGGCTCTTCAAGGCGTGGCTCCCGGTATGGATCGGCGCCGCGATCGCCGCCGGGCTGGCCCTCGGCGCGACGGCCCCGGATGCGCTGCGCTGGCTCCGCTTGTTCGAGGTCGGCAGCGTGAACCTCGCCATCGCGGCCCTGGTGTGGCTGCTGATCTTCCCGACGATGGTGAAGGTCGACTTCTCCCGCCTGCGGCGCGGTGGCCGGGACGGCGGCTGGTCGAAGGGCCTCGCCCTCACTCTGACTACGAACTGGCTCATCAAGCCCTTCACCATGGCCGCCCTGGCGGCGCTCTTCTTCGAGGGACTGTTTGCGGGGTGGGTGCCCGCCGCCGACGCCCGCGGCTACGTGGCGGGGCTCATCCTGCTCGGCGCGGCGCCCTGCACGGGCATGGTGTTCGTGTGGAGCCGGATGACCCGGGGCGACCCGACCTTCACCGTGGTCCAGGTGGCCATCAACGACCTCGTGCTCCTCGGCGCCTTCGCGCCGCTGGTCGCGTTGCTGCTCGGCGTGGTCGACGTCCCGATCCCCTGGACCACCCTGCTGCTCGCCACCGCCGCCTTCGTGGTGCTCCCCCTGGCCGCCGGCGCCCTGGCGCGCCGCCGCCTCCTCGAGCGCGGCGGCGAGCCCGCGGTGCACGCCTTCGCGGCGCGCTTCGACGCCCTCGAGTCCGTGGGGCTGCTGCTCCTCGTCGTCCTGCTGTTCGGCCTCCAGGCCGAGCGCGTCCTGGCGCAGCCGTGGCTCGTGCTCCTGATCGCGGCGCCGCTGCTGCTCCAGGCCTACGGGATCTTCGCCGTGGCCTGGGGCTGGGCGTGGGCGTGGCGCCTTCCCACCGCGATCGCCGCTCCGGCCGCCCTGATCGGCACCTCGAACTTCTTCGAGCTCGCCATCGCGGTGGCGATCGGGCTGTTCGGGTTCGACTCGCCGGCCGCGCTGGCCACGGTGGTGGGCGTGCTGGTCGAGGTGCCCGTCATGCTCTCGCTCGTCGCCCTCGCGAACCGCTCGCGCGGGCGCACCGACGCGCGCGCCGCCGTCGCATGAGCGAGCGCGCCGGCTTCCTCGGGGTCCCGCCCTCCCGCTGGGCAGCCCTCGCCGCCGTGCTCCTGGCCCTCGGGCTGCTCTCCATCCCCGTGCGCGACCGCCTCGACCTCGAGTGGAGCGTCGCGTCCCTCCGCGAGCTGGTCGAGCGCGCCGGCTTCTGGGGGCCGGTGCTCTACGTCGGGATCCTGACCTTCCGCTTCGCGGTGCTCGTGCCCTCGTCGATCCTGCTCACCGCAGCGGGCCTCTGCTTCGGCGCGATCCCGGGAGCGCTCTACGCCACCCTGGGCCTCTCCCTGTCGGCGCTCCTCAAGTACGGGGTCGCCAGCATCGCCGGCCGCGACTTCCTGCTGCGCCAGGTGCCGGAGCGGATGCGCGCACGGCTCGCCGTCGGCAGCCGCCGCGCGTCGGCGGGCGGCCTCGGCCTCGTCTGCGCCTACCCCTTCGGCCCGAAGCACGTCTTCCAGCTGGCCGCGATCCTCTCGGGCATGTCGCTGCTCCGCTACGTCGCCGCGGTGGGGCTCGGCGCGAGCTTCCGCGCGGGCGCCTTCGCGGGGCTCGGCGAGGCCCTCGCCACCGGGGCGGGTCTGCTGTGGATCACCGCGGGTCTGCTCGCCGTCGGCTCGCTCCCCCTCCTGGTGCCGGGCTGGCGCCGCTGGCTCTTCCTGGAGGCCGGGCGTGCCTGACCGCGCCCCGCCCCTCCCGTGCGATCCCGCGCCGCGTGCGTGCCGCGCCCGCCGCCTCGGCCTGCGGGTCGCCCTGGGCCTGATGACGGCGGCGTGCGGCGACACGATGGACCGCGACGAGCTCGCGAGGCGAATCGAGGCGGGAGAGGCCCCGGCCGTCGTCGACGTCCGCTCACGGGGCGAGTACGCGCGCGCGCACGTGCCCGGCGCCGTGCACCTGCCCTTCCATGCCATCCTCGCGCGAGCGGAGGAGATCCCGCCGCCGCGCAGCCCGGACGAGCCGGTCGTGCTGTACTGCGAGCACGGGCCTCGAGCCGTGCTGGCCGCCATCCAGCTGCGGCTCGTCGGCCAGCGTCCCGTGGCCCTGCTCGAGGGCCACATGGCCGGGTGGAGGCGCGACGAGCGGCCGCTCGCCACGGACGAGGCACCCCCGTCGCCGTGAGGCTTCCCGGTGTGCTCCGCCCCCGGACCTCCCGAGGGCCGGCACGGAGCGCCACGCCCACTACCATGGGGACCCGCAGCGGATCCCCACCCCCGTGCCCATGGCGGAGGGGACCCTGCCGCGAAGCGGAGCCCGGCCCAGGCAGAGGAGAGGAGGACGATGAAGACCGCGATCACCGAGATGTTCGACATCGAGCACCCGATCATCCAGGGTGGCATGCACTACGTCGGCTTCGCCGAGATGGCGGCCGCGGTCTCCAACGCCGGCGGCCTCGGCATCATCACCGGGCTGACCCAGAAGTCGGCCGACGACCTCGCGAACGAGATCGCGCGCTGCCGGGACATGACGGACAAGCCCTTCGGCGTGAACCTCACCTTCCTCCCCGCCCTCACCCCGCCCGACTACCCCGCCTACGCGAAGGCCATCGTGGAGGGCGGCGTGAAGGTCGTGGAGACGGCCGGCCGGAACCCGCAGCCGGTGCTGCCGATCCTGAAGGACGCCGGGATCAAGATCATCCACAAGTGCACCTCGGTCCGGCACGCCTTGAAGGCCCAGAGCATCGGTTGCGACGCCGCCTCCGTAGACGGCTTCGAGTGCGGCGGCCACCCGGGCGAGGACGACATCCCCAACATGATCCTGCTGCCGCGCGCGGCCGACGAGCTGGAGATCCCCTTCGTCGCGTCCGGCGGAATGGCGGACGGCCGCTCCCTCGTGGCCTCGCTCGCGATGGGCGCCGAAGGCATGAACATGGGCACCCGGTTCATCGCGACCCAGGAGGCGCCGGTGCACGAGAACGTGAAGGCCGCGATCCTGGCCGCCACGGAGCTCGACACGCGGCTGATCATGCGTCCGCTGCGCAACACCGAGCGCGTGCTGACCAACGAGGCCGTGGAGCGCCTCCTCGAGAAGGAGCGCGAGCTCGGCGCCGACCTCCAGTTCGAGGACATCCTGCCCGAGGTCGCCGGCGTCTACCCGCGCATCATGACCCAGGGCGAGATGGATGCGGGCGCCTGGTCCTGCGGCATGGTGGCCGGCTTGATCCACGACATCCCGACCTGCCGGGAGCTGATCGACCGCATCATGTCGCAGGCCGAGGAGATCATCGCGCGGCGACTGACCGGCCTCCTGGAGGCCTGAATCGTCGGGGGTGTGGGGCCGGGCCGGGGCTGCTAGGAAGAGCCGGGTGGCCGACGCCGTCCGGGACTCCTACGACGCCAGGGCGAGGGAGTACACGCTCCTCAACCTCGGCGATCTCGACCGCGTCCCGCTCGATCGCGAGTGGCTGGGAGCGTTCGCCCGGCTCGCCTCCCCCGCCGCCGGGCCGGTGGCGGACCTCGGCTGCGGGCCCGGGCACGTCGTCGGTCACCTCGCGGAGCTGGGTGTGAAGGCGATCGGCTACGACGTCTCCCCCGCGATGATCGACGAGGCCCGGCGGGCCTTCCCCGCGTCGACGTTCCGGATCGGAGACCTCACCGGCCTCGACCTCGCCGACTCCTCCCTCGCGGGCATCGTCGCCCGCTACTCGCTCATCCACCTGGCGCCGCCACGACTCACCGACGTGTTCGGCGAGTGGCTCCGCGTCCTCGCGCCCCGAGCGCCGGTGCTGGTGTCGTTCTTCGCCGCGAGCTGCCCCGCCCGGCACGGCCTGCCCTTCGACCACGCCGTCACGACCGCCCACGAGCTGTTTCCGGAGACGCTCGTCGGAGAGATGCGGGGCGTGGGCTTCGACGGCTTCGAGGTCTCGACGCGCAAGCCGCTGGACGGCGAGCGACCGCTCGACCACGCAACCATCCTGGCCCGCCGAGGCGGCAGCTGACCGCCCCGGCCCGCGCCGGGGCGGCTCCCGCTCGCGCCCGCAGATCGGGCCCTAGAAGAACAGGCGCTTCGGCACCTTGCGGCAGACCGCCGGCGTCGAGGCCTCGGTGACGCCTACCTCGTTGTAGTTCAGCGCTCCGGCGCCGGGCGTCGCGGGGCGTCGGATCGGCAGGAAGAAGCCCAGCAGCTCGTTCTGCGCCTGGCCCTCGACCTCGCTCTGGAGCAACGGCTCGAAGATCTCGAGCTTCCCGTAGGCCTCGAAGAGGTTGAGGTCGCCCAGGACCAGCGAATCCAGCTGGTAGGGCTGATCCGGGGTGGCAGCCGCGCAGCTCTGGGTCAGGACGCCGGGGCCCTGGAACCCGAAGCTCTGGATGTCGAAGGTCGAGTCGCCGTCCACGGAGATGATGGCTCCGCACACGAAGACGGGGAAGAACGGCACGAAGTTCAGGTTGAAGGTCGTGCCCGCCGTGGCCTGGAGCTTCGCCGTGAGGCACTCGATCTCCGTGAGCTGGGGAAGCGTGGCCCCAGCCGGCGCGGCGAACAGGAAGGCTGCAAGCGAATGGAGAAGAACGAGTCTGCGCATCGGGGTTCTCCCAGACTGAGTTCGGTCCACCTCCCGCCCCCGCCTCGAGAAACGTTACATCGACGGAGGTGGGGAGGAAGGCTCGGAGCGGTGGCCCGGGAGGCGACGAAGCACCGGGCTGCCCCGTTCGGGTGATGCCCGCAGGGGCGCTTCAGCGGTGCGGTGCGCTCTGCGCGCGGGAGACGACCCACCCGCTCCATTCGAGGGCTTCGGCCTCCGCCGCTCAGATCTCGCGCACCTCGGCGAGGCGCTCGAGCGCGTAGTCGTCTCCCCAGCACACGGCGGCCTCCCATGCAGCCGAGGCCTGGGCCGCGGTGTCGTGGGTGCTCTCGTCGAGACCGGCGGCGTTGTGGGGCAGCACCAGGTCGAGGTCGGGAACGTCGACGTGGGACTCGTCCCAGTCGATCAGCGCGACCCGCTCCGCGGTGATGCGGACGTTGCCCGGGTTGGCGGGGTTGCCGTGGACGACGCACGTCCGGCGCCCTGCGAGCCGCGCCCACGCGGCGCGGCATCGAGCCACGCCCTCGCGCGGCATCGCGCCGAGCTCGACCTTCGTCCCGGTCTCGGCGTGCAGGAGATCGGTCGACGAGCGCCACCCCGGGCGCTGCGGCCAGCCCTGGGTCGACCGGTGCAGCTGGCGGAGCGTCTCGGCCACGCGCCGCCAGTCGGCCTCCGTCTCGGGCGGTCCGCCTTCGAGGTAGGTCACCACCACCAGGCCGTCGGCGAACTCCCGGCCGTCCTTCGTGGGGATCGGCACCGGCACCGTCAGGCCTTCCCGGGCGAGGTGTCGAAGGAGCTCGACCTCCCACGCCAGATCGGCGTCGCTCCGCGCACCGAGGCGAGCGACCGCGAGCCGTCCTTCGACCCGCACGCTCCACACGTCGTTGGCGACCCCGCCCGAGAGCGGCTCGACGCGAGCGGCGTCACCCCACCGCTCGAGCGCTTCCCATCCCACCGGCCCCACCTCGCAGAGCCTCGGGATCGTGACCCGCGGCCCGCCGACAGGATATCCCGATGCGCGGCGAGGCGAGGACGCCGGCCCGGAAGCCGGGCGGCGGACCACCCGTTCGAGGCCCGAGGACGAGGCGCCGACGGACGCAGCCGCGGATGGCGATGCCTCCCACGAAGCGCGAGGATACCCTCGTACACGAGGAGTGACCTCCCATGCGAAACGCCTCGGCCGGGCTCGGTGCGAAACTCTGGATGGTGGCGGCATGCCTCGCTCTCGCGTCCGCCGCCGACGCCCAGGAGATGGACTGGAAGGAGCATCCGCACCACCTCTCGGTGATCCTCGCCGGGACCTACGACACCGAGGACTACGCGCCGACCGTGGGCCTGGACTACGAGTATCGGCTCGGCGAGCGGCTGGGCGTCGGCCTGGTGATCGAGCACGCCTTCGACGAGATCGATGCCACGACGCTCCTCGGCGTGCTCGACCTCCATCTCTGGCGGGGGCTCGCGATCCAGACGGGACCCGGCGTCGAGATCCTGGACGAGGACGGGGGCAGCGGCACGGAAGAGGAGTTCACCTACCGGATCGGCCTGCTCTACGAGTTCGAGATCGGCCGCCGGATGACCTTCTCACCGCAGCTGCACTACGACATCACCACGGGCGAGAACTCGCTCATCTTCGGTGGCGCAATCGGCTTCGCGTTCTAGGCGCCCGCGTCCGCGCCTCCGCGCTCACTGGGGATGCACGAGCACGCGCATCACCCCGGGCTGATCGGACCGGCAGGACAGGTAGGTCTGCGCCGGGTCGTACTCGCAGGTGAGGCCGGGGCTCGTCGCGACTCGAGGGGGTGCATCGTAGAGCAGCGCCACCGGGGCGAAGAGGACGGTGGCCCCCATGGAGGGGTCGTGGAGCCAGCGATGCTCCAGGAAGGTGCCGGACATCCGGTAGAGGTCGCTCAGCTCCGGAAGCAGCGGGTGGAAGACCAGGGACTCGTCCCGGTGGAGGAACACGCTGGACAGCGGAATCCCCGCCGTGCGGGGCGCGAAGGCCCTCGGGAAGCAGCCGGGGCGCGGGAGCCGCTGGTCGTCGAAGCAGCTGTAGTCCTCGTCGTGGAAGTGGTCGAGGCCTTCCGGGGTCCAGTTGGGCGAGTAGTTCCAGCGGACGCCGGAGAAGCGGTGGCGGTCGAAGTCGCGCACGACGAGATGCAGCTGGTCCTCGATCGCCTGCAGGCCGCCCATCGGGCCGCCCCACTCGCCGACGAACACGGGGATGCCCAGCTTCTGCCGGGACGCCACGATGCTCTCGATGCTGGGAGCATGGGGAAGGATCGGCCGGCCCTGGTTGATGGTTCCGAACTCGTAGTAGTGCGGTGCGTAGACGGCGTTGTCGATGTGGAACGGCTCGTAGAGGGTCGGGACGTTGAACAGGATGTGGTGGATGAAGAACGGCTCCACGAACACGAAGGCACCCGGGTCGGCCGCGTGGATGACCGCGGCCCACTGCTCGTAGAAGTCGGTCATCAGGGCATGGTCGAAGCCGCCGCCGCTGGTGTTCCAGGGCAGGGGCTCGTTGAGATCGAACCCGATGACGTTCGGATGAGCGGCGTACTCCTGGGCCAGACGGGCCGTCAACGCGAAGAAGCGCGAGCGCGCACCGTGGGAGCCCTCCAGGAAGTCCACCCAGATGCGCTCGTTGTCGGTCCCCAGGAAGATGGCCCGGGCCATCTCCTCGTTGAACACGCACTCGCCGTTGGGCTTCGGCGGGACCGGGGGCACCGCCGGCGAGATCGCCCAGGGAGGGAACCCGCTGCCACAGCCGTTGGCCGCCCAGCGTGAGAAGGCGTTGTTGTGGAAGTCGATGATGACGTACAGGTCGCGCTCGGCGGCCCAGTCGACGACCTGGCGGTAGTAGTCGAAGTAGCTCTCGTCGTAGGTGCCCTCCACGAGCTCGGCCGCCTCCCAGCTGAAGTGCAGACGGACCACGTTGGCCCCGTAGCCCCGGATGGGGTCGAAGTCGGCCGCGGACTGCACGGGCCGGAACGGCGGCATCTTGGCCTGGATCGCGAAGCCGCGCAGGAGGATGCGCGCACCGGAGGCGTCGACGAACTCCGTGCCCGCGATGGCGAGCGGCGAGACCTCTCCCCGGCCCGGAGCGGCGGCCCCGACGAGGGCCAGCGCGCCGAGGAGGGCGATGCCGAGGCGCACGCTGCTGCTCATGGCTCGATGGGATCCCGCTTCTGCTCAGCTCGCCCGACGGTACCACGACCGACGGCGCCCGAGCTCCGAGGCCGTTCTCGGTCGCCATGAACGCCGTTCATCGTCGATTCAGCCGAAGCTCGTCGAGACCGCGAGCGTATACTTCGCCTGGGGAGTGAGCCGGAGGAAGGACCATGGCAGCGATCACGGTGGTGGCCGTATGGCGACCCAAGGATGGCAGGCTCCAGGAGTTCTCGGCCAAGGTCGTCACGGCGAAGAAGATCCACGAACGGCTGGGCGCGAAGGTGCGCGTCCACCAGAGCGCCATCGGGGGCGAGCCCCTGGCGATCCACTACGTGATGGAGCATGGGAGCTGGGAGGCCTTCGGGAAGTTCGGCGCGAAGATGGACGCGGATTCGGAGTGGCAGCAGTTCTGGGGCGATGCGGCCGCGGACCCGACCGGCGACCTGCTGCAGAACTTCGTGGTGAACGAGCTGCCGATCTAGCACGCCGCCCATATCGAGCTCGACCCGCCCCGGCCTCGGTCGGGGCGTGGTCGTCTCGGCCCCGGCCCCGTGCGCGAGCCCACGTGGCGGCGGCCCCGGCTCCGTGCTCCTTGGAGTCGCCACGACCCCGCACGGCCCGGGCTCGCCGGCACGCCTCCTCCGCGAGCGCACCCTGCGCTACCGGTCTGTTCCAGGCGGGGAAGTGACGGCATGCGGCATCTCCAGAGCTACGACGACCCGGAGCAGGCGCGGGGCCTCTCGGACCAGCTCGAAGTCGAGGGAATCGAGAACGAGGTGCGCTCCGAGGAGGGCGGCCACGCGGTCTGGATCATCGACGAGGCGGACCTCGAGGCCGCCACGGAGCTGGCCAGCCGCTACACCGGCGAAGCGTCCCGGGGCAGCCGTGCCGAGGCCGAACGGATTCGCGCGGAGCGAGAGGCCGCCGCGCGTCCCGTCCGCATACCGGGCCTGTCCCAGCGCGGCGGCCTCTCACGGGGAGGCCCGCTCGGGCCGCTGACCCTGGCCCTGATCGTCCTTTGCGTGGCCGTCAGCCTGCTCTCGGGCCTCGGGGACCGGAGCTCCCCGATCCTCCGGGCCCTCCTGGTCGTTCCGATCACCCCGGACGGGTACTACCTCGACCGGATCGACTGGACCCAGCCCTGGCGGCTCCTGACGCCCATGCTGATCCACTTCGGGATCCTGCACCTGGTCTTCAACATGTTCTGGCTGTACCGCCTCGGCGGCCAGATCGAGAGCCTCCAGGGAGCCCGCGTCTTCCTCGGGATCGTTGCGCTGACCCAGATCCCGGGCGTCCTGGTGCAGTTCGAGACGAGCGGTCCCCTCTTCGGCGGGATGTCCGGCGTGGTCTACGGCAGCTTCGGCTACGCCTGGATGCAGGCCCGCTACACCTCGACGGGCTACGTGGTGACCGACCAGGACACGATGTGGATCATGGGATGGTTCGTGGTGTGCGCCACGGGCCTGGTCGGCCATATCGCGAACGTCCAGCACGCGCTCGGCCTGGTCTTCGGGCTGCTGGCCGGGATGCCGGCCTACCTCGCCTTCCGCCGCTCGAGCGCCCGCGTGGCCTTCGAGAAGGGAAGCTGGGCGGATCTCAACATCCGGGGGTTCCAGCGCTTCAAGCGGGTCTGGTTCGACCCCTTCGTCCCGCTCTGGTTCGTCGGCCTCGCCCTCGTGGTGCTGGTCGTCGGCTGAAGCGGTCCTCGTGGGACCGATCCCGAATCGCCCTCGCCTCGGCGAGAGCCTCGCCGCACCCCCTGCGTCGCGGAGAGCTCGATTCCGCAGGCAGTCCCGCAACTTCCCGAGGAAACGGTGTCCCCGCGCAAGCCGCGGCACCGGGCGACGCATGGGACGGGTGGACAGGACTCTCCAGGGCGTGGTGAAATGGGACACCGGAGGTGCGCCACTCATGTCGTTCGCCCGCCTGTCGATCCTGACTTGCCTCGCCGCCGTCGCCGCGCTCATGGCCTCCGCAGAGGGGTCCCGAGCCCAGCTCATCCAATACACCTTCGCGGCCACCTACGAGGACGGCAACGCGGCCAACGGCACCTTCCTGTACGACGTCGCTGCGCGGGTCGCCTCCAACCTCGTGCTCACCACCACCGGTGGGAGCACCTACGCGGCGCGGAGCTTCACGCAGATCCTCGGTGATGTGGATGACGGCAACGAGTACGCGTTCTTCGCCACCGATCCGAGTGACGGTCCCGATTTCACCGGCGATCCGGTCTGGAACCTGCGCTTCGTCACCGACGGCGATCTGCTGGCGCCCGCCATCGACTTCACGGATCTCGGAGCCTGCACCGACCCCAGCTGCACGGCTCGCGACGACATCGCCGACAGCGTGTCGTCCTCCCTGGCTGGCGTTCTGGACTCGGACGGAGACGGCGTCTTCGACGACGCCGACAACTGCCCCAACGCCCCGAACCCGGGCCAGGAGGACGCCGACGGCGACCTCAAGGGCGACGCCTGCGACTGCCCCTGCTACGACCTGCCCGACGTCGTGCCCTCGCCGCCGGTCGTCTGCCTCGACCGCGAGCTGGGCGCCGGCCAGAGCTACACCGCGACCTACTCGGCCGCCACGGACTTGTTCGCCGACGTCTACGCCCCGTTCTTCTGCCGGGTGCACTCGCCGCTGATCCCGCTCGGGCCGCTCTTCGCCCCGGTGACCTCCGCCCAGGCGGACGACTGTCGGCTCTCGCTTCAGATCCAGGCGGCCTTCAACGGCGTGGCCTGCATCCCGTAGGGGTTGCCGAGTCCACTCGATGCTCCCGGCTCGGGGGAGAGGCGGCCTCCGGGCTTCGCGGATGCGAACTCCCTCCACGATTCGATCCGAGGGGGTACCATGACGCCTCGAGCCCAGACGCGAGGTATCCCGTGAGATCGAGTCCCCGAGTCGGCACCGTGCTGGCGATCGTCGTCGTCATTGGGAGCCTCGGCTGCTTCGGCCCGAAGGATCGGCGACCCGGCATGCGACTTCCCGGCGAGGTCGCGCCGACCCCTTCGGACTGGTCCTTCACGAACGCGCATGCCGAGATCGCGATCGAAGTCAGCACGCCCTATCTCCTGCCCCACTCCGTCACCATCGTCTGCGCGGAGCTCGACGGCGCGCTCTACGTCGGCGCCCGCAACCCCGAGAGCAAGCGCTGGCCGGCCTGGGTCGACGACGACGCCGAGGTGCGCCTCGGGATCGGCGAGCTCGTGTACGAGGTCGTGCTCGACCCGATCGAGGACCAGGCTCGGATCGCGCAGGTGCGACAGGCCTACGCCGCCAAGTACAAGCGACCCACGCCCCCACCCGAGAAGGCTCCCCCCATCCGTTACTGGCAGGTCCAGCCGCGCGACTAGGAGGCCGACCCACCCTGGATCGGCTTCCGCCGCAAAGCGACCCCGAAGGGCTCGCCCAGCTAGAAGG